>NZ_CANMRA010000105.1 GCF_947500125.1 uncultured Kocuria sp. | reverse complement strand
GAACCCCGATCCCTTGACCGCCCTCACGGCCTGATCCCCGTACGAAGGATCGCTACACCACTCCCGGGGGCTTGACCGCGCACGGTGCGCGACACTTTGAACCTGATCCACGATCTAGCCGAGCGGTGAGTGAATCCCCCCAAGTTTGATGCCGCATCTTTTCCGGTCAGGAAGGATGTTGTCATGCCGAAGAATTTCGATCCCGC
>NZ_CANMRA010000104.1 GCF_947500125.1 uncultured Kocuria sp. | reverse complement strand
TTCCACGCCGCCCCGGTCTCGGCCGTGGCCACCCGCATGCCCAGGACCTCCCGGTGGCCGTCGCCGTTGACCCCGGTCGCAATCAGGACCACGGCGTTGACCACGCGCCCGCCCTCTCGGACTTTCATGGTCAGCGCGTCGGCGGCGACGAACGTGAACGGGCCGGCCTCGTCCAGGGGTCGGTGGCGGAAGGACTCCACGTGCTCGTCGAGGTCGGTGGCCATGCGCGAGACCTG
>NZ_CANMRA010000103.1 GCF_947500125.1 uncultured Kocuria sp. | reverse complement strand
GGTGGAAGCACGAACCAACGACGTGTGCAGCCGACCGGTACTAATACGCCGACAACTTACACCACACCCCACCCCCCAACACTGTTGGGACCACGGGTGGGAACAAAACACAGAACACCGCGTCCACTATACGGCTCCCAACCAACAACCCCCACGGTTGTTCGGAGAAGCCCCACAACTGAATACCGCCCACCACGGGCGGACACCACAGTGACTTACCCACCCCCGTCCACCGGCCCA
>NZ_CANMRA010000102.1 GCF_947500125.1 uncultured Kocuria sp. | reverse complement strand
AACTCGTTCCACGCCGCCCCGGTCTCGGCCGTGGCCACCCGCATGCCCAGGACCTCCCGGTGGCCGTCGCCGTTGACTCCGGTGGCCAGCAGCACGACCGCGTTGACCACCCGCCCGCCCTCTCGGACTTTCATGGTCAGCGCGTCGGCGGCGACGAACGTGAAAGGGCCGGCCTCGTCCAGGGGTCGGTGGCGGAAGGACTCCACGTGCTCGTCGAGGTCGGTGGCCATGCGCGAGACCTG
>NZ_CANMRA010000101.1 GCF_947500125.1 uncultured Kocuria sp. | reverse complement strand
CGAGCCCATCCTCAAACAGAAAGGAGCATGGCCGAAATGACCCGACACCGCCTGATCACCGCCCTGGCCCTGTGCCTCCTACCCTTGACCGCCTGCGGGCCCGATGCAGCGCAACAGGCCAGCGAGCAGACCACCACCCCCGCCACGGCTACTCCCTCCACCACCGAGCACACCCCCGGGCAAGGTTCTTTCCCCGACCCGGACACCGTGGACCGGGCCGATGTGGAGGCCACCGCCGAAACCGCCGCGCTGATGCTGCACTCCTGGGACACCGCCACCGACCG
>NZ_CANMRA010000100.1 GCF_947500125.1 uncultured Kocuria sp. | reverse complement strand
CCTTCAACGCCCACATCATCAACACCGGCACCAGCTCCTACCGGCTGCGCACCACCCGCGCCCGGAAAGGAGCCGCCACCACCTGACCGCTGACCATCACCCCGCCGACCATGCCCCAGGCGTCGCCGACGTCCGCGGATCACCAACCAACACCCCGGGGTGGGGCCAAATCAGACCATCACAGTGGGGCCAAATGGGGTTGTCATACTCACCCGCTCGATCCTCGGGATCCCGTGGCCGGCGAAGTAGACGGCCGCCCGGGCCAGGAACCCGGCGCAGGTGGTG
>NZ_CANMRA010000099.1 GCF_947500125.1 uncultured Kocuria sp. | reverse complement strand
CGCAGCCGGTAGGAGCTGGTGCCGGTGTTGATGATGTGGGCGTTGAAGGTCAGCCGGTCCACGACGGCCGCGGCCAGGCGGGGGTCGGTGAAGGTGGCGCCCCATTCGCTGAACGGGGCGTTGGTGGCGCAGGCGATCGAGGCGCGTTCCTCGCGTTCGGTGATGATTTGGAACAGCAGCTCGGCCCCGCGGGCGTCGAGGTGGACGTAGCCCAGTTCGTCCAGGCAGAGCAGGTCCAGGCGTCCGTAGCGGCCCACCACCCGGGAGAGCTGCTTGGCGTCGGCGGCCTCGGCGAGCTCGTTGACCAGCGCGGCGGTGCT
>NZ_CANMRA010000098.1 GCF_947500125.1 uncultured Kocuria sp. | reverse complement strand
AGCTCCTCGGTGCCCAGTGCTGTCAGCCACGCCCCGGCGGCCAGGAACAGCAGGGCCTTGGTGGAGGCGTGGGCCACCAGGTGGGCCGCCCCGCCGCTGACCGCGCCCACCCCGGCGGCCAGCACCACGAACCCCAGCTGCGCCACCGTCGATGCCGCCAGCAGCTGCTTGAGCTCCCGCTGGGCCAGCGCCACGATCCCCATCAGCACCGCGGTGGCCACCCCGATCCATGCCGCGGCCGGACCCGCCCACCCGGTGGAGGCCAGCAGCGGTTCCACGCGCAGCAGCAGGTAGCCGCCCATGGCCACCATCGCCGCCGAGTGCAGCAGCGCGCTCACCGG
>NZ_CANMRA010000097.1 GCF_947500125.1 uncultured Kocuria sp. | reverse complement strand
GCCCCGACCTCGTCGGCGATCGCGCGGAACGCGGTGAAGTCCAGCTGCCTCGTGTAGGCGGACCAGCCGGCGATGATCAGCTGCGGGCGGTGCTCCCGGGCGAGGCGGGCGACCTCGTCCATGTCGATCCGGTGGTCGTCCTCGGAGACCCCGTAGGCGGCGACCCGGTAGAGCTTGCCGGAGAAGTTGAGCTTCATGCCGTGGGTGAGGTGCCCGCCGTGGGCGAGGTCCAGCCCCAGGATGGTGTCCCCGGGCCGGAGCAGCGCGGACATGACCGCGGCGTTGGCCTGCGCCCCGGAGTGCGGCTGGACGTTCGCGAAGCCGGCGCCGAAGAGGTCCTTGGCCCGGTCGATGGCCAGCTGCTCGATCACGTCCACGTGCTCGCAGCCGCCGTAGTAGCG
>NZ_CANMRA010000096.1 GCF_947500125.1 uncultured Kocuria sp. | reverse complement strand
TCTTCGCGGCCGGCAGCATCCGGGCGGCACGGCCCCGCTTCCACGGGCTGATGCTGGTCTTCGCCGCCGCGGCCCTGGCCACGGTCACGGCCGCCAGCCTTCCGGCGCTGCTGTTCGCCTGGGAGCTGATGGGGGCGACCTCCTACGCGCTGATCGGGTTCTGGTGGCGGGACTCCGCTCGCGTCTCGGCCGGGCTCACGGCGTTCGTCACGACCCGCACCGCGGACCTGGGGCTCTACATCGCCGCCGGGGCCGCCCTGGCCGGGGGCGCCGGAATGGCGCTGTCCGCCCTGCCGGCCGCGGAGGACCCGTGGCGGCATGTGATCGCGGCCGGGATCCTGGTGGCGGCACTGGGCAAGGCGGCGCAGCTGCCCTTCTCGTTCTGGCTCTCCGGGGCGATGAAGGGCCCCAGCCCGGTGAGCGCGCT
>NZ_CANMRA010000095.1 GCF_947500125.1 uncultured Kocuria sp. | reverse complement strand
ACCATCACCACCACCTGCTGGGACAGGGCGCCGTAGAGCCCCACCGCGAACAGCGCGGCGGCCACGACCAGCACGGCTTCCAGGGTCATCGGCCCACCCCTCCCGGCTGCGGGTCCTCGGCCGGGCGGCGGCGCAGGTCGTCACCGAGCCGGTCGTAGCGGGTGCGGTGGGCCGCCAGGACCACCCCGGCCACGATGGTCGCCACCATGACCGGACCCACCACGGCCATGACCAGCATCTTCTCACCCATGATCTCCAGGCCCAGCGCGTGCGTGACGTCCTCCGGCGGGGCGCCGCGCCGCTGCGGCCACGGGATCAGCAGGGCACCGGCGGCCAGCAGCACGAAGACCCCGGCCGAGGCACCGATCGCGGTCTTCTTCCCGTGGGTCATGTCCATGGGCATCAGCGCCGGGTTCATGCCCATGAACATCACCATGTA
>NZ_CANMRA010000094.1 GCF_947500125.1 uncultured Kocuria sp. | reverse complement strand
AAGGTGTCCGTCATGGATGTTCCAGTGCGTGTTTCCCGTCGGCAGCACTTCAGCGCTGCTCAGCGGTGGGAGCTGCTGATCGAGTTCGACAAGTGCACCGGTCGTGGCGCGAAGGCCGCGTTCTTCGCCCACGTCGGGGTGAATCCCAAGACGGTCTCGGCCTGGGCTCGAGCCCGGGCCGAGGGACGGCTGGTGGACCCGGGCCTGGTCGTGCAACCGGTGCGCGGAAGGAAAGAGATGAGTGCCGAGGAACGGGCCGAACTGGCCCGGTTGCGGGCCGAGAACCAGGTCCTCCAGGGCAAGCTGGCCGCCTCGCAGGAGGCGGTGGAGATCCTGGGAAAAGCTTCCGCGCTCTTGGAAGCAGCCGCCAAGAGCGCCAGGGCCCGCACCCGGGCACCGGAACCAGCCCCGGAACCGGAAACGGGCTGGCCGCAGTGGTTGAGAGGATC
>NZ_CANMRA010000093.1 GCF_947500125.1 uncultured Kocuria sp. | reverse complement strand
GCGGCGAAGACCAGCATCAGCCCGTGGAAGCGGGGCCGTGCCGCCCGGATGCTGCCGGCCGCGAAGACCAGCACCAGCAGCGTCACTCCCGCGACCATCGGGAGGGTCAGTGCTGCGAGGGCGTCGACCTCCAGCGCGAAGTCGGCGCCGGCCACGAACGGGTATGCCAGAGCAGGCTGGGTCAGGGCGGCGGCGGCCGCCAGCACCGTGGTCAGCGCGGCGGTGAGCACGGCGACCGGGGCCGCGGCCCGCTCCGCCCGGGTGAGGGCGAGCACCGCCCCCACTGCGGCCGGGAGCACCACCACGGCCAGCAGCACGGCCTGGGACCCGGTCATCGGGAGAGCTCCTCGGCCATGTCGGTCATGTCGGTCTGCCGCCTGCGGTGCAGCAGCGTGGCCACGGCGAAGCCCATGGCCATCTCCACGGTCATGGCCGCCAGGATCACCAGCAGCAG
>NZ_CANMRA010000092.1 GCF_947500125.1 uncultured Kocuria sp. | reverse complement strand
TGGCTCTACGCCGCCGGGCTCGTGGCGGCGGCCCTGTCCGCGGCCTACGCGGGCAAGGTCCTGTGGACCATCTGGCGCCGAGGTGCCCGCGCTGAGGCCGAGGAAGGCGGCACCGGGAAGGTGGGGGTGCTGGAGCAGGCCCCGCTTCTCGTGCTCGCCGCCGGCGCGGCCGTGCTGGGGGCTCTGGCCCTGCCCCCGGTCAGCCGGGCCCTCGCCGAGGCGGTGGGCGGGCACGGCGGGGTGGCGCCCGTCGAGCTGCTCGTCTCGGCCGCGATCGCCCTGGTCGTCCTGCTGCTGATGCTGCGCCTGCGCGTCCCCGAGCCGGGCTGGGCCGGCCGGTGGCTGGGGTTGGAGGCCGCCGCGCACGCCGTCGTCGTGCGCCCCGCGCTGGGCCTGGCGCACGCCCTGGCCCGGTTCGACGACCTCGTCCTGGACCGGGCCGTGACCGCCGCCGCCGGGGCCGTCCCGGTACTGGCACGGGCCGCGGCCCGGTTCGACGAC
>NZ_CANMRA010000091.1 GCF_947500125.1 uncultured Kocuria sp. | reverse complement strand
ATCTTTCGAGTTCACCTCTCACAGCACCCTCGAAAGGACATCATCACGATGACCGCTCCTCATATTGTCGACCCTGCTGGCCTGCTCGGCGAAGCCCTGTCCGACGCGTCCCCGGATCTGATGCGCAGCTTGTTGCAGACGGTGATCAACGCTCTCTTGTCTGCTGATGCCGAGGCGGTGGTCGGCGCCGAATGGGGCAAGCCCACCCCGACCCGGTCTGCGCAGCGCAACGGCTACCGCCACCGCGACCTCGACACCCGCATCGGCACGATCGACGTCGCCGTGCCGAAACTGCGCACCGGCACCTACTTCCCCGAGTGGTTGCTGGAGCGGCGCAAACGGGCTGAGTCCGCGCTGATCACCGTGGTCGCCGACTGTTACCTCGCCGGGGTCTCGACCCGTCGGATGGACAAGCTGGTGAAGACCCTGGGCATCAACTCCCTGTCGAAGTCCCAGGTCTCGCGCATGGCCACCGACCTCGACGAGCACGTGGAGTCCTTCCGCCACCGACCCCTGGACGAGGCCGGCCC
>NZ_CANMRA010000090.1 GCF_947500125.1 uncultured Kocuria sp. | reverse complement strand
GGGACCGACACGAGGCTGGCCCCGGGGCTGAGAACAGGGAGATCAGCTGTCCGTCAGCAGGGAGGTACGTGTCCGCCCACAGGGAGATTGGCATGTCCGCTAGCAGGTGAGCCCCCGGTCCCGGGCGGGACCGTTCCCCGACTCCCTCGAGCACGCCCAGGAGGAGCCCAGGAGGAGCCCTGGAGCGTCCCTCTCCGCGCCTCCGCACAGCTCGACGGGGTCCTCTGGCCCGGAAGCGGACGCCCACCGGTCGAGAACCGGGGGGCGTACCCACCCGTCGTCGAGCGTCGGCACGACGCCGACCACCACGTCGTGGTCACCGCCCTGGCGGAGGACGCCCATCCGCCGGAAACCGGGATCGTGGGCGGAAAGCCCAGGTCCGTCGGTCCGACCACGGTGGGGCATGAAGGCGCCAGGGCCTCCCTGCGGGCCTCCGAGGCCCGAGGACGAGTCTCTGGGACGGCCGCGGCTCGTGAGCCCGCGAGCAGGGCGCTGAGTAGGTGTTGGGAAAGCGTGATGTGCTTCGGCGTGACTGCCGGGACGGAGGAGCGGATCGTGGTGGCATGGCGTCT
>NZ_CANMRA010000089.1 GCF_947500125.1 uncultured Kocuria sp. | reverse complement strand
GGTCAAGCCCCGAGAAGTGGTGTAGCGATCTTTCGTAGGGGTCAGGCAGTGAGGGCGGTCAGGGGGTCGGGGATCACCTCGCTTCCGGTGCGGGCCACGGGGGTGAGCCGGCAACGGGTGAGGACCTCGAGTCCGAGGTAGCGGCGGCCCTCGGCCCACTCATCGGTCTGCTCGGCCAGCACCGCGCCCACGAGGCGAACGATGGCGGCCCGGTTGGGGAAGATCCCGACCGCGTCGGTGCGCCGGCGGATCTCCTTGTTCAGCCTCTCGGCGGGGTTGTTGGACCAGATCTGCATCCACACGTCTTTCGGGAAGCCGGTGAAGGCCAGCAGGTCCTCCCGGGCGTCGGCCAGGTGCTCAGCCACCTCGGGCAGCTTCTCGGCGACGTAGTCGATCAGCCGGTCGAACTGGGCGTTCACCGCGGCGGCATCGGGCTGGTCATAGACCGAGTGCAGCATCGCCTTCACGGCCGGCCACATGCTCTTCGGGCAGATCGACATGAGATTGGCCGCGTAGTGGGTGCGGCACCGCTGCCAGGACGCCCCGGGCAGGTGCGCGGCGATCGCGTCCTTGAGACCGGCGTGGGCGTCACTGGTGACCAGGCGGACTCCGCCCAGGCCCCGGGCCACCAGGTCGGCGAAGAACTCGTTCCACGCCGCCCCGGTCTCGGCCGTGGCCACCCGCATGCCCAGGACCTCCCGGTGGCCGTCGCCGTTGAC
>NZ_CANMRA010000088.1 GCF_947500125.1 uncultured Kocuria sp. | reverse complement strand
GCCGCCGCCGGGGCCCGCACCGCCGCACGGGAGGCCGAGGCCGCGGCCCAGGAGCTGCTGCGCGCCCACGACGCCCAGCGCGCCCGCGCCGAGACCCTGCGCGCCGCCCTGCGCCAGCCCGACGGCTCCGCGGCGGTCCTCGACCGGCACGCCGAGACCGTGCTCGGCGCCGTCGTCGACCTCGTCGACGTCGAGCCCGGCTGGGAGCGGGCGGTGACCGCCGCCATGGGCCCCTACGCCGAGGCCCTCGCGGTGCGCTCCCACGGTGCGGCCGTCTCCGTCTTCGAGTCCCTGCGCGCCGACGGCGTGGGCCGGGTGCACCTGCTGGTGGCCGCGGCCGCCCCGGGCCGGCCCGGCCCGCCCCCGGCGCTCCCCGACCGGCCCGGGATCCGGCCCGCCGCGGCCGTCCTGCGGGACGGCACCGCCGAGAGCACCTCCGGGGAGGCCGGCCCCGGCGACGACGCCCGGCGCGGCGCGGCCGCCGTCCGGGCCCTGCTCGCGGGCACCGTGCTCACCGAGGACGCCGCCACGGCGGCCCGGATCGTGGCCGATGCGCCCGAGCTGACGGCCGTCACCCGGGCCGGTGACGTGTTCACGGGCACGAGCGCCTGGGGCGGCGCCGCGGAGGCGGCCGGAACGCTCGAGACCCGCGCCGCGGCCGAGGCCGCCGAGGCGGAGCGGACCGAGCTCGCCACGGCCCTCGCGCGGGCGCGGGACGCCGCCCGCGCGGC
>NZ_CANMRA010000087.1 GCF_947500125.1 uncultured Kocuria sp. | reverse complement strand
AGCGGCCGCGAGGACCACCCGGCCCCGCCCCGGGCCGCGGGCACGACGCCGGGCGACGCGCCGGCACCCGCGCCGGAGTCGGCCGCGGACGAGGCACCGCGGGACGGGGGCCGCGGCGGACAGGACCCGTGGGACGCGCACGGCACGCCCGCCACGGACACGCCCCCGGAGTGGACCGACCCCGCCTGGGCCCAGGAGCCCGTGCACAGCTGGTCCGTGGCCGCCATTCCCCAGGGCGGCGCCGCTGCCGAGACCCCGGCCGGGCCCGCTTCCCGGGCCCCGGAGCGACCCGAGGGCGGGTCCCCGGGCCCGGCCCCGACGCCGGAGCGCCCTGCCGGCCCGCAGCCCGCCCACCCGCCGGCGCAGGAGACGGAACCGCAGGCCGCGCCGCAGCGCGGACCGCGCCCCGACCACGGGACGACCGGGCGCCCGGCCCGCGCGCTCCCCGGCGGGACCCCGGGGGCAGGGGACCGGGACGTCCCCCCGTCGGACGACGACGTCCCGCCGCCCGAGGAGCCTCCGTACCCGGACGAGCCCCCCTACCCCGACGACCCGGACGCGGCGCCCCCGGAGCAGTGGCGGCCCGCGGCCCTCGCACGGCAAGCCCCCACGGCCGCAGGCGACCCCCGGAACCGGCCCGGGAACGGGCCCGGGGGCAGCGCCACGGTGCCCACCGCCCGCCCGGACGGCCGCCCGGACGGCCGCCCGGACGGCGGCCCGGGTGCACGACC
>NZ_CANMRA010000086.1 GCF_947500125.1 uncultured Kocuria sp. | reverse complement strand
TCACCCGCTCGATCCTCGGGATCCCGTGGCCGGCGAAGTAGACGGCCGCCCGGGCCAGGAACCCGGCGCAGGTGGTGCCCTTCTCATCGGCGTGGATCTCGGAGTACGCCAACCTGGAGTGGTCATCGACCACCGAGTGCACGTAGTCGAAGCCGGGTCCGTGGCGACGATCTCTGACCGCGTTCGCGCGCCCCAGGGCACGCCAGCCGCCACCATCAGGGATCCGCCCGAGCTTCTTCACGTCCATGTGCACCAGCTCCCCAGGGTGCTCGCGTTCGTAGCGCACCGCGGTGGTCTTCGAGGACCGGATCACCGCACCGGTGAGCGGGTCCAGCTCGCGCAGGTACGGGACCTGATGGCGGCGCAGGATCCGCCCTACCGTGCGTGCCGGGATACCCAGCTCACCTGCGATCCAGTCCTGGCCCTGCCGGGTCCTGGCGCGCAGCGCCAGGACCCGCTGCTCCGTGCTCGTACGTGTGCGGGTCGGGGTGGTGTGCGGGCGCGAGGACCGGTCCTGCAGGCCGGTCTCACCCTCGGTCTCGTAACGGGTGATCCAGTGGGCCACGCACTTGCGCGAGATGCCCATGGCCTTGGCGATGTGGGACTTCGGCATCCCGGAACGGTGCCGGGAGACGATGAGCAGCCTGCCGTGGACGGTGGTGCGGGCGTTACGGTGGGACACGGGAGCCTCCGTGGTGGATGTGGGCCTTAGACAAGCCACACCCCACCCGGAGGCTTTCCTCACGTCAACACCGTCCTGCTACCAATGTCCCGACTGGGTACA
>NZ_CANMRA010000085.1 GCF_947500125.1 uncultured Kocuria sp. | reverse complement strand
AGTAGGTGTTGGGAAAGCGTGATGTGCTTCGGCGTGACTGCCGGGACGGAGGAGCGGATCGTGGTGGCATGGCGTCTTCTTCCCCGCGCCCCTACCCCTCGGACCTGACCGATGAGCAGTGGGCGCTGATCGAACCGATGGTGCCGGTCAAGCCCGGCGGTCGCCCCGCCAAGCACCCCCGTCGGCGGATCGTGGAGGCGATCTTGTACGTCAACCGCACCGGGTGCTCGTGGCGGTCGCTGCCCCACGACTTCCCGCCGTGGGACACCGTCTACTGGTACTTCCAGCGCTTCAACGCCGAGGGCACCACCGACCGGATCCACGACGCCCTGCGCGACGCAGTGCGCGATGCGGCCGGGCGGGACCCGATGGCATCGGCGGGGATCGTGGATTCTCAGTCGGTCAAGGGCGCCGACACCGTCGGGGCGGACTCGCGCGGCTACGACGCGGGCAAGAAGATCAACGGCCGCAAGCGCCACATCGTCACCGACACCCTCGGGCTGCTGGTCGTCGTGCTGGTCACCTCCGCGGCCCTGCAGGACCGTGACGGCGGGCGGCTGGTGCTCGACCGGGCCCGGATGGCGATGCCCTCCATCGTGGTGGTGTGGGCCGACGGCGGCTACGCCGGCAAGCTGCTGGCCTTCGCCCAGTACTACCTGTCCATCACCGTGCGGATCGTCAAGAGAACAGACAAGCGGCCCGTCTTCGAGGTCCTTCCCCGACGCTGGGTGGTGGAACGCACCCTGTCCTGGCTGATGCGCACCCGCCGCCTGGCCCGCGACTACGAACGCCTTCCCGCCCACGCCGAAGCCATGGTCAAGTGGTCCATGATCGGGCTGATGACCCGCCGCCTGGCTCCACCACCAGGACGACGACCATGGCAAGCGAAAACCGTAGGGTGACCCCTTTCCCAACACTTACT
>NZ_CANMRA010000084.1 GCF_947500125.1 uncultured Kocuria sp. | reverse complement strand
GGCCGGACGCGGGCGGGGTGGGCCCGGTCGTAGGCGGCGCGGGCGGTGGTACGCGCGGCGTGGATGGCCGGCCAGGTTCCGTGGTGCACGCTGGCCGGGGTGTAGCCGTTGAGCCCGCTGTGGCGGTGGTGGTCGTTGTAGTCGGTGAAGAACTCCTGGCACCAGGTGCGGGCGGCGCCCAGGTCGGTGAAGCGCACCGGGATGGTCGGGGTGTACTTCACGGTCTTGAACAACGCCTCGATGTGAGGGTTGTCGTCGCTGACCCGCGGGCGGGAGTGCGAGGGACGGATCCCGAAGCGGGCGTAGAGCTCGTGGGTGCTCCCCGCGCGCATCGACGAGCCGTTGTCGGCGTGGACGACCTCCGGCACGGTGGTCGAGGCGGTGATGGCCTCGGTCAAGAACGCCGCGGCCGTCACGGCGTTCTCCGTCTGAGCCACGTGGTGGCCCACGGCAGCACGAGAGAACAGGTCCATGATCGTGAACAGCTTGTAGCGGGCCCGGCCCACGCCGGTGAGCTCGGTGACGTCCCAGCACCAGACCTGGTTCGGGGCGGTGGCGCTCAGCACCGGTTTCGGACGTGTCCCGCCGGGCACCGGTGCCCGCTGCGCACGCCAGTCCCCGCTCAGCCCGGCCCGGCGCACGAGCCGGTGCGCGGTGGCCACCGAGCAGTGGTACCGGCCGGCGTCGACCATCCGCTGCCAGGCCTCGGTGACCGATAGGTGCCCGTAGGCCGGGCCGGTGAGCTCGTCCAAGAACGCGGTGACCTCCTCCGGGGCGAGCCGGTGGCGGTAGGCCCTCTCGCGCTGGTGCACCCCTTCCGGACGCGGTCCGGGGGCGGGTCGGCGGGAACGGTAGAAGCGGTCCTTGGAAATCCCGACCAGCGCGCACGCCGCGCGCACACCGGTCCCGGCCGCGCTCAGGGCTGCGACCGCGGTGAGGGCTGCTCGCCGGT
>NZ_CANMRA010000083.1 GCF_947500125.1 uncultured Kocuria sp. | reverse complement strand
CCCCCACCCATCAGCACACCCCCTCAGCTTTGCTCCGCTGAACGCATCGCTGAGCCAACCAACGCACTTCTGAGCCGTCACACCTCTTGCATTCTTCGGCCAGCCGGTGGGGAAGACGCTCGACACCACCTCCCCAGGAGTCCTCGGTGCGCACAACCAGGACACCCCAGCGCGCCCGAAACCGGCCCACCGCCAATCACCACGCCACCCCGCCAGGCACCCGCTCGACCACATGGCCAAGCACAGGGACCCGTTCTGGTCGCCTCACCTAGAACGGGTTAACCCCTCACCCGTGAAGGGTTAATCGGGGGCAGCAGGAGTCATCGACAGTGACCGTGGTTGTCGGGGCCGGCGGATGAAAATTGGGGCTGAGTCGGTGCCTGGTTGCGGTGCTTGGGGCACCTCGGGCGGAAGGGTGCAGCTATGCCTGTGCGCGCCTGCGTGGGGTCACCTAAGCCTCAGTCATCGAATGATGCATGAGGTGTGACGGTTCCAGCGGCGTTCGGCAGGACCCGGAAACGGGCTGCGCTACGCGCAGGCTGGAAAGAATTTTCGGCGGAAGTATCTGATTAAGGTGAGTCGTACCCGGGGAGATGGGGAATCTGTGGTTGGGTCACCTCATGAGCTTCCAGAACGTGTTCGCCGACCACTGGCTACCGCAGGCGCCACTGGCCGCTGAGCGCAAGGACGGCGCCTACCGGCGGGTGTCCCGAGAGCACGCTCTGCAGCTGCCCTACATCGAGACCAACCCCCTGTGCCTGCAGTCGATCGTGGTCACCGACCACGACGGCTCCGAGGCTGATCAGGTGGCCGATCTGGCCGGGCTGCCCCAGCCCTCCTGGGTGACCCTGAACCCGCACACCCGCTCCGGGCACATCGCCTACGCCCTGGCCGCCCCGGTGTGCCTCACCGACTCCGCCCGCCGGAAACCGATCAACCTCCTGGCCCGCATCGAGCAAGGCCTCGTCGACGTCCTGGGCGGGGACATCGGCTACGCGGGCCGGGTGACCAAGAACCCCGTCCACCGCCAGCACATGCCGCTGTGGGGGGAGGAAAGCGCCCTCTACGGCCTCCAGGAGCTCGCACAGGCCCTCGGAGACGTCGGAGCCCTCCCAGGGCCCTCCAGGACCGGAAAAGCCCTTACAGCGTCGTCTGTGGGCCGCAACGTCGCCCTGTTCCACCTCACCCGGCAATGGGCCTACCGCGCCCGCCTGCGCTACGA
>NZ_CANMRA010000082.1 GCF_947500125.1 uncultured Kocuria sp. | reverse complement strand
GCGTCGTCTGTGGGCCGCAACGTCGCCCTGTTCCACCTCACCCGGCAATGGGCCTACCGCGCCCGCCTGCGCTACGACGAGGCCACCGAGTGGGAGCAGACCGTTCACGCCTTCGCCGTGAACAAGAACCTCACCGCCATCGCTGAGGAGTTCACCCGCGGCCCGCTGGGCGAGGTCGAAGTGCTGCACCTGGCCCGCTCCATCGCCCGCTGGACCTGGCGCAACATCACCCCAGAACTCACCAACCAACGACGCAAAGCTTGGGGCACTTGCCTCAGCGAACGCGCCGCTGACAAACGCCGCATCGACCGCACACTCATCCAGCAGGAGGCCCTCCGATGACCGCTGAGAACCCTGTACGCCGAACCAGGACTGCCCGTGAGGTCGCGCAGTCAGTGGGATGCCACCCACGCACGGTTCAGCGCGCTGTCGCCGAACCCCGTGACGAGTTCATCAAGCGGTCTCGGGCCCGGCAGGATCTCGCCCTCGAGCTCAAGAACGCCGGCCTGAAGTACCGCGAGATCGCCGACCGCCTCGGTTGCTCCGAGAAGGCCGCGCAGAACCTCGTTCAGCGCGCCCGAGACCGGCACAAGCTCACTTCCGCCACCTGAGGACTCTTCCGCCGGCACGGGCGACATGGGCCGGTTCCGTGCCGCAGAATGATCCACGGTGAAGAGGCATCTCACTGGAAAGGCCGGGGCCCCTCCCCGGCCTTTCGCATGCCCAGCGCAGCGCCCACCCGCCCCGCGTGGTGCCCCGGCCGGAGGCCGATCCCGTTTTATGGCACATAGAACATAGCTTTGCTCCACGCTTCACTGTCCAGCACATGCGGGACAGTGCTTCTCGGGCGCGCGCCCGAGAAAGGTGCCGGCACCGACAGATCGACCCTTTGTCAGGCCTCCCGCCCGTGACCTGTCGTCACCTTTGGGTGCCTTTTGGAGCGTGGCAGACACTGGAAGTGGGAGTTGGCGTGCTCACATCAACCGCTCCCACGGGAGGCCAGGGAGACCAGGCCCGGCCTCCCGTCAGAGCACTAATCCAGCACCGCTGATGCCTCCAGCTATAGGCATCACCCACCGCTGTGCAGGACACTAGAACGTGGGGAACGGGATCCTCCTCCCCACGAAAAAAGCCGGGCACCACTCCCCGGCTTTTTTCGTGCCCACAGCAGCAGGCAACTAGTCCTGGTCAGCGCCCCCCACCCATCAGCACACCCCCTCAGCTTTGCTCCGCTGAACGCATCGCTGAGCCAACCAACGCACTTCTGAGCCG
>NZ_CANMRA010000081.1 GCF_947500125.1 uncultured Kocuria sp. | reverse complement strand
TGAATCCCCCCAAGTTCTCTGCCGCTCTCATACCGGGTGGCCCTCGTGGATGAGGGAGGTGTAGTGGGCGTTTTCGAACTCTACCGGGGTGAGGTAGTCGAGGGTCGAGTGCAGTCGGTCGGTGTTGTACCACTGGACCCAGCCGGCGGTGGCGTACTCGACGTCGGAGAGGGTCTTGTAGGCCCCATCGTGGAAGACCTTCGTGCGGATGCACTCGGTCTTGTAGAGGCCGTTGATCGTCTCCATCAGCGCGTTGTCGTAGGCATCCCCGACCGTTCCGATCGAAGGCGCGATGCCCTCCACCGCCAAGTGCTCGGTCAGCCGCAACGACGTGTACTGGGACCCGGCATCGCTGTGATGGACGAGCTGGTCCCGTTCCAAAGGCCGGCCTTCGTGGTCGCGCTGCCAGATCGCCATCCGCAGCGGGGTCATCACCAGCGAGGTGTGCTTGGTGCTCTGGGCGTGCCAGGCCACGATCCGCTGGGCGAAGACGTCGACGATGAAGGCCACGTAGACGAACCCGGACCAGGTCCGCACATAGGTGAAGTCGGTGACCCACACCGTGTTCGGCGCTTCGGCGGTGAAGTCCCGGTTGAGCAGGTCCCCGGCACGCCTTCCGTCCTTGCCGGCCACGGTGGTGCGCACCGGCCTGCCCCGGCGCACCCCCGACAGCCCCAGGGCGCGCATCGCCCGGTCCACCGCCCCCGGGCTCGCGCCCGCGTGGCCGGTGCGGCGCAGCAGCGCCAGCATCTTCGCCCGCCCGTAGAGACCCTCCGGGGACAGCCGCACCCGGCCCTGGTGATCGGTGGCCCATGCCGCGGCCCGGACCGCGTCCATCACAGCCGCGTCGGTGAGTGTGCGAGCCGCGACCGTCCTGGTGCGCCAGGACCGGTAGGTGCGCGCGGCGATCTGGCAGCCCTGCTCGCGCAGGACCCGGCAGACCGACTCGACCGCGTGCCCCTGGCCCCTCATCTGATCGATGAAACCCATGATCAACGCTTGCGGGGGTCGAGTTCCCCCGCGAAGAAAGTCGTGGCCGCCTTCAGGATCGCCACGTCCTCGCGCAACCGCTTGTTCTCCGCTTTCAGGCGCTTGATCTCCTCGTCCTCGGCCGTGGTGAGACCCTCACGTTCCCCGGCGTCGATCTGGGCCTTGCGAACCCAGGTCCGCAGGGTCTCCTTCCCGACGCCCAGGCTCGCTCCGACGGCCGCGCAGGCCTGGCTGAGCGAGGCGTACTCCGGGAGCTGCTCGAGCACCATCCGCACGGCCCGCTCCTTGATGGCGGGATCGAAATTCTTCGGCATGACAACATCCTTCCTGACCGGAAAAGATGCGGCATCAAACTTGGGGGGATTCAC
>NZ_CANMRA010000080.1 GCF_947500125.1 uncultured Kocuria sp. | reverse complement strand
AGTTGAGCCCCCGATAGTGGTGTAGCGCGGTGGCCCTGCTCGTCGTTCCGGACGAGGGTGCGGCCACCGTGAGATCTTTCGAGTTCACCTCTCACAGCACCCTCGAAAGGACATCATCACGATGACCGCTCCTCATATTGTCGACCCTGCCGGCCTGCTCGGCGAAGCCCTGTCCGAAGCCTCCCCGGATCTGATGCGCAGCTTGTTGCAGACAATGATCAACGCCCTCTTGTCTGCTGATGCCGAGGCGGTGGTCGGGGCCGAATGGGGCCGCCCGTCCCCGGCCCGGGTGACCCAGCGCAACGGCTACCGCCACCGCGAGCTCGACACCCGCATCGGCACCATCGACGTGGCCGTCCCGAAGCTGCGCACTGGCACCTACTTCCCAGAGTGGCTGCTCGAACGCCGCAAACGGGCCGAGTCCGCCCTCATCACGGTCGTGGCCGACTGCTACCTCGCCGGGGTCTCGACCCGCCGGATGGACAAGCTCGTGAAGACCCTGGGCATCAACTCCCTGTCGAAGTCCCAGGTCTCCCGGATGGCCGGCGACCTCGACGAGCACGTGGAGTCCTTCCGCCACCGCCCCCTAGACGAAGCGGGCCCGTTCACGTTCGTCGCCGCCGACGCGTTGAGCATGAAAGTCCGCGAGGGCGGGCGGGTGGTCAACGCGGTCGTGCTCCTGGCCACCGGGGTCAACGGCGACGGCCACCGCGAAGTCCTCGGCATGCGGGTGGCCACGGCCGAGACCGGGGCCGCCTGGAACGAGTTCTTCGCCGACCTCGTCGCCCGGGGACTGGGCGGGGTCCGCCTGGTCACCTCCGACGCCCACGCCGGGCTCAAGGACGCCATCGCGGCGAACCTGCCCGGGGCCGCCTGGCAGCGGTGCCGCACCCACTACGCGGCCAATCTCATGTCGATCTGCCCGAAGTCCATGTGGCCGGCCGTGAAGGCGATGCTGCACAGCGTCTACGACCAGCCCGACGCCGCCGCGGTCAACGCCCAGTTCGACCGCCTCATCGACTACGTCGCCGAGAAACTCCCGGCGGTGGCCGAGCACCTGGGGCAGGCCCGCGAGGACATCCTCGCCTTCACGAGCTTCCCCAAGGACGTCTGGGCCCAGATCTGGTCCAACAACCCTGCCGAGCGGCTGAACAAGGAGATCCGGCGCCGCACCGACGCGGTCGGGATCTTCCCCAACCGCGCAGCCATCGTCCGCCTCGTCGGCGCGGTGCTGGCCGAGCAGACCGACGAGTGGACCGAAGGCCGCCGCTACCTCGGCCTGGAGGTCCTCACCCGATGCCGGCTCACCACCGTCGCCGACACCGGAAGCGAGGTGAACCCCGATCCCTTGACCGCCCTCACGGCCTGATCCCCGTACGAAGGATCGCTACACCACTCCCGGGGGCTTGACC
>NZ_CANMRA010000079.1 GCF_947500125.1 uncultured Kocuria sp. | reverse complement strand
GGTCAAGCCCCCTGGAGTGGTGTAGCGATCCTTCGTGTGGGGGTCAGGCTGTGAGGGCGGTCAGGGGGTCGGTGGTCACCTCGCTCCCGGTGTCGTCAACGGCGGTGAGCCGGCATCGGGTGAGTACCTCGAGGCCGAGGTAGCGGCGGCCTTCGGCCCATTCGTCGGTCTGCTCGGCCAGCACGGCGCCCACGAGGCGGACGATGGCTGCTCGGTTGGGGAAGATCCCCACCGCGTCGGTCCGCCGCCGGATCTCCTTGTTCAGCCGCTCGGCGGGGTTGTTGGACCAGATTTGGGCCCAGACGTCCTTGGGAAAGGTCGTGAAGGCGAGGATGTCCTCACGGGCATCGGCCAGGTGCTCGGCCACCGCCGGCAGCTTCTCGACCACGTAGTCCAGCAGCCGGTCGAACTGGGCGTTCACGGCGGTCGCGTCGGGCTGGTCGTAGACGCTGTGCAGCATGGCTTTGACGGCCGGCCACATCGACTTTGGGCACACGGCCATCAGGTTCGCCGCGTAGTGAGTCCGGCACCGCTGCCAGGATGCACCGGGCAGGTTGGCCGCGATCGCGTCTTTGAGCCCGGCGTGGGCGTCACTGGTGACCAGCCGGACCCCGCCCAGCCCCCGGGCGACGAGGTCGGCGAAGAACTCGTTCCAGGCGGCCCCGGTCTCGGCCGTGGCCACCCGCATGCCCAGCACCTCTCGGTGCCCGTCGCCGTTGACCCCGGTGGCCAGCAGCACGACCGCGTTGACCACCCTCCCGCCCTCCCGGACCTTCATGGTCAGCGCGTCGGCGGCCACGAACGTGAACGGGCCAGCCGCGTCCAGGGGCCGGTGGCGGAAGGACTCCACGTGCTCGTCGAGGTCGCCGGCCATGCGTGAGACCTGGGACTTCGACAGGGAGTTGATGCCCAGGGTCTTCACCAGCTTGTCCATCCGGCGGGTGGAGACCCCGGCCAGGTAGCAGTCGGCGACCACGGTGATCAGGGCGGACTCGGCCCGCTTGCGGCGCTCGAGCAGCCACTCCGGGAAGTAACTCCCGGAGCGCAGCTTCGGCACGGCCACGTCGATGGTGCCGACGCGGGTGTCGAGGTCGCGGTGGCGGTAGCCGTTGCGCTGGGCCACGCGCTGCGGGGACGGGCGGCCCCACTCGGCGCCGACCACCGCCTCGGCGTCGGCGGAGAGCAACTGGTTGATCACCGTCTGCAGCAGGGTGCGCATCAGGTCCGGGGACGCTTCGGACAGGGCTTCACCGAGCAGGCCGGTGGGGTCGACAATGTGAGGAGCGGTCATCGTGATGATGTCCTTTCGAGAGTGCTGTGAGAGGTGAACTCGAAAGATCTCACGGTGACCGCGCCCTCGTCCGGGACGACGAGCAAGGCCACCGCGCTACACCACTATGCGGGGCTCAACTC
>NZ_CANMRA010000078.1 GCF_947500125.1 uncultured Kocuria sp. | reverse complement strand
CCGCCGGCTCCGGGGAGCGTGGGACCTGAACCGGGGAGGTAAGCGTATTAACAGGTGTGACGCAGGAAGGTAGCCGAGCCGGGCGATGGTAGACCCGGTCTAAGCGTGTAGGGCGACCCGTTGGCAAATCCGCGGGTCATGTGCTTGAGACGTGACGGGACCCCCATTCGTGGGGGGATTCGGTGATCCTATGCTGCCGAGAAAAGCATCGACGCGAGGTTCCAGCCGCCCGTACCCCAAACCGACACAGGTGATCAGGTAGAGAATACTAAGGCGATCGAGAGAATCATGGTTAAGGAACTCGGCAAAATGCCCCCGTAACTTCGGGAGAAGGGGGGCCCCGACCGTGGACACCACTTGCTGGTGCGAGCGGGTAAGGGCCGCAGAGACCAGGGGGAAGCGACTGTTTATCAAAAACACAGGTCCGTGCGAAGTCGCAAGACGATGTATACGGACTGACTCCTGCCCGGTGCTGGAAGGTTAAGAGGACCTGTTAGCCTCACGGCGAAGCGGAGAATTTAAGCCCCAGTAAACGGCGGTGGTAACTATAACCATCCTAAGGTAGCGAAATTCCTTGTCGGGTAAGTTCCGACCTGCACGAATGGAGTAACGACTTCCCCGCTGTCTCAACCATGAACTCGGCGAAATTGCAGTACGAGTAAAGATGCTCGTTACGCGCAGCAGGACGGAAAGACCCCGAGACCTTTACTATAGTTTGGTATTGGTGTTCGGTGTGGCTTGTGTAGGATAGGTGGGAGACGGTGAAGCGGGCACGCCAGTGCACGTGGAGTCAACGTTGAAATACCACTCTGGTCACTCTGGACATCTAACTTCGGCCCGTGATCCGGGTCAGGGACAGTGCCTGATGGGTAGTTTAACTGGGGCGGTTGCCTCCTAAAGAGTAACGGAGGCGCCCAAAGGTTCCCTCAGCCTGGTTGGCAATCAGGTGTCGAGTGTAAGTGCACAAGGGAGCTTGACTGTGAGAGCGACAGCTCGAGCAGGGACGAAAGTCGGGACTAGTGATCCGGCGGTACATTGTGGAATGGCCGTCGCTCAACGGATAAAAGGTACCTCGGGGATAACAGGCTGATCTTGCCCAAGAGTCCATATCGACGGCATGGTTTGGCACCTCGATGTCGGCTCGTCGCATCCTGGGGCTGGAGTTGGTCCCAAGGGTTGGGCTGTTCGCCCATTAAAGCGGTACGCGAGCTGGGTTCAGAACGTCGTGAGACAGTTCGGTCCCTATCCGCTGCGCGCGCAGGAAATTTGAGAAGACCTGTCCTTAGTACGAGAGGACCGGGACGGACGAACCTCTGGTATGGCAGTTGTACCGCCAGGTGCACCGCTGCTTCGCTACGTTCGGAAGAGATAACCGCTGAAAGCATCTAAGCGGGAAGCTCGCTTCGAGATGAGATTTCCATGCACC
>NZ_CANMRA010000077.1 GCF_947500125.1 uncultured Kocuria sp. | reverse complement strand
GGGTCCTCGACGCCGGGGTGGACACCACCGCCCACACCGCCGCCGCGGCCGGCCGGGGTGCGGCCCGGCTCGACGACGACGTCGTGGACGGCGCCGTCGAGGGCCTCGCCGGCCGGGTCCGCCGGCTCGGGCAGCTGGCCCGGGCCCCGCAGACCGGGGCCGTCCACCAGTACCTCCTCCAGGCCGTCGCGGTGCTCGCCGTCGGCGTCGTGGCCTGGTCCGTCTACGCCGTGATGGGATGAGCATGCTGAGCCTGATCGTCTTCCTGCCCCTGCTGGCCGCCGCCGTCCTGGCCGCGGTCCCTTCGATCGGGCCCCCGGCCGCCCGGTGGACGTGGGTGGTGGTGAGCGTCGTGGAGCTGCTGCTCGTGGGCGTGCTGTGGGCCGGTTACGAGGACCCGGGACCCAACGGCCTGGCGTTCGAGGAGCAGGTGCCGTGGATCCCCGGCGTCAACAGCAGCTACCACGTGGGCGTGGACGGTCTCTCCCTGCCGCTGCTGGCCATGACGACCGTCGTGTTCCTGGCCTGCGCCGTCCACGCCCTGCGGGACGCGGACCGCCCGCGCGTGCAGGCCGCACTGTTCCTGTTCCTGCAGGGCGTCAGCCTCGGGGTGTTCGTGGCGGCCGACCTCATCCTGTTCTTCGTCTTCTTCGACCTGTCCATCGTGGGCATGTACTTCGTGATCGCCGGGTGGGGCCACGGCGGCGCGGCCCGGTCGGCGCTGAAGTTCTTCCTCTACACGTTCCTGGGCTCCCTGGCCCTGCTGCTGGGCTTCATCGGGCTCTACGTGGCGGCGGCGCCACACACCTTCGACATCCCCGAGCTCGTCGCCGCGGCGCCGCTGGCGGGCGACCCGCTCACCGGCGGGCTGGTGCTCGCGGCGATCCTGGTGGGCCTGGCCGTGAAGACCCCCACCGTGCCCTTCCACACCTGGCTCCCCCCGGCCCACACCGACGCCCCGGCCACCGGCTCGGCCGTGCTGGCGGGGGTGCTGCTGAAGATGGGCACCTACGGGTTCGTGCGCATCGCCATGCCGATCCTGCCCGAAGCGTGGCGGGCGTGGGCCTGGGTGATCGTGGCCGTCGGCGTCGTCTCGGTGCTCTACGGGGCGTTCGTGGCCCTGGCCCAGACGGATCTCAAGCGGATGATCGCCTACACCTCGGTCAATCACATGGGCTACATCGTCCTGGCCCTGGGCGCGGTCGGGGTCCTCGCCGAGGACGCCGCCCAGGCCCGGTCCGTGGCGGTCACCGGCGCGGTCGTGCAGATGGTCAGCCACGGGCTGATCACCGCCGCCCTGTTCCTGCTCGCCGGGGTGATGCAGGACCGGGCCGGCACCTACGACATGGGCTCCTACGGCGGGCTGGCCGCCCCCGCCCCGCGCTACGCGGCGCTGTTCGCGGTGGGGGCCTTCGCCTCCCTGGGCCTGCCCGGGTTCTCCGGGTTCATCGCCGAGTTCCAGATCTTCGCCGGCAGCGTGGCGCTCGCCCCGGTCACCGCGGTCGCCCTG
>NZ_CANMRA010000076.1 GCF_947500125.1 uncultured Kocuria sp. | reverse complement strand
GGGCCACGGCGAGATGGGCCACGGCGAGATGGGCCACGGCGAGATGGGCCACGGCGAGATGGGCCACGGCGAGATGGACCACGGCGAGATGGACATGGCCCCGGGGGGAATCGCCCTGGCCGAGGGCGGGGAGGACCGTGACGGGCTGGAGATGGACGTGCTCCGTCTTCCGCTCGGTCCGGTCCTGCCGTTCTGGCCGGCGGGGCTCGTGCTGCGCTGCTCGTTGCAGGGGGATGTCGTGGTCGATGCCGAAGCCTCCGTGGTCGACGGCAGAAACGACCACAGGGACGGCGGCGAGGACGACGGCGCCGGAGCGGTCGGGCCGCGCCCCGGTCCCGCGCCGGCGGCGGTGGTGTGGTGCGACCAGGTCATGGCGCTGTTGGCCCTGGCCGGGGCCGAGGGCGCGGCAGCCGGTGCCCGCCGCACCCGGGACGCCCTCCTGCACGGCGACCAGGGTGCCGTCCGGGACGCCGCCGAGCGGCTGCACCGGACGGTGCGGAGGTCGCGGCTGCTCCGCTGGTCGCTGCGGGGCGTGCTGCCGCTCGCCCCGTCCGACCTGGAGCACCACGGGCTGCCCCGGCGCTGCCTCGGGGACGCCCACGACCGGCTGCTGTCCCGGGTGGAACAGATCCGGGTCGAGACCGGCGACACGGAGGCGGCCCCGGTGGAGGACGGCGCGGTGCCGTGGGCGGCGCTGCCGGACCTGGTGACCGGACTGGAGCTGGCCTCCGTGCGGTTGGCCGTGGCGAGCCTGGATCTCGATCCGCATCCTGCCGTCCGGGAGGTGGGGAGTGTCTGAGAGCGTGGTGACGACCGTTCCCGGCGGATGGGCCGTGCTGGCGGGGATCCTTCTGTGCGGTCTGGCCTTCTTCGCGGCGGCGCTGGACGCGGCGCTCTCGGCCCGGGCGCAGGGCAACGGCGGCGGGTGGGGCGCGCCGCTGGGCCGTTCGGCGCGGTTGCTGCGGCAGCGGCGCCGGACCACCGTGGCAGCGGACACCCTGCTGTGGCGGGTCGGTGGCGCGGGCATGCTGGTCGGGGCGTTCCTGATGATCGCGGTGCTTCCGCTGGGGGAGTGGACGCTGGCGGACCTGGACGTCGGTGTCGTGTGGTTCAACACGGTGGACGTCATGGTCTGGGCGCTGGTCTGGCTGGCGGGGTGGGGCGCGAACTCCGCCCACGGCCTGGTGGGCGGCTACCGTTTCCTGGCGCACGGGCTGGCCTACGAGCTGCCGCTGATGTTCGCGCTGGTGGCCCCGGCGATCGCCGCCGGCAGCCTGGCCGTGGGGGATGTGGCGGCCGCCCAGGACGGGGTGTGGTTCGTGGTGTGGATGCCGGTGGCGTTCCTCGTCTTCCTCGTCGGCGTGACGGGCTTCTCCGTGTGGGGTCCGTTCGCCCCGGCCCTGGCCGCGGACATCGGCGGCGGGGTGCTGGCCGAGCTCTCGGGGGTCGACCGTCTCGTCCTCCAGGCCGGGCGGTACTTGTTCCTGACCGCCGGTGCCGCCTTCTCGGTGCCGCTGTTCCTCGGTGGCCGTGCCGGGCCGGTCCTGCCCGGCTGGGCGTGGGTCCTGGTGAAGACGGTGGCGGTGTTGGCGGTGCTCGTGTGGTTGCGCCGGAAGATTCCGCTGCTGCGCCCGGACCGGTTCATGGAGATCGGGTGGGTGGTCCTGCTCCCGGCCGCCGTGGTCCAGGATCTGGTGGTGTCCCTCGTCGTCGTGTGGAAGGGCTGAGCCGTGCTGGTCGGAATCGTGTTCTGGGTGCTCGCTGTGGTGGCCGTGGCCGCGGGGGTGGTCGTGTTCGTGGTGGATTCCATGGCCCGGGCCACCTATGCCCTGGCGCTGTCCTTCATCGCTGTGGGGGTGCAGATCTTGCTGCTGGGCCAGAGCTATTTGGGGATCATCACGATCTTGATGATGGTGATGGAGATGGCGGTGATGGCGGTCTACATGGTGATGTTCATGGGCATGAACCCGGCGCTGATGCCCAT
>NZ_CANMRA010000075.1 GCF_947500125.1 uncultured Kocuria sp. | reverse complement strand
CGAAAACGCCCACTACACCTCCCTCATCCACGAGGGCCACCCGGTATGAGAGCGGCAGAGAACTTGGGGGGATTCAGAGTGGGGGTGCGCAACCTAGGGACCCGATTAAAGTCGACTCCACCAACCCGAATGATCCGATGGCGCAGCTGGCGGTGGTGCTGCTGGCGCTGTTCGGGCAAATGAAACGCACCTACACCCTCGAGCGCGCCGCCCACGTCCGATCCGTGGCCACGGCCAAGGGCCAGCGGATCGGGCGGCCGACGGTGGTGGATTCGGACAAGCTGGCCTACGCGGCCCATCTGCGGGAGGCCAGGCACACGAACGCGGAGATCGCGGCCAAAACCGGGATCGCGCGCACCACGCTCTACCGGCATCTGCCGCCTCGGCCGCCGGAGTAGGTGACTGCTGAGCCAGTCACTGTCGCTGATTCCGATGCGAAGATCTGACGAGAGCTACGTCGGGAGAGGTCCTGCGGCCCGACCGCCGCCGGCAGTCGGCTCTCATTGTTGGCGGCAGCCGTTCCTCACCTGCCAGTAGGGAGAGGGTGATGGTGCTCATGGGTTATCAACCATTGCTCGTGGGTGTCCACGAAAACCAAGGTTGTTCGGCTGTCACCTATGGGTGCGGCAGCCCCCTTCTATGGCCTCAACCTTAGGTCGCTGAGCGTCGACCAGCCCGCTCGGCAAATGCGTCGATCGCCGCTAGCACCTCGTCACTACGCCAAAATGGTCCCAGCTTGTGCTCAGCCTTCGATTTTGCGATACCTGCTTCTGTAAGTGCCCGCAGTGGTGGGTAGACATTCGGTTGCTGTACTCCGAGTTCTGAAGCGGCGACGGCACTATTGAGTACCGGGCGCTGAGCGAGGATGTCTAGAAGCTTCCACGCATTGGAGTCTCGCCGTGCGTTGAGACGATAATTCCAGCTTTCTCGTATGCGATCGATGTCCTCCACCAGTTTACGGGCATTGTTGACAGCCCGCAGTGACGCATCTGCAAACAGGAGAGTTATCGGGTCTACGTCGCCACTCCGATAAGCCGTAAGCGCCGAGTGATATCCGTCTACGTCGGCAAGGAGTCCTGCAGAGACGGGTACAGCTACGTTTCGAGTCACTCCCCTATGACGTAGCATCGACTGCGCGAGGGCCCGACCTGTCCGCCCGTTGCCGTCGCTGAAGGGGTGAATGGTTTCGAACTGAGCGTGCCCAACGGCAATAGACGCTAGAGCTGGCACTGCTGGGTTGTTTACAAAGCCCACCAAGTCGTCCATAAGGTTCTCTATATAATCTTGGTGAGGGGCGACATACGACGCTCCAATGGGAGTATCTGAGCGCACCCCGATCCAGACAGTTTCGTTTCGCCACTGCCCCGGTGTATGACGAGGCTGTTGAGCCATAAGTACGGCGTGCATCTCCTTGATAGACTTCACTGAGAGTTCTCGTGCTAAGTCAAGGGCGGCCCTCATGGCTTGCGTATTAGCCGCAATTTCTTCAGCATTCCGACTCTTCTTTACGCCCAGTTCAGCGCTGAAGATTGCCCGTGCCGACGCCGTAAGATTCTCAATTTGCGACGACGATGCTGCCTCCGATCGCAGCAGTACGGGAGCAAATGCTGCAACGCGTTTCCCAAGCTCGGCATCGAAGCGAGCAAGTTCGCGCTCAGCCTCCTCGGCCACCTCACGGACATTGGGACTCGGTGATGGGATGCGATCTGCGATGAGGGGGGCGACCGCAGATATGTATCCGGCTCCTGCGGTGGCTTGTTCCGCACCTGCACCCCATGCAGCATGTGCGCTCGGGATCCACATGCGCTCCTCATGGCTTACGGATGGCCAGTCGATCGGGGAAGTCATAATCAATCTCCTCAAAATTATGAGTTCAGCCATCATCTCATAATTTCTTGTCGACAGCTTTATGAGGTTGTCGGCGGGTCAGACTCGAGCTCATGTCCTTCGCCAAAGGTTGTCGGCCCCACGAGACTCGGGCGCGACCATGGGCTGGCAGCCCGGTGGGGACCTTCTGATGCGCTGGCCCTCTGCTGAACACCTGCTTCGGCGGCAGGCCGGTCAGGTTGCACTCGTCGTATCCGAACCCCTGCCGTCTGGGCGATGCCCAACGCCTTGGGTGCGAGGCTGGAGGTGATGCATGTCTCTTATCCCATGGGATGCGAGACGTCTCGTCAGAAAAATTTGCGCCCGCATGTTGTGAACCGCAGTGATAACTGGCGGTGTTCTGACAGAGCTAAATGACCGCTTTGGGGCGGGGCAGTCAGTCTCGGGC
>NZ_CANMRA010000074.1 GCF_947500125.1 uncultured Kocuria sp. | reverse complement strand
GGCGGACACGTACCTCCCTGCTGACGGACAGCTGATCTCCCTGTTCTCAGCCCCGGGGCCAGCCTCGTGTCGGTCCCTACGCAGACGTCCCTCCGGGGGTTCGCTCGAGGTCTCTGACCACCTGGAGCCATCACCCGCCGGAGGGACGCATGAAGAAGTCTGACAGGGAGATCATGGAAATTCTCGAAGCCTACGACGCCACCGGCTCCGCGCACTCGGCCGCGGCCCTGGCCGGGGTGGACCCGAAGACGGTCCGCCGTTACGCCGCCGCCCGCGATGCGGGCCGGCCGGTGACCGGGCCGGGCCGCCGGCCCCGGATGATCGACGCCTACCTGCCGAAGATCGAGGAGTGGGTCGAGCGCAGCCAGGGCACGGTCCGCGCCGACGTCGTCCACGCCCGCCTGGCCGGCCTGGGGTTTCCGGGGACCGAGCGCACCACCCGCCGGGCCGTGGCGCAGGTGAAGGCCGTCTGGCGGGCCGGGCACCGGCGCACCTACCGGCCCTGGATCACCGAGCCGGGGCTGTGGCTGCAGTTCGACTGGGGCGAAGGCCCGAAGGTCCCCGGGGTGAACGGCACCCCGCGGCGCACCTGGTTGTTCTGCGCCTGGCTGGCCTGGTCACGGTTCCGGGTGGTGATCCCGGTCTGGGACCAGACCCTGCCGACGCTGATCGGGTGCCTGGATGCGACCCTGGCCCTCATCGGCGGGGTGCCCACCTACGTGCTCACCGACAACCCCAGGACCGTCACCGTCGATCACGTCGCCGGGGTTGCGGTGCGCCACCCGCAGATCGTTCAAGCCGGCCGGCACTACGGCACCCAGGTGCACACCTGCGTGCCGTATGACCCGGAGTCCAAGGGCGGGTCGGAGTCCACGGTGCGCATCGCCAAGGCCGACCTGGTGCCCACCGATGCCAACCTGCGTGAGCACTACGCCTCCTTCGCCGCACTCGAGGCCGCCTGCACGGCGTTCTGCGCCAAGGTCAACGGGCGCACCCACCGGGAGACGGCCAAGGTTCCCGAGCAGGCCCTGGTCGAGGAACAACGACGGTTGCACGTGCTGCCGGCCACCCCGCACACCACCGCCCTGGGGGTGACCCGCACGGTGGGCACCGACCAGACCATCCGGTTCGGCTCGGTGCGCTACTCCACCCCGCCCGGACTCGTCGGGGCCGAGGTGTGGGTGCGGGTCGCCGGGGAGGAACTCGTGGTCGTCGCCGACCTCGACACCCTTGCTGTGACCCCGGGCTGGGCGGCCGGCCGTGCCGGGCTCACCGAGGTCGCCCGCCACCGGCTCTCGACCCCGGGCAATCCGCGGATCGACCTGGCCCACTACCCCGACCACCCGCAGGACCCCACCGGCGCGCCGCGCCCGCCCAGACCACGGGCCCGCTCGGCGGCCGAAGCCGAGTTCCTGGCCCTGGGCGCCGGCGCGCACACCTGGCTGATCGAGGCTTCCGCGGCCGGGGCCACCCGGATCCGGGCGAAGATGGCCGCCGCCGTCGAGCTCGCCGCCCTCATCGGGGACGGGCCCGTGGACGCCGCCCTCGGGATCGCCGCGGCCGCCGGGCGTTTCGGCGAGGGTGACCTGGCAGCGATCTGCGATCACCAGGCCACCGGGGCCACCGCCGCCGGACTCGTGGCCGCCGATGAGACCCATTCCGCCCAACCCGGCACCGCCGCCTGGGCCACCTTCGGCGCCAGCACGGCAACCAGCACAACCCCCACGACCGAGGAGAGCGCTCGATGAACACGGCCACCACCGCCCCGGCAGCCCCGCCGCTGCCCGACGATCTCGCCGCGGTGCTCAAACGCATGCGGATGCCCTACCTGCGCGCGGCCGCCCCCGAGGTGCTGGCCACCGCCCGTTCCCAGCGCTGGGACCCCACCGAGGTGCTGCGGGTGCTGCTGGCCGAAGAGGCCCGCGGGCGTGATGAGGCCACCCGGGCGGCCCGCCGCAAGGCCGCGGGCCTGCCGGCCGGGAAGACCTTCGACTCCTGGCGCGAGACGAACTCCTCGATCCCGGTCCCCACCCAGTCGGCCCTGGCCACCCTGGAGTGGGTGGGGCGGGCGGAGAACCTCGCGATCTCGGGGCCCTCGGGCACGGGCAAGACCCACTTCGTCGAGGCCCTGGCCCATCAGGTCATCGACGCCGGCATGCGGGTCTCCTGGTTCACCCTCGAATCCCTGACCGCCGCGATCGGCCGGGCCGCCGTGGACGGCTCGATCGGCAAGACCATCGCCCGGATCACCCGGGCCGAGCTCATCGTCGTGGACGACATCGGGATGCTGCCCTCGGGCCAGGCCGCTGCCGAGGCCTTCTACCGCCTCGTCGATGCGACCTACGAACGCCGCAGCCTCGCGGTGACTTCCAACATCCATCCGGCCGGGTTCGACACGATCATGCCCAAGACCCTGGCCACCGCCGCCGTGGACCGGCTCCTGCACCACGCCCACGTGATCATCACCGAGGGCACCTCGCTGCGGCTCACCGAGGCCACCGCCGGACGCGGGGTGGTCCCGCTGAACTGACACCGGCAGGGAGATCAACTGACCGCGGACAGGGAGATCAGCTGTCCGCCCACGGGGAGATCACCTGACCGCCCACCGGGAAGTCCCGCTGACCGTTGACA
>NZ_CANMRA010000073.1 GCF_947500125.1 uncultured Kocuria sp. | reverse complement strand
CGATGGTACTGCACCCGGAAGGGTGTGGGAGAGTAGGACACCGCCGGACCACACCAGAAAGGGTCGAGCCCCCGCACCACACGGTGCGGGGGCTCCCCGCATTTAACACCCACCCGTCCCGGCACCGTACCTCCCCCACATGCCACAGGCCCCCACCACCACGGTGAGGGCCTGCTCCCGTTCAGGACAGGGAGCATGGTCCGATGCCCGCCGGCCGCCCGTCATACAAGCACGGCTCCCGTCCCCGGCGGATAATGCTGGCATGGACGCGAGACAGCAGGACGCCGAGTCCCCACGGGTGATCGAGCACCAGGAGCAGCCGATGGCCGTGGTGACCGGAACGGTGGCCATGAGCGAGCTGCGCGAGTTCTTCGACCGTTCCTTCGGCGAACTGGGGAAAGCCATGGCCGACGGGGCGTTCGAGCCCTCCGGGCCTCCGATGGCGGTGTACCACGGCGTGCCGGCGGAGACGGTCCACCTCGAGGTGGGTTTCCCCGTGCGGGGACAGGTCACACCCCAGGGCTCCGTGGTCGCCCACCGGTTGCCTGCCTCCCGTGCGGCGACGTCCGTGCACCGTGGGAACTACGACGATCTCGGTCGCTCCTGGCAGCGCCTGGCGGAGTGGGCGGGGAGTCAGGGGCTCGCCCTCGGCGACCGCATGTGGGAGGTGTACGTGACCGAGCCCCGCCCCGGGGACGACCCCGCCGACATGGTCACCGAGCTCCACTGGGCACTCCGGCAATGACGATCCTCATGACGGCCCTCATGATGATCCTGGGGCCGCGGAGCACACCACGAAGAAGGCCCCGACCGTGCGGTCGGGGCCTTTCTCCTGCTGAAGGATCGGGACGCGGAGGATCAACGACCGAGTGGCGCGTCCGAGAGCTCCCGCTCCGCCGAGGTCGCCCCGCCGGCCGTGGTCACGGTGCGCCGGCCGATGAGCTTGTTCATGACCACGGCGATGGCACCGTCCCCGGTCACGTTCGTCGCGGTGCCGAAGGAGTCGATGGCGATGTACGTGGCGATCATCAGGGCCACCGCGGTCTCGTCGAAGCCGAGCATGCCCTGGAGCAGACCCACGGCGGCCATGATCGCCCCACCGGGGACGCCCGGGGCGGCGACCATCGTGATCCCCAGCATGAGGATGAAGCCCACGTAGGCCAGGTCGTCGATCGGGGTGCCGGTGATGGTCATGACGGCCGCTGAGAACAGCACGATCTTCAGGGTGGAACCCGCGAGGTGGATCGTCGCGCTCAACGGGATCACGAAGCCTGCGACGGACGGACGGACGCCGTTGGCCTCCGCGCACCTCAGGGTGACGGGGATGGTCGCGGCGGAGGACGACGTGCCCAGCGCGGTGGCGTAGGCAGGAAGCATGTTCTTCAGCAGGGTCGCAGGGTTGCGGCCCACGTAGATCCCCGCGACCACGTACTGAGCAAGGAGCAGCACGACGGACAGGGTCAGGGCGACGAGCACCACCTTCGAGAAGGTGGCGACGACCACCAGGATCTGACCGTTCATGGTGAGACCCATGAACATCCCGAAGATGTAGAGGGGCAGCAGCGGGATGATGACCAGCTCCACGATGCGCATGATGATCCGGCGCAGGTCGTCCATGCTCCGGTGGAGGGTGTCACCCGGAATGAGCGTGATGCCCACCCCCAGGCAGAAGGCCAGGAGGAGCGCTGTCATCACGCCGAACACGGGTTCCATCTCGAGCGTGAAGAAGCCGGCGAGGGCGCTCTCCTCCGGATTGGCCAGGGTGTCGACGTCGCGCTCCCCGTCCAGCAGCCACGGGTACCCGGCGCGGGCGACGACGAAGGCCAGCAGACCGGAGAGGACGGTGGAGGCATACGCGATGGCGGCGGTCACGCCGAGCCACTTGCCGGCCCCTCTGCCGAGGTCGCCGATGGCCGGGGTGACGAGACCGACGATCAGCAGCGGAACGATGAAGCCGAGGAACGCGCTGAAGAGGCCGTTGAACGTCAGGAAGACCCGGGCGAGCGGTTCGGGAAAGAACAGACCGCAGGCGACGCCCAGGACGATGCCGAGCAGCACGCGCGCCAAAAGATGGGACGTGAGGGGTTTTTTGGACATGAGCCCATCATCCGACGAGGGGGTGGCCGGGGACGAATCGGGACGGAGGGTCGTCGGACCTGCTTATACAATGGGGACGATCATCATGGCGGACCGTTCTCCGGCCACCGCCGACATCCACGAGAGCCGACCGGCACCGCGTCGGCACAGAGGAGCGGTACGTGTCCGAGTCTTTCCAGCACGGGTCCCGGGACGAGCGTCGGAACGGAAATTCCGGCGACCGCCGGTCCGGTGGAGGAGCCGGGCGCGAGGGCGACCGGTCCGGCGCGCAGCCCCGGCGCCGTTTCGACGACGGGCGGCGCGGTCCGGCTCGCGACGGCGAGACGCGCGGACGTGACTCCGAGGGTCGCGGCGCCGCCGACCGGCCCGGCCGCGACCGCCAGGACGACCGCCGCGGTGGGTATGCCCCACGTGGTGACCGGCGTGATGACCGGTCCGGTGAGGGCGAGGGCTACCGAGGTCGCCGCGATGACCGTCAGGACGACCGTCGTGGTGGGTACGCGCCGCGAGGTGACCGGCGTGATGACCGGCAGGGCGATCGTCG
>NZ_CANMRA010000072.1 GCF_947500125.1 uncultured Kocuria sp. | reverse complement strand
GCGCCGAAGAGGTCCTTGGCCCGGTCGATGGCCAGCTGCTCGATCACGTCCACGTGCTCGCAGCCGCCGTAGTAGCGGCGCCCCGGGTAGCCCTCGGCGTACTTGTTGGTCAGCACCGAGCCCTGCGCCTCCATCACGGCCACGGGGGCGAAGTTCTCGGAGGCGATCATCTCCAGCGTGGACTGCTGGCGCCGCAGCTCGGCGTCGACGGCCGCGGCGACCTCGGGATCGCTCTCGGCCAGCGGCTGGTACAGGGGGTGGTCCTCGTGCACGGTCATGTGCCCTCCTGGGAAGTTCCTTGTGTGCAACTGATATATCAGTTGTTGAGGCTTAGTATGTGACGAGGAGCACGTGGGGTCAAGCATGACGTTTTCAGTCGTCCCGGGCCGCCGCTCCGATCCCCGTCACGCACGCCGCAGGAAGGGCCCCGCATGCTGCAGCACACCGACGAGACCACGGGGGGTGGCCGGTCCCTGGCCGACCAGGCCTTCCTCCGGCTGCAGGACCGGCTGATCCTGCTCGACATCCCGCCCGGCAGTCCGCTCAACGAGGCGCGCCTGAGCGAGGATCTGGGGGTCGGGCGCACCCCGCTGCGCGAGGCGCTCAAGCGACTGGAGTCGGAGCACCTCGTGGTGACCTATCCGCGCCGGGGGACGTTCGCGACCACCGTGGACATCACCGCCCTGTCCGAGATCTCCCAGGTGCGCGAGGTGCTCGAGCCGCTGGCCGCCCGGCTGGCGGCCGAGCGGCACGGGGGTGCCGCCCGCGAGCGCCTGGAGCGGCTCCGGGGGCAGCTCGAGGACCCGGCCGCGGGGGACCGCGAGGACACCCTGCGCTGGGACGTGGCCATCCACCGGGCCGTCTACGCCGCCGCCGGCAACGCTCATCTCGAGACGACCCTGACGCGCTACGGCAACCTCGCCACCCGGATCTGGTGCGTGGCCGCCGACCGGATCCCGCAGCTGCAGGAGCACATCTCCGTGCACACGGCCCTGCTCACCGCGGTGCTGGAGGGCAGGAGTGACGAGGCCGCCACGATCATGCTCGAGCACATCCGTGACTTCGAGGAGCAGGTGCGCCGGGTCCTCTGAGCGGTCTTTTGTTGCGCTAATCACAACTTCGGTGCGTCGGCTCCGCATTACGGTCGGTGGGATGTCTCCCTGTGTTACCGGGTTTAACGCCGCGATAACACAAATTAACGTCACGGCCATTGACGGTGAGCTAGATCACTCCTTACATTGAGGCAACGCTGTTGCATTGATAGCAACGCACTCGCGCCAAGAGGCACTCCTCTTCCCCGGCTCCCACGGCGCTCCGGCCGTTCGGCGCGACCCTGTTCCGCGTCTCCGGAAGACCCACGAAAGGACGACCATGACCACCTCGCCCCTCACCGCCCCCGCCGCCTCCGTCGCCGAGCTCGAGCGCCTGAAGACCCTGCACAACGGGCAGAAGGAGCAGCTGACCTTCTCCGACGCCGAGTTCGAGCGCCGGCTGTCCGGCCTGCGCCGGATCATGGCCCAGCAGCAGCTCGACGCCGTCATCCTCACCAGCTACCACGGCATCAAGTACTACTCGGACTTCCTCTACACCACGTTCGGGCGCAACTACGCCCTGGTCGTCACCGCCGAGGACTCCGTGACGGTCACCGCCAACATCGACGCCGGCATGCCGTGGCGCACCAGCTACGGCGACAACATCGTCTACACCGACTGGCGGCGCGACAACTTCTACTACGGTCTCCAGGAGGCCCTGCGCCGGCGCGGCGTGCAGGCGCGCCGGATCGGTGTCGAGGACGACGCCCTGCCGCTGCTGACCCGCCGCCGCATCCAGGCCGCGTTCGAGGGCGCCGAGCTCACCGACGTCTCCCAGGACGCCATGCGCCAGCGCATGCTCAAGTCCGCCGAGGAGATCGAGGTCATCAAGCACGGCGCCCGCATCGGCGACCTCGGCGGCGAGGCCATCCGCGCCGCGATCCGCGAGGGCATCACCGAGTACGAGGTCGCGCTCATCGGCACCGAGGCGATGGTCCACGAGATCGCCCGCACCTTCCCGCACCGCGAGGTCCGCGACACCTGGGTGTGGTTCCAGTCCGGGATCAACACCGACGGCGCGCACAACTGGGCCACCACCCGCAAGCTGCAGCGCGGGGACATCCTGTCCCTGAACTGCTTCCCCATGACCTCCGGCTACTACACCGCCCTGGAGCGCACCCTGTTCCTCGGTGAGCCCGACGCCCGCTCGCGGCAGCTGTGGGAGATCAACGTCGAGGTCCACGAGCGCGGCCTCGAGCTGATCAAGCCGGGCGCGGTGTGCCAGGACATCGCCGCGGAGCTCAACGAGATCTACATCTCCCACGGTCTGCTCGCCAACCGCACCTTCGGCTACGGCCACTCCTTCGGCGTGCTGTCCCACTACTACGGCCGCGAGGCCGGTCTGGAGCTGCGCGAGGACATCGACACGGTCCTGGAGCCGGGCATGGTGGTGTCCATGGAGCCGATGATCACGGTCCCGGAGGGCGAGCCGGGCGCCGGCGGCTACCGCGAGCACGACATCCTCGTCATCGGTGAGGACGGGGCGGAGAACATCACCAAGTTCCCGTACGGACCCGAGCACAACATCGTCCAGGCCTGACCCGGACGGTCCCCCTGGCGGCGCCCCCCCGGGGGGCCCCCGGGGCCCCCCCCCCGGGGGGGGGCCCCCCCCCCCCCCGGCCCCCCCCCCCCCCCCCCCCCCCCCCCCCCACCCCCCCCCCCCGCCCCCCCCCCACCCCCCCCCCCCCCCCCCCCCCCCCGCCCCCCCGCCCCCCCCCC
>NZ_CANMRA010000071.1 GCF_947500125.1 uncultured Kocuria sp. | reverse complement strand
TAGCGCAGGCGGGCGCGGTAGGCCCATTGCCGGGTGAGGTGGAACAGGGCGACGTTGCGGCCCACAGACGACGCTGTGAGGGCTTTGCCGGTCCTAGAGGGCCCTGGGAGGGCTCCGACGTCTCCGAGGGCCTGTGCGAGCTCCTGGAGGCCGTAGAGGGCGGTTTCCTCGCCCCACAGCGGCATGTGTTGGCGGTGGACCGGGTTCTTGGTCACCCGGCCCGCGTATCCAACGTCCCCGCCCAGGACGTCGACGAGGCCCTGCTCGATACGGGCTAGGAGGTTGATCGGCTTCCTGCGGGCGGAGTCGGTGAGGCACACCGGAGCGGCCAGGGCGTAGGCGATGTGCCCGGAGCGGGTGTGGGGGTTCAGCGTCACCCAGGAGGGCTGGGGAAGCCCGGCCAGATCGGCCACTTGGTCGGCCTCGGAGCCGTCGTGGTCGGTGACCACGATCGACTGCAGGCACAGCGGGTTGGTCTCGATGTAGGGCAGCAGCAGGGCGTGCTCGCGGGACACCCGCCGGTAGGCGCCGTCCTTGCGCTCAGCGGCCAATGGCGCCCGCGGTAGCCAGTGGTCGGTGAACACGTTCTGGAAGCTCATGAGGTGACCCAACCACAGATTTCCCACCTTCTCGGGTAGGACGCACCCTTAATCAGATACTTCCCCCGAAAATTCTTTCCAGCCTGCACGTAGTGCAGCCCGCTTTCGGGCCCTGCCGAACCCCGCTGGAACTGTCACACCTCATGCATCATTCGATGACCGAGGCCTAGGCCGCCCCACGCAGGCGCGTACAGGCTCAGCTGCACTCCCCTCGTGAGGTGCCCCAAGCACCGCAATCAGGCACCGACTCAGCTCCAATTTTCATCCGCCGGCCTCCACAACCACGGTCACTGTCGATGACTCCTGCTGCCTTCGATTCACCCTTTACGGGTGAGGGGGGTAACCCGCTCTGGGGGAGGCAACCAGAACGGATCCCTGTGCTCGGCCATGTGGTCGAGCGGGTGCCTGGTGGGGTGGCGTGGTCGTTGTCGGCGGGCCGGTTTCGGGCGCGCTGGGGTGTCCTGGCTGTGCGCCCCCGAGGACCGCTGGGGAGGGCGTGACGAGCGTCTTCCCCAGCGACCGGCCGAAGAATGCAAGAAGTGTGACGGTCTGGACCGAGTGTGGAGCATCGACGCAGTGGAAAAGGATTGGGTGTAGCTGAGACCTGTCCGTAGCGTTTGACAAATGCAAATGCGACGCGGGGACCAGGACGCCAGGCACCGACGGGATATGGCTTGGATTCTGGTGCTGCTTGCTGGAGTACAGGTGGGTTTGCTGGGGGCGTTGATCGGTGTCTTGATCGAGGACCTCGTGGTGGGCACTGTCGTCGTTTTGATCCCGGGTGCTGTGGTGGTGGGGATCTGGTGGCGGCGGTTTCTGGACTAGCCGGCGTTGCCGGGCATGGAAAAAGCCGGGCTACTGCCCGGCTTTTTCTTATGGGAGGCGGGTCCTGGTCAACCGGGCCTCTCGGGAAGCTGTTGGTGTGAGCACGCCAGTTCCCACCTCCAGTCTCGGCCGATCTTCGATTCGTTCCCAAAAGTGACGGCAATGGGTGGGTGAGAGGCCCCGCCAAGGTCTGATCTGCCGGCACAGGCTGCTCAGCCGGAGCTGTCCCCGCAGGGCTCTGTCCCGGCCAGGCTGGACGGTGCGTGGTCATAAACCATGGGCCGGTTCGGAGAGCCGGGGGTGGCTTTCTATCGTCGTGGAGATGAGTAGAGAACGCGATGAGCCGATGAGCGAGGCCCAGCTGGAAGTCGCTTGGATGGTCGTGTTGCTGGGGGGCGCGCTGGTCCTCATGGGTGGGGTGGCCCTGAATGTGCTGATCGATCATCTCGCTGTCAGCTTCGCCTTGGCGGGGGCGCCGAGTGTGCTGGTGGTGGCGGTGTTGTGGCGGCGGTACGTGCACTAGGCCGTGCGTGCGGGCACAGAAAAAGCCGGGTAGTAGAGCCCGGCTTTTTCCATGGGGAGGATCCTGTACCCCACATCTCAGTGTCCTACACACCGGTTGGGATCCCTGCTGCCACCAGGCGGAGCAAAGCTATGTTCTATGTGCCATAGAACCGAGATCGGCCTCCGGCCGGGGCACCGGGCGGGGCGGGTGGGCGCTGCGCTGGGCATGTGAAAGGCCGGGGAGGGGCCCCGGCCTTTCACGGTGAAGATGCCTTTCACCGTGGATCATTCTGCGGCACAAAACTGCCCGTGCCTCTTCGTCTGCGAGAAGAGACGTTAGGTGACGGAAGTGAGCTTGTGCCGGTCTCGGGCGCGCTGGACGAGGTTCTGGGCGGCCTTCTCGGAGCAGCCGAGGCGGTCGGCGATCTCGCGGTACTTCAGGCCGGCGTTCTTGAGCTCGAGGGCGAGATCCTGCCGGGCCCGGGATCGCTTGATGAACTCATCACGCGGTTCAGCGGCGATGCGACGAATGGTGCGGGTGGAGCAGCCCAGGGCTTCTGCTCCCTCCTTGGCGGTGACAGTGCGCCGTGCGGGTGTCTCGGCAGTCATCGGAAGAGCTCCTTGGATGCGTGGGTGCGGTCAATGCGGCGTTTGTCAGCGGCGCGTCGGGCGCGGCGCTGTTGGTGCTCGGGGGCGGTCCAGGCTTTGCGTCGTTGGGTGGTGAGTTCTGGGGTGATGTTGCGCCAGGTCCAGCGGGCGATGGAGCGGGCCAGGTGCAGCACTTCCACCTCGCTTAGCGGTCCGCGGGTGAACTCCTCGGCGATGGCGGTGAGGTTCTTGTTCACGGCAAAGGCGTGGACGGTCTGCTCCCACTCGCTACGGTCCTCGTAGCGCAGGCGGGCGCGGTAGGCCCATTGCCGGGTGAGGTGGAACAGGGCGACGTTGCGGCCCACAGACGACGC
>NZ_CANMRA010000070.1 GCF_947500125.1 uncultured Kocuria sp. | reverse complement strand
CAGCTTTGCTCCGCTGAACGCATCGCTGAGCCAACCAACGCACTTCTGAGCCGTCACACCTCTTGCATTCTTCGGCCGGCCCGTGGGGAAGACGCTCGACACCACCTCCCTAGGAGTCCTCGGTGCGCACAACCAGGACACCCCAGCGCGCCCGAAACCGGCCCACCGCCAACCACCACGCCACCCCACCAGGCACCCGCTCGACCACATGGCCGAGCACAGGGACCCGTTCTGGTCGCCTCACCCGGAACGGGTTAACCCCTCACCCGTGAAGGGTGAGTCGGGGGCAGCAGGAGTCATCCACAGTGACCGTGGCTGTCGGGGCCGGCGGATGAAAATTGGGGCTGAGTCGGTGCCTGGTTGCGATGCTCTGGGCACCTCCCGAGGAGAGTGCAGCTGAGCCTGTGTGCGCCTGCGTTGGGTCGCCTGGGCCTCGGTCATCGAGTGATGCATGAGGTGTGGCAGTCCGCAGGGGTCCGTGTAGCCGGAGTCGGAGGACCTCGCTTCGCTCGGGCTAGAAACCCTCTGGGGACACCCCAGACCCCGAAGTATCTGATTTGGCAGCGGCGTGCCCTACCTGAATATTTGCAAGCGCCGTGTCAGGGTGGCCTACATGAATACAGCGACGTTTGCCGACGAGTGGACCGATCACTGGTTGCCTCGAGCTCCCCTTGCCGGTGACGTGAAGAGCCCGCGACCGAGCGTGTATCGCCGCTCCCGAGCTCGTGCGCTGGAGCACTCCCACATCGAGGCCAACCCTCTGGCAGTCCGATCGTTGATCGTCACCGATCACGACGGCTCCGACGCCGACCAGATCGCTGATCTCAAGGGCCTGCCCGAGCCCTCCTACATCGCGCTGAACCCCTTCACCCGCTCCGGGCACATCGTCTACGCCTTGTCGACGCCCGTGTGCCTGACCAACTCCGCCCGCCGAGGGCCGATGAACCTGCTGGCGCGGGTCGAAACGGGTCTGTGTGACGTCCTCAGCGGCGATGTGGGCTACGCCGGGCGTCTGACGCGCAATCCCTGGCATCAGGGCTCCTTGCCCCTCTGGGGGGCCTCTGAGGCCTCCTACGGGCTCCTGGAGCTCTCCTGCGCCCTGAGCGACCTGGGAGCCCTTCCCGGCTACAGCCCGCGCACCACGCTCACCCGGTCGGCAATCGGGCGTAACTGCGCCCTGTTCGACCTCACCCGCCGGTGGGCCTACCGCGCCTGGCGGCGCCACTGCGACGACGCCACCGAGTGGGAAGCCGTCGTCCACGCCTACGCCTGGGACCGCAACCTGTCCGTCATCGGCGACGAGTTCACCCGCGGCCCCCTGGACGAGACCGAAGTGCTGCACCTAGCCCGTTCGATCTCCCGCTGGACCTGGCGGAGGTTCTGGCACCAAGGCGGCCCCACCGCCTACGACGCCCGCTTCACCGCCACCCAAACCGCCCGCGCCAAGAAAAGCCACACCACCGGCAACCGCACCGTCACCGACAAGATGCGCACCGCCAATGCAGACCACGGCTTCCAGACCAAAATTGATCGTGAGACCTTCATGCAGGAGGCGTTCTGATGCCTGCCGAAATCCAACAACGGCGGAAAACAACCGCCAAAGAACTTGCAAAGCGACTGGGGTGCTCCGAGCGGACTGTTCGCCGCATCGCCGCTGAGCCTCGAACGGAGTTCCTGGCGCGCGCTGCTGAACGCCGAGCCCGCGCGCTAGCCCTCCGCGAGTCAGGAATGACCTACAAGCAGATCGCTGCGGAGATGGGCGAGAGCGTCGGCTCCGTGGGGCGGCTCATCCACTCCGCCCGCCACCACGCGAAAGAGAACCCGTGAGTTGGCACGGTGAAACAAAGCCGGAACCGGCGCCGGAACAGATTCCCTCCGCCGGCCAGACCGGTAGCGATCTCTGATTCCGTCCCGTTGCCGCACGCCAGCTCATAGGCGACACTGGAACGGACATCGCCACCGATGTCCGCCTGAAGAGCACAGGGTGAACCCGTTCACCCGAGGAAAGCCGGGGTCGCCGCCCCGGCTTTCCTCTTGCCGCCCCAACGGAACCGGTGCCCTAACACCGTTGCCCCCTCCGCATGGCCATATCGCGTATCGAGGCTGTGAGAGACACTGGCCATGGGTGCCAGCGTCGCCACCCGAGGAAAAGCCGGGTGCCCATGCTCGGCTTTTCTTCGGCCACGGAGCAGCACCGACGCCGCATGAATCCGTTTGCACCCATTACTTACCGAACCGTCATAAAGCTTGTCCGGTTGGACACATGATGCCGATCGGGGACACTGGCGGCGGGGGAGAGACATCAGGGATTCAGGGGATCCCTACGGCATGAGAGAGCGCTCCTTTCCATGCCGAGAGAAGCCGGGAGATGGGCTCCCGGCTTCTCTTGTACAGCCATCGCATCAGCTGACGATGTGAAGTAGACGGGACACCACCGGAGTCGCACAATCAGTCTTCGGTGAAAGGCATCTCACCGCGAAAGGCCGGGGCCCCTCCCCGGCCTTTCGCATGCCCAGCGCAGCGCCCACCCGCCCCGCGTGGTGCCCCCGGTCAGCGACCGGTCTCGTTCTATGGCACATAGAACATAGCTTTGCTCCGCCCGGGGTCGCTCCATTGATGCTGTCCAGCACGTGCGGGACAGACCTCCTCGGCCGCGTCTCCAGATCGGAGGCCGGCATCGACAGATCCGCCCTCTGCCGAGCCTTTCGCCCGCGTTCCTTCGTCACCTTTGGGCGTCTTCGGGACCACGACAGACACTGAAGGCGGGAGTCGGCGGGCTCACATCAACCGCTCCCACGGGAGGCCAGGGAGACCAGGCCCGGCCTCCCGCTACAACGCTGGTCCAGCACTCGTGAGGTCTCCGGCACTAGGCATCCCGGACCGCTGTGCAGGACACTCAGAGGTGGGGAACGGGATCCTCCTCCCCACGAAAAAAGCCGGGCACCACTCCCCGGCTTTTTTCGTGCCCACAGCAGCGGCAACTAATCCTGGTCAGCGCCCCCACCCATCAGCACACCCCCTCAGCTTTGCTCCGCTGAACGCATCGCTGAGCCAACCAACGCACTTCTGAGCCG
>NZ_CANMRA010000069.1 GCF_947500125.1 uncultured Kocuria sp. | reverse complement strand
AACCGGTAGGCACGGATGTTGATGAGGCGGGAGTTGGCGACGTCGTCAGCGTTCTCGGGGCTTCTGGCGTGCGGCGATGTAGCGGGCGTAGGTGCTGGCCGCATTGGTCGCGTGACGTTCGATGGTGCTCGGGTGGTAGCCGAGGATCTCGGCGAGGACCGGGATGGGGCTGAGCTTGGTGAGCTCCTCGAGGGTGCCCAGGCGGGCGGCCCGGGGCGCGCACACGGTCTTCAGTCGTCGCCGCAGGTGGCTTGCGTCGATGTGCTGGCCAGGGGAGTGACCCCTGAAGATCCACGGGCTGTGGGGGTGCGCGGCGGTCCGGTCCTGGCCGGGATCGGTGACCAGCTGGCGTAGCGGTTCGTCCAGCGGTGACGGAAGTTCGACGGGGTGGGCTCCGATGGTGATGGTGACCCGGTCGTCATCGACGGTGACCTGGTCCCAGGTCAGGCGGACGACGTCTTCGACCTGTTGGGCCAGCACCAGGACGAGGATGGCGGCGAGGCGGTCTCTGGGGGTGAGCTTTTCGCGGTCGACGACCCGTGCCAGGGCGCGGGCCTGCTCGGGGTGTGAGAGGCGCACTGCGGTGCCGCGCCGGTGGGGTTGCATGCGCAGGCGTGAGTCCACCAGACGAGCGTTGATCGCCCAGCCCAGGAAGCGGTCGGCCAGTTCTCGGGTGACGGGCCCTCCGGCTTGCCAGGCGTCGAGCTCGGCCTGAGTGAGCTCGCTGAGGGTGGTGTCCCGGCTGGTGAGCCAGGTCAGGAAGTCGATGGCCACGGTGGTGGTCTGTTTGGCGGTGAGGAAGGCCCCGTGGGTGGTCTTCCCGTCGGTGGTGGTCATCCGCCGGGCCAGGTGCCAGCGGATGAAGCGTCGTAGGGCCTCGCGGTGTTCCCCGGCGGGCAGGCGCTGGATGGCGTCCTGGCTCCAGGTAGTGAACCGGGCCAGCTGCTCGTCCCGGGCCGGCAGCCCACCGTGGGTCACCAGCAGGGCCCGCACGTAGTCGCGGGTCCGGCTGGGTGGCAGCGCGTCGAGGGTCTCGTGGCTGATGATCGCAGTGGTGGCCAGGTCGGTGAGGAACGCGGTGACGTGGGGTTGGTTGAGCCAGGTCAACCCGCTGTTGGGGCGGGTCATCGCTTTCAGCGCGGTGGCCACCGGGGCCAGGGCCGGGTGCATCTGCTGGGTGTGCGGGTTGGTGAGCAGCCGGTCGACGGCGGCGGCCAGCACGCAGGACCAGCACTGGCCGCCGGAGTGCAGTTCCGCCTCGGCCCTGCAGGTGCGGCAGTCCAGGTTCAGCCTGATCCCGGCGCAGTCCCGGCAGGCGGGGCGCCCGTCGAGCCGGCCGGGCAGGATACCCGTGTGGCCGCAGGCGCAGGTGCCGGTGGTGCGCTTGGCGGCCTGGTAGCAGTACCGGCACACGGGCCCGTCGGGCCAGGTGGCGGCGATCTCGTAGTGGCCCCGGCAGCGGGTGCACGGGATCGGCCAGGTCTCCGGGTCGCTGGGTGGGCGGGGCCTACTCACGAGGACTCGTCGGTCTCCTCGGGCACCAGATGGATCCGGCGGGCCATCGGTTGCCCCGGGGTGAGGCCGATGTCCTGCGGGCGGGTCGGGGCGTTGGCGGTGGCCGCGGCACGCAGCTCGAGGTAGGGCTCGAAGAGGTCGTTGGGGGAGCAGTCCAGGATGTCGCACAGTGCCGCCAGGGTGTGCGCTGGGATGCGTTCGGGAGTGCCGGTCACCAGCCGGTAGACCTGGCTCTCCGACAGGGTGATCCCGCGGGCGCGCAACAGCGGCAGCAGCTCGGTGCTCTTCCACAGATTGCGTCCGGCCATCACGGTGCGCAGGTGCCAGCGGTAGCCGATGCGGCGCTGCTCAGGCATCAGGAACCTCCTCGAGCCCGGTGGCCAGGCGGGCGGCGATCATCTGCTGGATGGTCCTCTGCTTGAAGTCCGAGGAGACCGAGGTGTACAGCCCCGTGGTCGAGGCGTGGGCGTGGCCGACCTGGGTCTGCACGAACGCCGGGTCGTAGCCGGCCTCGATCAGGTGCGTGACGTAGGAGTGGCGCAGGCAGTGCAGGCCCAGTTCCGGGGGCAGCCCGACCTCCTCGCGCAGCTGCGCGAAGGCGTCCCCGAGGCTGCCCAGGCGCAGCCGGCCGCCGCGTTCACTGGGCCACAGCGCGCCGGATGTGTCAGCTGTCGGGAACCGGGCCCGCCCGTCGGGGCTGGTCCAGAACCGCAGCAGGCCCACCACCCAGTCGAACTCCGGGACGGTGAGCACGGTGCGCCGGCGCGGGCCTGATCCGGTGGTGCCCTTTGCCCAGCGCACCTGCACCGCACCGAAGCCCCCGTAGGCGGGCACGTGCGGGTTGGGCCCGAAGTCGCCCACCTCGAGCATTGTCAGCTCCCGGCGCCGCAGCCCGTAGGCGTAGCAGGTCTTGAAGGCGATCGAGTCCCGCAGGGCTGGCAACCAGCGTTTGCTCCCGGCGGCGTGCTCGCGGTCGATGTGGTCGTCGAGATGGTCGAAGAGCCGTTGCAGCTCGGCTCGGGTGAACGCCCGGCGCCCCGGTGTGACGGCGTCGTCGGCCGTGTGCCGGGGCGTGTTCCACTCGAAGACCACCTGGGCGGGCACGTCCCCGAACGCCTGCTGGCAGAAGGGCGCCCATCCGTAGACCGGGGTCGTGAGGTAGGTGCAGAACGCCGCGACCGCGCTGGAGTCCGCGCGCAGGGTCGTGAGACTGATTGGCCTGGGACCGGAGCGTCGCTGCGCCTGGAAGTCCTCCAGATCACCCGGAACCCATTGCCAGGGGAACGTAGCGGTGAAGCGCTGAAACCGGGCCACGACACCGCACCGGGCCTTGATCGTCGCCGGGGTCAGCCCGCGGGCCAGCATCTGTGCCCGCCACCCGTCGAGCATTGCCTCGAACACCCGCTCGTCGGCGCGGAACAGTCCAACGTCGGCGTCGGTCAGGACGGCAGGTACGTGGCCCGGTACAGCGTCCATCCGAATCCCATTTCACCGTGGAATCGTGCATCTGATGCAGGAAATCTACGCTCACCAGCACCGCGGCAACACCCCGGTGAGACATCCGACGTCCGGCACCGTCCCATCGCCCGCGGGATGCCGCGGAACCGGGGCGAAATCGGCCGAACGGGAGTTGCACCAGATGCAAGAACTCCCGTGAGTT
>NZ_CANMRA010000068.1 GCF_947500125.1 uncultured Kocuria sp. | reverse complement strand
TTGATGGGAAAGTGCGTTATCCGTTTCTTCGGTGATCGAGGTCATCGGGGCTGTTGGCGTTTCAGGTCGATGTAGTCGGACATGGGTGTGGCGGATCGGGCGGCGTGCTGGGCAATAACGTCGGGGCTGTAGCCGAGGAGATCGATCAGGGTTCGTGCGTCGACTTCTTGGGTGAGGTCGCGCAGGGTGGCGTTGCGGGCGCGTTGGGCGTCAATGCCGAGGACTTTGAGCCTGCCGGAGAGAGTGTTCGGGTGCAGGTGCCGGCCCGCACGGGTGCCAGGGAACAGCCACGGCGTGCCGGTGTTGATGGTGTTCTGGTGCCCGGGGTCCTGCAGGTGCTGCCAGAACACCTCGGTGAGCGCTTCGGGAATGGCTGTCGGGGTGGTCCCGAGGGTGAGGAGCATGCCGTCCGGTGTGGCCGTGAGGTGTTCCCGGCGGAGCAGGACGATCTTGTTCAGGGGATGGGCCCACAGCAGCAGGATCAGCCCGGCCAGGCGGGTGGAACTGGTGACCTGGCGGTGTTCGAGGCAGTTCCGGAGGAGCTCGAGGCGCTGTGACTGGGTGATCATGGGCGTGGAGTGGGCGTTGCGGAACGGCACCTGAAGTGCCCCGGTGCGGTGGTCTTGGTCGTGGTCGAGCCAGCGGATGAAGGCGCGGATGTGCTTGCGGGTACTGGGGCCGGCGCTGAGGTAGTCGTCGAGGTGGAGTTGCTGAAGTTCTTGCTCGGTCGCGTGATGGTGTGCTCGTAGCCAGATGAGGAACTTCCCGGCTTCGGTGATCTCTTGTTTGGCCGTATGGGTGCTGGCCTGAAGATCGGCATCGGGATCGGCCGCCTGGGCGCGGATGCGCTGGAGGTGGTGCTCGGTGGCGAAGCGTTCGATGAGGTGGGCGGTGCCGTCCTCGGGCAGGGCCGCGATCCTGGTGGTGAGCCAGTGTTCGAACCGTGCGAGGGTCTCGTTGCCGCGGGCGTCCATCATGCGGTGATGGACGAGCAGAGCCCGGAGGTGTTCGGCGGCGTTCGAGCGGGGGAGACGGTCGAAGGCTTCGTGGGTGAGCGCCAGTTCGCGGGCGCCGATAGCTTCCAGCAGGGTCCTGGCCCGGGTGCCTGGGCGCATGTAGGTATAGACGCTCTCGGGTCGTTGGGAACCGGTGAGCACTTTGATGAGCCGGTGCAGGCGTAGGTCCTCGCCGGGGACGAGCACGGTGGTGAGGTCGTCGGTGAGCGCGCAACGGATGCAGAGCCCGGCCCGGAACCTCTCGGCCTCGCGGTGACAGCGGGTGCAGGTCAGGGCGGTGGTGATGCCGGCGCAGTCACGGCAGAGGGGCTCTCGTTCGGCGGAGCGACCCGGGAGCATGCGGTGTTCCCCGCAGTGCGGGCAGGTGCCGTAGGTGTGGGTGGCTTCGGTGAAGCAGGCCCCGCAGATGGCTCCGTCGGGCCAGTGCACGCGGATCTTGGCGACCTGCTGGTGGCAACGGTCGCAGGCGTGGGGCCCGGCCGAGCGGGGCCGGCCGCGTTTGTTCGGGGTGGGGAGGTCGGTGAGCGTGGGCGGCCGGGCGGATCCGTTGCCGTCGGTGGCCGGGCGCCAGGGGTCAGTCATCGTCGTCGATGATCCGGGCGCGCACGGGGCGGTAGTGGCGAAGGTCAGGGAGGTCTTCACCGGTCCCCGCGCGGTGTTGCCGGGCGGTCTTGGCGTCGGTGGCCGTGTAGGTGATCAGGTCGTTGGGCGTGACCTCGAGGGCGTCGCAGAGGGCGACGAGGACCTTGAAGGAGATCCGCTCCGGCTGCTGGGTCACGATGCGCCACACGGCATTGGCGGTGAGGGTGATGCCACGTTCGTGCAACAGCTCGGCGAGGTCCTTGGCGGTGTGCACGCCGCGACGTGCCATGATCTCGCGGACCCGCCAGGTGTAGGTGATCTCGCGTGTGCTCATGGGGCTCTCCTGGGTGCGGGCAGCCCGAGGGCTGCCTGGATGGTGCGGTCGTGGGCCCGTTCCAGGGCCAGCCGCTGGTAGTCGGGGGAGGGCAGGGAGTAGATCGAGGTCGTCGCGGCGTGCTCGTGACCGAGCTGGAGTTGAACGAAGGTGACGTCGAAGCCCGCCCCGGTGATCAGCTGTGTGGCGTAGGAACGACGGAAGGAGTGCAGATCGAGCCCGGGCGGGAAACCGAGCTCATCGATGAAGCCTCGCAGCCGCCCGAGCAGATGCGATTCGCCCACGATCGCCCCGGTGCTGGTGGGGAAGAGATCACTCACCGGGTGCCCGTAGCGGGGCAGCCCGTTGCGGATCCAGTCCTGGATCATCTCCGCGGACCAGGGCCAGACGGTCAACACGGAGCGGACCTTCTTCGCCGAGCCACGGTGGGACTTGCCCCAGCGCACGCGCAGCACGCCGTGGCCGCCCAGGTAGGGGGCCCGGTTGTTGGACGAGAAATCCACGACCTGCAGGTGCCGCAGTTCGTTGGCGCGCAGCCCCCAGCTGTAGGCCGTCTTGAACGCGATCGCGTCCCGCCAGGCGGCCACCGCACCCTTGCGCCCGGAGACCAGGATCCGCTCGACCTCCAGATCGGCCAGATCGAACAACTCCTGCAGCTCGGCCTGGGTGAAAGGACGTTTGGCCGGGCGCGCCTCGGTGGGCTGGGCATGGGTGAGGCGGTTGAGCTCGGTCACGACCTGGGCGAAGACCTGCCCGAACGACCTCGCGGCCTGCTCGCACCAGTCGTAGTGCGGATCGCAGGCGTAGTCGCAGAACAGCTTGATCGCCCCCTGATAGGAGCGCACGCTCCCGTGAGAGAGGTTGCGCACCGCACGGGCGTGGGAGAAGAAGTCGTCCGCGTCTGACAGCGTCCACTCCCACGGGTAGCGCCCCGAGAAGTCCACCAGGCTCATCACGACGCTGCGCCGGGTGCGAATCGTGGCCGGCGCGAAGTCCTTCGCCCGCTGCTGAGCACCCCACCCATCCAAGACACTGGCCAGGAAGACGTCCGGATCGGGGGCCTGCCCACCGAAGGGAACGAACCGCACGTTCTCGCCATCGTGGCCCATGAGTCGTCCTTGGATGTCAGAAGATGCTTGCGATAGTCGCACACAGATTGCGTGTATCGCAATCATCGCCGGGAAAGTCCAGGCCAGAAGCCGAACGGGCATGGTAGGTCCGGGGGCCATTCGCATCCCGCACGGCACGTCGCCCTGAGGCGATCAAGCAGGATAAGCCCAAGTCAGAAGGCAGTTGGAGGAACATCGGAGCTGTTACCCGAAACCTCACAATGTGCAGAAACCGCGAATAGAGTCGTTGT
>NZ_CANMRA010000067.1 GCF_947500125.1 uncultured Kocuria sp. | reverse complement strand
GGTCTGTTGTTTGAGAACTCAATAGTGTGCCATGTTTGTTGATACCGATTTTTTATTCGGTTGATGGGGTTGTCGTCGTCCTGCCTCCGTGGGGCGTGGGGCAACCATTTTCAGCCGGGGTTTGATGTTTTCGTTGTTTTTTTGACGGAGAGTTTGATCCTGGCTCAGGACGAACGCTGGCGGCGTGCTTAACACATGCAAGTCGAACGATGATGCCCAGCTTGCTGGGCGGATTAGTGGCGAACGGGTGAGTAATACGTGAGTAACCTGCCCTTGACTCTGGGATAAGCCTGGGAAACTGGGTCTAATACTGGATACTACCTCGCACCGCATGGTGGGTGGTGGAAAGGGTTTTACTGGTTTTGGATGGGCTCACGGCCTATCAGCTTGTTGGTGGGGTAATGGCTCACCAAGGCGACGACGGGTAGCCGGCCTGAGAGGGTGACCGGCCACACTGGGACTGAGACACGGCCCAGACTCCTACGGGAGGCAGCAGTGGGGAATATTGCACAATGGGCGGAAGCCTGATGCAGCGACGCCGCGTGAGGGATGACGGCCTTCGGGTTGTAAACCTCTTTCAGTAGGGAAGAAGCGAGAGTGACGGTACCTGCAGAAGAAGCGCCGGCTAACTACGTGCCAGCAGCCGCGGTAATACGTAGGGCGCAAGCGTTGTCCGGAATTATTGGGCGTAAAGAGCTCGTAGGCGGTTTGTCGCGTCTGCTGTGAAAGCCCGGGGCTCAACCCCGGGTCTGCAGTGGGTACGGGCAGACTAGAGTGCAGTAGGGGAGACTGGAATTCCTGGTGTAGCGGTGAAATGCGCAGATATCAGGAGGAACACCGATGGCGAAGGCAGGTCTCTGGGCTGTTACTGACGCTGAGGAGCGAAAGCATGGGGAGCGAACAGGATTAGATACCCTGGTAGTCCATGCCGTAAACGTTGGGCACTAGGTGTGGGGGACATTCCACGTTTTCCGCGCCGTAGCTAACGCATTAAGTGCCCCGCCTGGGGAGTACGGCCGCAAGGCTAAAACTCAAAGGAATTGACGGGGGCCCGCACAAGCGGCGGAGCATGCGGATTAATTCGATGCAACGCGAAGAACCTTACCAAGGCTTGACATTCACCGGACCGCCTCAGAGATGGGGTTTCCCTTCGGGGCTGGTGGACAGGTGGTGCATGGTTGTCGTCAGCTCGTGTCGTGAGATGTTGGGTTAAGTCCCGCAACGAGCGCAACCCTCGTTCTATGTTGCCAGCACGTGATGGTGGGGACTCATAGGAGACTGCCGGGGTCAACTCGGAGGAAGGTGGGGATGACGTCAAATCATCATGCCCCTTATGTCTTGGGCTTCACGCATGCTACAATGGCCGGTACAAAGGGTTGCGATACTGTGAGGTGGAGCTAATCCCAAAAAGCCGGTCTCAGTTCGGATTGAGGTCTGCAACTCGACCTCATGAAGTCGGAGTCGCTAGTAATCGCAGATCAGCAACGCTGCGGTGAATACGTTCCCGGGCCTTGTACACACCGCCCGTCAAGTCACGAAAGTTGGTAACACCCGAAGCCGGTGGCCTAACCCCTTGTGGGAGGGAGCCGTCGAAGGTGGGACTGGCGATTGGGACTAAGTCGTAACAAGGTAGCCGTACCGGAAGGTGCGGCTGGATCACCTCCTTTCTAAGGAGCCGTTGACCACCGTGTGGTGGTCGCCCCCGCCCTAGTGCCCGTTCGTGGTGCTGGTGGGGTGAGCTCATGGGTGGAATATCAACGAGCAAGTGGCCGCACTCCTCCTGTTCTCCTGGTTCGCCGGGGGTGGGGGTTGCCGGCCGGGTCGGGTCCTAGTACCTGCCCCACCGTGGTGGACCCTTGCGGGTTCGCACGGTGTGGGTGGTGGAAGGGAGCCGCTCCGGTGGTGGGTGTGGTCCGTGGTGCACTATTGGGTCCTGAGACAACAGGCCCCGTCCCCTGGTGTGGGGGTGGGGGTGTTGTGTCTGGGTTCCCGGCGTCCTGCCGGTGGTCGTGTCCCCTGTGAGGGGCTGCTGCCACCAGTGTGTGGGGTGTGCGGGTTGTTGTTTGAGAACTGTATAGTGGACGCGAGCATCTTAAGAACGGGTGCCGCAATGGCCCGGGTGTCGTCCTCGTCTCGTAAGGGTCGAAGGGTGTGCCTGGTGTGGTTGTGGTGCCGTGTTCGTGATTGATCGCCGAGAGACCGCTGCCGCACCTTTTGGTGTGGTGGTGGTGGTATCGGTGTGTTCTGTGATCATGTGGCAAGTTTTTAAGGGCGCACGGTGGATGCCTTGGCATCAGGAGCCGATGAAGGACGCGGTAATCTGCGATAAGCCTCGGGGAGCTGATAAACGAGCTGTGATCCGAGGGTCTCCGAATGGGGAAACCCCGCTACGTGTTATGCGTGGTGACCCGCACCTGAATTCATAGGGTGTGTGGAGGGAACGTGGGGAAGTGAAACATCTCAGTACCCACAGGAAGAGAAAACAACAGTGATTCCGTCAGTAGTGGCGAGCGAACGCGGAAGAGGCCAAACCGATGGTGTGTGATACCCGGCAGGGGTTGCATCATCGGGGTCGTGGGGCACGTCGTCCCGGGTCTGCCGGCCCGGGCGTGTGAGTGCAGGACGATAGTCGAACCGGTGTGAGTGCCGGACCGGAGAGGGTGGGAGTCCCGTAGACGAAATCGTTGCTGCCGCGCGGAGCGTGTACCCAAGTAGCACGGGGCCCGAGAAATCCCGTGTGAATCTGCCAGGACCACCTGGTAAGCCTAAATACTACCTGATGACCGATAGCGGACCAGTACCGTGAGGGAAAGGTGAAAAGTACCCCGGGAGGGGAGTGAAATAGTACCTGAAACCGTGTGCCTACAAACCGTCGGAGCCTGTCAGAGGGTGACGGCGTGCCTTTTGAAGAATGAGCCTGCGAGTTAGTGTTACGTCGCGAGGTTAACCCGTGAGGGGTATCCGTAGCGAAAGCGAGTCTGAACAGGGCGAGTGAGTGGCGTGATCTAGACCCGAAGCGAAGTGATCTACCCATGGCCAGGTTGAAGCGCGTGTAAGAGCGCGTGGAGGACCGAACCCACTTCAGTTGAAAATGGAGGGGATGAGCTGTGGGTAGGGGTGAAAGGCCAATCAAACTTCGTGATAGCTGGTTCTCCCCGAAATGCATTTAGGTGCAGCGTTACGTGTTTCTTGCCGGAGGTAGAGCTACTGGATGGCCGATGGGCCCTACAAGGTTACTGACGTCAGCCAAACTCCGAATGCCGGTAAGTGAGAGCGTAGCAGTGAGACTGTGGGGGATAAGCTTCATAGTCGAGAGGGAAACAGCCCAGACCACCAACTAAGGCCCCTAAGCGTGTGCTAAGTGGGAAAGGATGTGGAGTTGCTTAGACAACCAGGAGGTTGGCTTAGAAGCAGCCATCCTTGAAAGAGTGCGTAATAGCTCACTGGTCAAGTGATTCCGCGCCGACAATGTAGCGGGGCTCAAGTACACCGCCGAAGTTGTGGCATTGCACCAATGATACCCAACCAGGGCTTCAGGTCCTGGTTCAGGTGGTGCGATGGGTAGGGGAGCGTCGTGTGGGCAGTGAAGCTGCGGGGTGACCCAGTGGTGGAGCCCACACGAGTGAGAATGCAGGCATGAGTAGCGAATGACGGGTGAGAAACCCGTCCGCCGGATGATCAAGGGTTCCAGGGTCAAGCTAATCTGCCCTGGGTCAGTCGGGACCTAAGGCGAGGCCGACAGGCGTAGTCGATGGACAACGGGTTGATATTCCCGTACCGGCGAAGAACCGCCCCTACCGAACCGGGGACACTAACCACCCGAACCGGGCCATGCGGTGACCATTGGTC
>NZ_CANMRA010000066.1 GCF_947500125.1 uncultured Kocuria sp. | reverse complement strand
GTGTGAACCGCAACGATAAGTGGCGGCGTTCTGACGGAGCTAAATGGCGGCATCGAGGTCTTGTCTCCCGATCGGATTCGTCGGATCAGCCGAACTCGAGGTGATCGACATGTTGATCGCTCCTGGGCGACCGTCCCACTTCCTAGGAAGTGGGACGGCCCGCGTGGAGACCCTTGCCCGATGTGCACGATCGGTGATTCCAGTACCAGAACTTGGACCAAAAGTACTGAACCATTTAGGTCGTACGGAACCGACTAACGGTACGGTGGACCCATGGAATTGGGCTACGCGCGGGTCTCGACGGCCAAACAAGACCTCGACCGGCAGATCGATGCCCTCCGACAGGTCGGCATCGCCCCGGAGCGGATCTATGTGGACAAGAAGTCCGGGGCCACCACGGAGCGCCCTGGTCTGACCGCGGCCCTGGCCTATGCCCGGGAGGGTGATGTGATCGTGGTGCACACCCTGGACCGGCTCGGGCGCACCGTGCGCGACACCCTGAACCTGATCCACGACCTCGCCGAGCGTGGAGTGGGGGTGCGGAACCTGGCGGATCCGATCAAGGTGGACTCCACCAACCCGAACGATCCGATGGCGCAGCTGGCGGTGGTGCTGCTGGCGCTGTTCGGGCAGATGGAACGCACCTACACCCTGGAGCGCGCCGCTCACGCGAGGTCGGTGGCCACGGCCAAGGGCCGGCGGATCGGGCGGCCTACGGTGGTGGACCCGGACAAGCTGGCCTACGCCGCGCACCTGCGCGAGTCCGGGCACACGATGGCCGAGATCGTGGCGAAGACTGGGATCACCCGCACCAGTCTCTACCGCCACCTCCCGCCCCGGCCCCCGGAGCCGGTGACGGCCGGACCGGTCACCGCCGCCGATCCCGAGCCCGGTCGGGCGGACTGACCCTCGTGGGGTGATGGTGGTGGTGCAGCTGAGTCCGCAGGAGAAAGCGGCACTGTTGCGCCAGCACCTCGACGACGGGGTGCCGCTGACCCGGCTCGCCGCCCACGCCCAGGTCTCGGTCCGCACCCTGCAGCGCTGGGCCGCCGAGTACCGGGCGGACTCCTCGGCGGCCGGGCTGCAACGCCAGGTCCGCAGCGACCGCGGCCATCGCCGGCTGCCGGAGGAGCTGATCGCGGTGATCGAGGCCCTGGCGCTGCGCCGGCCGGCACCGACGACCACGTTCGTCCACCGCCGGGTGTGCGACCTGGCCCCGGAGCGCGGCTGGGCGCCCCCGAGCTACTCGAGCGTGCGTAGCGTGATCGCCGCCATCGACCCCGGCCTGCGCACCCTGGCCCTGGAAGGTGACACCGCCTACCGGGACCGATACGAACTGGTGCACCGGCGGACGACGGTGAGGCCCAATGAGCAGTGGCAGGCCGACCACACCCTGCTCGATCTCCAGATCCTCGACCACCGGGGGAACCCGGTGCGGCCGTGGCTAAGCGTGATCCTCGATGACTACTCCCGCGCGATCGCCGGCTACACCGTCTTCACCGGCGCCCCGAATGCCGAGCAGACCGCCCTGGCCCTGCACCAGGCCGTGCGGGCCAAGACCGACCCACGGTGGCCGGTCCAGGGGCTGCCCGAGGTGCTCTACAGCGACCACGGGGCCGACTTCACCAGCACCCGGCTCGAGCGGGTCTGCCTGGACACCCACATCCGGCTCATCCACTCCCGCGTCGGGATCCCGCAAGGCAGGGGCAAGATCGAACGCTTCTACGGCACGATCACCACCGAGGTGCTCCCGCACCTGCCCGGACACATCCCGCACGGCACCGGCGGCACCCCCACCTCACCACCCGCCCTGAGCCTGGAGCAGCTCGACGCGGTGGTCCAGCGCTACCTGATCGAGGACTACCACGCCCGGGTGCACTCCCAGACCGGCCAGACCCCGGCCGCCCGCTGGATCGGGGCCGGGTGGATCCCGCGCACCCCGGCACGGGACGAGGACCTCGACTTGTTGCTGCTCACCGCCGCGACCACCCGCATCGTCCAGCGCGACGGCATCCGCTTTCAAGGCACCCGCTACATCTGCCCGGTGCTGGCCGCCTACGTCTCCGAGACCGTGACCATCCGCTACGACCCCCGCGACGCCGGCGAGGTGCGCGTCTACCACCAGGACACCTACCTGTGCCGGGCGATCGCCCCCGAACTGGCCACCGAGACCATCACCCTCCAGCAGCTGCAACAGGCCCGGGGCGCCCGACGCGCCGCGCTCAAGCAGCAGCTGCGGGCCCGGCGCAGCCTCGCCGACGCCCTGCCAGCCGACGACCGCTGGGCACCACCACCCGCCCCGGCGCCGGGCCCGGCGGCGGACCCGGCGGCGGACCTGCCGGAGGATGAGGCACCCCGACACCGGTTGCGGACCTATGCCACCGAATGACCCCTACCCCGAGGCAAGCATGCTCCGAGAGGGCGACGACGGCCGGCGCTTCCTCTCCGGCACGTTCGGGGAGATCAACGGGCTCACCTCACCCCCGCCCCCGGGCGCGCCCGCGTTCCTGCCCACCCGGGAGCACCGCCGCTTCACCGAGTTCGCCGACACCGTCCGCGCCCACCGCTACATCGGCCTGTGCTGGGGCCCACCCGGGGTCGGGAAGACGCTTTCGGCCCGGCACTACGCCGGGGCCCCGCAATGGGAGCAGTGGCAACGAGACCTGGGCGAGGACCGCGAGCCCGGGCCCATCCCCGAACGGGTCCTGCAGGCCCGCACCGCACTGTGGACCCCGACCGTCACCGCCAGCCCCCGACAGGTCGACCAAGCCCTGCCCCGGGCCTGCCAGCAGATCTCCTACGCCATCGACTACCACCACCACGGCCGCGTCGACCCGTTCGTGCACCCTGAATCCCGCTCCTCCGGGCTCACCGAGCTGCTCATCATCGACGAAGCCGACCGGCTCAAGACCACCGGACTGGAACAGGTCCGCGACTACTACGACCGCCACACCCTCGGAGTGATCCTCATCGGGATGCCCGGCATCGACAAACGCCTGGGACGCTACCCCCAGCTCTACAGCCGTGTGGGCTTCGCCCACGAATACCGCCCCCTCACACCCGAAGAGCTCACCGCCGTCCTGACCCGTCGCTGGCACACCGATGGGCTGGCCGGCGAGGACGACGAGTTCACCCGCACGGTCGCAATCGCCACCATCGCCCGGATCACCGGCGGCAACTTCCGCCTCGTCGACCGCCTCCTCACCCAGATCCAACGCATCCTGGAAATCAACCACCTGGCCACCGTCACCCCCGAAGTCGTCGAAGCCGCCCGCGACGCACTCCTCATCGGCCACTGAGCATCGGAGTGGACCACTAACGCAGCCTGCCCAGCAAGACTCCCTGTTGCCCACTGCGCACCATTCCTCTCGGTCACGTCCCATCGGTACGGCTCCGACGTTGCAGTGGAAGTTTCCTATCGCCAAGCCCTTTGCCGTTCTACCCTGAAGGCACGCGATGACGAAGGAGTCCGCCATGTTGCCCCTGCTTCCCTCCGCCACGACAGCGACCGCTTCCTCCAGCTGGGTCTTTCTGACGGTGATCGCCGTCCTCGCCCTGTTGTGCATTGCCGTCCTGGTCATCGGCCGACGCCGCCACCGAAACTCTGGTGCCGACAACTCGGGGCCCCGTGATCGCAGTGTTGCTCCGGAGACTCACTCGGTCGGACTGTGGGGCGCCGGCGGAGGAGCAGGCGCCGGAGACATGGGCTGAAGCCCGGCGCAGCAAGCCATCCCACCTGACATGAAGAACGTGGAACGGCCACCGAGACAGGCCAGACCATTAATCACTTCGAACCAGGCTGACCAGCTGGCCCGAGACTGACTGCCCCGCCCCAAAGCGGTCATTTAGCTCTGTCAGAACACCGCCAGTTATCACTGCGGTTCACA
>NZ_CANMRA010000065.1 GCF_947500125.1 uncultured Kocuria sp. | reverse complement strand
ACGCTAGGGGGAAGATTGCTGTATCCGGGGGTTCTCGCGGATAAGTGCCAATCCACAGGCGTCCCCTAATCGAGGGACGAAGCGCGCCGCAAGGGAGCTGGACTCGTCATGGGTCCAATGGAGTGGATGCGGCTGCCAGTCAGCAACGTGACACGCCCAACGACTTCCTAGCGCTAGCAAAAGCAGTGTGAGAGGGTGAGCACATGAAGGAGTACACACCCCCCAAGCTGTTCGGGCAGCGCGTCGCACTCAACATGCGCGTGAAGCCTGCTCAGCACCGCCGTGTGGCGGAGCGGGCAGCTGCGCTGGGCCTGTCCCAGGCTGACTATGTGGGTGCTCTGGTTGATCGTGACTATGGGCTGCCGAACCTGATTGACGACCGGCAGAACCAGGACAAGGACCAACTACCTCTTGACCATTAAATGACTGACGGCCCGCCGTGGTGGGCGGGCCGTCTAAGTCAATCAGCTGTCGCTAGTTTGGCGACCGGGGACAGCTGGTTCAACAGCTAACTGAATCGAATCTGTCATGAACCCAATACCAGGGGACTGTTGTGCCCCCTAGTGTAGCCGAGACGCGTCACCATGTGGAGTCCTCCCGGCTCCGTGCCGCCGACGTGACGTTGGCCGCTGACCTGCCAAAACCTCAGCACCCCCAAGAGTTCCCGTCGCGTACCCGTCGTGTGCGGGTGGAGCAGGAGCGGTCTAAGGCTGTCGTGCTGCGGGCGGTGCCCAAGGGCTGCCAGCTCGCCAAGCACGTCGCCGCCTGGCGCCGGGCCGTGTTGGACCACGCCGGCCTCGACCACCTGCGCGCTGATGCCCGGGCGAACCTGCTGGCCGTGGTGGAAATCATCTGCCACCAGCAGGACCCCGCCTCGCGCACCTGGCGCACGACCTGGGACTGGGTCGCGGAGAAGATCGACCGCTCCCGCTCCACCGTCGCGCGGGTAATCCGCCACCTGCGCGAGGCCGGGCTGCTGGCCGTGGTGGCCACCGGCCGCAGCGCGGGGCGCACCCCGGCCGCCACCGGCCGCACCCGCGGCGAGGCCCCCGTCTACGCGCTGATCCACAACACCGTCCAGCCGGCAGTTGAGCCTGTGGAGATAACTGACACCCCGGTCCCCACGAAGTGGGAGAATCTTTCCCCGCACGCGCGCGAAGAGCTTTCCCTGAAGGACGCGGCTACGCCGCGGCCCAGCCAAAAGCGCGCCGCGCAGCGGCGCGAGGTGGTCGCCGCCCTGAGTCGTCGTACAGCCCCGCTGTGGCCCCGTCATGCAACGACGGAGCCTCTGACGAAGCGGGTGACCCGTCGGGCGCGGAAAGAGACTCAGCGCGCGGCCGCCCTGGAGCTCCAGCACGAAGCCATCGTGCTGCGCCAGCTCACCACCGCCCATGTCGTGAGCGTGTGCCGCCCGTTCTTCCAGGCCGGATGGACCATCGCCGACGTGCTCACCGCCCTGGACTGGACCCCTCAGGGCACCCGTTACGGCTTCCTCACCGTGGAGGGCATCGACAACCCCGCCGCCTGGCTGGGCGCCAGGATGCGCGCCTGGACCCACCCCGACGGCACCCCGATGCGGTCGCGGGATCAGCGGGTCGCCGCCGAGGCCGCCCAGCGCCGGGCAGCAGCACGCGCGGCCGCCGAACGCTACGCGGCCCGCACAGCGGCCGCCGCGGCCATCCCCGCGTCCTCCCCTGCCCCTGGCCCCCGTCGGCCGTTCCGGCAACGCTGGGCCGCCCAGATTGCCGCCGGCCGCGCCGCCGCACCGCTAGCTTGATCCCGCCCCCAGCACAGGAGAACTGCCCCCCATGGCCGCACCTGCCTACCGGGGAGCCGCCGGAGTGCTCCCCGGCGGCTCCCTACCCGACCTAGCGCCGGCCGACACGCGGCTTCACCTTCCACCGCACCACGTACACGAATGCACACGTGTCCTACCCTGGGGACATCGATCAGCAACGGCCAGTACTCCTGCCGCAGATGGACGTATTCCTGCGTGCCACGGGAGTAGATGCTGATCGACGATGTTCCGACACCTCCCCCGTGCGGGCATCGGACGGGCCCTGCCGCCCCCTCGACTAGGCAGGGCCCGCCCCCTTTTAAGCCAGGCACCCGCTGAGAGAGTCCACCGGGACCACAGCATCGGCCCCCACGGCAGACGAAAGACCGGGACAAGCCCCGGCCTTTCGGGTGAGATGCCTTTCACCGACGCCCAGTGTCCTCCCCGTGCTGGCAGGCGTCTACTCCCGTGACCACGGCGCCTCGGAAGGCCCTCGAGGGAAGCACGAGACGAATCGGTTCAGGCGAACGTTGGACAAACACCAGGCATGCGCCGCGTTTCGATCCGGGAAACGCACTCCCGTACCCTTTTGCTGATGCGACAACGACAAAAGCGGGAGAGTCGTGCATTCCACGCGCGGCAAGGGACCGCCCATACCTTGGGGGCGCTGGGGGTCCTGGTCATAGGTGTGGCCGTGACCACGGCAGTGCTGGGCACCATGGTCGGACCCCCGGTGGACATCCTCCTCAGCGAACCGAAGTCCGAAGCTGCCGATGCCCGCGAACAGCTCCAGCAAGTGTTGGCCGCGGAGATGAGCTGGCATCATGCGGTGCTGGAAGACCTCGCCCCCACCCCGGCGGCCATGGCTGACACCGACCGCTACGTAGCCGGTGACATCGACCTCGACGAGCTCGCCCGACGCTCCCAAGAACGCCGCGGACAACCGTAATCCACCACCCAGAGAGCAACAGTGGACGCCTGGCCCTCTAGGATGCGTTGCCGTTCAGGGCGCAGTATTCATCGAGGTTTGCCTTGATGCCCTCCCCTAGCTACACCACCGACTAGGCGGAACTGTCCACCATGAGCTGCGTGAGTAGTTGTCTTCTGCGGTGCTGTGTCGAGGTAAGACCCAGTTCCGGCTCCTACCCTGACTACGTCGATGCGCCGCCTGGAACCTGCTGGACGTGAAAGACAATCCACCGGCAGGCAGGTGCCCTCATCGATGTGCGTCCAGGCTTGGCCGCTTCATGGACGTACGGGGCCCCGCTGAATCCCATGGCGGGGCCCCACCTACGACATCGCAAATCGCTCTGGTTGCCGGCACCCCACTGCGCGCCCGCCCACACCGCCCCCGCGTCCTCTCTCCTTCCTGGCCCCCGTCAGCAGTTCCGGCAACGCTGGGCCGCCCAGATCGCCGCCGGCCAGCACGAGGCAGCTGCTGCGGCCGCCTCGACTCCGTAGCCGGTCCCCCTTGGCGTGTCCGGTGGGCGGGGCAGAATCCGCCCCGTCCGCACCAGTCAAACCGCATATATGTACGATCTAAGCGGATATAATGGCTTTGGTGTCGAATAGGTGTTCTATCCTGGCGGCATGAGACACCCAGTTCCGCTCACCATTGACCGCCCCGTGCTGGTCTCTGCGGTCCTGGTCCGCGTCCCGGCTGGCTTCCCCTCCCCTGCCCAGGACAGCTTCGACGACGGCCGGATCGACCTCAACGAGGTCCTGATCAGAGACGTCACCTCCACCTACGCATTCCGGGTCACCGGAGACTCCATGGAAGGAGCAGGGATCTACCACGGCGACGAAATCCTCGTGGACCGATCCATCACCCCCAAACACGGTGATGTCGTGATCGCCGTCTACGACGACGAATTCACCGTCAAACGCCTGCACGTCCACGACCACGGCGTGGTCCTCCACGCCGAGAACCCCGCCTACCCCGACATCACGATTCCCTCGATGACCCAGCTCCAGGTATGGGGTGTGGTGACCTACTCGATCCACCACGTCCACTCCCGGAAACTGCACTAGCCAGGCTGGACAAGGTGGTAACCCGTGATTGCCCTGGTGGACGTTAACAATTTCTACGCCTCTTGCGAGGCCCTGTTCGAGCCCTCCCTGGCCGGCAAGCCCCTGGTGGTGCTCTCCAACAACGACGGATGCGTGGTCGCCCGCTCCCCCGAGGCCAAAGCCCTGGGGATCAAGATGGGTGACCCCTGGTTCCAGCTGCGCGCCGACGCGAAACGCTGGGGGCTGGAAAAGCGGTCCTCCAACTACCAGCTCTACGCCGACCTGTCGGAGCGGGTGATGCTGCTGCTGGCCCGCCACGCGATGGGGCAGGAGGTGTACTCCATCGACGAGTGCTTCCTCCTTCCGCCCGAGGGCACCCCGGCCGAGCAGGTCCGGTGGGCGCGCCGGCTCAAAGCCACCGTGGCCCGCAACGTCGGGCTGCCCGTGAGCATCGGCATCGCCAGCTCCAAGACGCGGGCGAAGATCGCCACCGAGACCGCCAAGAAGCTGCCCGCCACGCACGGGGTGGTCCACTGGGACCAGGCCCCGGACGGATACTGGGACCGGCTCATGGCGGCCCTGCCTGTCACCGAGGTCTGGGGGATCGCCGGGCGGCTGGCCAAGCGGCTGGAGGCGATGGGCATCGAGACCATCGCCGGCCTGCGTGATGCGGACCCGGTGGCCATCCGCCACAAGTTCTCTATCGTGCAGATGCGCACCGTGCTGGAGCTCAATGGTTATCCGGCTATCCCGGTCGAAGAAGAAGTAGCCAGCAAACAGCAGATTCTCGTCAGTCGGTCTTTCCCCGACCCCATCTGGGAGCCCGAAATTGTCGGGCAGGCCGTGGCGGAGTTCGCCCAGCGCGCCTCCCGCCGGCTGCGTAAAGAAGGCGAGGTGACCGGACGGTTCACGGTGTTCGCCAGCACCTCCCCGCACCGCCCGGGACCCTCACACAATGTCTCCGCACACGTGCGGCTGGGGGTGCCCACCAATGAGCCGGCCCCCCTGGTGGCCGCGGCCCGAGCGGCCCTGGCGCCCAAGCTGGTGCACGGGATGCAGTACATGCGCGCCGGCATCCTCTGTATGGACCTCGCCCGCGAGGGGGCCGTGCCTGTCCTGCCCGGCGTCATCGAACAACCAGCACCCCTTGGTGAGTTGATCGACGCCGTGAACCGTCGCTTTGGCACTGCCACCCTTGCGCTGGGGAGACTC
>NZ_CANMRA010000064.1 GCF_947500125.1 uncultured Kocuria sp. | reverse complement strand
GCGGACAGGGAGATCAGCTGTCCGCCCACGGGGAGATCACCTGACCGCCCACCGGGAAGTCCCGCTGACCGTTGACAGCGAGCAGGGCAAGGGGTACTGCACCTGGGTGGGAGAGACGTAGATACGTCTACCACGATGAGTTCGATGGTTTTCACCGTCATGCTCCTCCAGCGCTGTCAGCACTGGCTCGACGAGACCGCCCAACGCGACATCACAGCGCCTTGACGCCAATAGAGCATCCACTCTGCAGGACGCAACCTCGCTGGATGCACGGAGGCATATCAATGCAAATAGGTACATATTGGGGGACGGCGCAACCCGGAAGTGGGGGCACACCGGGAGGCCCGTCGTTGCTAACGTGAATGTTGGCGGGTATTCGGGGAACACGGGCTGGTGTCCCCGAATGCTGCGCCCACGGGATCGTGTCCCATGCGCCAATCAGGATCTGGGAGTCCCACGGCGGTGGGCGAACGTGCCGACCAACAATCGATGAGGCAGCAACTGCCGAGCCAGTGGGGGAACACATGCTCAAGTACCAGACTCAGACGGACAAGCGGGGCGAGATCGAGATCCCGGTCAGCGGCATCCGGGTGACACCGATGGACACCAATGAGCTGCACCGGTGGATTGCGGCCACCTGGGAGGAGCGGCGCAAGACCGTGATCCTCGGCCACAATCTGCACAGTCTCTACACGTGGGAGGTCAACCCGACGTTCCGCGCCTTCTACGACCAGGCCGACGTGGTGCTCACGGACGGCTTTCCCATCCTGAAAATGGCCAAGTGGTGCTCCGGGCGGCCACTCAGCGCCAGGCGCCACCGTATCGGCACCATGGATTGGTTGCCCGGCCTGATCCGGAGCACCCCCGTGCGGCGCGTGGCCGTCATTGGCGCGAGCCCCGAAAGCAACGCCGCCACGGTCGCTCTCCTCCGTGCGGGAGACCCCGAGCGCACGGTCGAGGGCTGGCCCGGCGAAGGGTGGAACCTCGCACTCGAGGACCGCATCGTCGGAACCCTCCAGGAGTTCCGGCCGGACTTCGTCATCGTGGGCCTGGGGATGCCGCTGCAGGAAGAGTTCCTGAGCCGGCACTGGGAGGAGTTGCCCACGGCGATCTACGCGGCCGTCGGCGGGGTGATCGACCAGTACTCCGGGATCCAGAAATCGGCTCCGCGCTGGCTCGGGCCCCTGGGCCTGGAATGGGCCTACCGGCTGGCCACCCAGCCGCGGCGGCTGGGCCACCGGTACCTCGTCGAACCGTGGATCCTCGCCTATCTCCTGGCGGCCAAGGCTGTCCGGCAGGGCACCAGAGGGGCGGACGCCAATTCCTGAGCCGGCCGTGAGCGGTGAGCCGAGACTATCCGTCCCGGCCCACCGTCTCGTGTCGGAGTGCATCAACAACGCTGCGGGTCAGTGCAATTCGTCCGCGGACCGGAGCGGAATCCCGCTCCCGCTTCGGCCCGCGGCGACCGTCTCCAGGGAGTCCAGTATCGCGTCCTCCTCGTCCTCCCACGTGGAGTGGGTGCGGCGGCGCTGCGGCTTGGGTCGCATGAGCGACTTGAGGTGGGCCGGCATGTCGTCGGCCATCTCCATCTGGCGGATGACGAGTTCTTCGTCGCCCTCGCCGATGTAGTTGCCGTCCTCGTCGTAGAACTGGGAGATGTGGCGTTCCATCTCCGCGGCGTATTGGCGGTCCCACGCGTCGTTGCGGGCCTGCTGGCGGGCGGCGTAGCCGTAGGCCACGAAGAACAGGGCGGCGAAGGCGTACCACTGCAGGGAGTATGACAGGTGCGGTCCGGAGTCGATCTCGGGCTCGGGGGCCGGTGCGGGAGCCACGGCCGGGGCCGGGTCCTCGGCGAAGACCTCCCCGTAGGCTTCGGTGCCGATCGGCCGGTCCCACCGCTCGCGCAGCTCCTCGAGCTCGATGGTGGCAATCTGCCCCTCTGGGGCCCCGCGGCTGACGGCCGGCTCTCCCGGTTGCAGGCGCGCGGAGACGGTCACGGTGCCGGCCGGTGGGGCGGGGACTTCGTCGGGCATGCCGTCGGCCGATGCGCCGGTGGGAATCCAGCCTCGGTCCAGGACGACCACCTGTCCGGTGTCGGTGCGGAAGGGCACCAGCACCTCGTATCCCACCCGGCCCCCTTGTGGCCGGTTGCGGACCAAGACCTGATCTTCGGGCAGGTACTGGCCCGTGAGCTGAACGGGACGCCACGTGAGGAGGGGATCGTGGGCAGCGAACTGATCCACGGCGGCCGCCCCGGTCAGGTGTTCGGCGCGGTAGTTCTGCTCGATCTTCGTGTTCTCGCCCACGAGGTGGTCGTTGCGGTCCATCTGCCAGCTGCCCAGATACACGGAGACCACCGCGGCGGCGCAGGCCAGGAGAAAGAAACCAAGCCATTTGCCGCTGAGCAGGAAACGATAGGTGCTCATCTCGGACCCCGCCGTCCGCACCGCAGTTCCAGTGGGAGGAATGCTAAGCATCTGGCCCTGCCGGGGCAGCGGCGGGGATAGGCGGTGACAGCAATCCGAGCCGGTCGAACTTCACGGCGGTCGTGCTCCTCAAAGTGTGCGGTTGGGCTCTCGGGACGGTCGGCGGCGGCCCCAGGAGCACCGCTGTCGCCGCGCCCCTGGGGACTGTGCCGTCGTCGAGTCTCTGCGCCGGCCCAGCTGTGGGAACTCAGCTCTTGCGGCGGCGACGGGACATCAAGGCCAGAAGCCCGATCACGACCAGGGCCAGTACCACCACCGTGACGCCGATGGCCCCTCCGGAAAGACCCTCGGAATTCTCCTGCGCGGCCGCGTCCTGGGCCTCGGTAGAGCCGTCCGAGCTGTCAGCAGGGACCTGGGTCGGGCTGCTACTGAGGCTGGGGGCTGGGGTGGTGGTGTCCGCGCCGTCGCCCACCTCGTAAGTGTAGGTGCCTTCGATGGGGTGGCCGTCGCTGGAGACCACCCGCCAGACCACCTGGTAGGTCCCGTCTTGGGCGCCGGTGTCGGCCAAGGGCTGGATCACCTGGGAGCCGTCGCGCTCGAGCGGGCCTTCGGTCACGGACTGCCCCTCGGAATCGGTCACCAGCACCTGGTGGCCGATATCCATGATCTCTCCGCTGTAGGTGAGCTCGATCTCCTCGGGGGCGGTTTCCAGCACGGCGTCCTGCTCGGGGGAGGTGCTCAGCACGTCGTCGTGGGCGGCGGCGGGGGCCAGCCCCAGGGCGGTCAGGGCGCCTACCGCGCCCAGGGTGGCGGCGGTACGGCGCAGGGCAGAAATAGTGGTCAGCATGGCGCAGGATTCCCTTCGGAGGGCAAGAAAAGTGTGGGTCAGACAGAGCCGCCGAGCCAATTGCCGGGGTGGCGGTGCGTGCGTCGTCGAGTCGGTCCTGCCCGCCCACGGCCACTGCCGGCCCCGATCTGGGGCACCGTGTTCAGCAGGTGGACAGCCCGGCGAGCCCGGTCCAGAGTGGAAGACTCCGACGACGAGCTGCCGGTGGTCCGCGGTGGGATCGCACTGGACGCAGCAACGACTGATCCGTCAGCGTGTGCGGGCGTCCCTGTGGCACAGGGCGGGGTCGGTGCACCACGATGGGAGCGGACAGGACCCGCCACAGCTGGCCGACGCGCAACCGCAGGGTGTCCAACAGAGCCACGACGGCCTTTTCGCCGTGGCGCAGAAACCCGTATGTGGCCGCCGCAGCGAGTAAGTGGAAGGCCAGCATGTCGAGGTCCCCGTGCACCCCGTGAGCCTGCGGCTGAAGCACCAGGAGCGGGCCCCCGAGAGGGTCGGCCCCCACGGCGTGGTGGGGCGCGCCACCCACGGCGGCCACGGGTCCGGCGACGGTGAAGAGCACATGAAAAACGCCCTGGCTGACTGCCACGCCGACGAGCAACGAGGAGCGGGAAAGGATTCGGCCGGCCAGGGCCATGCAGACCGGCCCGGACAGTGCCAGGGACAGCAGCATCAACAGTGCCGGAGGGACCTCCCCGCCAGCCGCCAGGTGGGAGGCAGCGGCGAAGGCGGTGGCAATCGCCGCCCCGGCCCACCCGCGGGCCAGGCGGCGCGTCCGTGCGCTCACGCCTCCACCCCCTCAGCTCATCAGTCGGTCGCCCTGGCGGTTCCATTATGTGGCCGCCCGCGACGGCCCCACCAAATCGACAGATCCTGGAGACGGGCAGCGGCCGGATCTGTGCCGCAGTGCATGTGACGCCCTCAGTCGCCAGGGTGCCGTAAAGGCCGCGGCTTCCTGCAGGATCCTGGCTCAGGGGCGTCTCGTGTTCTCGTCCCGCTCGGCGAGTCCGGCCATCATCGCGTTGTAGACCTTGAGCTCGGCATCATCGGTGCGGTCCGCCTGGCGGTCCACGCGACGGTTCTCCTTCTTGCCTTCGATCGCCCACATGATCGCCACGACCACGGCGACGACAACGGTGGGGAACTCCCCGATCCCCCACATCAGCGCCCCGCCGAACTGCTGGTCCTCGATCGGGCTACGACCCCAATCCCGGCCCATGTTCGCGAACCACCACGCCTGCAACAGGGTGTCCGAGCCCATCAGCGCCACCCCGACGAAGGCGTGGTAGACCATCGTGGCCAACAGCAGAATCAGGCGCATCATGTGCCCGGGACGGTACGGGATCGGATCGATGCCGATCAGCACGAGCATGAACAGATACCCGGTGATCAAGAAATGGGTGATCATGAACACGTGCCCCACGTGGTACTGCAGGGTGAACCCGAACAGTGGCGTGAAGTAGAAGATCACGATCGAGGCCGCGAAGTTCACCCCGGCGAAGATCGGGTGCGTCACGATCTTGGAGAACCTGGAGTGCACCAGGGCCAGGATCCACTCTCGCGGCCCGCGGGACCCATCCTGGCGAGGCTCCAGGGCCTTGAGCACCAGCGTCACCGGCGCCCCCAGCACCAGGAAGGTCGGCACCACCATCGTCAACATCATGTGCTCGACCATGTGCGCGGAGAACAGCACCAGGCCGTAGACGGCGACCCCACCGGAGGTGACGTAGAACAGCACCGCCAGCCCGGTCAGCCAAGAGAAGCTGCGCCGCACCGACCAAGAGTCCCCGCGCCGGCGGACCTGCACGAACGCCCACAGGTAGACAGCGGCGAGGAAGACCACTACCGCCAACCAGAGCGGGTCCACCCGCCAGGTGGTGAACCAGGAGCCGGCGGTGGGCTCGGGAGGCAACGGGTACCAGGTGAGGAGCTCGGCCGGGGTGGCATCCGGGGCGATCTCCTCGGGCACCGGCGGGGCGGTGCGCGACAGGGCCACGCCCACGCCCATGACCGCACCCATCACCAGCACCTCCCCGGCCACCAGCTGCCACACCGCGCGCCGGGCGGTGAGACGGCCGGCCTCCACACCAGGGATCAACCAGCGGCGGTGAGCCAACCCCGCCAGACCCAGCCCCAGGGTCAGGGCGGCCTTGAACAGCACCAACTGCCCGTACGGGCTGAACAGCTGCTCCCAGGAGCCGATGCGCACCGCCGCATTGATGGTCCCGGAAAGAAACACCAAGAAGAAGGCGCCGAAGGCAACCCTGGAGAAGCGCCGCAGCACCACAGCGGCCATCGGCACCTGACGCCGAACACCAGCGCCACGGCCGGCCCCTGCCGGCAGGCTGCCGGTGCCGGCAGCCGATCCACTCAGCTGCGGGGAGAGCCAGGCGAGCACCACCAGCCCACCGGTCCACAGACACACGCCCAGCAGGTGCAGGCCCAAGGAGTTCACCGCACCCATGTGGTCCGTGCCTCCGGAGGCGTGACCGGTCAGGGCCATCGCCACCAAAGCCGTGCACGCCAGGACGAAGGTGAGCAACAGACCCATCAGGGCCCGGACGCCGAAGACCAGGGTGGTGACCACGGCAGCGGCCACCACGGTCGCCGCCTGCGCCTGCCCCAGGGAAAGATCCGTGGCGTAGTACAGCAGCTGCTGCGCGTAGGCCTCATCCCCGCCCACCGGCACCCCCGCCACATCGGAATAGGACAGCACCAGCACCACCACGGCAGCCACCGTCCACACCACCGACGCCACCTCGGCCAGACCCATCGTGGCCGTGAACAGCGGGTGCTCCGCCTCCTGGCCCCCGTTCCGCACGTCTGCGCGGCGGCGGAACCCACCACGTGTTCTCGGCACGACCCCCAGAGCGAAGAGCAGGGAACCCAGCACCACAACCAAGGCACTGTTGTGCACCACCTCGACCACGGGCAGACCCCAGCGCACCAACGCCCCCGGGTCGGCCGCCAGACGAGCGACCCCCGAGCCGCTGTAGAACATCGCCAGAATCAACACCACCAAGGCCACCACCAAGGCAACCACGAGCTGCCACGGCCTCACCTTGTAACCGCCCAGCCTGCCCAGCCCGGGGTGCGCCTGCCCTGAATCCCCCCAAGTTCTCTGCCGCTCTCATACCGGGTGGCCCTCGTGGATGAGGGAGGTGTAGTGGGCGTTTTCGA
>NZ_CANMRA010000063.1 GCF_947500125.1 uncultured Kocuria sp. | reverse complement strand
AAAATGTACAATTTAGCTATGATTCGGATTCCCGCAACGCAAGCCCGGCAGCGGTGGGCGCAGACGATGGACTCCGCTCGTCGGAACCCGGTGACGATCACGGACCACGGGCGAGAGACCGTGATGGTCCTGGACATCGAGATCGCCCACCGGGCGCTGCGCGCCCTGGAAGACGCCGAGGACGCCGCGGCGGCTGATGCGGCGGTAGCGGCGATCGAGGCCGGCGAGGACACGGTTCCGTTGGAGGACATGGCCCGCGAGCTCGGCTTGAAGCTTGAGTGAGCGGTATGCGGTCGAGCTGAGCAAGCGTGCCGCGAAGGAGCTCCGTAAGCTCGACCGACCCGTGCAAGCCCGCATCGTGGCCGCTCTCGCACTGCTGCGTGATGATCCTCGGCCGGCGACCGTCAAGGCCTTGGTGGGCCATCCCGGGTACCTGCGGGTGCGGGTGGGTGACTATCGGATCGTTTACACGGTCCAGGAGGGGAAGCTCCTCGTGCTGGTGCTGACTCTCGGGCATCGAGGAGCTATCTACCGCGACCTCCCGTGAGACACCACTACTTGCGCGGAGTGGGGGTTCCGGTGCTGGTAGGTGCTGGAGACCTCTCCTGCACGCCTGGAAACGTGCTGCGCCGCTGGGTGATCACTTCGGCTGGGGCTACCAGGCCGATCAGGGGCAGGGTGCTCACTGTGTTCACCGTGAAGAGACTTCAAAAGCGGGTGAACACAATTATGACTACTCCCTTTTGAACACACTTTGGGCGTGCTATAGCAAGGGTGAGCACCGCTGGGGTGCTCACTGATACCTGTGCTCACCTCATGGAATGCTGTGACCATGACACCCCCGACGAGCACCCCTGACTACCCGCCGAACACCCCCACTCAGGCGGTCTTCGGGATGAGGCGTGCCGCCGAGGTGGCGGGTGTCTCGGTTTCCACTCTCCGGCGGAACAAGGAGCTACTGCGCACGCACGGGGCGGTCATCGCCGCTGACGGGTGGCAGGTGCCTCTGAGCGCACTGGTGGCTTCTGGGTTGATGCGCCGGACAACTCCTCCAGAGTCCTCAACCGCACCTCCGCAGGAGGCTCAGGAGGCAGAGACGACCCGAGATCCAGGGGCGCTGACCCAAGCGCAAGAGCGCATCCGAGAGCTGGAGCGAGAAGCGCTGGAGCTGCGTTTCCGTGCCGAGAAAGCAGAGGCCATCGCCCAGGAGCGGGGCTCAGCGCTCGAGGCCGAACGCATGGCGCTGCGGATGCTCACGACTGGACCACCCACGGCCCCCGCTGAGCCGGATCCGGAGCCCACCCCAGCCCCGGTATCTCCGCCGCCGGCATCTGAACAGCCCAATCCCGGGCCCGAACCGGTCAGGCAGTCCTGGTGGCGGCGCACCTTCGGGTAGATCATCAGGACAACGACGGAGGGAGACTGCGGTGGCGCAGAAGCGGCGGGCGACGGCCAAGAAACAGCAGGGGAACGCGAAAAAGAAGAAGACCCCGGCCAAACCGCAGGACTGGAGTGCCGCGGTACGCCGTGCCGAGGCCGAGCTGAGGCGATCCACGGCGTCGATCAAGGCCGGGGAGACATTCGCCTCCCAGAAGCGCACAGGCCGCGAGGGAGCACCCAGCAAGTACGGCGGCACGCACAACAGCTGACCACTGGGCTCCAGCCCCCAGACACGACGATGGCCCGGCGCCTGCGCGCCGGGCCATCGATCTGCGGGGCGAGGTGCCTTGCGACACGCCGAACCGCTTAAAGCGGAACGGGACCGCGCCAACGGTCCCGTATCCTGAAGTCGATTCACTATAACGAGCCCATTCTAGCAAGTGCGCCAACGCTTGCAACGGAACCACCAGCGATGGACTACCTGGTGTCGGCCTGAGACGTGGCCGTAGAACAACACCTCCAGCCGACGGAGACACGGGGCATCCGGCCCCGGCGAGCTGATCCTCGCACCGCGGCCATCCCCGGGTTAGAGCCGGTTCCTTTCGTCGAGCACGCAGACAGGGGCCGTCACCGGGTCGAGCAATCGCCGGGATCGAAGGAGTGCCAAGCCCTACAGCGACCAGATGTCGCCGGAGCTGCGTGCACATGCCGCCACTGCCCACGAGTAATGCCGTGGGCCGCGCTACCGGTCACCTAGTGACCCCCATACGGCCATCTCCGAAGTCTCGGGCTGGACACCTCGCGCGCCTCTATCGTTCCCTTTCCTGGGGAGCGTTAGAGGCACACCCCTGCCCGCCAACCAAGCAACCGAGCCCCAGGCTGGCCCGGCGTTGCCGAGATGAACAGTTCCACAGACTCACTCAGCAAGTAGGCGGTCAGGAAAGAACAGCACGAGCGTCAGCGAGTTCCTTATCTCAGCGGGTACTTGCGGGTCGTGGCAAAATCTGCCTCATGTACAGCAGAGGCGGCGTTGAGAAGTCCCCCGCTCGTCGCAAGCGTGAAGCTGCCCGCCAACGCCGGCAGGACGAGGCCACCGTTGCCAAGAACAGCGCGGTCACCACCAGATACCGGTGCATCTGCGCTACGAACCCTGACGCGTGCCGGGCCACGGAACACTCCCCGAATGACGCCCGGGCCATCGGCGAACTTGAAGACAAGATCGATCGGCAGGACAACTCCGCCGAGTAGCGATACGACTTCAGGCTGAGGTGACCACAGCCGGGACACCCCAGCGGAAGATGCGTGGGGGTCTTCAAGGTGAGCGGGCCAGGGATGGGGCACCTGAGCAGTTCATCTCATCAGAGCGGCGCGGTGAGCGCTGCGTTCGGCCGCGGGGCGGCCTCTCACAGCTTCACCGCGCCGACCCTGCCGAAGCGTGCCCGCCACCTGGTTGGCGGTCTCGCGCCCTAGGGGGCACTCAACCGCCGCGGTGGACACGCTTCGACGATGCGAGGTATGACTAGCGTTACGTTCGCTGGCGCTCACTGCACGCTGGTCGACCTCGCCGCCTCCTCGCTTCGCTGCGGGGGCGGGAGTGGATCTCGCAGAGCTCGACCCACCAAGGGAGGGGGTCACCTCGTGGCCGAGGAGACCGAAGGACCGGTCAAGCGCACCCGCGTGGTGGCGGTGCGCTTGACCGAGCAGGAGCACGCCGCCTGGGCGGCGGCAGCAGCAGAAGCCGGGTCCGGCCGGTTAGGCACCTGGGTGCGCACCACCATGGCCGGCCTGCTCACCGGCCACCGGGCGGCACCGTCCCGTCCGGGCCCGCCTCCGGAGGTCGCGGCGCTGCGGGCGGAGCTGGCCCGGGTGGGCAACAACCTGAATCAGGCCGTGCGCGCGGCGAACGTCTCCGGCCTCGACCGGACCTCGGCGGCGGAACTAGTGACCCGGGTGGATGCGGCCGAGGCCGTGATGGGCCAGATCCGGGAAGCCCTGCGCTGATGATCGCCAAGATCACCCGCGGCACCCGGGCCGGGGACATCGCTGCCTATCTGCACGGGCCGGGCAAGACCGCGATGCACACCTACCGCGACCGCGACGGGGCCGAGCAGGTCGGGGGCATCGTGATCGGCGGGACGCTGGCGATGCGCGGGGACACCACCGGTCGATGGGCCGCCGAGCTGCGCGAGGCGGCGGCCTCGCGCCCGGACATCACCAAGCCGATCTGGCAGGTCTCCTTGCGCTGCGCCCCGGAGGACCGGGCGCTGACCGATGCGGAGTGGCGCGATGCCGCCACGGTGTTCATGACCCGGATGGGCCTGGAGGACCGCCCGTGGGTCGTGGTCCGGCACGCCGATGACCACGTGCACCTGGTGGCCTCCCGGGTCACCGACACCGGTCAGGTGTGGCACGGGCGCCAGGACTACCGCCAGGCCCAGACCGCGTGTGCGGAGCTCGAGGAGGCATACGGGCTGCAGGCCGCCCCGCGGGAGACCACCAGGGTGTCCCGGCGGGCGGCCGATCACCAGATCACCCGCGGGGAACGCCACCAAGCGCTGCGCACCCATCTGCCGCCGGAGCGGGTGGAGCTGGCCACCGTGGTCCGGGCCTGTGCGGCGAGGGCCGTCGGCGGCGGCACCGATGCCTTCGAAGCCGAGCTGGAGAAGGCGGGGGTGGAGTTCCAGGCCAACCGCGCCACAACGGGGCGGATGTCCGGGTACAAGTTCGGCACCGGGCGCGTGGACGAGGTGGGACAGCCGGTCTGGTTCAAGGCCTCCCAGCTGGACAAGACCCTGGCCTGGTCCAAGCTCTCCCAGGTCCTCGACGCCCCCTCCCCGTCGCAGCGGGTGCAGGTGCCGGAGAAAGGACTGCTGGAGTCCAAAGCCAAGTACCAGGCGAGGGTGGCCGACGCCCAGACCGAGGCCACCCAGCGCCGGCACCAGCAGATCGGCCAGGCCCAACGGGTCGAAATGGGTGAGGTCGCCAGCTGGTGGGCGAAGCGTAACGAGACCGACCCCCGCCTGATCGCCTACCAGCAGCAGCTGCTCGAAGTCTCCAGAATCCGGCAGATGATGGCTCGTGAACGCCCTGTCAGTCCGGGACGGGCGACGCCTGTCCCGCATCAGGATTATGGGCGCCCGCACGTGAGCCGGCACTCGGACAAGGACACGGGGTTGGAGCGCTGACTGCTTCTGGTCACCTAACTTTGCCCACCATGAGCGGCTCCTGCGCCTCTGTAGGGGCTACTGGATTTGTGTACTCCACGTGGCAGGCAGTCACCGACAGTAACGAATAATTTCTAGGGAAAACAAACTTTTGTTAAATGTTAAGTCACTCAGACTTTGAATGCTGCTGGCTAACAGAAGCGGCCGCCACGAATAGCCCAATAATAATTAAAGACCATCCTGCAATATTCTTCCCCTGAAAATTTGTGTATTCAATTAAAAACGCGCCACAAAAAGGTAGAAGAATAGAAAAAAATATAAACCCAATTGCAGACATTGGCTGACGCTTCATGCCATTATGGTACTACACGAAAAGACTAGTGACGTATCGAGCGGGAACCTTTCTATTCATGAAAATTGTTAACACGCTTTGACGAACACTGTTCCGCACTTACTGCTCGTAACCCATGTCTTTTAGTGTGTCCATGGAGGTTGCTTTGTCAGCGGACGAGCCAATACTAACTTCACTTTGTCGTTGCTTTTTAGACCTCCGACGATCCAGAAGCAAGCAGATAGTTATCGCCACAAAAAATAATGCTATTAGTGGAATTGCTAAGTAGAACATAGTAAGTGGATCTGGCCCAGGGGCCGCCATAGCAGACACAATTAAAACGAGGACCACCACGATTCGCCAACTTTTTAGCACAGTTCGACCCGAAAGTACGCCAATCATATTCAACATGACTAGTAAGACGGGTACCACAAAAGCAATACCAAAAGTAAGCACCAGTTGCAACACAAATCGAATGTAATCACTGGCTGTAATGATGTTGGAAGACCCCTCTGGGGTAAATGCAGTTAGGCCGTAAATTGCAGCTGGCAGAGCCAGTATTGCCACACCTATACCCGCTAAAAAAAGAGGTACTGCGGTGACTATAAATCCTATGGCATACCGCCGCTCACGTCGGTGGAGCGCAGGGGTTACAAAGGCCCAGAGTTGATAAAGCCATACTGGACTAGACACTATAAGTCCTAGTGCTATGGAAACCTCTACCATGACATTGAACGATGACGCTACACCTGAAAAATTTATTATAGCTTCTCGCCCTGACTCCAGATTCAGTCGATCTACCGGAGCCTTAAGTTGGGTAATAAAGGGTTCGTATATAAAAAATCCCAATATTGTGCCGACAGCAGTTGCGATAATCGCTTTAATTAATCGGTTGCGAAATTCACGCAAATGTTCGGCTAAAGCCATCTGCGCTTGTGGATTATTTTTACGTGCAACCTTAGCCTTTTTAGGTGGACGGGGTTGGGTGGGCATATGAGACCTCAAAGCATACGGAGAAGCGAGTATCCAACGTGCTTAACCATACGTTGTGTAGGTCTCTGGTGCGCGAGCCGCTAGTCAGCACCCGCGCTGGTACGAAGCGGGCTGGGAAGAGCTGAGAGCATGTTCATGAGACGGTGTCGATCGAATAGAATTAATTTAGCCAGTCTTACAAGCCTAGGGTTTCAAGACGTCTCGTCTATCGTTTTTTGCTACCCCGAGTTTCCGTGCCATTCCGCGGGCGAGTCTGTCCCGTAGCCATGTGTCATAAGACAAGGGCCGGCATCTCATGCACACTCACCGTTACGAGACGCCACCGCACCCCAAGGATGGGCCACTATGACGAGGCGACCACGGCCCTTCGACAAGCATGGCCTCGACCGGTTCCGCCGGCTCCGCGACCTGGCTGCCGCTGACGCGGAGCTCACCAGCGACGCCCGCGTCATTCTTAACCACCTCGCCCAGCCGTGGGACCGCACCCCCAGCATTGAGGAGCTCGCCACTCTGAGCCGGATACCGGCCGCACGCATACCGGCGGCCCTTGCTGAGCTAGATGCTCACGGATACCTCGCCCAGCTCCGCGACATTGCCCCACACCTGGGTGAGGTTCGCCAGTAACCCCTCCTGGCCTGCCTTATCTGGGGCTGAGGCTGTGGGTGTTCGACGGCGGGTGAGAGCGTTGCTCGTCGTTGGAGGGGGAGTAGCAACCGACCTAACAGGGCAGGAGTACCAGGCCTCGCCAGAGAAACCGCTAAAATGTACAATTTAGCTATGATTCGGATTCCCGCAACGCAAGCCCGGCAGCGGTGGGCGCAGACGATGGA
>NZ_CANMRA010000062.1 GCF_947500125.1 uncultured Kocuria sp. | reverse complement strand
CGCCCGCGGGATGCCGCGGAACCGGGGCGAAATCGGCCGAACGGGAGTTGCACCAGATGCAAGAACTCCCGTGAGTTAAGCGCCGATAATCGGCATTATGTAAAGTATTCGCGATCAGGAGCTCCCCTCCGGCGACTTCGGGCCTCTCTGTACCACCCCCGCCCGACCTGCTCATCGCCGCTCACCCCGGCCACCATCGGCTGACGCCCGGTCGCGCGCCGATCGGTGGGCCGCAACGGTGCGGGCGCACTCCCGTCCTCGCGCCCCGGCCGCGCCACCCCCGGGCACCTTCGCGTGCCCTGGGCGCCACGGTCCCGCCCGGCCCTCAGCAGCTCCTCGGCCAGGACCATCGACCACCGGTGGAAGGTTGAAACTTTGTCGTCAAGAATCCTTCAACTCTCAAGGTGCACCTCAACCTTCGACGGACCCGGATGGCGGCCCGTCGGCGCCGCACTAGACTGCCAGCATGCACACGTCGGCCCCCGCCACCGCCCTCCCCGAGCAGCGCACCGCCGGCTCCGGCCCGTGGGCCGCGGCGCTGACCGTGGACGTGCTGCTGGTCCTGCTCTTCGCGGGGCTGGGCCGCAAGACGCACGCCCTGGACGCCGCCGGCATCCTGAGCACGGCGTGGCCGTTCCTGGCCGGGCTCCTGCTGGGCTGGCTCGTGTGGCGGGTGCACCGGAACCCGTTCGCGGTCTGGCCCCGGGGCGTCGCGCTGTGGGTGACGACTGTGGCCGTGGGCATGGGCCTGCGCCTGACCGTCGGCGAGGGCACGGCGCCGAGCTTCGTCCTCGTCACGCTCGCGGTGCTCGGCGCCTTCCTGCTGGGCCCCCGGGCCCTGGTCCTCGCGCTGCGCGCGGCCCGTTCCCGCCGTCCGGGCTGATCCTCCCGTCCCGCCGGTCCCGCCGGCCCCGTTCCCGAGAAAGGTGCTCCATGCTCACCGCCATCGTCCTCATCAAAACCTCCGCCGACCGGATCCCCGAGGTCGCCGAGCAGATCTCCGACATCCCCGGCATCAGCGAGGTGTACTCCGTGACGGGTGACTGGGACCTGATCGCGATGGTGCGCGTGCACCGGCACGAGGACCTCGCGGACGTGATCGCGGACCGCCTCTCCAAGGTCGACGGCGTCGTGGGGACGAACACCAACATCGCCTTCCGGACCTACAGCAAGCACGACCTGGAGGCCGCCTTCTCCCTCGGCATCGACTGACCGGGCCGGTGCCCGTGCCGCGCACGGGCGGCAGGAGGCCGGTGAGGTGCGCCCTCACCGGCCTCCGTCGTCGCCGGCCTTCCGCCGGCACGGCGTCTCAGCGAGCGGTGTGGGCGATCCAGCGGTCCAGGACGGCCCGGGCGGCGCCGCTGTCCACGGCCTCCTCGGCGCGCCGGACCGCCGCGGCCATCCGGTCCTGGAAGGGACCCTCCGCGGTGGGGTCGAAGGCGACGAGCCCGGCGGCGGAGTTGAGCAGCACGGCGTTGCGCACGTGGCCCTTCTCCCCCGCCAGGACCCGCTCGACGACACCCGCGTTGTACCGGGCGTCCTGGCCCCGCAGGTCCTCGATGGTGGCCCGCGGCATGCCGAGGTCGAGCGGCTCGAGGTCGTGCCGCTCGACCCGCCCGTCGCGCACCTCCCACACCTGGGAGGGTGCCGTCACGGTGAGCTCGTCGAGGCCGTCGGCGCCCCGGAAGACGAGGGCACGGTCGCCGCGGGCCGCGAAGACGCCCGCGATCAGCGGCGCCAGTGCGGGATCGGCCACGCCGACGGCCGAGGCCTCGACCCGCGCCGGGTTGGTGATGGGTCCGAGGAAGTTGAAGGCGGTGGCCACGCGCAGCTGCGCCCGGGCCGCCGCCGCGAAGCGCATCGACGGGTGGAAGGTCTGGGCGAAGAGGAACGTGATGCCCACGTGCCGGGCAGCGGACTCCACCATCTCGACCGGCAGGTCCAGGCGGACCCCGAGCGCCTCCAGGACGTCCGCGGAGCCCGACTTCGACGACGACGCGCGGTTGCCGTGCTTGACGACCTTCACCCCGGCGCCCGCGCACACGAGGGCCGACATCGTCGAGATGTTGACGCTGGAGAGCCGGTCGCCGCCCGTCCCGACGATGTCCAGGGCCGGGCCGGGGATGTCGACCGGCCGCGCGTTGCCCACCATGGCGTCGGACAGCCCGGTCAGCTCCTCGACCGTCTCCCCCTTCGCCCGCAGGGCCACCAGGAAACCGGCGATGACCACGTCGGACACCTCGCCCGACATGATCGTGTCCATGGCCCAGTAGGCCTGGTCACGGGTCAGGTCGGTCCCGGAGATCAGCGCCGTGATCAGGTCCGGCCACTCGAAGTTCGGTGCGGGCGTCGGTGTCGTCGTGTTCACGCTCCTGATCGTATCGTCCGCCGCCGGACCGGCCGGAACGGCTTCCCGGCCGCCGCGACAGCCCCTGCCGAGGTCTTGTGACAGGGATCACAGCAGGCCCGCCGGGGCGTCCACTTCCGCGCCGGCGCGGGCTCCGGGGCGCGCGGACAGCGCACCACCTCGTCGCGGCGGACTTCGGGCATCCGGACACGCGAACCGCCCGACCCCCCTCCTGGTTGGTCCACCGGGAGTTTTGGCGACATAATGTCTCTGTGACGACTGCAACCCATACCCCAGCCAAGCCGGTAGGCGGGTCGATCAATCGGCCCAACCTGACCTCAGTGGGCACCATCGTGTGGCTCTCCTCCGAAGTCATGTTCTTCGCCGGCCTCTTTGCCATGTACTTCACCCTGCGCTCCACCGCCCCGGAGCTCTGGGCCGAGGAGTCCGCCAAGCTGAACATCCCACTGGCCCTGGCCAACACCATCGTCCTGGTGCTGAGCTCGGTGACCTGCCAGTTCGGCGTCTTCGCGGCCGAGCGGCTCCAGCCCCGCCGGGCCGGCGGCGTCCTCGACCTCCGCCGGTGGGGAATGATCGAGTGGTTCGCCCTGACCTTCATCATGGGCGCGATCTTCGTGGCGGTGCAGTCCTTCGAGTACGCCGAGCTGGTCGCCCACGGCATCAGCATTCCGGCCAACTCCTACGGCTCCGCCTTCTACATCACCACGGGCTTCCACGCGCTGCACGTGACCGGCGGTCTCATCGCGTTCCTGTTCATCATGGGCCGTGCCTTCATCGCCAAGCGCTTCGGCCACTTCGAGGCGACCTCGGCGATCGTCGTGTCCTACTACTGGCACTTCGTGGACGTCGTCTGGATCGTGCTGTTCCTCGTGGTCTACTTCCTCAAGTAGGCCGCGCCGTCCCGGGGACGCACCAAGCAAACCAACACCGAATTGAAGGAACGTTTGACGTGAAGGCACTTTCGCAGCAGCGGCGCCACCCGCTCGCAGTCCTCGTACTGATGGTCCTGGCCCTGCTCCTCAGCGGTGGGCTCTACGCAGTCGCCACCACCACCAACGAGGCCAAGGCCCAGACCGAGTCCTACACGGCGCAGGACATCGAGGAGGGCGAGAAGCTGTTCGTCGCGAACTGCTCGACCTGCCACGGTCTCGACGGCGCCGGGACCCCGTCCGGTCCGTCGCTCGTCGGCGTCGGTGCCGCCGCCGTCGACTTCCAGGTCGGCACCGGCCGCATGCCCATGCAGGCCAACGGTCCCCAGGCACAGAAGAAGGCGGTCCAGTTCAACGACGAGCAGGTCCGCCAGTTCGCCGCCTACGTGGCGACCTTCGGCCCCGGCCCCGGCGTCCCCGAAGAGCAGTACCTGGACGTCACCCAGGGCAACGCCGCCAACGGTGCGAAGGTCTTCCTCGCGAACTGCGCCATGTGCCACAACGCCGCCGGTGCCGGTGGCGCGCTGACCCGCGGCAAGTACGCCCCCTCCGTGATGGACGTCGAGGAGAAGCACATCTACGAGGCCATGCAGACCGGCCCGCAGAACATGCCGGTGTTCAACGACGCGAACATCACCCCCGAGGAGAAGCGCGACGTCATCACCTATCTGAAGACCCTCGAGGACAACCCGAACCCCGGTGGATTCGGCCTCGGTGCCCTCGGCCCGGTCTCGGAGGGACTGTTCGTCTGGACCATCGGACTCGCCGTCATCATCGGGTTCACCGTCTGGCTCACCTCGCGTTCCGCCTGACGCCGCGCACCGGCAGCGGATGTCGGACCCCGAAGCTACGATCAACTGCACCAAGAGAAGAATGAGGGACCACATGGGAAGCCACAGTGACGGCACTCCCCACCAGTCGGGAACCGTTGCCACCACGGGCACCACGGCAATGGAGCGTTTCCCCGACCCCGGACTGCCCCCGCACAGCCCGCGCCTGACGGACGTCGACTCCTCCGCCGCCAAGCGCGCCGAACGGCAGGTCGTCCTGCTGTTCGTGCTCTCGATCGTCGGATCGGTCCTGTTCTTCGTCGGATACTTCGGCATCCGCGTCGACGGCCCCATCTACGACGTCACGAACACCGAGCCCACGCGCGCCCTCCAGCTGCAGAACCTGCTGCTCGGCCTGGGCGTCGCCCTGGGCATGTTCGGCATCGGCCTCGGCATCGTGCACTGGGCCCGCACCCTCATGCCGGACCACGAGCTGGTCGAGAACCGCCACGCGGTCCGGACGGAGGAGCAGCGCGCCGAGGCGCAGAGCATCCTCACCACGATCTACGACGAGTCCGGGATCAAGCGCCGGCCCCTGCTGCGCAACACCCTCATCGGTGCGGCGGTGCTCGCTCCCCTGCCGTTCGTCGGCCTCCTGCGGGACCTCGGCCCGACGAACCTGGACGTCCTCAAGGAGACCCTCTGGGACGAAGGGATCCGTCTGGTGCGCGATCCCTCCGGTACTCCCATCAAGGCCTCTGACGTCACGCTGGGCTCCACGTTCCACGTGGTCCCCGAGAACCTGAACACCATCGGGCACAACGAGGGCTACCTCGACGAGAAGGCCAAGGCCGTAGTCCTGCTCATGCGCCTGGCCCCGGAGACGGTCAACGTGTCCCCGGAGAAGGCCGACTGGAACGTCGACGGCATCTTCGCCTACTCGAAGGTCTGCACGCACGTCGGCTGCCCGGTCGCGCTCTACGAGCAGCAGACGCACCACCTGCTGTGCCCGTGCCACCAGTCCACGTTCGACCTCGCCAACGAGTGCGAGGTCATCTTCGGGCCGGCCGCCCGGCCCCTTCCCCAGCTGCCGATCACTGTGGACGACGAGGGCTACCTCGTGGCACGCAGCGATTTCCAGGAGCCGGTCGGTCCGACCTACTCCCAGCGCGGTACCCATGTCGAAGAGATGCAGGGTGAGGCGAACTGATGTCCACGTCCACTGATTACGAGTACAAGCCCCAGACGGGCACCGGCCGGATCGCGAACTTCGTCGACACCCGTGTCGGCATGTCGCCGATCGTCAAGGAGTTCGGCCGGAAGATCTTCCCGGACCACTGGTCCTTCATGTTCGGCGAGGTGGCCCTGTACACCTTCGTCATCCTGCTGCTCTCCGGCACGTTCCTCGCGCTGTGGTTCGAGCCGTCGATGGCGGCCCTGGAGTACGAGGGTTCCTACGTCCCCATGCAGGGCGTGGAGATGTCCGCGGCCTACGCGTCCTCCCTCGACATCTCGTTCGACATCCGCGGCGGTCTCTTCCTGCGCCAGATCCACCACTGGTCCGCGCTGGTCTTCGCCGCCGCCGTGTCCGTGCACATGCTGCGCGTGTTCTTCACGGGCGCCTTCCGCCGCCCGCGCGAGCTCAACTGGCTCGTCGGCGTCGCGCTCTTCCTGCTCGCGATCGTCGCCGGCTTCACCGGCTACTCGCTCCCCGACGACGTGCTCTCCGGCAACGGTCTGCGCATCGCCGACGCGATCCTCAAGGCCCTCCCGATCGTGGGCGCCTACCTGTCGATGTTCCTGTTCGGCGGCGAGTTCCCCGGGCACGACATCATCGCGCGCCTCTACATCCTGCACGTGCTCGTGATCCCCGCCATCATCCTGATGCTGATCGTGGTGCACCTCTTCATGGTCGTGGTCCACAAGCACACCCAGTTCCCCGGCCCGGGTCGCACCGAGAACAACGTCGTCGGCTTCCCCGTGGGCCCGATCTACGCGGCGAAGGCCGGCGGGTTCTTCTTCATCGTGTTCGGGATCATGGCCCTGATGGCGGGCACCACCACCATCAACGCGATCTGGAACTACGGTCCGTACGATCCCTCCCCGGTCCAGGCCGGCTCCCAGCCCGACTGGTACATGGGCTTCACCGACGGTGCCGTGCGCCTCATGCCCGGCACCTGGCCGTTCAACTGGGAGTGGACGTTCTGGGGCATGTCGATCCCGATGAACGTGCTGCTGCCGATGGCGCCCCTCGCGGTGCTCTTCGGGCTCATGGCCGCATGGCCGTGGATCGAGCGCTGGGTCACGAAGGACGACCGGGAGCACCACATCCTCGACCGTCCCCGGAACGCCCCGTTCCGGACCGCCATGGGCGCGGCCGGCGTGACGTTCTACACGATCATGCTCGTCGCTGCCAGCGGTGACCTCATCGCCACGCACTTCAACCTGGCGGTCAACGACGTCCTGTACTGGCTGCGTGCCCTGTACTTCCTGGGTCCGATCCTCGCCTTCATGATCACCCGCCGGATCTGCCTGGCGCTGCAGCGCAAGGACCGGGAGATCGTCCTCCACGGCCGGGAGACCGGCCGGGTCCAGCAGCTCCCCCACGGTGAGTTCATCGAGGTGCACGAGCCGCTCGACGAGTACAAGCGCTACCGGCTGGTCAACATGCCCGACTACCAGGTCGAGCCGGCGCAGCCGAACGCGAAGGGCAAGATCACGCGCACCGAGAAGACGCGGGAGCGGATCAGCCGGTTCTTCTTCGAGGACCGTGTCGCCCCCGTCACCCCCGCCGAGCTCGAGGCGGCGCACCACCACCACGAGGCCGACGCCCTCACGACGGGCTCCCAGGAGCGGGAGCTCGTGCGCTGATCGACGGACACACCTGACAGGGCCCCGAGAGGATCACTCCTCTCGGGGCCCTGTCGCGTCGGAACAGACCCGCGAGGACACCGCTCGCGGCGGTGGTACCCCTGCACCGACCTCGTGCCTCTCAGTAAGTGTTGGGAAAGGGGTCACCCTACGGTTTTCGCTTGCCATGGTCGTCGTCCTGGTGGTGGAGCCAGGCGGCG
>NZ_CANMRA010000061.1 GCF_947500125.1 uncultured Kocuria sp. | reverse complement strand
TCGCGGTGCCCCCGGAGCTCGTGGACGACTACGACTACCTGCCCGGCCAGTACGTGGCGCTGCGCGCCCGGATCGACGGGCAGGAGGTCCGCCGCTCCTACTCGATCTGCGCGGAGCCCCGGCCGGGCGAGATCCGGGTGGCGATCAAGCAGGACATCGGCGGCGTCTTCTCCACGTGGGCCAACGAGTCCCTGAAGGCCGGTGACAAGCTCGACGTCATGAACCCGCAGGGTGCGTTCATCTCCAAGCTCGGGCTCACGAGCATGAACGACCCGGAGAAGCTCGCCGCCGAGGAGGTCGCGAAGAACGCGTCGGTCCACCTCGTGGCCTTCGCCGCGGGCTCCGGGATCACCCCGATCATGGCGATCGCCAAGGCCGTGCTGCGCGCCTCGGAGACCTCCACGTTCGACCTCGTCTACGCGAACCGCTCCGCCATGGAGGTGATGTTCGCCGAGGAGCTCGGGGACCTCAAGGACAAGTACCCGTCCCGCCTGGCGGTCCACCACGTGCTCTCCCGCGAGCAGCGGATCAGCCCGCTGATGTCCGGGCGGATCGACGCCGACAAGCTCAAGGACATCCTGGACGAGGTCCTCCAGGTGGACCGGACGGACGAGTGGTTCCTGTGCGGGCCGTTCGAGCTCGTCCAGCTGTGCCGGGACACCCTCGCCGAGCGCGGCGTGCCGGAGGACAGGATCCGCTTCGAGCTCTTCAGCACCGGCCGCCCCGAGACCCCCCAGGGGCAGCAGGGACGCGTGGTCCAGGCCGACCCCTCGGGCGAGGGCTACGACATCACGTTCAACCTGGACGGGCTCTCCTCCTCGATCGAGTCCCCGAAGAACGCCCAGGAGACCGTCCTCAACGCCGCCCTGCGGGTCCGCCCCGACGTCCCGTTCGCGTGCGCGGGCGGGGTGTGCGGCACGTGCCGCGCGAAGGTCGTCTCCGGGGAGTTCGTGATGGAGGAGAACTACGCCCTCGAGAAGGACGAGATCGAGAAGGGCTACGTGCTCACCTGCCAGACCCGTCCCACCTCCAAGGAGCTCGTCGTCGACTTCGACGCCTGAGCCGCGCGATCCGGGGCCCGGCACCGCGCAGGTGCCGGGCCCCGGGCCGTCCCTGCCCGACACCGGAACCGGACCCCGGTCCCCGCCCCGGTTACCGACCTCAGTCCCCGACCTCAGTACCTCAGTCCCCGACCTCACCGAGGAGCAGCAGTGATCGACCTGACCATCGACGGATCCGTGGCCGAAGTGGTGCTGAACGCGCCCGGGAAGATGAACGCCCTGGACGAGGCGGCGCTCGCCGAGCTCGGCGAGGCCTACGCCGAGGCCGAGCGGGCCGGCGTCCGGGCCCTCGTGCTGCGCGGCGAGGGCCGCGGCTTCTGCGCCGGCCGGGACATCTCCGCTGTGGACCCCGCGAGCGACGACGCCCACGGCTACCTGGCCGGGAAGGTCACCCCGCTGCTGCGCGCGATGACCCGGTTCCCCGCCCCGACGTTCGCCGCCGTGCAGGGCCCGTGCCTGGGCGTGGGGCTCGGCCTGGCGATCGCCACGGACGTGGTCTACGTCGCGGACAGCGCGAAGATCGGCTCCCCCTTCGCCAACCTCGGGGCGACCCTCGACTCGGGCGGGCACGCCCTGTTCACCGAGCGGCTCGGCGCCCACCGCACCCTGGACCTCATCTACACGGCCGAGCTCATGAGCGGCCAGGAGGCCGTGCGCTCCGGGCTGTTCAGCCGCTCGGTGCCCGCCGAGGAGCTGCTCGAGCTCACCCGGGCCAAGGCCGCCGCCGTGGCCGAGGGCGCGACCGGCGCGTTCCTCGCCTCCCGCGAGCTCGTGGCCCAGATCCGCGACGAGCGCCTGGGGCTGTGGGAGTCCGTGGAGAACGAGAACCGGGTGCAGGGCGAGCTGTGCCGCAGCGCGGACTACGCCGAGGGCTTCGCCGCGTTCCAGCAGAAGCGCAGGCCGCGGTTCACCGGCGCGCGGGGCTGACCCGCCGGGGTTAAGCGGTCGGGGAACAGCCCGCCCACCCCGCCGGAGGCCGGTTAATGTGGTGGGCATGACATCTACGGTGACCTCTTCGGTGTTCGACCTCTCCGGCTTCGACCGCTCCGTCCGCCCCCAGGACGACCTCTACCGCCACGTCAACGGCTCGTGGCAGCGCCGGACGGAGATCCCCGACGACAAGCCGTCCGTGGGCGCGTTCATCGAGCTGCGGGACCAGGCGGAGGCCGCCGTGCGCGAGCTCATCACCCGGGCCCGGGCCGGGGACCCGGAGGCCGTGGAGTCCAAGATCGCGAACCTCTACGCGTCCTTCATGGACGAGAAGCGGATCGAGGCGCTCGGCGCCTCCCCGCTGGCCCCGGACCTCGCCGAGGTCGACGCCGTGACGGACGTGCCGGGGCTGGTGCGCCACTTCGGCCGGATGATCCGGCGCGGCGCGGGCGGGCTCGTCGGCGTCGACGTCGACGCCGACCCGGGCGACCCCGAGCGCCAGCTCGTGTTCGTGGGGCAGTCGGGGCTGGGCCTGCCGGACGAGGAGTACTACCGGGACGACCAGCACGCGGCGATCCGCGGGAAGTACCTGGAGCACGTGCGGACCATGCTGTCCCTGGCCGGCTTCGAGGACGCCGAGGAGCAGGCCCGAGCGGCCGTGGAGCTCGAGACGCGGATCGCCTCCCACCACTGGGACAAGGTCACGGTCCGCGACCTCACCAAGATGTACAACCCGATGGGCTTCGAGGAGCTCGCGGCCTCCGGCACGGTCCTCGACTGGGGGCTCCTGGCCGAGGGCGCGGAGCTGCCCGGGTCGGCGCTGAGCACCGTGGTCAACGCCCAGCCGTCCTTCTTCACCGGGGTCGAGGAGCTGCTCGCCGACGAGCTGCTGCCGGCGTGGCGCTCCTGGGCCCGCTGGCACCTGGTCTCCGCGCGCGCCTCCTACCTGTCCTCCGCGTTCGTCGAGGAGGACTTCGCGTTCTACGGCACCGTGCTCTCGGGGACCCCGCGGCTCAAGGACCGCTGGAAGCGCGGTGTGGAGCTCGTCAACGGGGTCCTCGGCGAGGCCGTGGGGGAGCTCTACGTCGCGGCGCACTTCTCCCCCACCGCCAAGGAGCGGATGGACGAGCTCGTGGCAAACCTCCTGGAGGCCTACCGCGTCTCGATCACCGGGCTGGACTGGATGACGGAGCAGACCCGTCAGGAGGCGCTGAAGAAGCTCTCCCAGTTCACCCCGAAGATCGGCTACCCGGAGCAGTGGAAGGACTACACTTCCCTGCGGATCAGCGCCGACGACCTCGTGGGCAACCGGATCCGCACCACGGAGTTCCGGCTCGCCGAGCTGGTCCGCAAGGCCGGCAACCCGGTGGAGAAGCACGAGTGGCTCATGACCCCGCAGACGGTCAACGCGTACTACCACCCCCTGCGCAACGAGATCGTCTTCCCGGCCGCGATCCTGCAGCCCCCGTTCTTCGACGAGGACGCCGACGACGCCGTGAACTACGGCGCGATCGGCTCCGTGATCGGCCACGAGATCGGCCACGGCTTCGACGACAAGGGCTCGACGTGCGACGGCGACGGGCGGCTGCGCAACTGGTGGACCGACGCCGACCGGCAGGCCTTCGAGGAGCGCACCGCGGAGCTCGTGCGCCAGTACGACCGCCTGGTCCCGGAGCAGCTCGCGGAGGAGGGCACGCACGTCAACGGCGAGCTCACCCTCGGGGAGAACATCGGGGACCTGGGCGGGCTCACGATCGCCCACAAGGCGTGGCGGATGTCCCGGGAGACCGGCAGCGCCTTCGGGCCCGGGGAGCTGATCGACGGCTACAGCCCCGAGCAGCGGCTCTTCCTGTCCTGGGCGTACGTGTGGCAGCAGAAGTCCCGCGACGAGGCGCTGCGCCACCGCATCGCCACCGACCCGCACTCCCCCAACGAGTTCCGGGCGAACCAGGTGGTCCGCAACGTCCCGGCCTTCTACGAGGCGTTCGGGGTCGTGGAGTCGGACGCGCTGTGGCTGCCCGAGGTGGAGCGCGTCAGCATCTGGTGAGCCGGGGGCCGCCCGGGCCCCGGCTCAGCCGCCTCCGCCGGAGCTGAGCAGGAAAGCAACCGCGACCAGCCACAGCACGAAGAAGACCAGGAGGACCCCGAGCAGGACGGTGCCCACCCAGCCGAGCACCCGCCCGGGCGTGGCGGGGGTGCCGAGCTTCTCGGCCTCGTTGGCCTGCCAGATCGCGAAGGGGCCCAGCAGGGGCAGCACCACCACGCCGAGGATGCCCAGGATCAGCGCGGTGTCGGCGTGGCTGCGGCCCACGGCGAAGCGCTCCCACGGCGGGGGCGGGCCCCATGGGGGCGGCGGGCCGTAGCCGCCGGCGGACGCGGACCCACCGGGACCCTGCGGGCCGCCGGGGCCGTCCGGGCGCGGCGGGGAGTCGGAGCGGTCGTCGTCCACGGGTCCTCCAGGGGTCGTCGGTGTCGTCGGTGCGGTCGGTGCGGTCGGTGCGGTCGGTGCGGTCGGTGCCGTCCGTCAGGGAAGCATGTAGTGGCCCGTGATGTGGACCACGGTGGCGTAGCCGGCCACGGCGAGCGCGGCCGAGAGCGGCACGAGCACCAGGATCGCGGTGTCCACCCGGCGCAGGCCCGCCGGAGCGGCGGGGAACCGGGCGGACACCAGCGGGACCAGCGTCCCGAGCAGCAGCAGGGCGAGCGGGACGAAGTACCGGCCCTGCACGCCGTTGACGATCCCGGACTCCACCGGGGCGAAGCTCAGGTAGAGCGTGCCGAAGATCGCCGCGACGTTGAGCAGCAGCACCCCCGCGAACCAGAGCGCGACCCGGCGCGGCGCCGCAGCGCGCGGGCCGTGGAAGAACGCGGCGCCCACGGCGACGAGCCAGCACACCGCGCCGACGAAGGGCCCGTCGATGGTCCTGCCGGGCCCGTAGCCCATCTGGGCGACGAAGCCGGCCGCGTAGTCCCAGTCCGCGGTCAGGATCGTCCGCGCGGCGATCCCCAGGACGGCCACCGGCTCGCCCAGCACGAAGGCCAGCTGGTCGTCGGGCCGCACCATGTGCCGCTCCTCCGGGCCGCGCAGTGCCCCCATCGCCTCGGTGGTCCCGGCCGCCAGCGACATCCACCCCGCGAAGCCCAGCAGCGTCAGCAGCAGGCATCCGGTGAGCACGAGGGAGGCCGCCACCGGCCGCCCGCCCCGGCGGCGGGGCAGCGGGTACTTCCGCAGCGGGACGGCCAGCAGCAGCAGGGACAGGATGACGTAGGTGGGTTTCATCAGCGGGAGCGCGATCGCGCTCGCGAGCACGATCCCCAGCTCCACCCGGCTGAGGGGTGTCCCGGTGCGGTCGAGCACGGTCGCGCGCAGCACGAGCGCGGTGAACGCCAGGACGACGGCGTTGGTCACCGAGTCCGCGGAGATCACCGCCGACTGGAAGAGGGCGGTGGGCAGCAGCGCCACGCAGAAGCCGACCCACAGGAAGCGGGTGCCGCGCAGGGCCCAGAGGCCCACCGCGGCGACGCCCGTGTAGGCGAGCACCTGCAGCATCCGCATCAGGGTCCAGGCCGTGCCGATGTCGAGCTCCGCCGCGGTGGCGATCCGCGCCCCCAGGGCCGCGGGCAGGTAGGGCACGGGCGAGTACGCCGCGGTGTTGGAGAACGACGTCAGCACGAGCTCGCCCGCCAGTGGCGCGGCGAGCGCCCGCGCGCGCTCCTCGGTCGCGACGTACAGCGGGTCGGAGTTGCGCTCCTTGGACCGCGGCGCCCCGGCGTGCTCGGCCATGAACTCCTGGGCGGTGGCGGGCACGGCGCCGCCGTAGACGGGGTAGGGGCCGTCGTCGGGGAGCCGCTGGGGGGCCAGGCCGCCCTGGGAGACCTGGTAGGCGCGCTTGAAGTGCGTGTGCTCGTCCGGGCCCCAGGCCGACGGCACCATCAGGGCGAAGACCGTCCCGAAGAGCAGGGACAGCCCCGCGAACAGGGCCACCACGGTGCGGGGACGCAGGGAGGGGCGGACGGTGCCCTGGGGCGCCCGGGCGGGGGTCAGGACCGCTGTGGCCACCGCCTCAGCCCTCGTCGGCGGGCAGCAGCTCAGCCGGGCCGAAGCGGCGGTTCGCGAGCACGGGCACGGTCTCCCGGACCTCGGCGATGCGCTCGCGCAGGACGTCGGCGGTGATCACGGTCTCGTCCTCCCCGGCCTCGGCGACCACCACGCCGAGCGGGTCGAGGACGGCGGAGCGGCCGATCGTGTGCTCGGAGCAGGTGTCCGCGGCCGCGACCCAGACGGTGTTCTCGATCGCCCGGGCCTTGAGCAGCGCCTGCCAGTGGTCCACCTTGTGCTCGCCGGCGAACCACGCGGCGGGCACGGTGAGCAGCTCCGCCCCGGCGTCCACCACGGCGCGGCAGATCTCGGGGAAGCGCAGGTCGTAGCAGGTGATCATGCCGACGGCGAGCTCGCCGATCCGCACCACCGTGACGCCCTTGTCCCCCGGGCGGATCCGGTCGGACTCCCGGTGGCTGAAGGCGTCGTAGAGGTGGAGCTTGCGGTACGTGCCGAGGATCGCGCCCTGCGCGTCCACGGCCACGAGCGTGTTGTAGGGGCGCCCGTCGGCGGAGCCCTCGTAGCCGCCCGCGATCACGGCGACACCGGTCTGCGCGGCCAGGAAGGACAGCTGCTGGACGAACCCGGACCAGCCGCGCAGGACGAGGTCCTCGAAGTCCTCCCCGATGAGCCGCTCGGAGAACATGGCCTCCTCGGGGAACACCACCAGCTGCGCCCCGCCGGCCGCGGCCTGCTCGGCCAGCCGGCGCATGGTCCGCAGGTTCTCGGCCGTGTCGGCGGTGGGGGCGAACTGTCCGACGGCGATCTTCACGGGTGTCCTCCTCGGCGGGTCGCGGCTGGAGCTCCCACTGTAGCCGCGACCGGCCCGTGGCCGGGCCCGTGACAGGATGGGTGCCGACACGACCGCGCGAGCGAAGGGCAGGCGATGGGCGAGCAGTCCGAGACCCCGGGACGACGCCGGCTGACCGAGCGCGTGCTCGGCGGCGGGGAGGACCCCGATCCCCGGTTCACGCTGGCCAACGAGCGCACGTTCCTCGCCTGGATCCGGACCTCGCTCGCGTTCCTGGCCGGCGGGATCGCCATCGAGGCGTTCACCGCGGACCTGTTCGAGGAGGGCATCCGCACGTTCCTCGCGATCGTCCTGCTGGTGCTGAGCATGCTCGTCAGCGCGGGCGCCACGTTCCGCTGGATCGGGGTCGAGCGGAGCATGCGGCGCCAGGCCCCGCTGCCCCTGCCCCTGATCGCGCCGGTGCTCGCGGTGGGCGGGGCGATCGCGGCGGGAGTGCTCGTCGTCGTCGTCCTGCAGGGCTGAGATGCCGCGGCCCCGGCTCCGCCGCCCCCCGGATCCCCCGGGCCCCCCGGAGCCCCCGCACGGGGACCCCGGGCTGCAGCCGGAGCGGACGACCATGGCCTGGGGCCGGACCCTGATGTCCTTCGTGGTGGTCTCGGCGGTCTTCCTGCGCTGGCTGCCGCACCACGGGCCGTTCGTGCTGGTGCTGTTCGGGCTGGCCGTCCTCACCGCGTCCGCCATCTACCTCACGCAGCGTCCCCGCTACGCCCGCAGCGCCCGCGGCATCGTCGAGGAGCGCACCGAGCCCGAGGTCGGCGCCGTGCTGGCCACCGCGGTCGCGATGCTCGCGCTCGGCAGCCTCGGCATCTGGGTGGTGCTGGTCCTCGTCTGAGCACTCCCCGGCGGG
>NZ_CANMRA010000060.1 GCF_947500125.1 uncultured Kocuria sp. | reverse complement strand
CGCCGCGCACGTCGGCACCTCCTTCGGCGCCGGATCCTCCTTCGGCTCCGGCCCGTTCCGCTCGGCCTGAGCCCGGCCCCCGCCCCCGTCCCCCCCCGGCCGGCGCGCCGGGAAGATCCTCGACGCCGGCACGCCGGCCGGCGCAGCGCCCGGCGCCGGGACCCTGCGGGCCAAGGCCCGCTCCGCGAGCGCCGCGGGCGAACGGCGCGGGACCCGTGTCCTCTACATCTCCCCGCTCAAGGCCCTGGGCGTGGACGTGGAGCGGAACCTGCGCGCCCCCCTGATCGGCATCTCGCAGACCGCGCGGCACGCCGGGATCGAGCCGCCGGAGATCAGCGTGGGCGTCCGCTCCGGGGACACGCCCCAGGCGATCCGCCGGGCGCTGCTCACGAATCCCCCGGACATCCTCATCACCACTCCCGAGTCGCTGTACCTGATGCTCACGTCCAAGGCGCGGGAGACCCTCACCGACGTGCAGACGGTGATCGTGGACGAGGTGCACGCCGTGGCCGGCACCAAGCGGGGGGCGCACCTGGCCGTCACGCTCGAACGGCTGGACGCCCTGCTGGAGCAGCCGGTGCAGCGCATCGGGCTGTCCGCGACCGTCGAGCCGATCGAGACGGTCGCCCGGTTCCTGGGCGGGCGGGAACCGGTCACCGTCGTCGCGCCGCGGGCGGAGAAGACGTGGGACCTCACCGTCTCGGTGCCCATCCCGGACATGACGGTGCTGGGCGGGCCGAGCGCCTCGCCGTCCCTGGCCGGCTCCGCCTTCGGGGACGACGACCTCGACGCCCTCGCCCCCACGACCACGGCGTCGATCTGGCCGCACGTCGAGGAGCGGGTCGTGGACCTGGTGCTCGAGAACCGGTCGACCATCGTGTTCGCCAACTCCCGCGGCCTCGCCGAGAAGCTCACGGCGCGGCTCAACGAGATCTACGCGTTCCGGGTGGAGCACACGGCCCCGGACGACGGCGCCCCGGACGGCGACCTCCGCAACGGCGACCTCCGGAACAGCGCCGGCCGGAACGGCGCCGGCCCGCACGAGGACGCCGGTGCGCCCGGGGTCCCGGCGGGCTCCGCGCCCCGGCAGGTCGGGGACGTGCTGCGCTCCGCCCTGGCCGGCCGGGACCCGGGCGCGGCCGGCGGGGCCCCCGAGCCTGCGGACCTGCGCCGGCAGACCGGCCGCTACGAGGGCGCGGCGCCCGTGCTGGCCCGCGCCCACCACGGGTCGGTCTCGAAGGACCAGCGGGCGGTCATCGAGGACGACCTCAAGACGGGGCGGCTGCGCTGCGTCGTGGCCACGTCCTCCCTGGAGCTGGGCATCGACATGGGCGCGGTGGACCTGGTCGTCCAGATCGAGGCCCCGCCCTCGGCGGCCTCGGGCCTGCAGCGCGTGGGCCGCGCCGGGCACCAGGTGGGCGAGGTCTCGCGCGGCTGGTTCTACCCGAAGCACCGCGGGGACCTGCTGGACGCCGCGGTCACGGTGGAGCGGATGCTGCAGGGCCGGATCGAGCCGCTGGCGGTCCCGCTCAACCCCCTGGACGTCCTGGCCCAGCAGACCGTCGCGGCGACCGCGCTGGGGCCGATCGACGTCGAGGAGTGGTTCGACACCGTCCGCCGGTCCTGCCCGTTCCTGACCCTGCCCCGCTCCGCCTACGACGCCACCCTGGACCTGCTCGCGGGCCGCTACCCGTCCGACGAGTTCGCCGAGCTGCGCCCGCGGATCGTGTGGGACCGGGAGACCGGGACCATCGAGGGCCGGCCCGGGGCGCAGCGCCTGGCCGTGACCTCCGGGGGCACGATCCCGGACCGCGGCCTGTTCGCGGTCTACCTCGTGGGCGAGCAGGACGGGAAGAACTCGAAGCGGGTGGGCGAGCTCGACGAGGAGATGGTCTACGAGTCCCGCGTGGGGGACGTGATCGCCCTGGGCGCCTCCAGCTGGCGGATCGAGGAGATCACCCACGACCGCGTCATCGTCTCCCCCGCCCCGGGCGTACCGGGCAAGCTCCCGTTCTGGCACGGCGACGGCCCCGGCCGGCCCGTGGAGCTGGGCCGCGCGGTGGGCCGGTTCAACCGCGAGATCGCCGGGGCCTCCGCGGAGGACGCCCGCGCCCGGCTGCGCGCGGCCGGTCTCGACGAGTGGGCCGCCGACAACCTCCTGGCCTACGTGGGCGAGCAGAAGGAGGCCGTGGGGCAGGTCCCCTCGGACCGGCTGTTCGTCGTCGAACGCTTCCACGACGAGCTCGGGGACTGGCGCGTGGTGCTGCACTCCCCGTTCGGGATGCCCGTGCACGCCCCGTGGGCGCTGGCCGTGGGAGCCCGGCTGCACGAGCGGTACGGACTGGACGGCTCCGCGCAGGCCGCCGACGACGGGATCGTGCTGCGCGTGCCGGCCATGGAGGACGAGCCCCCCGGGGCCGAGCTGTTCCTCTTCGACGCCGACGAGCTCGACCAGATCGTCACCGAGGAGGTGGGGGGCTCGGCGCTGTTCGCGTCCCGGTTCCGGGAGTGCGCCGCCCGGGCCCTGCTGCTGCCCCGGCGCGACCCCGGCCGGCGCTCCCCGCTGTGGCAGCAGCGCCAGCGCTCGGCGCAGCTGCTGGACGTGGCCCGGAAGTACCCGCAGTTCCCGATCATCCTGGAGACGATCCGCGAGTGCCTCCAGGACGTCTACGACCTGCCCGCGCTCAAGGAGCTGCACCGGGCGGTCGAGCGGCGCGCGATCCGGGTGGTCGAGACCACCACGGAGCAGCCCTCGCCCTTCGCCCGCACCCTGCTCTTCGGCTACGTGGCGCAGTTCCTCTACGAGGGCGACTCGCCGCTGGCCGAGCGCAAGGCGGCGGTTCTGTCCCTCGACGCCGCCCTGCTCAACGAGCTCCTGGGCCGCGCCGAGCTGCGGGAGCTGCTGGACCCCGAGGTCATCGAGCGCACGGAGGCGGAGCTGCAGCGCCTGGCCCCGGACCGCCGGCTGCGCGGGGTCGAGGGCGCGGCGGACCTGCTGCGCCTGCTCGGTCCGCTCACCACCGCCGAGGCCGTCCGCCGGCTCCAGGACCCCGAGGACCCGGAGTCCTCGTGCCCCGAGGACGTCGCCACCGCGTGGCTCGACCAGCTCGTGTCCGCCAACCGCGCGCTGCGGGTGCACCTGCGCGGCGTCGAGCACTGGGCCGCGATCGAGGACGCCTCGCGGCTGCGCGACGCGCTGGGGGTCCCCCTGCCCATGGGCGTGCCGCTGGCCTTCGTGGAGCCGGTCGAGGATCCCCTGGCCGACCTCGTCTCCCGCTACGCCCGCACCCACGGGCCCTTCACCGTGGACGAGGCCGCCGCCCGGCTCGGGCTGGGCACGGCCGTGGTGCGCACCACGCTGGAGCGGCTCGCCGCGGACCGGCGCGTGGTCGAGGGCGAGTTCCGGCCCGTGCGCCCCGACGGCGGCGGGGCCGGCCCCGCGGCCTCCGAGTGGTGCGAGGCGGAGGTGCTGCGCCGGATCCGGCGCCGCTCGCTGGCCGCCCTGCGCCGGGACGTGGAGCCCGTCTCCGGGCAGGTCTACGCCCGGTTCCTGCCGGCCTGGCAGCACGTCGGCCGGGACCACCAGCTGCGCGGCGAGGACGGGGTGCTGACGGTCGTGGACCAGCTCGCGGGCGTCGCCGTGCCCGCCTCGGCCTGGGAGCCGCTCGTGCTCGCGGCCCGGGTGGCCGACTACCGGCCCGAGCTGCTGGACGAGCTGACCGCCTCCGGGGAGGTGCTCTGGTCCGGGGCCGGGTCCCTGGCGGGCGACGACGGCTGGGTGTCGCTGCACCTGAGCGAGGCCGCCCAGCTGACCCTCCCCCCGGCGGAGACCCTCGCGATCGCGGCGGCGGCCCTGGACTCCACGCTGGAGCGGCGGGTGCTCGACGTCCTGGCCCCCGGCGGCGCGTGGTTCTTCCCGCAGCTGCTGGGCCTGCTCGACGCCGCCGGGGAGCCCGTTCCCGCCGCGGAGCTGACCACCGCGCTGTGGAACCTCGTCTGGGCCGGTCTGATCACCAACGACACCTTCCTGCCCGTGCGCTCCCTGCTCTCCGGCGGGCAGGCCGCCCACCGGCACAAGGCCCGGGCACCCCGGGGCCGCACCACGTCCCGCCGGGGCGCCGCCCGGCTGCGCCCCGGCGCGTCCGCACGCCCCGGGATCGGCGGGGCGCTGCGCGCCCCGACCGGCGCGGCCACCCTGGAGCGTCACGACTCCCCGCTCGTGGCCGGGCGCTGGTCGGTGCTGCGCCCCGAGCCCCTCGACCCCACGCTGCGGGCGTCGGCCACCGCGGAGCTGCTCATGGACCGCTACGGCGTGGTGACCAAGGGCCCCGTGGCGGTCGAGGAGCTCCCCGGCGGCTTCGCCACCGTGTACAAGGTGCTCTCCACGCTCGAGGACACGGGCCGGGCCCGCCGCGGCTACTTCATCGAGGGACTGGGCGCCGCCCAGTTCGCGCAGGCCGCCACGGTGGACCACCTGCGCACGTTCAGCACCGACGACCAGGTCCGCGCCGAGGAGCCCGTGGCGCTGGCGCTGGCCGCGACCGACCCCGCCAACCCCTACGGCGCGGCGCTCGAGTGGCCGGAGCCCGTGTCCGTGCCCGCCCCGGACGGCGGGGGTGCGCCCGCGGGGCGGCACCGGCCCGGGCGGAAGGCGGGCGCCGTCGTCGTGCTCGTGGACGGGGCCCTGACCCTGTACGTCGAGCGCGGCGGCCGCACCGTCCTCGCGTTCACCGACGACACCGCCGCCCTGGCCGCCGCCGGGCCCGCCGTGGCCGAGACCGTCCGCCGGGGCGCGGTGGACAAGCTGACCGTCGAGAAGGTCAACGGCGCCGGGGTCCTGGGGCACGGCCCGGTCGAGACCGCGGTGCGGGAGTCCCTGCTGGCCGGCGGGTTCTACTCGACACCGCGCGGACTGAGGATGCGCCGATGAGCGCGGACCCGGCTCCCGGGGGCGGCCGTGCCCGAGGGTGACACCGTCTACCGCCAGGCCGCCCTGCTGCGCCGCGCCCTGGCCGGGAAGGTCCTGACCCGCAGCGACCTCCGGTTCCCGTCGATCGCCACCGCGGACCTGTCGGGGCGCACCGTGACGGAGGTGGTGCCGCGGGGCAAGCACCTGCTGCTCCGCACCGACGGCGGACCCGGCGGGCTGCCCCCGCTCACCCTGCACTCCCACCTGCTCATGGAGGGCATGTGGCACGTCTACCCGCGCGGCGCCCGGTGGCGGCGCCCCGGGCACCAGGCCCGGGCGGTGCTCGAGAACGCGGCCGCGCAGGCCGTCGGCTTCGACCTCGGCATGCTGGACCTCGTGGCCACGGCCGACGAGGGCGAGCTCGTGGGCCACCTCGGCCCGGACCTGCTGGGTCCCGACTGGGACCGGGCCGAGGCCCTGGCCCGGCTCGCCCGCCATCCGCGCCGGCACGTGGGGGCCGCGCTCATGGACCAGCGCAACCTCGCCGGGATCGGCAACGTCTACCGCAACGAGGTGCTGTTCCTGCAGCGGCTGCACCCCTTCACCCCGGTGGCCGCCGTCCCGGACCTCGGCGCGGTCGTGGACCTCTCCCACCTGCTGCTGCACGCCAACCGGGACCGCTCGCAGCGCTCCACGGTGGGCGGCCCCGCCCGCCGCGGCGAGCAGTTCTGGGTCTACGGCCGCGGTCGGCAGCCGTGCCGCCGGTGCGGGGCCCCGATCCGGGAGGCGCGGATCGACGACGCCGAGCTCGTGCCCGGCGAGCCGCACCCCGGGCCGCCGCGGGACCGCGCGGTGTGGTTCTGCGACCGCTGCCAGCCCCTCCCCTCCTGAGTCCGGCCGTTGCGGCTTATCATGAGATCGCCGCCACAGCGGCCCGACATCATGAGGAGGCACCATCAACACGACCCTGCTCGGCGCAGAGTACTTCGCGGCACCCGAGGACGGCGCGGACGGCGAGGAGTTCCGCTCCGCGTCCCGTGCCTCCGCCGCGGCCCTGGACCAGCGCGAGGACGTCGTCCGCTACAAGGACCGCTTCGCCCTGCGGATCACGGACCAGACCCCGCACGACGTCATGGTCCAGAACCTGCTCTTCCTGCGCGGGGTCCTGGACTCCGCGGGGGTCGACTACCTGCTGGTGCGGGGCAACGACGAGCGCCCCGTCATCGCGGTGGACCTCAGCGACCGGCCCCGGCTGCGGCAGGCCCTGGTGGACGCGGCCGTGGGCGAGCCGTACTACGTCAAGCCGATGGACACCAAGAAGAAGACCGTGCAGCTGCTGGCCGACGGGGAGCTGTCCTCGCGCCGCAACGCCCGGGTCCTGCGGCTGTTCCGGCCCCACTACTCCGCGGAGTCCAAGCTCTACTACGGCGCCGGCACCGGCGTGCAGGTGGAGCTCTGGGAGTTCGGCGAGGACGAGATCCGGCTGCCCATCGAGAACTCCCTGACCCGGCGCACCGTCCCGGCGGCCGAGGCCGTGCGCGGCACCGTGGAGCGCTTCGGCACCACCTGGCCGACGATCGAGAACATGTTCGCCGACCACGCCATCGACATCGACTTCGAGATCGACATGATCTTCTCGTGGGTGGACGGCTCCGACGAGGAGTACCGCAAGGTCCGGGCCTCGTACATGGCCGACGCCGTGGTGGGCGAGGGCGATGCGCACGAGGCCCGCTTCCGGCAGGTCGACGAGCTGAAGTACGCTCTGCGCTCGGTGTACATGTTCGCCCCGTGGGTGCGCAACATCTACATCGCCACCGACTCCCGGCCGCCGGCGTGGCTGGCGGAGCACCCGCGGGTGCGGGTCGTGCGCAGCGAGGAGTTCTTCGCGGACACCTCGGCGCTGCCGATCTACAACTCCCAGGCGGTGGAGGCGCAGCTGCACCGCATCGAGGGGCTCTCGGAGCACTACCTGTACTCCAACGACGACATGTTCTTCGGCCGCCCGGTCGGCCCCGCGATGTTCTTCTCGCCCGGCGGGGTCACGAAGTTCGTGGAGAACGAGACCCGGATCGGCCTGGGCGAGAACCACGCCGAGCGCTCCGGCTTCGAGAACGCGGCCCGCGTCAACCGCCGGCTCCTGTGGGAGCGCTTCGGCCGGATCACGACCCGCCACCTGCAGCACTGTGCCGCACCCCTGCGGCGCAGCGTGGTGGCCGAGATGGAGCAGGAGTTCCCCACGGAGTTCGCCCGCACCGCGGCCAGCCGCTTCCGGGCCGCGGACAACATCTCGGTGACGAACTCGCTCTACCACTACTACGCGCTGCTGACCGGCCGGGCCGTGACCCAGGAGACGGCCCGCACGCTGTACGTGGACACCACCACGCGCTCCGGGCTGCAGCAGATGGAGAAGATGCTCGGCCGGCGCAACCTGGACATGTTCTGCCTCAACGACGGCAGCTTCCCGGAGGTGCCCGGCCCCGAGCGGGCGGAGCGGATGACGGAGTTCCTCGAGCGCTACTACCCCATCCAGGCTCCCTGGGAGAAGTGACCGCAGGGACCGACGGGCCCGCGGCCGGCGCCGGGATCCCGGCGCCGGCCGCGTCCGTCACCGGGGCTCAGGCGCGCGGACGCTCCCCGGGTCCGAGGTCGCCGTCGGTCCGGGCGTCACCGTCGGTTCGGGAACCACTGTCGGTCCGGGCGTCACTGTCCGTCCGGGGCCGCAGATCCGGCCCGGCGTCACCGTCGGTCCGCGCGCTGCCGTCGTTCCGGGGCCGCACGTCCGGCCCGGCGTCACCGTCGGCCCGCGCGCTGCCATCGGTCCGGACGTCGCTGTCGGTCGGGGTCCGCGGGTCCGGCCCGGCGTCACCGTCCTGCCAGGGCGCCTCGTCGGAGCGGGCACCCGATCCGCGGTCGGTGACGTCCTCGTGGCGTCCGCGCGCGGTGTCGCCCCCGGCGGAGTCGTCCCCGTCCGGGACGAGCGCCGCGGCGTCCCGGCGGTGGGTCTCCGCCTCCTGGCGCACCTTCTCGGCGTCCTCGGTGCGCCGCTGGGCGTCCTGCTCGAGGCGGTCGGCCTCGATCCGGGCCCTCTCGGCCTCGGCGCGGGCCGCGTCCGCGTCCGCCTTGCGCTCACGGGCGGAGAGGTCCTCCTCCTCGCTGCGGGCGCGCAGCTCGGCGGCACGCTGCTGGTTCTCCCGCCGCTCCGCGGCGTCGCGCTCCTTCTTCTTGCGGCTCCCGGCCAGCACGGCCAGGACGACCACGGCCAGCACGACCACGGCCAGCACGATCCAGATCCAGGTTTCCATCGGATGTTCCTCCTCGGTAGGCCCCCACGTTCCTCAATGGAAGCAGAGCCGCGCGGGTCCGGCCAGCAGCCCCGGCGTCGTGGCGGGGAGCAGCGTGCCGGACCGCCCGGCGGCCGCGCCCTCGGTGCCGCGCGCACCGATCACCGGCCGGTGCGCGCGGCGCCGAGGGGTCGAGCCGGAGCCGGCTCCCCCGCACAGGGGCGCCGGAGTCGCGCCTGGTCAGAGGGGCATTCGACGGCACACCGCCGGGCCGCGCCGCGGCGTGCCGGGGCG
>NZ_CANMRA010000059.1 GCF_947500125.1 uncultured Kocuria sp. | reverse complement strand
TCGCCGCACGCCAGAAGCCCCGAGAACGCTGACGACGTCGCCAACTCCCGCCTCATCAACATCCGTGCCTACCGGTTGGTCAGAGGGGAGTTCTCGCATCTGATGCAACGACTCGTCCCACTTTGCCTGCACGGGGCGCAGGTCGCGCCTTACGAGGTGGAGGCCCAGTGCAGTCCGAGCATGTCGAGGGCCTGCTGCAGTTCTGGGGTGTCCGGGTGCAGGGTAAGTTCGGTCAGTCTCAACAGGTGTGAGCTGATCTGTGCGTCGTGGGGTTGTTCATATAGGCACCACAGATTCAGCTCGTCGCCGTGTCGGGAGGTGAACTCGATGCCGTCGATGCCTTCCTGGAGGTACAGGTGGGCGGAGACGGCCTGGGTAATGGCCCGGGCGGCGCCGTTTTTGAGCAGGCTGGCGTCGAAGTCGTCGTAGCCCGCATCCAGGGCGTCGCCGATGAACCGCGGGTAGAGGGTGGCCACGGTGTCAGCCGCACTCACCCGGCAGTACCGACCGCTCAGCACCGCGGAGGCAGCGCAACGGGGCTCCAGCCACGCGGGATCCAGGGTCCCGGGGTCCGCGGTGGGGTGTTCCCGCGCGTCTTGGGGGTCTTCGTCGATCTCCGCCAGGGCCGCGGCCAGGTGCTTGTCTTTACGCGCAAAGGCCAAGACCTCGAGCAAGCACGCCAGTAAGGACTCGCCCAGGTACAGGGTGCGGAACGTCCCGTCCGGGTCGTCCCAGCGGCCATGGAAGCGCCCATCGGTGGCGTGCTCCCACCCGCTCCAGGCCAACGGCTCGGGTCGGTACCCGACTCTCCAGACCGGCTCCTGCGGCGCCGCAACGATGACCAGGCCCACCACTATCCCGCCGAGGCCACGAAGGCGCGAGCAGCGGCGGTGACCTCGGCGACCGTGCGCTCCGGGTCGCCTTCCCGCAGCAGTCGCGCCGGGGCGCGGTCCCCCAGCTGCGGATTCATCCCCGTGAACCAGGCCTGAACCACCCCGGGTGCTTCGCGCTCGGCCAGCAGGGCGGCAATGTAGTAGGCATCGCGCAACCGCTGCTTGACGGCCTCGGAGCCGGGCTCGCGCGTGCCCTCGATCCATTCCCGGACCGCACGGGTCTCTTTCACGCCCCCGAGATAAGCCACCAGACGCGCACCGAGGATCTCCCGCAGTGCCTCGACGACCTGAGGAATCGACCACCGCTGGGAATCACGGTGGGCTTGAAGACCGGTGCGCGGTGCCATGGGAGCGGTGGACATACCCCCATCATGCCCGCTCCCCCACCAAATCCCCAGCACAATCACATATCGAATGTCTCCTCTGGCAACACCCGTTGTCCCACTTCCCGTGACCGTCGCGGCCGAGTGGGGGCTGGCGAAGTTGCGCCATTGGGTCCTTCACCTCGGACGAGAAGCACTCGAGACGGTGCGGCCGCGGCTCTTGTCACCACAGGTCAGGCCACGATAGGAACGACAGCAGGGAAGCTCCTCGAAGAGCTTCCGGAAAGAAGAGACCACGATCCTTCCGCCCCCGACTGGCGATTCGGGTCGATCACGATGACTCCCTTGCCCCCCACCCCACCGCGGTGTTCTAGCACCGAGAGATGATCCCGCCCCACGACCCGCGCTCTCCGGCGGTGATCCGGCGTGGATCTGCCCCGCCGAGACGAAAGGCAATCGATGAACCCCAATGCCCGTACCCCCCGCACCTCCACGCCAGAGGAAGAGAACGCCCAGGACCTATCCAACCCGGCCGCGGATACCTCGGACGGATTGGTCGATGCGCAAACTGCTGAAAAGTTCCAGCAAGCCGTTGAGCAGCGTCTGAGCGAGCCGCCCCTTGCGGAAGCCGGCGCCGAAGAGCAGGCCAATGATGCTGACGGCGATAATCCGGTAACCATGGACAGTCCCGAGTGAGGCCCCGCGCCTCTGCCCTCACGTCCTTGTGCCGGTGGGCGAGTCTGCCCGACCTCTACAGCCACTACGGGTCTCGCGGCATCGTGGTCTCCACGTTCTTGCAGTCCTGGTCCCAGGGCGTGGACGTGTGGGGTGAGTCCGGGATGCGCAAACTGTTCTCCACCGCCAACGTCGTCACCTACGGCGGCAACGTCAAGGAGGAGGGCTACTTGAAGATGCTTGTCGAACTGATCGGCAAGTACACCTACACCTCCGTCTCCTCCTCCAGGCAGAAGGACTCCGGGTCCACCTCCCGCCAGGACGCCACCGACGACATCATGTCGGTGGCTGACCTGTCCGCCCTGCCCAAGGGTCGGGCCGTGATGTTCGGCTCCGGGGCGAGGGCCGTGCTGCTGCGCACCATCCCGATTGACCACCGCCCCTACGCGGAAGCCTCCAGGGCCTCCGAAGAAGCCCACAACAGCCCGAGGGCGGCCACCGTCGACCAGGGCGATGAGCCCGAGAAGCCGGCTGCTGAGCCAGCGTCGGCCGCGCCTGCCGGGAACCGGTGGGCGGCGCTGGTGAAGGAGTAGACATGGACTGGGAAGAGGAAGCCGCCGAGGGCAACGAGGACGTCGAGGAACAGCCTCCTGCACAGCTGTTCTACGCGAACGTGGCGGAGTTCGTGACCGAGCAGCTGGCGCCCGTGTACCGACGTCAGTTGGACCCTGCGGGTCGCTCGACCACGTTCACCTGGTGCGCCCAGTGGTGGCGACATGAGGAAGCGGTGAGCCGTTTGACGGGGTTGTGGCGGGCGTGGGAGCAGCTACGCACCGACCCGTCCACGGGATTGGCCGTGTGGTGGCGTGACTACGCCGATCCCACGATGCGTGTGATCTTCGAGGAGAAAGGGCCCTTCCACGGTTGCACCCCCAGGACGCACAGCCCTAAGGGAGTGCCCCTGACCCTGGAACCGCCGCCGGATGGTCTGTTCGACTGAACGTCACAGCGGAAGGAGCGCAACCCGCCACAGGTTTCGCCCCTTGGCTGCTGTCCACAAGCTATCGATGGTCGCGGAACCAGTTCAGGATTCCTCGTGCGTCCTTAATCTCGTTGGAGGACTCGCCGCCCTGGCCGTCGTCGTCCCGGTACGAATAATCCGTGCGGATACCGACGTCATCGGTGAAAGTTTCGGTAAAGGTCTCTTCCCGCGTGTGCTTGCCGTCGGAGCTCCAGCCGTCGTAACTGCGGGTTCGAGTCTCGGAGCGCCCCTTGTGCAACTCGTCGTACTCGTCCACGAAGTCGCGGAGAAAAACTGCCTCATCGTCCGTCAGCCGTGCACCGGAGACGTCCAGGTGCTCACCAATGTGGTTACGAATCTTCTTCTTCTCGTCGCGGTCCATTTCCCTCTCCCAGCGTCAAGCGGTCGCATCGAGCCGCAGGGCTAGTCTGCACCACTGGCACTAGGGCGGTGTAGCGAATGCATGGTCGCTCTCTTGGCTCCAGCGAGCACATCCGCAGAAAGCGTGGTCCATTCCTTTACCATGAACTCTTGGAATGATTCGAGCTGTACCGCGTATGCCACATAGTTCTAATTAAGCACAAACTGAAGATTTTGAGTGATGAGGGATAACTGCACGTGCTTTATGACTTTATTGAGAATGGCTTTTGGGCTACGGCGATCGGAGGCTTCCTTCTCGGACTTATCCCCACAGGCATCGGCTGGTTCCTAGATCACAAGAAGCTAAAGGCCAGCTTTCAGCACGAGAAGAGGCAGCTTGTCCGGCAAAGCAATTTGAAGCGCAAGGACGAGCTGATTGAGTTACTGCACAGCTTTGGCTCCAATGCCAAGCAGCTGGACAGCCTCATCGATCAGACGGAGTCGGTGGAAGAATCCATAGAATTTAATAAGACGACCATGGCGCAACTTCTCGCGGAAAAGCCAGATCCAGATGTCGAGCAGGCGGTGGCAACAACTGTTCAGCGGGCACAAAGGTATCGTCATTCGCTCAAGGAAAAGTGCGTCGAGCTACATGACGAAATGTCACGCCAGATCACTCAAATCAGCGCACGCAACGCCAAACTTGGAGATAGCGCCAAAAGCTGCCTCGACCGGCTTTACGAAGTTCAACTCGATGGAGTGATTTCCATGAAAGTACGTATGGCCAAAAGCCTGCGCACTAAAGGGCTCAACGAGTATCAAGCAGCCGTCGACGCCTACATCAAGTTCGATGAGCTTTGATCACACACCTTCTGGTCCATAAACGTCGCCCTGCCAGGAGCCGCAACTAGCTGCTGGTAGCCTTGCAGAACAAGACAAAACCCGCGTCCTGCCCGGTATTTATGGACTTGGTCGACACCGATTCCCATCCCCTGCTAGACATGTCACGAACATGTTCCGGTAAGGCCCCGAGAATGGAAAAGTAGCCACACGACCTGCCCGATGTTATCCACGACACCGTCTGCTCTACCATGGCCGCATGGGTAGCACGCGAAAAGGTGACCACCTGATGGGTATCGCGCAATTTCTACAACTACGGTAGGAGATACTAGGTAGATGCAAGATTTCTTGAACTGGTGGGGCACCATCTCCTGGGCCGAAATTTCCGTCGGAGCGATAGTAACTGCCCTCATAGCGGGGTACGTCCATCTTCGGGGCAAAACAATAGAAGGCAAGTCCAACCTCTCCGGCATCGACAGGGCCCACCAGAAGGAGGTAGAAAAGCTACGGGCGGAGAAGCTTGAAGCAGAGCATTGGTTAATCGTCGAAAAAGCTCAGACCTTTTCCTATAAACTCCACGAGCTAAGCACTGCAGTACAGACAGCTGGTCAAACGCAGTTCGCCCTCAGGGACGCTGGCCATGACGAAAACCTGTTTTTCGCATACGACGTCAGTGATGTTAGGGACGAGTCAGACCCGGGAAAACTGATCGGAAAGCACAGTTGGTTAGAGCTTGAGTGGCAGAGAGCTACCGAAACGGTTGAAGAGCTATATCCCCTGATTGATGCCCAGATACAGGACCTTAAGGCGTACTCGAGGGACCTGGGTGGAAAAGCAGAAGCGGCCTATCACAAAATCCTAATTGTCACTACCGACTACACTTCGATTGGTCCTTGCGTAAACTATAAGATGGGTGAAGCGGAAGATCAAAATGCGGCTCTTGAAAACTTCGACGCCGCCATTGAGCAATTCAAGCACAAGCAGATTAGGAAGCCGGAATAGGCGCCACTGTCCGCTAGGCCAAATATTCACGAGAAAAAGTCGGGCACCATGCAAGCGCCTCCGCCAACCCAGTGGAAACAACTACTATTAGAATGTCTTGCCTCTTACAAAGCGCGGAAAGAAGTATTTAGCTAGATGGACGTGAACCAATTACTTGGCGGATGGGCCAACTTTATGGATACTGCGGGTGGTGGCTCCGCGCTTGCACTGATCGGCGTGGCAGGTACGGCCTGGATCACAAATAAAGTAAACAAGCGAACGGTTCAGGAAGCACGCCGAGACAAGGCTACAGCGGAGCGTCAAGCAAATCATGCTGTCCTGGAAACCATCAGCATTAAAGCTCACGAGATTGCGCGGGCTGTAGGCGACCACAACCTCGATGATGTGATGTGGAACGGGCACCTTGATAGCATCCAATACCCCAGCAAAGAGGACAAAAAACAGGTGGAGATGTTCTTACGAGAGTCTTACGCCAAGTGTTCGATTGTCATTGAAGAGGGTAAGGATTTCATCAGAGAGAAGGAAGTTGTCCTACGCGGCCGGGATGACAACGCGGCTGACCTAGTTAAGGGTCTACTGGAAACAATAGAAACAGACCTGGAAACCTTCAACACCTACGACGACGTAGGACGCCAAGAGCAGACCCTAAGCCAATCAATCGAAAATTACGCGAACGACATCCGAGACTACCGGACTGCGACAAAAAAGAAGAGACGCCTCATTCCTAGGCGCCCCTCTCGTGGCTGAGTAGCCGTGGCTACTTGTCAGACCTTTTTGTATCTGTCTTCTTCGCTTCCGCCTTCGGTGCTTTCACCTCTTCGGCGTTGCTAGCCTCCAGGAGCTCTTTGCCAAGCTCATCTAAGACTTGGATCTCACTACTGGCCATGTGGATGGCAGTTTTGATCTCGACGTTACGGTTTATTTTGACCTTCATTTCTTACCTCTAGAGGACGTCTGCGATTAGGTAGTAAACATCGGTCGAAAATATGACCTGGTCGTAGTAGTCGTTGTTGCGGACGTAGGTGCCCTTGGATCTGGTCTCATGACTTGGTCGCCTGACGTAGCCGGCGGAAGTTGATGAGCGTGACAGCGAGCAGGAGAAGCGGGAGCAGAGTGGCTGCGGTGCTGTCGTAGCGCAGCCCCAGGCGCTTGAACCTCAGCACCAATGAGATGGTGCGTTCCACGACCCCGCGCTGCCGGCCCAAGTGGGTCTTGGCCTCGATCCCACGACGGGCGATCCGGGCCCTGATGCCCCGCCGGTACAGGTAGCGGCGGCACCTCGGGTAGTCGTAGCCCTTGTCCGCGTGCAGCTTCTCGGGCCTGCGGCGGGGCCTGCCAGGGCGAGTTGCGTCCGGCAGAGTGGTGTACGGGTAGCCCGGTGAGCGCGTCGTCATAGACGAGGGCGGTCACCGCGTGATCCTTCGAGTGAACCTTCCACAGCACTCTCGAAGAGGACCATCACGATGACCGCTCCTTCCAGTATCGACCCTGCCCAGTTCCTGCACGAGCACCTTGCCCAGGCCTCCCCGGACCTGCTGCGCCAGATGCTCACGACCTTCGTGAACGCCCTGCTCTCGGCCGAGGCCGACACGGTGTGCGGGGCCGCCTACGGGGCCTCGTCCCCGGAGCGGGTGAATCAGCGCAACGGCTACCGCCACCGCGACTTCGACACCCGCACCGGCACCATCGACGTGGCGATCCCCAAACTGCGCACCGGCACCTACTTCCCGGAGTGGCTCCTGGAACGGCGTCGCCGGGCCGAGTCCGCCCTGACGTCCGTGGTGGCCACCTGCTACCTGCTGGGGGTCTCGACCCGCCGGATGGACAAGCTCGTGCAGTCGCTGGGCATCACCGGACTGTCTCGCTCCCAGGTCTCGACCATGGCCACCGACCTGGACGAGCACGTGGAGTCCTTCCGCACCCGCCCCCTGGATGCCGGCCCCTACACGTTCGTGGCCGCCGACGCACTGACGATGAAGGTCCGCGAGGGCGGGCGGGTGGTGAAGGTCGCGGTCATGGTCGCCACCGGCGTCAACGCCGACGGCCACCGCGAGATCCTCGGCGTGCAGACCGCCACGGCCGAGTCCGGGGCCGGGTGGCTGGGCTTCTTCCGTGACCTGGTGGCCCGTGGATTGAGCGGCGTGCGCCTGGTGACCAGTGATGCCCACGCCGGGCTGGTGGAAGCCATCGGGGCGACCCTGCCCGGGGCGTCCTGGCAGCGGTGCCGCACCCACTACGCGGCCAACCTCATGGCGACCACACCGAAGGCCTCCTGGCCGGCGGTGAAGGCGATGCTGCACTCGGTCTACGACCAGCCCGACGCCGCCTCAGTGCAGGCGCAGTTCGACAAGCTCCTGCAGATGGTCGAACCCCAGCTGCCGGCCGTGCACGCCCACCTGGACGAGGCCAGGGCCGAAATCCTGGCCTTCACCACCTTTCCGAAGGGCCTGTGGCGCCAGATCTGGTCCAACAACCCCAACGAGCGGCTCAATCGCGAGATCCGCCGGCGCACCGACGTGGTCGGGATCTTCCCGGACCGGACCTCGCTGATCCGCCTGGTCGGGGCGGTGCTGGCCGAGCAGCACGACGAGTGGGCCGAAGGACGCCGCTACCTCGGCCTGGACGTGCTCGCCAAGTCCCGCCTGAGCCTCGTCACCACCGCCGACACCGACCAGGAGGACACCACCACCCTCGGCGCCCTCAGCGCCTGACCCCACCAGGATCACGCCGATCCTGTACACCACTCAAAAGGACTTGACCGGGATCGAGGCGGCCGTGGCGATGGGCCGCTTCGACCCCGAGCTGGTGGCCGTGGAGGCACGCCGGCTCGGCCAACCCCAGGCGGCCCCGGCCGTGGTGCTGCCGGTGACCGCCCCGCCGGCTGCGCGGGAGCACCGTCGGCCACCGGGCTTGGGAGCCTACGACGAGCTGATGAGCATCGGGGTGGGAGCATGAAACCCGCCACGCCACCAGGCCCGCCCACGGCCGTGAGCCGGGTGAGCGAGGCCGCCGCGGAGACTGCGATCAGCGCTGCCTGCCGGGCGCTGTTCCTGCCCACGATCCGCACCCAGGCCGCCCCACTGGCGGCGGCCGCGGCCCGGGAGCGGCTGACCCATCAGGGCTATCTCGCCGAGGTGTTGACCGCCGAGTGCGACGACCGCGAGGCCCGCCGCCGGATCCGGCGGGTGAAGGAAGCGAAGTTCCCCCGGGCCAAGACCCTGGACGAGTTCGACACCACCGCGATCCCCGACCTGCCCCCGGCAACCCTGGCGCAGCTGGCGACCGGGGCCTGGATCGAGGCCGGTCAACCCCTGGTGCTCCTCGGGGACTCCGGAACCGGGAAAACGCACCTGCTCATCGGCCTGGGCACCGCCGCGGCCGAGCAGGGACGACGCGTGCGCTACGTGAGCACCGCCGCGCTGGTCAACGAGCTCGCCGAGGCCGCCGACGCCAAGCAGCTCTC
>NZ_CANMRA010000058.1 GCF_947500125.1 uncultured Kocuria sp. | reverse complement strand
ACCGCTAAAATGTACAATTTAGCTATGATTCGGATTCCCGCAACGCAAGCCCGGCAGCGGTGGGCGCAGACGATGGACTCCGCCCGTCGGAACCCGGTGACGATCACGGACCACGGGCGAGAGACCGTGATGGTCCTGGACATCGAGGTTGCCCACAGGGCGCTGCGCGCCCTGGAAGACGCCGAGGACGCTGCGGCGGCTGATGCGGCTGCGGCGGCGATCGAGGCCGGCGAGGAAACGGTTCCGCTGGAGGACATGGCCCGCGAGCTCGGCTTGAAGCTTGAGTGAGCGGTATGCGGTCAAGCTGAGCAAGCGTGCCGCGAAGGAGCTCCGTAAGCTCGACCGACCCGTGCAGGCCCGCATCGTGGCCGCCCTCGCACTGCTGCGTGATGATCCTCGGCCGGCGACCGTCAAGGCTTTGGTGGGCCATCCCGGGTACCTGCGAGTGCGGGTGGGTGACTATCGGATCGTTTACACGGTCCACGAGGGAAAGCTCCTCGTGCTGGTGCTGACCCTCGGGCATCGAGGGGCTATCTACCGCGACCTACCGTGAGACCCCACTACCTGCGCGGAGAGGGGGTTCCGGTGCTGGCAGATGCTTGAGACCTCTCCTGCACGCCTGGAAACGTGCTGCGCCGCTGGGCGCTCACTTCGGCTGGGGCTATCAGGCCGATCAGGGGCAGGAGGCTCACTGTGTTCATCGTGAACAGACGTCAAAAGCGGGTGAGCACAATTGGGACGGCCGCGGAGATCGCGGCGGACCTGGGCATGTCCCGGTCCACCATGTTCCGCAGGATCAAGGAACAGGAGGACGCGGAGACGGCCACCGCCTGACCGCCCGGCCACAGTGCCCCGGCCCCCTTCATCGGGAGTCGGGGCACTGCCATGCCCGGTCACCGTGGCAGGGTGGCATCCGGGTGTGAGAGCTTTTCTGACAGTCTGTTTATTTCCCGCCAATCCGCGGAAGTTTGGACGTGGAACCTGCCAACCTGTCACGCGCTGAGAGCTTTGCTGTGGCACGCTGGGCACCATGAGCGCCGATGACAGCCGCCCGCGTGAGGCGATCCTGAACCTGGAGGAAGCGGCCCGAGCTGCTGGTGTCTCCCCGTCCACGTTGCGCCGGCATCGGGACGTGCTGCGCCAGTACGGCGCGGAGATCGGTCCCCGGTGGGCTGTGCCGATCAGTGCTCTGCAAGCCTCTGGACTCATGAAGCCGAGGACTCCACCTGATCAGCCGGCCTCTGCTCCGAGTAGCACTGACGCGCCCACCGAGGACGACGTGCACGAGCGGATCAGGGAGCTGGAGCGGGATGCCGTGGAGCAACGACACCGTGCTGAGATCGCGGAGCTGCGCCGCCGTGCCGAGGTTGCCGAGGCCCTGGCCGATGAGCGCGGACGGATGGTTGAGATCCTCAGTCAGAAGATGCTCACGGCAGGACCGGCCACCACGGCGCCGGAGACGGCTCCGCAGTCTGCGCCCGGGACTCCGGAGCACCCAGGACCGGAGAGGCCCACACCGGAACACACAGCGCCCCAGCAGTCCCGGTGGCGACGCTGGATCACCACGAGAGAACCGAACCGATGAACCTAGACGAGCTGCGCGCGTCGATTCTGGAGCACCTGGGATCACGCTGGACGAGGACAAGGACGAGGACGAGCACGAGCATGAGGACCTGGACGGCGTGCACGATGACGTGCTCATCACGGCCACCGGGACGCACTTCGACGCGCTGACCGACTGGCTCGACGCCACCGACACGGGGCGGCACGTACACCTGGACCGAACTGGAGATGTCTGATGGCCACCAACACTGACGCCGCTGTGGAGGCCACTGCCCGCCAGTACTACGGTGCGCAGGACCTGCTACGCCCGGGGGACGCCGAGCTACAGGCCCATGGCCGTGCATCCTGGGACGCTGGCCGCGTAGACCTGGAGACCATGAAGCAGTGCCGGGACGCCGTGCGCCCGCTGGTGATCGCGGCACTGGCGGCGCTGGCCACTGACGACTGACCACGAAGACGGAGACGGCGTGCTGCTGGACGAGGTGCGCGCGCTGATCCTGGAGCACCTGGGCGTCACGGTAACCAAGCGACCCGTGCTCGACGACGAGGGCGACGAGGCTGTGGCCGTGATCGTCACCGCCAGTGCTGACCAGCTCGACGCCGTGGCCCGCTGGATTGATAGCGCCCGCATTGGGCACCTGGTCCAATTGGAGGAAGCTGGAGACGACAAAGGCCCGACATAAAGCCGGGCCTGTGGATAGCCGGAAGATGATCGTCTTGCGAAGGAGTGGATGCAGCGCGGGATCTTCCACAACAGCTCAATGCCGAGCGGGCTGATATGTCTTTCGCTCTCAGGGGAGATAGCCCCTAGTCAGAGCGCTGTTGAAGAAATCGCTGAGCTGTCAAGAGAAGTGTGGGGAGTGAAAACCTCGATCCCTCACTCACAACTACGTTCACCTGATAGCACCCGTCCGTCCGCGGTCGACGGTAAGATCGGAAACGATGCGGGCGAGCCGCATCGCGGTAGGCGCCTGATCTGGCGGCTACCAAATCAGGCGCCTCCGCGAAGAACGGAGGTGAGCAAAGGATGGAAGGACGGAATTCAAACCGATCGAACCGCTGGCCCCATCTACTCCAGGTTTTTCTGGAGCTGTCTCGATGGACCCGCCTGATTCTTTCGGTACTTCACATCCTCTAGCTCTTCCATAGTGAGAGCTGGACATGGGGGCGTAGGTGTGTTCGCTGCACAACCTGCGCCCCTTGCTCATGCCCGGAGCTCTTGGCGCGCGCCGATGACCAAGTGACGACCACCACACGCGATAACCACAGTCTAGCTTGCACCTGTTACCGGAACTAGGTGGAACCGCGCGGAAATGCGCGGAAATGCGCGGAAGTACGCGGAACTGTGCGGAAGATCGCATCACAGTGTGAGCCGGCGCGCATGCGTGACAGGCCTCTTGGTGCGTGAGATCAGGCTGTTCTAACGCTTTCGACGCGGGGCTTTTACATCGAAGCTGCCCCGTCTCCACGACACCACCACTACACCGGCGAACACCGTCAGGAGTAGGCATCCCAGCACCGTGAACAGCGACCAGGCGTGCCCCAGCCATCCCACGACAGCGAGCACGAGCATAAATACCACCAGCGACGCGAACAGTGTGAGGAGAACTTCCATCGCGGTCCTGGACACTGTTCTCCTCCACCATTTGAGGGCCCTGGTGATCGCATCGTCCCACGACGGTCCTGGTGGGCACCTGAGCTACTTGTGGCGACAGCCAGCCACGGGGCCGGCTGTGGTCCACGGTCAGCCGGAGCAGGAGCGCCCCGCCGGTCCTGGGGGTCCTGGCGCAGAAGAGGTGACCTGTCACATAGGCTGAGGCCAGAAAAAAGTTGAGCCCCCGGGACTGGCATCCCAGGGGCTCGACCTCCCCGATTGACGCGACCAATCAGGAGAAGTCTCCCCATGAGTGTACCGACCCATGAGTCGGAAGTCATTGCTTCACTGACCACGCAAGCAAGGACTATCCCCGAGGCCCTGGCCCGGCACTGGAAGGTCACGCGGTTCCACGGATCCGAGACCAAGGACGGACAGGAACAGCTCACCGACGCCGCCGGTCTGGCGCGCTTGCCGTTCTGGAGACCGCCCGTCACGCCGAACCTGTGCGCGATCTTCATCGACATCGACCGCCCCGCCGCCGGCCTGGAGCTGCACACCGCCCTCGTCCTCCCGCACATGGTGATCGACACGCCCCGGGGTGCTCAGGGCTGTTGGCTGATCGATCGCGTGCACACAGGGCCGGACGCCCGCCCTGGTCCGGTGGCTTACGCCGAAGCCGTCGGTCCCGCCCTGCGTGCCGCTCTGGGTGGGGACCTGGCAGTCGATCCTCTGCGCCCTGGCCGAGTGCGCAACCCCGGCTACGACTCCCGCGACGTGATGCCCACCGGGCTGCCGTTGTCCCGCCCCTGGAGGTTGGGAGAGATCCGGACGACCCTGGAAGACGCTGGACAGTGGCCCACCCGCTCCCGGGAGATCAGGTCCGTGCAGGCCCGTGCAGGCGTGTTCGTGGGCCGCAACGACGCGATCAACCGGGCGACTTGGTTGACGGTCCGGCACGCTCTGGAGGACGGGAGCCGGGAGCACTGGAGCTACGAGGATGTGCTCGCGGTGGCACGGCGCGTGAACCGAGAGGTTGCCCAGGCTGAGGGCGTGGAGCTGTGGCCGGACCGCGACGTGCAGCACACCGCCGCAAGCATCACCCTTAACCAGCATCGGCCTGGACGCCGAGGGATCGGCAACTCAGAGACGGCACGGGAGCTAGGGCGCAAGGGCGGGGCTGTGCGCTCCGAGGCCAAGACTGCCGCCGTCCGACAGAACGCTGACCGATCTCGAGCAGTTCGCTCCGCTGGCGCTGCGCTCCGCGCCGAGAACATCCGCGTGCTGGCCGAGCAAGGCCGCACGGATGTCGAGATTGCCCGCGAGCTGGGATGCTCCCCCAAGACGGTGCAACGTGCATTGAAAGCATACTGACTAGTGGACATTTACTAAGCCCAAGGTGAGGCGTGGTGCACAGACAGGCCCCACCCCGTGCACAAAGGCCGCAGCAGAACTTCACTGGGCGGCGTCGAGAAGTCCTCCACCCGTCGCAGGTGTGAACCGCCCCGGCGCCGCCGGCAGGACTGGGCTGGGCTACCGCCTTACGCTGACCGCATGATCAGCGACAACCGGTACTCGATGATGGACTGCCTGATGTGTGACAAGGACGGTCCTCACTACCAGTACAGCCCGGACAAAGAAAACGTCTTCCAGTGCAGCCAGTGCTTCGCCCTGTTCACTGACTCCTCCCCGAAGTGGTCCGCATAGACACTCCTTTTACCTGGCGACCACAACCAGGACACCCCAGCGGAAGATGCGTGGGGTCCTCAATGTGAGTGGGCCAGGGGTGGGGCACCTCAGCATTTGATCTCACCAGAGCGGCGCGGTGAGCGCTGCGTTCGGCCGCGGGCGGCCTCTCCCAGCTTCACCGCGCCGACCCTGTCGGAGCGTGCCCGCCACCTGGTTGGCGGTCTCGCGCCCTAGGGGGCACTCAACCGCCGCGGTGGACACGCTCCGACGATGCGAGGTATGACTAGCGTTACGTTCGCTGGCGCTCACTGCACGCAAGTCTTCCTCGCCGCCTCCTCGCTTCGCTGCGGGGGCGGGGGTGGATCTCGCAGAGCTCGACCCACAAAGGGAGGGGGGGGTCACCTCGTGGCCGAGGAGACCGAGGGACCGGTCAAGCGCACCCGCGTGGTCGCGGTGCGTCTGACCGATGGGGAGCACGCCGCCTGGGCGTCAGCAGCGGCCGAAGCCGGCTCCGGGAGGTTAGGCACCTGGGTGCGCACCACCATGGCCGGCCTGCTGACTGGCCATCGGGCGGCGCCGGCCCGTCCTGGTCCGCCCCCGGAGGTTGCTGCGCTGCGGGCGGAGCTGGCCCGGGTGGGCAACAACCTGAATCAGGCCGTGCGCGCTGCAAACGTCTCCGGCCTCGATAGGGCCTCGGCGGCGGAGCTGGTGGCTCGGGTGGATGCGGCTGAGGCCGTGATGGGTCAGATCCGGGAAGTGCTGCGGTCATGATCGCCAAGATCACCCGGGGGTCGAGGGCCGGGGACATCGCCGCATATTTGCACGGGCCGGGCAAGACCGCGATGCACACCTACCGGGACCGCGACGGGGTCGAGCAGGTCGGGGGCATCGTGATCGGGGGGACCCTGGCGCTGCGCGGGGACACCACCGGGCGGTGGGCCGCCGAGCTGCGGGAAGCGGCGGCCTCGCGCCCGGAGATCACCAAGCCGATCTGGCAGGTTTCCCTGCGCTGCGCACCGGAGGACCGGGCACTGACCGATGCTGAGTGGCGCGATGCTGCCACAGCGTTCATGACCCGGATGGGCCTGGGGGACCGCCCGTGGGTAGTGGTGCGGCACGCCGATGACCACGTGCACCTGGTGGCCTCACGGGTCACCGACACCGGGCAGGTGTGGCACGGGCGCCAGGACTACCGCCAGGCCCAGACCGCGTGTGCGGAGCTCGAGCAGGCCTACGGGCTGCAGGTCGCCCCGCGGGAGACCACGCGGGTGTCCCGGCGGGCGGCTGATCACCAGATCACCCGCGGGGAACGCCACCACGCCCTGCGTACCCATCTGCCGCCGGAGCGGGTGGAGCTGGCCACCGTGGTCCGGGCATGTGCGGCCCGGGCCGCCGGTGGCGGCACCGATGCGTTCGAGACCGAACTGGAGAAGGCGGGGGTGGCGTTTGAGGCCAATCGCGCCTCCACGGGGCGGATGTCCGGGTACAAGTTCGGTACCGGGCGCATGGACGAGGCGGGGCAGCCGGTCTGGTTCAAGGCATCCCAGCTGGACAAGACGCTGGCCTGGTCCAAGCTCTCCCAAGTCCTTGAAGCCCCATCCCCGTCCCAGCGGGTGCAGGTGCCGGAGAAAGGACTGCTGGAGTCCAAGGCCAAGTACCAGGCACGGGTAGCCGACGCCCAGGCCGAGGCCACCCAGCGCCGGCACCAGCAGATCGGCCAGGCCCAACTGGCCGAAATAGGCGAGGTCGCCAGTTGGTGGGCGAAGCGCAATGAGACCGATCCCCGCCTGATCGCCTACCAGCAGCAGATTCTCGAAACCTCCCGAATCCGGCAGATGATGGCCCGTGAGCGCCCCGTTGGGCCGCGCCGGGAGGGCCCTGGCCAGCAACGGGTGCAGGCGCGCCCACCCATGAACCGTCCCCTGGAAAGAAATACAGGCATGGAGCGCTGACCGCTGCTGGTTACCAGGCTCTGGCCACCCCGGGTGCCTCTCTCGCCTGATCTTGGGCTACCGATTGTGCGCACCGCAGACAACGAGGTAGGAGCAGATCAAACTGTGCGGCTGTATGCCGCCATTGTTCGAAATTCATCACCTTGGGCTCATCGACTGGTTCTTCAAGCCTGTGTTGTAGCTGGTTCCGGGTAGTGGGTGTCGAACCAGTTCAAGAACTCCACGACAGAACCCACCCGGGCTACCCGATCGTGGATGGCGCGCTGGTCGTGACCGGGGACGAAGTATCCGCGAGTCACCGGTGTGCCGCAGCCGCAAACGCAATGCCGACGATCCTCAGGGGCGTCGAAGTAGGTAACGGGGTTACGCGCCTTACTGACGGGAGAAGGCTTGTCCACGTATTTGTCGTAGACAGGGTGGCCCTGATGCAAAACAGTGCCGATAAGGGCACGACGGTTTCCGACAGATTCGATGTCCTCGATGGCGATAGCGAACCGTACTATGCGGCCGGAGGGATCATCGGAGGAGAACAGGGCGTACTTTTCCTGGTCCGCCCGAGCCCCGAGGACCCAGCATCCTCGGTTATGCCGGTAGAGCTCATCATGACTTTTTTCGGCGGAGTAGCCGCCCCAGGGGCGGCCAAGGTCGTCTTCTTCGGGATTCCGGGGATGGATCGGCCTGATGGTGAGCTGCAGCATGGGGGTCTCCTTTGATACCCGGCATCCCGGGGTTGAGACTATCCTTATCCATCGTTCAGCATAGTTGCAACCCTTGAGTGCACGGGTATCTATTCATCGGAGAAAAGTCCCAGCGCAGTACTCACAATGCGCATATTTGGGCTCGAAATTAGCGGCTCCTCGCAGTTGAGGGTGTAGTAGGGCCTGAAGCTGCGAGCCTCCAAGACCGATCGGTAGAAGTAGGCCAGCATGTCCGGTGTGCGCGCGTCCCGTTCGATAACACGAGGAGCATCTCTGATGAACCACCGTTTAGGCATCCGACCGAACCACGTCCTCGTGGCCCTAACCGCGTTGGCCGTCGCCACCCTCGCCGGGTGTTCATCAACAAGCGGCGGCGACCAGCCGGGCAACGAAGGTGGAGTCACCACACCGGCGGCCACCGCCTCTGCCGAAGAGACCACCTCCGCGCAGGTCGTGCCGCTCGGGCTCAACGCCGACGGACTGCTGGGTGGCAACGCGACGGTGACGGACTTCGACGCCGGCGAGCAAGGCGTGGTCTCGACCGTCGACGTCGGACAGTTCGACGCCGGCTCCGGAACGCTGCCGTTCGTCTTCCGCAACAACACCTCCGAGGCGATCTCGCACGTGAATGCCTCGGCTACAGTGCGCGACGCCGGCGGGGCGCTGACCGCCACCGGATCTTCGCAGGGCACTGTGCCCGCGCAGATCCCGCCCGGCGGGCTGGGTCTGGCCTATATCTTCCTCGAGCAAGGCGAGGTGCCAGACGGGGCCACGTTCGAGTACACGTTCGACACCTCCCCGGCGGACACGTCGTCGTACAACACCGGCGACCTGCAGGTCACCGAGGCATCAGCGACCGACGACGGAGTGATCGGCACCGCGACCAACCAGACAGACGCGACCCTGACCGGTCCCTACTCGGCCGACGTGTACTGCTTCGACGAGTCAGGGACACTGCTGTCCCACACCCGTGGTTTCGCCAACGAGATGAACGACGTCCCGCCTGCGGGAACTGTCTCTTTCTCCACCAGCTTCTACGGTGACGAGTGCCCCACGTTTTTGACCGGGGTCACTGGATACTTCAGCTAACCCCGCCGCTCACCCCTGGAGTGTCCTCTCCCCCGCGTCCTGATCGGCTTGACGGGGTTATGACAGCGTCTTCCATCTGTTGGGTTGCGAGACGTCTCGACAGCAATACCACGGCCCTGTGGAGTCCTCCGGATTTCCGCAGATCTCTGCGGCGTGGGATGGCCTGCAGCTATGTGCTGTAACCGGACAGAGGCAATCCTGTCGCGAAGGTCAGTTGCGAGACACCGCGCAGTGAGTGCAGGTCTCGGCAACTGCACCGCTAAAATGTACAATTTAGCTATGATTCGGATTCCCGCAACGCAAGCCCGGCAGCGGTGGGCGCAGACGATGGA
>NZ_CANMRA010000057.1 GCF_947500125.1 uncultured Kocuria sp. | reverse complement strand
CTTAGACAAGCCACACCCCACCCGGAGGCTTTCCTCACGTCAACACCGTCCTGCTACCAATGTCCCGACTGGGTACACCTAGGACGCCCTGGACAGCCGCCCGCTGAGCTGAATCATCGAGCACCGATCGGCCGCGGGTGCCGCCCGCACGATGCGGGGGGCCCCGCGCTGATTGCCGACGAGCCAGCATTGAAGGATGGGGAACGATGAGCCCGACGTGAGCGCTGGACCCGCCCCTTCGCCGTCGTTGCCCGGAGGTCAGTGGCTGGCGCGCCCCCGGGTGGAGGCCAGCGCGGGGGCCAGCATCTGGTCGGCGACCATCCCGGTCACCACGGAGTACACCGCTTTGTGACCCATGTCCACGATCTTCTCCCCCGTGGGCCACGAAGCGGGCGGAGAACCCACCCCAGTGGCGTTCTCGATGGTTTGGTCGAAGGCCAGCCGCACCACCGTGTGCCAGGCGTTGGCCTGCGGGCCGCGGATGCCGGTGGCCGCCCAGACCCCACGCAACGTCCCGAGGACAGCACCGGAACCCCAGTGCATGACGTGGTTCCACACCAGTGGTTGGGCGTCGTCGCCCGGGCGCTGCCCGAGCAGGCTCAGCAGAGCCCGGGCAGGCACATAGGAGTTGGGCCGGTGGGTGATGGCCTGCTCGAGCTTCTCGCCCACCACCATCACCCCTGCCCCCGCGAGACCGGCGGCCGCACCGGCACCAGCGGCCCGGACAATGGCGTTGAGTCGCGATGTCGCAGTCATGGTGAATCCTCCTTAATCAGGGTTTCGCGCGAGGCCGTAACCACACCACGCTTCCTCGGCTTTCTTGATCAGCCTACTGTCGAAAAGGCAGTATGGGTGTTGCTCTTCGTCGGTTGGTGCACCGCGACCGTGGCCCCGCAAGACGACCGCGGGGCATCTCGCCCCCATTTCCTGGCCACACCGGTGCTGCCCAGCGTGGGGCCAAGGCCCGGCCTCAGCGGGCTTCGACGGTGCCCATCATGCCTTGGTCTTCGTGGTCGAGGATGTGGCAGTGATAGACGGTGCGCCCGGGGAAGTCCTCGAAGGCGATGAGGACTTTCACCTCCTCCAGAGCCGGGACGTTCACGACGTCCTGCCACCTCGGTTCGGAGAGGTCGCAGTCCCCGTCCTCGATGATCTGCATGGGCCACACGTGCAGATGGACAGGGTGGTCCATGGGGCTGGAGTTGACCAGGGTCCACTCCTCCACGGTCCCGGCCGCCACCGCGGTGTCGGTCCGGTCGGGGGCGAACTCCTGGCCGTTGATGGTGAAGGCCATCATGGTGGTGTCCCCCTCACCGCCCATCATGGCCCCGCCGCCACCCATGCCACCGGCCATGCCCATGGCGAAGTCCAGGGTGCGGCGGGCGGTGATCGGCTCCCCGCGCAGATCGCGCAGGGGGCGGCCCTCGGGCACCGGCGCGGGCGTCTGGGCGGGCTCCCCGGACACGGTCAGGGCCAGCAGCTCGATCGGTTCGTCGTTGCCGGGCTCGTTGTCGCCCATCATGGTCCCGCCCATCATGCCCTCGCCCATCATGGCGTCCATGCCGCCGCGGTTCACCGGTGCGGCGACCAGCGTGGAGGAGCCCGCGGTGGTGTCCACGAGGAGTTCGATGCGGTTGCCGGGGGCGATGACCGCTTCGGTGATCTCCTCGGGGATCGGCAGGCGGCCGAGGTCGCGGCTGAGCAGCCGGACCTGCTGGCCGTCCAATTGCAGTCGGAGGTAGCGGGAGGGGCAGGCGTTGATGATCCGCCACCGCTCTCGTTCCCCGGGGGCGGCGGTGAGTTGCGGGCGGAGCTGGCCGTTGACCAGGACGACCTCGCCTTCTCGGCCCATCATCTGCTGCATCGGAGAGACGTCGGCGAGGTTGCCGGAGGCGTCGAGGGCCAGGTCCGAGACCACCATGACCCGTTCCCGGGTGACCGGGACCGGTTCGGGGTCCTCCACGATGATGGCGCCGTAGAGTCCGGCGGCGACCTGGTCGGCCACGTGGCCGTGGCGGTGCGGGTGGTACCAGTAGGTGCCCGGCGGGTGGTCGTCGGGCAGGGCGAACTCGTAGTCGAAGGACTCGCCCGGGGCGATGCTCACGAACGGGTTGTCGCCGTTGCCCTCCGGGGAGACGTGCAGCCCGTGCACGTGCAGGTTCGTCGGGGCCTGAAGCTGGTTAGTCATCGCTACCCGGATCGTGTCCCCGGGTGCCACGCGCAGGGTCGGTCCGGGCAGGGAGTCGTTGAAGGCCTGGACGGAGGCCTCCCGGCCGCCGACCTGGATCCGTGCTGGGGCGGCGGTCAGCTCCAGTTCCAGTACGCGGTCGCGGCTGGCCAGCACCTGCGGTTCGATCAGTTGCTCACCACCGGTGTAGCCGGGGCCGCCGGTGGTGGTCCACCACAGACCGGTCCCGCCGATGGCGGTGGCCCCGGCCCCGGCCGCGCCCAGTGCCAGCAGCTGGCGGCGGGTCAGTGGGCTCACCGGCCGTCCTCTTCCAGGGTGCGGAGTCGTTCGCGGTACTCGTCGGTGCTCAGCTCGCCGCGGGCGTAGCGCTCCTCGAGGATCTCCCGCCCCCGGCCAGAACCCGCGCCCGTCCCACGGCTGGCGCCGGACCCGCCCGTGGCCGAGGACCTGCTGGTGAAGGCCTTCACCAGCACCACCACCAGTACGATCACCCCCACGAGCGTCAGCAGCCCGAAGATCCACATCAATCCCATACCGCCCATACCGCCGCCATTCATCATGATCGTGCTCCTTCGTCTCTCGTCGTACATGGTCAGATCGCTCGTAGTACCTGGTCAGGTCAGTCTTGACCTCTCGGGCCCCTGGGCGTCAACAAGGGGGGGGCGGGCCGGGGGCCTCACCGTCGCTGTCTTCCGGGGGACCGGAGGAGAGCCGGGGCAGGGTTGGCCGTGCGCGTTGCGGCGGTGGCCATCCAGGCCAGGGCGAAGAAGGCGATCACGGTGATGCCGAGGAAGTTCAGGTCCACGGCCGTGACCGCTTCCAGGAGCCCGCCGGTGGGCTGGGTTAGCTCGGCGGCCACGGAGAGCAGGCCCATCCCGCCGATGAGGAAGGCAATGAAGACGGAGACGCCGGTGACGACGATGTTGTAGTCGAGGCTGCGCCGGGCATCGCCGGTGGCCCGGCTGTAGATCCGGGCCATCATCAGCCCGTCGGCGCTGTCGAAGGCCGTCATCCCGGCGGTGAACAGCACCGGCAGCACCATCGCGGCGTACCAGGGCAGGGACGGGGCCAGAGTCCCGGCCACGACGAACAGGCTGATGGAGGCGGCGGTGTCCAGGCCCAGGCCGAAGAGGAATCCGACCGGGTACATCTTCACGGGGCGGTCCACCCGGCGGGCCAGTGGGTGCAGTACCCGGTGCAGCACCCCGCGCCGGTTCAGGTGCGTGTGGAATTGGTGCTCGCTGACGGGACCGTCCCCGATGGCCCGGCGCAGCCGGTGCAGCGACCGCAGCACCGGCAGATTCAGCGCCCCGGCGGTGAGCAGGAACAACCCCGAGACGGTCCCGCCCCAGATCCCGGCGGCTTGGCGCAGCGTGGAGTCCTCATCGGCCAGGCCCTGTGCGAAGGTCTCCACGCCCAGGGCCAGCAGAGCCACGGCGAGCACAACCACACTGGAGTGGCCCAGGGCGAACCAGAATCCGGTGGTCACCGTGGTGCGCCCCCGGGTGAGGAACTGGCGGGTGGCGTTGTCGATGGCGGCGATGTGGTCGGCGTCGAAGGCGTGACGCACCCCCAGGGCGTAGGCGCCCACGGCCAACCCGAGCAGCACCCCGGGGTTGGCTCCGGCGGCGGTCTGGGCCGGCAGCAGCCAGGCGAACAGGGCCCCCCAACCGGCCACGTGCAGACCGACGACAGTAGCCCCCATGCCGGTGAGGCTGCGGACCTGATGCCGGGGTCGGGGCTCTGTGGTGGGGGTTTCCATGCGGGGGCCTTTCCTGGGTGCCGAGTGCGGGAACGTGCGGATCGGATGTGGAAGGGGGCGGGCTGTGGAGTGTTTTGCCCGCCCCCTGGTGGTGCTCAGGCCGCGCCTGGGGCGGTTAGCTGTCCATGGGTAGCCCGGCGTCGGCGGCCTCGTCGAACATCGCGTCGATGTGCACGGGGTCCTTGCCGGCGCGCTCGAGCAGGGAGGCGGCCACTCCGGAGCGGTAGCCGGAGCCGCAGTGCACCCACAGTCGTCCGGCCGGGACCTCGTCCATGCGGGTGATCAGCTCGTGCAGCGGGATGTGCACGGCGCCGGCGATGTGGGAGGTCTCGTACTCCTCGGTCCGGCGTACGTCCAGGATGGTTTCCTGGTCCGGGCGGTCGGTGAGCACCTCGGACCAGCCCACCCGCGGGTAGGAGGACACGGTCGCCCCCGGGGCGAGCTTCTCGGGGTCTTCCCCCAGGGCGGCGTCCGGGTTGTCGATCCCGATCCGGGACAGGTCGCGGATTGCGTTCTCCACGTCTTCCCGGGAGCCGACGAGGGTGAGCTGCCGGTCGTAGGGGAAGACCCAGCCCAGGAAGGTGGTGAAGCTTCCGCCGTTGCCGTACTCGAAGCTGATGGTGCCCTTGAGGTGGCTGGAGGAGTAGGCCACCCGGTTACGTAGGTCCACCACCCACTCCCCGGCCTCGAGCCGGGCCTTGAGCTGGGCCGCGTCCAGGGAGTCGGGCACCTCGAGGTTGGGCTCGGTGGGTCCGGCCGCGTTGGCCGGGCCCATGTGCACGTAGTAGTTGGGGTAGGCGCTCAGGTTCGCGATCAGTTCGGTGACGAAGTGCTCCTCGTCGTCGTCGGTGTAGACGTGGTTCACCTCGAACTGCTCGCCCAGGGTGGACTCGTTCGCCCCGGTGGCCGGACCCGAGGAGCAGAAGGAGCCGAATCCGTGGGTCGGGTACAGGGCGGCCTGTTCCTTGGCCTCGGCGGCGAGGCGGCGGGCGGAGGCCCACTGGTCGTGGGTCAGGCCCTCCGTGTGCTCGGGACCCAGCAGGTCGGTCCGTCCCACGGAGCCGTAGAGCACGCTGCCGCCGGAGAACACGGCCTGCTCCTCCCCGTGCTCGACGACGAAGGAGAGGTGGTGGTGGGTGTGCCCGGGGGTGGCCACGGCCTTCACACTGAGTTCGCCGACCTGCACGGTCTGCCCGTCAGCGATCAGGGTGCGCTCGAAGGAGACGTCATCGGCGGCGTTGACCAGGTAGGCGGCCCCGTGCTTCTGGGCCAGGATGAGTCCGCCGGTGATGTAGTCGTTGTGGATGTGGGTCTCGGCCACGTGGGTGAGCTGTACCCCGGCTTGGTCGAGCAGGGTCTCGACGCGGTCGATGTCGCGCTGGGCGTCGATGACCAGCCCCACCTGCCCGTCGTGGATGAGGTAGCTGCGGTCCCCGAGCTGCGGGGTGTCGATGACGGTGACGTCCATGGAAGAAGTCCTCCTGAATTGGTGGATGGAACGGGGTCGAGAGGATGGTCTTACACCGTCCACTATACCCCCCGGGGTATAGTGGATGCAAAGATCGTACTTGCTGGCAAATCCAGCGGCCGCACGCTCGAGAGCACGAACCGGAGGAGTCCTGAGGGGTGCATAGCGGTGCGCTGGGCCTCAGCGCTGGGATCGGATCACGCCTGCTGTTGTGCGGTCTGGGCGTGGACGATGGCCATGTCCAGGCTTTTCACTGCGGTGATGACCTGTTCCAGCCCTGATGTCGGCAGGGCACCGGGCTGGGAGAAGACCAGTACGCCCTCGCGGAAGGCCATCAGGGTGGGGATGGAGCTGATGCCCGCCGCTGCCGGAGTCGTTGCTCGGCCTCGGTGTCGACCTTGGCGAAGACGACGTCGGGGTGCTGGGTGGAGGCGGTCTCGTAGGTGGGGGCGAACATGCGACAGGGCCCGCACCAGGACGCCCAGAAGTCCACGAGCACGACGTCGTTGCCCTCGACGGTCTCGGCAAAGTTCTGTTCGGTGATCTCGATGGTGGCCACGGGGATCTCCTTCTCGATGGTCGGTGGGGTCGGGGACGGAACGGGATTGCTCAGGCAGCCAGGGGTGCGCGCAGCGGGCACTTCGGAATGGCGAACCAGCAGATCGCGGCAGCCAGAGCGGCCGCGGCGGCGGTGGCCCCGACGGCGAGCCCTGCCGCACCGGGCAGCTCCTGGGTCAGGACGAACACCCCCATCACCAGGACGAAGACCCCGAACCCCTTGCGCAGGGCAGCCTCCGGGATCCGCCCGGCCAGCCGTGCCCCGGCGATCGAGCCGGCGATGGCGGCGACGGTCACCGCGCCCACCAGGGCCCAGTCCAGCGTGACGGTGGTGAGGTAGCCGGCCAGCCCGGCGAAGGACTTCATGGCGATGACTACCAGGGAGGTGCCCACGGCCACGGGCATCGACAGCCCGCCGAGCAGGGCCAGGGCCGGGACGACGAGGAAGCCGCCGCCGGCCCCGACCAGGCCGGTGACCAGGCCCACGACCAGGCCCTCGGCGATGACCTTGAGGATCGGCAGCTCGCCGTCATGGGTCCTGGAGGCCTTGTTCTTGCGGCCGCGGATCATCGCCAGCGAGGTGGCGATCATCATCAGGGCGAAGGCCATCATCAGCACGGTGCCGGGGATGCGGCTGCCGGCCAGCCCGCCGGCGAAGGCCCCGGCCATGCCCGTCGCGCCGAAGACCAGCCCGGTGCGCCACTTCACCCGTCCGTTGCGGGCGTGGGTGATCGCGCTGACGGCCGAAGTCACTCCAACTACGAACAGAGAGGCCGCGATGGCCTCCTTGGGGTCCAGCCCGGCGACGTAGGTGAGGATCGGGACGGTGAGGATGGACCCGCCCCCGCCCAGCAGACCGAGCGAAAGCCCGATCACCACCGACAGCAGCAAGGTCAGCACGAGCGTGAGGGTCATGAGGGGTGTCCTTGTCTTGACGGAACCGGGGGGTCAGCGGGTGGGCAGTCCGGCGCGCTGCTGGGCGGCCATGCCCCCGGCCATGGTGTCGGCGGTGTAACCGGCCGCATTGAGCGCATCAGCGACCCGGGCGCTGCGGTGGCCGCTGCGGCACACCACGATCACCGGACGGGCCTGGTCGATCTCCTGGTGCCAGGCGTTCAGCTGCCCCATAGGAATGTGGAGGGCGCCGGGAAACACACCATCGGCGACCTCGAAGTCCTCGCGCCACATCCAGGACCTGGTCCTGGATGTGGCGCTTCTGGGCGTCGGTGACGGTGATCTCTGACATGACTGCTCCTCGCGGTGCTCGGGTCCGGAACGGGCTGGGATGCCGGGGCCGGCCGGGGTCAGGCGGAGAGGGTGGGGATCTGGTTGATGGCCGTGGCGGCGGTGGGCTCCTCGGCGATCTTGTTCCACGGCATCGCGGCCAGGGCCTTGCCCATCGCGCAGGTGTTGGAGGCGGCCGAGAAGGTCAGCCCGGTGCCGATGACCCCGGCCACGGTGCGCAATTTCGGGGAGACGAACCGGCCCCCGACCAGCCCGGTGAGGACCAGGGAACCGGCGACCATGCGCACCTGGCGCTCCAGGTCCCAACGGGCGGCCCCGCGCACGACGTCGCCGCTGGCGTCGGCGAAGCCCGGCGCCCCGCCGGTGAGCACGTAGGCGGTGCCGATCCCCGCGGCGGCCAGCCGTTGGCGGGCCTGCTCGGCGCGGGCCCCGGACTGGCAGACCAGCACGACCCGCTCACCCAGTCGCGCGGCCAGATCGGCGGTGTGCTCGGACAACAGGGGCAGGGGCACGTTGTAGGAACCGGCGATGTGCAGGGAGGCGAACTCGACTGCCGAGCGGACGTCGATGATTACCAGGTCCTCGTGCTCGGTCGTCCACTGACGCAGGGTGCCGGGCTCGAGCGTGGTGATGGTGGGGGAAGCGGAGGTCATGGGAATCCTTCCGGGAGGTTCTCTGAAGCAGGTCGTGGCCCCAGTATTACCTATACCCCACGGGGTATGTCAATACACCCCCTGGGGTATAGGATGGCGATACGCCCCGCACCATCTCAGGAGAACCTCGTGCAGCTCGATCCGACCAACCTGATTCCCGCCCTCAACCGCCTCAAGCGCGCCCAAGGACAGCTCGGAGCCGTGGTGCACATGATCGAGGAGGGCCGTGACTGCAAGGACGTCGTCACCCAGCTCTCGGCGGTGTCCAAGGCCCTGGACCGGGCCGGTTTCGCGATCATCGCCAGCGGCCTGGAGCAGTGCCTGACCAATCCCGAGGAAACCCTGGATAAGAAGGATCTGGAGAAGTTGTTCCTTTCCCTGGCCTGATCCCCGGGAACCTGACAGCCTGGGATCCGGAAGTCTCAACGTCGTCGAAGAACCGTCGAAGGAGCCATCCATGACCTACACCCGCGCCAGCACTGTCCCTGTGTCCTACGAGCAGGCCGTGGAGCACACCCGCGCCGCCTTGGCCGACCAGGACTTTGGCATCCTGACCGAGATCGACGTCAAGGCGACCTTCAACACCAAGCAGGGCTATGGATGGATGAGGATCTGGGTGGTCGGCGCCCCATCTTCACGGACAGTCAGATGCGAAGTGCCCTCCGGTTGATCGAGTCGGGGGAGTCGGCCACTCACGTAGCCCGGGATCTCGGGATGTCCAGGGCTACCCTCTATCGGCGAATTCGAGAGCTTCCGCCCTCCATTGTCCGAGGCTCCTTCGGCACACGAAGGGGTCGCCCGGAGGTCGCTCACCGATGAGGGGCCTCTGGTTGCTGGAGGTTGACGACTGAAGTCGAGGTCGTTTGTTGAGCTTCTTTCAAGACGACGTGAAGATTCCCTGAAGCTTGCTCCCCTGGGTGCTCTACGGCCTGATTTTCCGGGTCAATGAGGGCATAGTTTGCTAGTGAGAACACCCCGTTCTCATCCGTTCGTGCACGGACATTCGGGTGCCCCGGCTCTGCTCCCCAGAAGCTGGGGCACTCGTCTTTAACGTGAAGGGGTGACCTGGCCCGGATCGGGGGACCCGGTGGACCCTGGGCTGTCTCGCGGGTTCTGCGCTGTGTTCCCCTTTCCTCGTCTCGTGCTTCGGTCGTCTGGGGGAGCACCTCGGCCGCCTAGATGTACCCAGTCGGGACATTGGTAGCAGGACGGTGTTGACGTGAGGAAAGCCTCCGGGTGGGGTGTGGCTTGTCTAAG
>NZ_CANMRA010000056.1 GCF_947500125.1 uncultured Kocuria sp. | reverse complement strand
ACGCCATGCCACCACGATCCGCTCCTCCGTCCCGGCAGTCACGCCGAAGCACATCACGCTTTCCCAACACCTACTGAGCCCGCGGCTCCGGTGGGGGCCGGGGCGCCCCGGTCCGGGCGGGGGATCCGCCGGACCTAGGATGGTCGCATGCTCAGCATGACCTTCACCGGGCTCGTCGCCTACCCGATCACCCCGTTCCAGCAGGGCGGCCGCCTGGACCTGGAGTCCTTCGAGCGCTACGTCGGCCGGCTGGTCCGGACGGGCGTGGACGCCGTGGTGGTCCTGGGCAGCTCGGGAAGCTTCGCCTACCTCTCCGGGGAGGAGCGGGCCGAGGTCGTGGACGTCGCCGTGGAGGCCGCCCGCGGCTCCGGGGTACCGGTGGGGGCGGGGATCTCCGCGATGACCACCCGCGAGGTCCTGGAGATGGCCTACGCCGCCGAGAACGGCGGCGCGGACGGGCTCGTGCTCAACCCGCTGTCCTACATCCCGCTCGTCTCCCAGGAGATCGCGGACCAGGTGGAGACGGTCGCAGCGGCCGTGTCCCTGCCGCTGTGCATCTACAACAACCCGACGACGACGGGCTTCACGTACCCCGTGGAGCTCGCCGCGGAGCTGTCCTGGCTGGAGAACGTCAACGCGTTCAAGGACACCGCGGACTCCCCGGAGGACCTCGCCGCACGGCGGGGCCGGTTCGCCGAGCTCGCGGAGCCGGGAACGGCCCACGGGGTGAGCGGGGAGCGGCTGCTCCACGAGGCGGCGCCGGACGCCGCGGCCTGGCACTCCGGGATCGCCGCGGTGCTCCCGCGCCAGTACGCCGCCTTCCGCGCCGCGGTCGTCGCGGGGGACGAGGACGAGGTGCGCACGTGGCGGGCCGCGCTGACCCCGCTGATGGAGATCCTGCGCCAGGAGCGGCCCCTCAGCTCCCTCTACGCCCTCGCCGAGGTCTGCGGCGTCACCACGGCCCCGCCGCGGCGGCCGCTGCTGCCGATCCCCTCGGCCAGCCGGCAGCGCCTGGCCCAGGCCGTCGAGGAGCTCCTCGACGAGGCGCCCGACGAGCGGGTCTGACGAGCGGGCCCGACGGGCGCGAGCGGCCGGCCTCAGCCGTGGGCCGGGGCCCCGGCGGACTGCGCACGGTCGGCGTCCCGCAGCACGGGGTCCGGGGTGCGGGTGACCGCGAAGCCCTTCTCCACGGTGCGGGCGGTGGCCCAGATCAGCACCGCGGAGCCCACCAGGTGCAGTGCCACGGCCACGATCGGCACGCCGTTGAAGTACTGGTAGTAGCCGATGAGCGCCTGCAGGACCAGGACGGCCAGCAGGACGTTGAGGCTCGAGGCCAGCGGGACGGGCCACCGGTGCCGGCGCGCGAGCACCAGGCCGAGGACCACGGCGACGACGATCAGGTACACCGGGACCGCGTGGGCACGGGTGATGAGGTAGGCGTCGAAGGCGTGCCGGGCGGTGGAGTCGTCCCCGGCGTGCGGGCCGGTGCCCGTGACGAGGGTGCCCAGGTAGAGGATCAGGGCGCTGAGCACCGCCAGGCTCACCATGAGACCCCGGACGGCCCGGCGCTGCCCGTAGGCCTGGCCGGGCCGCTCGGCGTCCCGCACCGCGGGCAGGGAGCGCCGCCGGGTGCGGTTGACCAGCACGGTGGCCAGGGCGATCATCGCCCCGGAGATGAGGTAGTGGATGCCCACGATCCAGGGGTTGAGCCCGGTGAGCACGGTGATCCCGCCGACCACGGCCTGCAGCGGGATGCCGAGACCCAGCAGCAGGGCGATCCGGAACAGGTCGGGGTGCTCGCGGCGCAGCCGGAGCACGGCCAGGAACGTCAGCACCGCCACGGCGGCCAGCAGGAACGTCAGCAGGCGGTTGCCGAACTCGATGACGCCGTGCATGCCCATCTCGGGGGTGTTCGTCCAGGACTCGTCGGTGCACCGGGGCCAGGTGGGGCAGCCCAGGCCGGACCCGGTCAGCCGGACGAGCCCGCCGGTGAGGATGAGCACGGAGTTCGCCAGCAGCGACGCCACGGCGAGCCACCGCACCCACCGGGTGATCCTGGTGGGCAGCAGGACACTGCCGCCCTCACGGACGTCGACGTCGCTGGGGTCGCTGGCGCGGTTCATGAATTCACTTCCGGACGGGGTCGGTGCGATGGGATCTCCGCCCCCAGTTTATCCGGGCCCGCGGCCCCCCGGTCCCGCCGTCCGGCACGGACCCGCGGGACCGCGCCGGCGGCTCAGCTCCAGCGGAACCAGCGCACCGCCGCGGCCCAGGCGGCGGCGGCCCAGACGGCGAGGACCAGGACCGGCAGCAGCGCGGGCGTCCCGGTGAGGAAGGTCTCCCGCAGGGCGGTGCCCAGTGCGCCGGAGGGCAGCAGCTCCACCGCCCGGCCGAGGCCCGCCGGCAGCGTGCGGGCGGGGAACAGGGTCCCGCCGACGGCGGCGAGCAGCACCCACACGAGGTTGGTCACGGCGAGGGTCGCCTCGGCGCGCACCGTCCCGGCGAGCAGCAGCCCCAGCCCGGTGAACGCCGCGGCGCCGAGCAGCAGGACCGGCACGGAGAGGAGCACCGCGGCCGCGTCCGGGCGCCAGCCGAGGGCCAGGCCCAGCGCGGCGACCAGCACGTACTGCACCACGAGCACGGCGACGATCGCCAGCAGCTTGCCGGCGATCAGCCCGCCGCGGCCCAGGGGAGTGGTGGAGAGGAAGCGCAGGACCCCGTAGCGGCGGTCGAAGCCGGTCTGGATGCCCTGCCCCGAGAACGCGTTGGAGAGCACGCACAGCGCCAGCACGCCGGGCACGGCGACGTCCACGCGGGCGGCGCCCGCCGGCACGGCGGCGTCCAGCAGGTCGGTGAGCGTCAGGGCCACGAGCGCCATGAGGGGCAGGATCAGCAGCAGCAGCAGCTGCTCCCCGTTGCGCAGCACCGCCCGCGTCTCGTAGCGGGCCTGCGCGGCGACCCGGCGCGCCAGGGGGGCGGGCTGCGGGCGGGTGGCGGTCGGCGGGGCGGGGGCGGTCATCGGATCTCCCGTCCGGAGATGTCGAGGAACACGTCCTCGAGGGTGCGCGGCTGGAGGGACAGGGACTCGGGCAGCGTGCCGGTGGCGGTGAACCACCGGGTCACGGTCTCGAGCAGGGGGGGAGTGAGGGCCCCGGTGAGCGTCACGGTGCGGTCGGCGCGGGTCGTGCGGACGTCCTCGAACCCGGGGCCGTCCCACGGGAACGGTCCCGCGCCCAGCTGCTCGGGCGCCAGGGTCAGCACGAGCACGGCGGGGGCGTCGGCGCCGGGGGCGACCAGCTCCGCAACCGACCCCTGGGCCATGACCCGGCCGTGGTCCACGATGTAGACCTGGTCGGCCAGGCGCTGGGCGTCGTCGAGCAGGTGCGTGGTGAGGATGATGCACACGCCCTCGCGGCGCAGCTGCTGGACGAGGTCGAAGACGATGTTGCGGGACTGCGGGTCCATCCCGGCCGAGGGCTCGTCGAGGAAGAGGACCTCCGGGTTGCCGGCCAGGGCCGCCGCCAGGGCCACGCGCTGGCGCTGGCCGCCGGAGAGCCGGCGGACCACGGTGCGGTCGAAGCCGCTGATGCCGAGCCGCTCCACGAGCTCGTCCATGTCCCGGGGGCTGCGGTACAGGGACGCCACGTGCCGCAGCAGCTCGAGCGGGCGCACGGCCTGGGGGAGCCCGCCGTCCTGGAGCATCACGCCCACGCGGGCGCGCAGGGCGGGACTGGCCCGCCACGGGTCCTGCCCGAGCAGCCGGACCGTGCCCCGCGAGGGCTGCTGCAGGCCCTGGGCGCACTCCAGGGTGGTCGTCTTGCCCGCGCCGTTGGGGCCGAGCAGGGCCGTGATCTCGCCGTGCCGCGCCGTGAGGGACAGTCCGTCGACGGCGTGCACCACGTCGGCGCGCGTGGCGCCCGGCCCGGCAGGGTGCCGGGAGCGGCGGCGGCGGACGGGGAACTCCTTCACGAGGCGCTCGATCGAGAGTGCGGGCGAGGACGCGGGGGGACTCTGGGCGGGCACCGGACCAGTGTAGTGCGGCGCGCCCGCGGGCCGACCCCCTTGGCCCCACCGCCCCGGGGGGTTATTATGAGTAAGTCAGGATTTATTGACCCCGGCCGTGATCCCACCGAGTAAGGCTCCACTTACTGGTCAGGTCGGAATGAATTACGACATACTCCGGTTGTGTATTAGCAGCGGCCCTGTGGGTCGCACGCTGCACCACGAGAACCTCCACCCCGACCAGGAAGCGAACGGTTCACCCATGACTCAGACCACGGACGCCCGGAGCAGGTCCCGCTCCGGCCCGCGGGCGGAGCAGGAGGAGAACACCCGCTCGCGCGTGCTCGGGGCCGTTCTCGAGCACGGACCGGTCTCCGCCGCAGACCTCGGCGAGATGCTCGAGCTGACCCCCGCCGCCGTGCGCCGCCACCTGGACGCGCTCGAGCAGCAGCACTTCATCGAGGTCACCATGGTCCGTCGCCGCAGCGGGGGCGCCGGCCGCCCGGCGCGCCGCTACGTCGTCGCCCCCGAGGGCCACGCCAAGCTGGGCGACGACTACCTCGAGATCGCGACGGACGCGCTCGAGAGCATCCGGCGCATCGCCGGCCCCGCCGCCGTGCACTCCTTCATCCAGGACCGCGTGGACCGCCTGGAGGCGTCCTACCGTCCCGAGGTCGAGGCCGCCGGCAACGACGTCGCCGACCGCCTGCCCGTCCTGGTGCGGCTGCTCAGCCGCGACGGCTTCGCCGCCTCCACCAACGAGGTGGCCGTCGGCCGCGGAGAGTCCCGCACCATCGTCTCGGCGCAGCTGTGCCAGGGGCACTGCCCCGTGCGCGAGCTCGCCGCCCGCTACCCGCAGTTCTGCGAGCTGGAGACCGAGCTCATCGCCCGGCTGCTCGGCACCGACGTCCGCCGGCTCTCCACCCAGGCCGCCGGAGCGCACGTGTGCACCACGCACGTGCCCCTCGCGCGGCCGGGACCCGCCGCGGCACCGACGTCCGCGGACCGTCCCGCGGAGCGGATCACAGGCCAGATCACAGACCAGACAACAGAGGAAGGCCGTCATGACTGAACAGATCGCCAGCGGCAACGACACTGTCATCGCCGACATCCTGGAGAAGAACCCCGAGCTCGAGGGCATCGGCACCTACGAGTACGGCTGGGCCGACTCCGACGTCGCCGGCGCCTCCGCGCGCCGCGGGGTCGACGAGGACGTCGTCCGGGACATCTCCGCGAAGAAGAGCGAACCGCAGTGGATGACCGACCTGCGGCTGAAGGGCCTCAAGTTCTTCGACCGCAAGCCCATGCCCACCTGGGGCGCGGACCTGTCCGGGATCGACTTCGACAACATCAAGTACTTCGTGCGCTCCACGGAGAAGCAGGCCGCCACCTGGGAGGACCTGCCCGAGGACATCCGCAACACCTACGAGAAGCTGGGCATCCCGGAGGCCGAGCGCGGACGCCTCGTCTCCGGTGTCGCCGCCCAGTACGAGTCCGAGGTCGTCTACCACCAGATCCGCGAGGACCTGGAGGAGCAGGGCGTCATCTTCCTCGACACCGACACCGCGCTCAAGGAGCACCCGGAGATCTTCGCCGAGTACTTCGGCACCGTGATCCCCGTGGGCGACAACAAGTTCGCGTCCCTGAACACGGCCGTGTGGTCCGGCGGCTCCTTCGTCTACGTCCCCAAGGGCGTGCACGTCGAGATCCCGCTGCAGGCCTACTTCCGCATCAACACGGAGAACATGGGCCAGTTCGAGCGGACGCTTATCATTGCGGACGAGGACTCCTACGTCCACTACATCGAGGGCTGCACCGCGCCGATCTACAAGACCGACTCGCTGCACTCCGCCGTCGTGGAGATCATCGTCAAGAAGAACGCCCGGGTGCGCTACACGACCATCCAGAACTGGTCGAACAACGTGTACAACCTCGTGACCAAGCGCGCGATCGCCCACGAGGGCGCCACCATGGAGTGGATCGACGGCAACATCGGCTCGAAGGTCACCCAGAAGTACCCGGCGGTCTACATGACCGGCGAGCACGCCCGCGGCGAGACCCTCTCGATCGCGTTCGCCGGCGAGGGACAGCACCAGGACACCGGCTCCAAGATGGTGCACATCGCCCCGAACACGTCGTCGTCGATCGTCTCGAAGTCCGTGGCCCGCAACGGCGGCCGCGCCGCCTACCGCGGTCTCGTGCAGGTCCGCGAGGGCGCGCACGGCTCGAGGTCCAACGTGGTCTGCGACGCCCTGCTGGTGGACACGATCTCCCGCTCCGACACCTACCCGTACGTCGACATCCGCGAGGACGACGTCACCATGGGCCACGAGGCGACCGTCTCGCGCGTCTCCGAGGAGCAGCTGTTCTACCTCATGCAGCGCGGGATGGCCGAGGACGAGGCCATGGCGATGATCGTGCGCGGGTTCGTGGAGCCGATCGCCCGCGAACTGCCCATGGAGTACGCGCTCGAACTCAACCGCCTCATCGAACTGCAGATGGAAGGATCCGTTGGCTGACATGACCAAGCTGAACGAAACGATTCGCAACGCCACGGAGGCCGCCGCCTCCGCGGCCACCGCGGTGGCCGACAAGGCCGTCGGCGCGGCCAAGGACGTCTACGGCAACCTGGGCGAGAAGGTCGACGGGGTCCCCACCGGGGACGCTCGCGTCGCCATCCCGGGCATGGACCTGGAGGGCGAGACGCTCTCCGCGGAGCACGCGAAGACCGAGACGCTCGTGCGGCACACCGCCCACGGCGACATCTCCGGCGTGCCCGACTCCTCCCGCGCCGGGCGGCGCACGTCCTACGACGTCGCCGACTTCCCGAAGCTCACGGGCCGGGAGGAGGACTTCCGGTTCACCCCGCTCAAGCGCCTCAAGGGGCTCCACGCCGACGCCCTCACCGGCCCGGCGCCCGCGGTGACCGTGGACTCGGACGCCGTGCGCGTCGAGACCGTGGGCCGCGACGACGCCCGCATCGGCAGTGCCGGCATCCCCGAGGACCGGCTCTCCGCCAACGCGTGGAGCAGCGTCACCGGAGCCACCGTGCTCACCGTGCCGCAGGAGGCCGAGGTGACCGAACCGGTCCTCGTCGACATCCACGGCACGGACGCCACGCCGGCCGCCCAGCACCTCGTGATCGACGCCCAGCCCTTCTCCAAGGCCCTCGTGGTCCTGCGCCACCACGGCAACGCCGTGCTGTCGCAGAACGTCGAGTTCCGGGTCGCCGACTCCGCGAACCTGACCGTGGTGACCCTCCAGGAGTGGGACGACGACGCCGTGCACGCCTCCTCCCAGCAGGCGCGCCTCGGGAAGTCGGCCACGTTCAAGCACGTGCTCGTCTCCCTCGGCGGCGACCTGGTGCGCGTCACCCCGTCCACGCGCTTCGACGCCCCGGGCGGCTCCGTGGAGATGTACGGGCTGACCTTCGTGGACGCCGGGCAGCACCTGGAGTCCCGGCTGTTCGTGGACCACTCCCAGCCGCACTGCACCTCGCGGGTGACCTACAAGTCCGCGCTGCAGGGCGAGAACGCGCACGGCGTGTGGATCGGCGACGTCCTCATCCGCGCCAGCGCGGAGGGGACCGACACCTACGAGCTCAACCGGAACCTCATCCTCAACGACGGCCCCCGGATGGACTCCGTGCCGAACCTGGAGATCGAGACCGGCCTGATCGCCGGTGCCGGCCACGCCTCCACCACGGGCCAGCTGGACGACGAGCACCTCTACTACCTCATGTCCCGGGGCATCCCCGAGGACGAGGCGCGGCGGCTCGTGGTCCGCGGGTTCCTCTTCGAGATCATCCAGCAGATCGGTGTCCCGGACATCGAGGAGCGTCTGCGCGGGGCCGTCCAGGACGAGCTCGCCTCCGCGAACTACTGATCCGTCTCCCGCACGCACCCTTTCCGACCACAGACTTTTTCGACCACAGGAGAACCATCCATGGCAACTCTCGAGATCAAGGACCTGCACGCGTCCGTCGTGCTCGACGACGAGACCACCAAGCCGATCCTCAAGGGCGTGAACCTGACCATCCGCTCCGGTGAGGTCCACGCGATCATGGGCCCCAACGGCTCCGGCAAGTCCACGCTGGCCTCCACCATCGCCGGCCACCCCAAGTACGTCGTCGACTCCGGCGAGGTGCTCCTGGACGGCGAGAACGTCCTGGAGATGTCCGTGGACGAGCGCGCCCGCGCCGGCCTCTTCCTGGCCATGCAGTACCCGGTGGAGATCCCCGGCGTGACGACCTCCAACTTCCTGCGCACGGCCAAGACCGCGATCGACGGCGAGGCCCCCTCCCTGCGCACGTGGACCAAGGACGTCAAGGCGGCCATGGAGCAGCTGAAGATCAGCCCCGACATGATCCAGCGCAACGTCAACGAGGGCTTCTCCGGCGGCGAGAAGAAGCGCCACGAGATCCTCCAGCTCGAGCTGCTCAAGCCGAAGATCGCCCTCCTGGACGAGACCGACTCCGGCCTCGACGTGGACGCGCTCAAGGTCGTCTCCGAGGGCGTCAACCGCGCCCTCGAGACCAACGACATGGGCATCATGCTCATCACCCACTACACCCGCATCCTGCGCTACATCAAGCCGCAGTTCGTGCACGTGTTCCACGACGGCCGTGTGGTCGACGAGGGCGGGCCCGAGCTCGCCGACCGGCTCGAGAACGAGGGCTACGACCGCTACCTGGTCCCGGCCAAGTAAGCGGACCCACCCCACCAGCCCCGAAAGGAGGCCAGCGATGGCCGACACCCCTGCTGAGACCACCGCCGACCCCGCGACCGCGGGCCGGCCCTCCGCCGAGGAGGTCGAGGAGGCGCTCAAGAACGTCATCGACCCCGAGCTCGGCGTCAACATCGTGGACCTGGGCCTGCTCTACGGCTCCAAGTGGGCCGAGGACGGCGCCCTGATCCTCGACATGACCCTCACCACGGCCGCGTGCCCGCTGCAGGACGTCATCGAGGAGCAGTGCGCGCAGAACCTCGATCCCATGGTGGACGAGTGGCGCGTGAACTGGGTCTGGATGCCGCCGTGGGGTCCCGAGCGGATCACCGAGGACGGCCGCGACCAGATGCGGGCCCTGGGCTTCAACATCTGAGCGGTTCCTCCCGCACGACGACGGCGGTCGGCCCACCTCTTGGGGAGGTGGGCCGACCGCCGTCGTCGTGCCGTGCCCGGTCCTGCCGCCGTGCCGCGACACCTCGATCAGTAACCTTGCGGATTTCCGGTGCAGAGCCCGGGCGCGCTCCTACACTGCCGTCATGGGTCAGACCTTGCTCTTCGGGATCGTCGCCTCGAGCGCCCTCGTCATCGGCGCCCTCGTGGGCGTGCGCTTCGAGCTCCCGAAGCGCGTGCTCGCCATCCTGCTGTCCTTCGCCGCCGGTGCCCTCATCACCGCGCTGGCCTTCGAGCTGTTCGAGGACGCCTACGAGCGCGGGGGCCTGCCACTGGCCGTGATCGGGCTGTTCGCCGGTGCCGTGGTCTTCACCGCCCTGAGCGCCCTGCTGGACCGCTGGGCGCAGCCGGGGCCCCGTGCCCAGGACGCCGAGAAGCAGGAGGGCAGCGCCAAGCTGGACACCGACGCCGCCGCGGAGCAGAAGGCGCCGACGGCCGCCTCCGCGGGCGGCGCCGCCGGTCTGGCCCTGCTGGCCGCCGTCACCCTGGACGGCGTGCCCGAGAACGTGGCGCTGGGTGTCGCGCTCACCGAGGGCACGGGCGGGCTGGCGCTGCTCGCCGCGATCTTCGTGTCCAATCTGCCCGAGTCCCTCGTCGGCGCCGCCTCGATGCGCGAGCAGGGCATGTCCCGGGGCAAGGCCGTCCTGCTCTGGACCGTCTGCGCCGTGCTCCTGGTGGTGGCCGTGCTGATCGGCGCCGGACCGCTGGCCGGCAGCGATCCCGAGACGATCTCCCTGCCGCTGGCCTTCGCCGCCGGCGCGGTGATCGCGTCACTGGCCGACACCCTGATGCCGGAGGCCTACGAGCACGGCGGTCCGGCGGTGGCGCTGAGCACCGCCTCGGGCTTCGCGCTGTCCTTCGCCCTGTCCCTGGCCTGAGGGGCCCGCCCCGAATCCCTTAGTAAGTGTTGGGAAAGGGGTCACCCTACGGTTTTCGCTTGCCATGGTCGTCGTCCTGGTGGTGGAGCCAGGCGGCG
>NZ_CANMRA010000055.1 GCF_947500125.1 uncultured Kocuria sp. | reverse complement strand
CGGCGCCGGTCCGGGCCGGGACGGGTCGCGGAGCGCCGCCGGTCCCGGCGCGGGCCGGCGCGTCCGGCAGCCCGCCGGGACCGGCCGCGGGATCGAACAGGGGCGCGAGCAGCGTCAGCGCCGCCAGGCCGTCGGCGAGCACGTGGTGCCACCGGATCAGCAGGCCGACCCGGCCGTCGGCGAGCCCGGGGAGCAGCCACAGCTCCCACAGGGGCCGGTCCCGGGGCAGCGGGGTCGCGTCGATCCCCGTGCACACCCGGAGCAGGGAATCCTCGTCCCCGGGCGGCGGCACCGGGCGGCTGCGCACGTGCTGGGAGACGTCGAAGACGGGGTCGTCGAGCCACCGGGGCCGTCCGCCACCGGGCCGCGCGAGCACCTGCCGGAGCCGCCGGACGTCCCGGGTGCGCCGTTCGACGTGCTCCCGGACGGTCCCGAGCCGCACGTGCCCGCCGGGATCGAGGAGCGGACCGGCGTCCAGGAGCGCCAGGGCCGCGGCGTGCATGGGCACCCCGTGCCGCTCCACGCGCAGGTTCGCCTCGTCCAGGGCGCTGATCCGCTGCCCGGTCCTCGCCCGGCGGCGCTGAGTGCTCATGGCGGTGCTCCGCTCTCGCAGGAGGTCCCCCTCGTGCACCACGCTACGCCGCCCGGGCACGGAGCGCGCCTAGGATGGCACCCATGCACCGAGCGATCTGCCCCGGCTCCTTCGACCCCGTCCACAACGGCCACGTGGAGGTCGTCGCGCGCGCCGCGGCCCTCTTCGACGAGGTCGTCGTCGCGGTCTCCACGAACCCGCACAAGCGCTACCGCTTCGACGCGGACCGGCGGCTGGCCCTGGCGGAGGAGAGCTTCGCGGGCGTCACCGGCGTCGTCGTCGAGCCCATGGGTGCCGGCCTGCTCGCGGAGTACGCGGCGCAGCGCGGGGCGGTGGCCCTGGTCAAGGGGCTGCGCTCGGGGGAGGACTACGAGTACGAGGTGCCGATGGCCACCATGAACCGCCACCTCACGGGGGTGGAGACCGTCTTCCTGCCCGGTGACCCCCGCTTCCTGCACCTGTCCTCGACGCTCGTGAAAGAGGTCCAGGGCCTCGGCGGAGACGTCTCCGGGTTCGTGCCGGCGCCCGTGCTGCGGGCGCTGGAGGGGTGAGCGGAGCCGCCCCGTCCCGGCGCGCCGGGAGGCTGCCCGTTTGAGAACGCGCGGCGCGGCACGCTAACATGGTCTGTCGGTCAGAATTTCACCAGGAGTCAGTCATCAGTCGCGAGAACAGTTCGCCCCTCACCATCGGTGTCCGGGACCTCGAGCACCGCCCGGGGACGATGCGACGCCTGGAGGAAGTTGTGCCCGCGCCGGAGAACTTCGGCAACGCACTCATCGGCGCCCCGGAGGGCTCGGACATCGACCTGGACCTCCGGCTGGAATCCGTCCACGACGGGATCCTGGTGTCCGGCACGGCCGTCGTGGCCATCCACGGCGAGTGCAGCCGGTGCCTCGACCCGATCGACTACGATCTGGACGTCGACGTGCAGGAGCTCTACGTCTTCGACGCCGCCACCGATGGTGGGGAGGAGTCCGAGGACGACCAGATGTATGAAGTTCAGGACGAGAGCATCGACCTCGAACCCATGCTTCGGGACGCAGTGATCACGCAGCTGCCGTTCCAACCGGTGTGCCGGGAGGACTGCCAGGGGTTGTGCGCCCAGTGCGGCGCGCGCCTGGAGGACGACCCGGGGCACCACCACGAGGTGCTCGATCCTCGCTGGAGCGCCCTGTCGGGGCTGCTCGAGCAGGACACCTCGACCCAGACGACCGAACCGAGAGAAGAGAGATAGCCGTGGCTGTTCCCAAGCGGAAAATGTCCCGTGCGAATACCCGTGCACGCCGTTCCCAGTGGAAGGCGACCGCGCCGAAGCTGGTCAAGACCGTCGAGAACGGCAAGGTCAGCTACAGCCTGCCGCACCAGGCCAAGGTCGTGACCGACTCCGCCGGGACCGCGCTGTTCCTGGAGTACAAGGGCCGCAAGGTGGCCGACGCCTGACCACGGTGACTTCCACCGCGACATCTCAGGACCTGCTGGAGCGTCTCGGCGTCGACATCGACGCCGGGACGCTTCGTCTTGCCCTGACGCACCGCTCCTACGCGTACGAGCACGAGGGGCAGGGCCACAACGAGCGGCTCGAGTTCCTCGGGGACTCCGTGCTGGGCCTCGCGGTCACGGACGAGATCTTCCACCGCTACCCCGACGACTCCGAGGGGAACCTCGCGAAGATCCGCTCGGCCGTGGTGAGCACCCGCACGCTCGCCGACCTCGCCCGGTCGCTGGACGTGGGTCCCCACATCCGCCTGGGCAAGGGGGAGGTGCGGACCAACGGGCAGCAGAAGGCCTCGATCCTGGCCGACACCATGGAGGCGCTGATCGGCGCCGTCTACGTCAGTGCCGGGCTCGAGGCGGCCCGGGCGTTCGTGCTGCGGCTCGTGGTGCCGCTGCTGGAGGACGGCTTCGTGATGAGCGAGGGCCGGGACTGGAAGACCGAGATCCAGGAGCTCGCGGCCGCGCGCGGCCTGGGCTCCGTGCGCTACGCCGTGGAGGGCACGGGCCCCGACCACGACCGCCGCTACGAGGCGCACGTGCTCGTCGGCGGCCAGGACCACGGCACCGGGACCGGCACCACCAAGAAGGAGGCCGAGCGCTCCGCCGCGGCGCAGGCCTACGCGACCCTGGTCGCCCGCCGCGGTGCCTGAGCTGCCCGAGGTCGAGGTCGTCCGCCGCGGCGTGGAGCGCTGGGTGGTCGGCCGCCGGATCGAGTCGGTGCAGGTCCTTGACGCCCGCTCGGTGCGCCGCCACGAGGCCGGCCCCGTGTCCTTCGTCCACGAGCTCGACGGCGCGGTCGTCGCCGACGCCGTGCGCCGCGGCAAGTTCCTGTGGCTGCCCCTGACCGGCACGGACGGCGCGCCTGCGCGGGAGGCGCTGCTGGTCCACCTCGGGATGAGCGGGCAGCTGCTCGTCAAGGACGCCGGACTGGCGGACGAGAAGCACCTGAAGGTGCGGCTGGGCCTGTCCGAACGGCCCGGCACCCCGGCGGAGCTGCGCTTCGTGGACCAGCGGATCTTCGGCGGCATGCTCCTCGACCGGCTCGTGCCCACCGAGGACGGCGCCCCGGGCGGGCGCTCGGCCGCGGGCGCCCCGCTGGTGCCCGCCCGGGCCGCCCACATCGGCCGGGACCCGCTGGACCCCGCCTTCGACGCGGAGCGCTTCCACGACCGGCTCCGCCGGCGCCGGACCGGGCTCAAGCGCGCGCTGCTGGACCAGTCGCTCGTCTCCGGGATCGGCAACATCTACGCGGACGAGGCGCTGTGGCAGGCGCGCCTGCACTGGGCCCGGCCCACCGACACGCTCCGGCGGCCCGAGACCCAGCGGGTCCTCGCGGCCGTCCGGGAGGTCATGGAGCGGGCCCTGGCCGCGGGCGGGACGAGCTTCGACTCCCTCTACGTCAACGTCAACGGGGAGTCCGGCTGGTTTGCCCGCTCCCTCAACGCCTACGGCCGGGCCTCCCTGCCCTGCCCGCGCTGCGCGGGAGAGGGGCGGAGCACGCTGATCGTGCGCGAGCAGTTCATGAACCGCTCCTCCTACCGCTGCCCGGTCTGCCAGCGCACGCCCCGCAACGCCCGGTTCTGAGACAGGGCACCCGAGCGGGGCGTGAGGCACACGGTCCGTGCCCCGCGGGGCGCAAGGGCACCGGCCCCCGAGAGCCCGAGAACGATCAGCTTCCTTTCCAACTTCCTGCGCGTGTAGGGTCGTCGAGGACGTGCGGCCCGCCATGATCCCGTCAGGGGAGACCCCGCCCCGGCCCCGCACCGCATCCACCCTCCGTCGCGGCCGCCCCTACGGTCGCGTCCCCGGTCACCGTCGGCACCAGGAGCTGCACCCCGCTCCGGACGCCGGCGTGCGCCCGGGTGGGCACCCCGGGGGCCCCTCTTGCCGCACCCGCACGTCTGTACTCTCACGTCTGCACCCACACCCTCCGAGGAGCACCTCTTGCGCACTGTCAACGCCTACGCCGCACCGTCCGCCGGCGCACCCCTGGTCCCGACCACTCTCGAGCGCCGGGACCTCGGTGCCCACGACGTCCTCATCGAGATCAAGTACGCCGGGATCTGCCACTCCGACCTGCACACCGTCCAGGGGGACTGGGGCCCCCAGCAGTACCCGCTGACCCCCGGGCACGAGATCGCCGGGATCGTCACCGAGGTCGGCCCCGACGTCACCCGCCACGCGGTCGGCGACCGGGTCGGGGTGGGGTGCATGGTGAACTCCTGCGGCGAGTGCGCCAACTGCCGGGCCGGTGACGAGCAGTACTGCCTCGACGGCGCGGTCATGACCTACGGCGCCGAGGACCGCGACGGCACCGTCACCCAGGGCGGGTACTCCACCCACGTGGTGGTCACCGAGGACTTCGTGCTGCGCATTCCGGAGGGCATCGAGCTCGACGCCGCCGCTCCGCTGCTGTGCGCCGGCATCACCACCTTCTCCCCGCTGAACCACTGGAAGGCGGGCCCCGGCCAGAAGGTCGCCGTCGTGGGGCTGGGCGGCCTGGGCCACCTGGGCGTGAAGATCGCCCACGCCATGGGCGCCGAGGTCACCGTGCTGTCCCAGTCGCTGCGCAAGAAGGAGGCCGGTCTGGCGCTGGGCGCCGACGCCTACTACGCCACGAGCGACCCGGCGACGTTCGAGGAGCTGGCCGGGACCTTCGACCTGGTCCTCAACACGGTCAGCGCGAAGATCGACCTGGACGCCCACCTGTCGCTGCTGAACGTCAACGGGGCCATGGTCAACGTCGGCGCCCCGGCGGAGCCGCTGGACGTCAACGTGTTCTCGCTGCTGGCCAACCGCCGCACCTTCGCCGGATCCATGATCGGCGGCATCGCCGAGACCCAGGAGATGCTCGACTTCTGCGCCGAGCACGGGGTGGGCGCCGAGATCGAGGTCATCGCGGCCGAGCAGATCAACGAGGCCTACGAGCGGGTGCAGAACTCGGACGTGCGCTACCGGTTCGTGATCGACACCGCCACGCTGGCCTGATCCCGGGGCGCCCTCGCCCCGGGCGGGCACCGGGCGGACCGTCGGCCGGTCCGCCCGGTGCCCGCCGCGGGGGATCAGGGGGCGGCCGTCGAACCCGTGGCCGGCATCGGGGCGTCGTCGGTGCCCAGGGGATGGGTCCGGTAGTACTCGGTCAGCCGCTCCATGCCCTCCTCGACCGTCACGGACGGCGTCCAGTCGAGCACCTCGCGGGTGGTCTGCTGCTCGAACCAGTGGGCCGTGGACATCTGCTCGGCCAGGAAGGCCGTCATGGGCGGTTCGTCCGCCCCCGGGCGGAGCGCCCACACCCTCTCGATGACCCTGCCGGCGAGGCGGGCCACGGCGCCCGGGACCCGGCGCTCCGGCGGCTCCACCCCGGCGGCCCGGCAGAAGCCCGCCACGAGCTCGCCCACGGTGCGGGGCTGGCCGTTCGTGACCAGGAGCGCCTGCCCGTGCGCCCACTCGATCCGCTCCAGCGCCCGCACGATCGCCTCGGCCGCGTTGTCGATGTAGGTGGTGTCGATCAGCGCCGCGCCGTGGTCGAGCAGCGGCAGCCGTCCCCGCGCCGCGCGGTCGACGATCCGCTCGACGAGCTGGGTGTCCCCGGGGCCCCACACGATGTGCGGGCGCACGGCCGTGACGCGCAGCCCGCGGCCGTCGGTCTCGAGCGCGAGCAGCTCGGCCGCGGCCTTGGACCGGGCGTAGTCGCCGCGGGCGTGCACGGGGTCGGCCGTGCGGGCGGTCCCGCCCACGATGGAGCTGCCCGTGTGGGCGACCGACGGCGAGGACACGAACACCACGTTGTCCACGCCCGCCGTCCGCGCGGTCTCCAGGACCACGCGGGTGCCGGTGACGTTGGTCAGGACGAAATCGTCCCAGTCCCCGGCGAAGGACACCTTGGCGGCGAGGTGGACGACGTCGTCGACCCCCTCCATGGCCCGGGCGACGGCGTCCGGGTCCGCGACGGAGCCCAGGACCTCCTCGACGTTCGGCTGGTCGGCCAGCGGCGCGTGCCGGCGCTGGAGCAGCCGTACCGTCCAGTGGCGGGCCGCGAGCAGCCGCGCCACGTGCTCCCCGAGCATCCCCGAGGCGCCGGTGACGAGCACCGTCCGCCCGTCACCGGTCAGCTCCTTCCGTCCGCGCTCCACCTCGTGGCTGCCGGTGCCGGCCGGCGGGGCGCCCTCCGTCACGGAGGCGTCGTAGGCGGGGACCTTGTCGTCGTGCGTGCCGTCCTGGCGGTGCTTGCCGTTCACGGGTTCCTGATCCTTCCTCCGGCCAGGGCGGAGTCCGCCCAACGGGCCAGCAGGGCTCGGTCGATCTTGGAGTTGTGCCGGATGTCGGTGGGGTGCCCGGGGACCACGAGCAGGGCCGCGAGGTCCAGGTCCGTGGCCTCGCGCACGGCGGCGCGCACGGCGCCCGAGAGCAGCGGGTCCGCGGGGCCGGAGCGCGGGGCCGGGGGAACGGTCTCCACGACGGCCACGGGAACCTGCGTGCCCGCCGGGCCGACCCCGACGACGGCGGCGCGGCCGACCCCGGGCACGGTCTGCGCGGCGTGCTCCGCGGCGACCGGCGTCAGCACGCCGCCGGCGGAGACGATCACGTGGGCGAGGCGGCCCTCGACCCACAGCCGTCCGGCGGCGTCGACGTGCCCGACGTCCCCGGTGCGGTGCCAGCCGGGCAGCTGGGTGCTGAGGTGCTCCGTGTACCACAGCCGGTCGTAGCGGTCCTTGACGTGCGGGGCGCGGGCGACGATCTCGCCGGTGACCCCCGGCTCCGTCGTGATCTCGTCCCCGGGGACGCCGTCCGGGCGCAGGGCCGTGACCCCGAGCTCGGCGCCGTGCACGGCCGTGCCCACGCACACGCCGTTGCCGGCGCCGGCCACGGCGGAGCCCCGGCTGTCCAGGCCCGCCTGCCGGATGGTCCCGAGGGTCACGTCCGTGAGGGGCAGTCCCTCGGTCATGCCGTAGGGGGTGTGCAGCGTCGCCGCGGGGACGAGCTCCTGCAGCTGCTCCAGCAGGGGCTCCGGGAGGGGCGCCCCGGCCGAGAGCACGAGCTCCACGAGGTCGAGGGCCCGGCGCTGCCCCTCGTCCAGCTCGTGCCGGGTGGCGAGGACGTTGGCGATCGCCGCGGGCGAGAGGAACACTGCCGTGGCCTGGATGGCCGAGGCGGCGTCGGCCAGGGCGCGGGCCGTGAGGGTCCTCGGGGCGGTCACGTCCATGTCCGGGGTCACCGAGGTGGTCCCCATCGCGGGTCCGAGCAGCGCGAAGGGCGCGAAGCCCGCCACGAGCCCCGTGCCGGCGGTGAGCCCGTAGGTGCCGCGGACGGCGTCCCGCATGGCGGAGAGCTGGCGGTGGGTGTAGACGACGCCCTTGGCGGGGCCCGTGGACCCGGAGGTGAACAGCACCGCGGCGTCCGCGTCCGGGTCCGGCGCGGGCAGCTCCGGCTGCGGGGCCGAGGCCAGCAGTCCGGGGACGTCGTGCGCGACGCCGAGGGCCCGGCGGGACACGGGGTCGAGGGTCTCGAGGGAGATCCGGGTGCCCGGCCAGCCGAGGGCCCGGCCGGCGACGAGCGCCTTGCGGATGCCCACGAGCCAGGCCGGTGCGGCTCCCCGCAGCGCCCGGGTGAGGCCCTTGGGGCCCAGGCCCGAGTCCGCCACGACGACGACGGCGCCGATGCGCAGGCACGCGTAGAGCAGCGCGGTGAGGTCGGAGCCCGGCGGCACCATGAGGCTCACCCGGTCCCCGGGGCGCACGCCGATGCCGGTCAGCCCGGCGGCGAGGCGGTCCACGCGGTCGGCCAGCTCCGCCCAGCTCAGGCTCGCCCGCACCGGGGGCACCCGGGCCCCCGCGTGCGGGTCACCGGGGGTGGGTGCCATGTCCACCACGGCGAGGCCGAGGTCGGCCCGCCGCGCGTCGAGCTCGGCGGGGAAGGGGGCGTGGTCGGTGCGCGACGTGGCGCGGCGCTGCAGGTGCAGCTCGCGGCGGGTGGGCCCGGGGCCGAAGCGGTCGGCGAGCCAGGCCATGATCGGGGTCGCGACGTCCCGGTCCTCCGGCAGCAGGTGCAGGGCGCCCTCGTAGCGGTGGACGTCGGCGTGCGGCATGCGGCGCACGAGGTCGTGCAGGTAGCGCTCCTGGAACACCGGGTCCCCGATTCCCCACAGCAGCAGGGCGGGGACGTCGCGGTCGGCCACGCCGGCGGCGATCTGCTCGTAGCGGGCGTGGGAGGGGTGGTCCGGGGCCGCGGGGATGTCGGCCACGAAGTTGCGGATCGCCTCGCGCCGGGCGCGCGTGGCGTACGGGGCCCGGTACGCCGCCCGGACCTCGCGGGACAGGGACGGCTCCGCGAGCGCGAGGGCCACGTCGAGAAAGCTCGTGGTCCGTTCGGTGAGCAGCCCGTGCGCGGCCGGGGCCAGCGCGAGCCGCAGGGAGGCGGGGATCTGCTCGGCGTTGTCGTGGTGGACCGCGGTGTTGGTGAGGATCGTGGCGCGGTGGACGTCCGGGTGCTCCAGGGCCCAGCCGGAGGAGACGAGCCCGCCCCAGTCGTGGGCGAGGGTCACCACAGGACCGGTGCTCGCGTCCAGGCCCAGCTCGGCCGTGAGGTCGCCCAGGTCGCGGACCCGGTCGTCGAGGCGGCGGAAGAGCCCGGTCCGCTCCGAGAACCCCATGTCGAGCTGGTCCACGGCCACGACCCGCCAGGGGTTCGCGGGGTCGGTCCCGGCGGCCAGCACGTCGCGCCACAGGTAGGACCACGTGGGGTTGCCGTGCACGGCCAGGACCGTGCCCCGCGGCGTGAGCCCGGCGGCCTCCAGGGAGGCCGCGTTGTCGAGGACGTGCCAGCGGCGCCGTCGGCCGGGGACGGGCTCCACGGGGGCGGTCGAGGCGACCGTGACCGTGCGGGACCACTCCGGGTCCACCCCGGGCAGGGGGACCTCCGTCATGGGCAGCCGTGCCGCGTCCGGCCCTCCGGTCTGCGAGGTCGTGGACGGTCGTGTGCGTGCCATGGTCGTGGGGCTCCTCGAGGGTGCGTCTCGTGCGGGGGCGTCTCGTGCGGGGCGCGGCGTCAGCGTCCGCGGGTCACCAGTCGATCTCCATGTAGGTCGCGTTGAGCCCGGAGCCCACGCCGAGCAGCAGCACGCGCTCGTCGGGCTGGAGCCGCTCGGCCTCCAGGGCGAGGGTCATGGGCAGCGCGGCGGCCGCGACGTTGCCCCAGAACGGGAAGGTCAGCGGGAACTTCTCCGGGTCGATCCCGACGTCCTGGAACAGCTTGTTGGTGTGGGACATGGAGACCTGGTGGCCGATGTAGCGGTCCATCTCCGCCCAGTCCCAGCCGTCCTCGTGCGCGTCGTGCCACGCGTCCGCGAGCAGCCCCACACCGTACTTGAGCAGCCCCGTGGCGTCGGTGTACATGCCGTCGAAGCCGCCGATGCACAGCCCGTGGTGCTCGGTCGCGGACCGGGTCACGGAGCCCGCGATGCGGTGGCCCTCGGGGTGCCGGTCGGCGGGGCCGACCACGGCGGCGGCCGCGCCGCAGCCGAGGGTCAGGGTGGCGAACTCGCGCACCACGTCCGCCCGGGTCACGTCCGGGCCCTGCAGGCGCTCGTAGGTCTCGCGGTGCCAGGGGGTCGGGTCCTCGCCGGCGACGACGACGGCGTAGTCGATCGCGCCCGAGTCGATCATCGTGGAGGCGATCGTGAGCCCGTTGACGAAGCCCAGGCACGCGTTGGTGACGTCGAAGTTCAGGGCGGAGGGGGCCAGGCCGAGCCGGTGGTGGACGGACACCGAGACCGCCGGCTCGTAGCCGTCGCGGGTCACCGAGGCGTTGATCAGCAGTCCCACCTGGTCGGGGCGCACGCCCGCGCGGGCGAGGGCCGCCTCGCCCGCCTCCACGGCGCCGTCGGTGAAGTGGCGCCCGGGGGCCCAGACGCGCCGCTCGTTGACGCCCGCGAGCCGCTCCAGCAGGCCCTTCGGCATCTTCAGCCGCGCGAAGGTGTCCGCCAGGACCTCGTCGGCGTGGGACGAGGGCACAACCACGTCGGCCTCGACCTTGGTGATGGCCAGGAGGGCGGCGTTGCGGTGACGGATCGAGGAATTACCGGTCAAGGTCTCTGGCTTTCGTTAGGGTCTCGCCGACGCCCCGGCCCGCCCACGGAGGGCGCGGTCGCGGGGAGGGCAGGTCGTGCTGGTCGCGGTCAGTCTACCGGCCGGTTCCGCGGCGGCGGCCCGGGCCGGGTCGTTTCTCTGTAGGCTGATCATCCTCTCCGCAGAAGTCTCCCGCGCGACTCCCGCACGCACCTGTTCCGCGCGCCCGTCCCGCGCAGCTCTCCTGCGCGCCGACCGTCCCTCGCCGCCGCGAGCGCCGCCCTCGTCGCCGCGGCGCCGTCCGGGCGCCCGAGTACAGTGGGGGCGACCCCCGACACGCCCACCCCAGGAGACCGGACACCCGTGCACCTGAAGACCCTGACCGTGCGGGGGTTCAAGTCCTTCGCCTCGGCCACCACCTTCGAGTTCGAGCCCGGGGTCACCGCCGTCGTCGGCCCCAACGGCTCGGGCAAGTCCAACGTGGTCGACGCCCTGGCGTGGGTGATGGGGGAGCAGGGCGCGAAGTCCCTGCGCGGCGGGAAGATGGAGGACGTCATCTTCGCCGGCACCGCCGGCCGGGCCCCCCTCGGGCGCGCCCACGTGTCGCTGACCATCGACAACGCCGACGGCGCGCTGCCCATCGAGTACGCCGAGGTGACGATCTCGCGCACGCTGTTCCGCTCGGGGGGCTCCGAGTACGCGATCAACGGCCGCCCGTGCCGGCTGCTCGACATCCAGGAGCTGCTCTCCGACTCGGGGCTCGGCCGCGAGATGCACGTCATCGTGGGCCAGGGCCAGCTCGACCGCATCCTGCACGCCACCCCGGAGGAGCGCCGGGGATTCGTCGAGGAGGCCTCGGGCATCCTCAAGCACCGCCGCCGCAAGGAGCGGACCCTGCGCAAGCTCGAGGCGATGCAGGCCAATCTCGACCGGCTCGAGGACCTCACCGCCGAGATCCGCCGCCAGCTCACCCCGCTGGGCCGGCAGGCCAGGACGGCCCGCCGGGCACAGCGGATCCAGCACGACGTCCGCGACGCCAGGGCCCGGCTGCTGGCCGACGACCTCGTGCAGGCCCGAACGAGCCTCGCCGTCGACGAGGACGTCGAGCGCCGGCTGCGGGCCGAGCGCGCCGAGGCCGAGCAGGCCCTCGACGCCGGCCGCGCCCGTCAGTCCGACGTCGAGGCCCGCGCCGCCCAGGCGACCCCCGCCCTCAACGCCGCGCGGGACACGTGGTACCAGCTCACCGCCGTGCAGGAGCGCTACCGCTCCCTCGCCTCCCTCGCCGCCGAACGGCGCCGGCTGCTCGGCGCCACCGCCGAGCCGGCGGAGCCGGGACGGGACCCCGACCGGCTCGACGCCCAGGCGGCCCGCACCCGCGAGGAGCAGCAGCGGCTCCTCGAGCAGGTCGAGGACGCCGTCGACGCCCTCGCCGAGGCCATCCAGGAGCGCGAGGACGCGGAGGCCGCGGCACGGGACCAGGACGGCGTGGTCACCGGCCTGCTCCGCGCGGCCGCCGACCGGCGGGAGGGCACGGCGCGGCTCACCGGCGCGGTCGCGGCGGCCCGTTCCCGGGTGGAGGCGGCCGAGAACGAGCTCGCCCGCCTGCACGCCACCCACGCGGACGCCGGGCTGCGCCGGGTGCAGGCCGGCACCGAGGCCGACAGCCTGGCGCTCGCGGCCCAGGACGCGGCCGGCGCCGCCGACCGGGCCCGCGCCCGGCACGAGGAGGACGCCGCGGCC
>NZ_CANMRA010000054.1 GCF_947500125.1 uncultured Kocuria sp. | reverse complement strand
GACCACCGACCCCCTGACCGCCCTCACAGCCTGACCCCCACACGAAGGATCGCTACACCACTCCAGGGGGCTTGACCCGACTCGGGACCGACTCCCCTGCCCCGTGGCGCAATCGGCAGGCCGACCTTTCTCCTAGCTACACCACCGACTGGGCAGAGCTGCGCACGGTCAGCTGAGCACCCATGACCGACCGCGCCACCGTGGATACGGTCCGTACCCCCGTGCCTATATGCCATAAAGGCACGATGACATAAGGTGGGAAGGGAAAGGGCACATAGGCACCATGCCTATAGGTCATAAAGGCACAACTGGAAAGGTGGCTCTGGCGTGGCTCCTCCGCTCACCATCGCAGTAGCTCAGCAAAAGGGTGGAGTCGGTAAGACAACGACTACCGCCAACCTCGCCCACGCCGGCAGCCGTGCCGGCGCCCGAGTCCTCGCTATCGACCTAGACCCCCAGGGCAACCTCACACGGACTCTCTATGACCAGGAGATACCCGAAGGCCAGCCCATCACCGCCGACGTGCTCACCGAAGACGGGCCCGTTCCACTTGCCGACGTCATCGTGTCCACCGCATGGTCCGGGCTCGACCTGGCTCCCACCGTGGATCGGGATCTTGCTGCCGTCGAACGGGACCTCACCCAGAATCCGCGCACCCCCGCCAGGGTGAAACTGCTGCACGAGGCCATTCAGGCCAGCGAGGTCACCGCCGGATATGACGTCGTGCTCATCGACTGCCCGCCCAATATCGGAGCCCTCACCCTGGCTGCACTGGCAGCCGCCGATCGGGTCCTGGCCGTTACCGAGCCCACCCTTTTCTCTGCTGATGCACTCGTGGAAATCGAGGAAAGCGTGGCCCGGGTCCGCCAGCATTACCACGTGCCCGTGACACTTTCTGCGGTGCTGGTCAATAAATGGCGATCCAACGTCATTGAAGACCGGCACTGGAGGCTATCCCTGGCCGAACAATTCGGGGACCTAGTGCTGGACCCTCCGGTGCCGCAGCGCGTCATTATCAGCCGGGCCATTCAAGCCGGAGTGTCCCTGAGTCAAATGGGTGCTGACGCCAAGCCGATCGCAGAGCTCTATGACCGTCACTACCGGACCCTCACCGCCTAGGAGATTTACCGATGCCGACCCAGCACGCCCCCAAAGCCTCCCGGCGCCGTCGCAGCGGTGCGGACCCTATCGCGCCCACGGCACCGCAGCAGCAGGCGCCCGTGCCGACGCCGGAACCTGCACCCCAACCCGAAACGCCGCCGCAGTCCACAGCAACCGCCGAGCAGCGCGACCGTCTCCGGGTGACAGCGCCGAAACCTCTGCTCACCGAGCTGAAACGGGCCTACGTCGTCGACGCCGGCCCCGGCATTTCCTGGTCCGACTGGATCACCGGACTGCTCGCCACTTCCCTCGATGACCTGCACACCAAGTACGACGTCGAGGAGTTCACCGGACCCGGAGTGCTCAGCCCAGGACGTCCACGCAGTCAGTGAGCAACTTGCGTCATCATGCCTATATGTCACTGTGCCTATTTGTCACAAAGGCACGATGACACATAAGAGAGACCTAAACGAAGGCCGACCCGAGTGGCCACGGGTCGGCCTTCGTCCATTCGCGGCCGCCACCGAAAGGGCATCGGGAAGTTTCCCATGGTCGCCGGCCTACGGTTCTCCGGCTGCACCAGCGGCAGTGGGCCGGGTTCTTTCTTCCAAGGACAGGCGACGGGATGAGCTGCCCGGCCGGGGCCGCGTACCGAGCTACTGGCGGCGCGTGGAGACCCCCGAAAAGGCTCAGGGCCCACACCCAGCACACCCCCGTCCCAAGGCGCCAAAGGGGCCCCCAGCGCGCACCCTGGGGCGCGGGGCGCCCCGCGCCTAAAAGTCAAATAAATACCGGCCGCGCGCCACCAAAATACCAGTAAAACCAGGAAAAAGACTTGCCACATTTACGCGGGGGGACTAGTATAGAACTATAAGAAAGGCCACCAAGGAAAGGGAAAACCAATGACCACCAAGACCAAGACCCGCAAGACCGCCGAACAGCGCCAGGCCGAGGCAAAGGCTCTGCACGAGAAGCTGACCAACCAGGTCGAGGCTCTGGCGACCTCGGGGGAGTGGCAGAAGTTCCTGGACTACGCCGCCAGCTTCCACAATTTCAGCATCAACAACGTCCTGCTGATCACCGCCCAGTGCCCGCACGCGACCCAGGTCGCCGGCTTCCGCCAGTGGCAGGCCAAGGGCCGCCAGGTGCGCAAGGGTGAGAAGTCCATCAAGATTTTTGGCTACAGCTCCAAGAAGGTCACCGAGAAGAACGAGCAGACCGGAGAGGACGAGGAGAAGAAGATCACCATTTTCCCGATCCTCTCCGTGTTCGACATTTCCCAGACCGACCCCATTGAAGGTGTGGCGGCCCCGGCTCACCCGGCCCGCCGCCTGGAGGGTGCCGACGACGCTGACCTGTACGCCCGCACCGCCGCCTACCTGGAGGGCATCGGCTGGACCGTCACCCGCGAGCCCATCCCGGGGGAGACCAACGGCTACACCACCACCGACGGCACCCGCCGCGTCGTCGTGGAGGCCAACGTTTCCGACGCCCAGGCCGCCAAGACCGCGATCCACGAGGCCGCACACGTCCTCCTGCACGCCGATGAGGACCACGCCGAATACATCGCCCACCGTGGCATCAAGGAGACCGAGGCCGAGTCCGTGGCCTACATCGTCGCCGGAATTTTCGGCCTGGACACCGCCGCCTACTCCGTGGGCTACGTCGCCGGGTGGAGCAAGACCGACCCCGAGACCATCAAGGCCACCGCCGCAAACGTCCTGCGCGCTACGCACACCCTCACCGAAGCCCTGGACCCCATCGAGGCCGACGAGGAGACCGAGCCCACCACCTGAGCATCCGACCCCGTGCCGGGGGAGGGCCCCCGCCCTCCCCCGGCACTTTCCCCCTACCACCGAGCAGGAGGCCCCCGATGGCTACCGTGACCCTCTACACCGCCCCCCACTGCACCGACTGCACCGCTGCCGCCCAAGCGATGGACCGTAAGCGCATCCCCTACGCGCCGGTCAGCCTGGCCACCGTCCCGGCGTCCCTGGACTACGTGAAAAACCTTGGCCACCAACGCGCCCCGGTGACTGTGATCGAGGACGACCACGGCGCCGTGGTGGACCACTGGAGCGGATACCGCCCCGACAAGCTGATGGGCCTGGCCCGGACGCTGAGCACCTGAACACCAGAGGGGCGGCCCGCCAGCACCAGCGGACCGCCCCTCCCGTCGCCGGCAGCAGCATCCCTCCGGGATACACGCCCCCACCCGCCGGCACCCGAGGCCACCCCAGCCCCCAGAAAGGACCCCTGCCATGTCCATCACCTACACCCCCGCCACATGCGCCCCGGTCGAGGTCACCGCAGCGGCCCAAGCTGCCGGAGTGCGTCCAGGGTTCCGCGTCGTCATGGCCGCAGACGCCCACGACCGCGCATGTGCCCTCTCCGACCACCAGAAGCCCACCCAAGGCACCGCGGCAGTCATGGAAGCCCTCAGCGCCACCCTGGAGGCGCTAATCAGCAAACACCACCGGCTGAGCGTGGGCACCACCTGGACAATCCACACCGGCCACCTCGGGCCGGCCCGCTGGACCGTGCTCGTGGCCGCCGACGACACCCACTCCGCCGACGTCGTTCTCTACATCACCCCGGCCTAGACCCAACCGGCCAGGGTCCGACCCCGGCCTACGCTGGGATTACCGACCCCGCCGGCTCCCGCGCCCTCCCGAAAGGACCTCCTGAATGAGCCAAGAACTCACCGACGCCCAAGCCGCCGCCCTGAACAGCTGGAAGCAGTCTCAGGACAAAGCCGAACAGGCGCGCAAGCTCACCGAAGAAGCGGCCCAGGACGCCCGAGAAGCCGTCACGGCCCTGAGCAGGAACGGCATGAGCCAGAAAGCGATCGCCGCACTACTGGGGATCGGCCAGCAGCGCGTCTCCCAGCTCATCATCCGAACGCCCCGCCCCTGACTCCTAGCGGGGCCACGCCCGTCGAAGGGAACACCATGAGCATCGAGCCCACTCTCACGTATCAGCTGGACTCCACCACCTACGAGGTGCTGACCGAGGCCCTAGAGCAGCACGCGGCCCATCAGGAGCTCCTCACCCGTCAAGCACAGTTCGCCCCCACCACCGAGGACCGCATGACCCTGCTGCACGAGGTCCTGCACGCCGAGGAGCTGCGCCGCACCATCGAAGCCGCCCATAGTGCCGGCCACGTCAGCATCACCCTGGAGCCGAGCACATACCATCTGCTCACCGAGGCCCTGGCCGGCTACCACGACGACCAGATGCACGCCGCAGAAGAAGCCACCCAAGAACACGAGGACCCCGACGACGGAGACCCCGCCCGCCAAGCGGCGGCCACCGCCGATCGGCTGCACCTCCAAGCCGTCGAAGCCACCCAGTTCACCGCCCATAACTAAAAGCCCGCACGAGGACACGCGTATGAAGATCATCGGCACCATTCGTCCCGACGCCACCCAAGAAATCGAAGCAGAAGGCACGGACTACACCGATGCCCGCGAGAAACTGCTGGACACCATCCCCGAGGGGTACGTCCTTCTGCACGTCCGCCGCGAGAACTGACACGGGGAGGAAGGAGCGATGTCATCCGTGAACCCTTGGCCCGTTTCCGACTCGCTCCCAAGCATCCGCGTATCGGTCGCGTGGGCCTGGCCGTTCGTTTGTGTTTGAGCGTGCAGGATCTTCCTGTGATCGGAGCGACACCCATACGTCTGACCTCGGCAAACGCCGGAGACCAGCGCTAGCGCATTGGTACGGTATTCAGCGTGACCTCGAAACGTGCATCCCACCTCCGCATGGCGGCAGACACTGAGTCCGCTACGCCTCCAACGGGAGCGACAGTAGCTGTGCGAGCCCCAGTGCAGACGGAGACTATCGGCCTCGCCACCGTGGACCTCGGCAACGCCCTGACTCGTTACGCCGACTGGCCCTCGCCCACAACCATCATCGCTGATGGTCCGTACGGCGTCGGCGGCTTCCCTGGCGACCCTCACACCCCGCGCGAGCTTCCCGCTTGGTATGCCCCTCACGTAGCCGAGTGGTCCCAGCGCGCTCTGCCGGAAACCACACTGTGGTTTTGGGGCACGGAGGTTGGGTGGGCAATGGTGCACCCTGTGCTCGATCTGCACGGCTGGGAGTACAAAGGACTCAATATCTGGGACAAGGGCGTCGCCCATGTCGCCGGCAATGTAAACGGCCAGACCATCCGGGGATTCCCAATCGTTACCGAGGTCTGTGCTCGATACGTCCGTCGAGTCGAGTTTGAGAATGAGGAAGGGGAGCCCTTATCTATGCGGCAATGGCTCCGTGCAGAATGGCTACGTTCCGGGTTGCCCCTCTACAAGACCAACGAAGCGTGCGGTGTGCGCAATGCCGCTACCCGCAAGTACTTCACTCAGGATCATCTCTGGTATTTCCCGCCTGCCCCCATGATGGACATGCTGGCGCGGTATGCCGAGGAGCACGGCGCACCGACAACGCGCCCGTACTTTAGTCTGGATGGCACCACCCCGCTGACGGCTGAGCAGTGGTCGCGTATGCGCGCAAAGTGGCATCACGCGCACGGAGTCACAAACGTGTGGCGGGAGAACGCCGTCCGAGGCACAGAGCGGCTGAAAAAGGGCCGCACGAAAGCCCTCCACACGAACCAGAAGCCTCTTTCGCTCATGGAGCGCAACGTGCTGAGCACAAGCGACCCTGGTGACGTCATCTGGGAACCTTTCGGCGGACTCTGCACCGGCGCCCTGGCAGCAGCCCGAAACGAACGACGCAGCTATAGTGCCGAAATCGCTCCCGACTTCTACACCGAGGCAGTAGCTCGGCTGAAGGATGAGCTGGAGCCGGCTAACGAAACGATGCCTCTTGATGGATGACACTCACCAGGCTTCAAACCTGCCGTCGCCGCCCGTTCGGCCCACCCTCGATCCCAAGGGCAGGCACACTGTGTTAAGGGATCGAGTCCAAAGTGCTCTCCTTGCTCTGCCCGGATATTTCACTTTCGAGAGTCCTATCTCGGGGATCAACGCAGCGGACTTGTTCAATCTCAATACCTTGTTGGGGGCTGGCATTGAGGTCGAGGTAGTTCGAACCCTGAACCGTCTTCGTGAAATCTGGGATCCTGACGACGAGTGGTTGGGTTACCGTTTCGAGCGGTCCAACCAAGCGTTCCCCGATGTGCGCCTGGTCCGCAGGGATATGGGCAAACCCGATATCGCTCTCGGCATTGAACTCAAAGGATGGTTTCTGTTCGCCAAAGAGGGCGTGCCCAGCCTGCGCTATCAGGTCACCCCCGGCGCATGCTCTTCTCATGACATGGTGTGCGTGGTCCCATGGCACCTTTCCAACGCGGTCGCTGGCGAAGCGCGGGTGGTTGAACCGTGGATTGAAAGCGCACGATATGCTGCCGAATGGCGAGACTACTGGTGGGAGCACATCCGTGAAGTCAAGGATGCGTCTCACTCACGAGCCATTCATCACCCACCCAATGCCTCCCCATATCCCACCAAGGCCGAGCATGTCCTCGCCGTCCCCGATTATGACGGCGGCAACAATTATGGCCGGCTCCCTCGATGCAGGCCCCTCATGGACGACTTCTTAGAGCGCACGAGACTGCACGAGGTACTGGGAATCCCTGTCGATGCGTGGTTTAGCTTTCTCAAGCTCAACAGCGACACCGCTTCAGCAGAGGACATCATCGCCCAGCTCCAACGGCAACTGAAACGTCGGGATCGGAAGATAGCACCCGATAAAGCAGACCGATTGCTCGCCAAGCTCGATGAGCTCGTTGGGCTTCTATAGCAGGCTTCCAAATTGAGTGGGCTGCCGGTTCCATGAATGGTCCACTGCTCGCATAAAAACGAACAGTGCCTGCTTACCTACGTGTTACGAGTATCTGCACAACTAGATGTGCTTATTCGGTTGGGTCTCATATCCGATCAGGGCATACCGCAACCGATGGTCTCGTAGGCACGTCGGAGGCGCTTGAGGCACATTGCGATCGTGAGGAGAAAATGGGCGCTGATCGCAATTGCGATGCCCGTGAATATAGATCCTGTGTTCGGATGAGTGAACCACTTTGCTGCGCCGCCGATAATCAGATAGATAGCGAGGAAAAGCCCAATAAGGATCGCCCACAGCACGTTGGAGAAGCATTCATCAATCAGGTCTCGTTCAGAGGTCGATATGCGCTTGTTTCCAGCTTGCTCGGCTAAGCTCTCTGTCCTTTTGGTATCGTAAGACCTTCCCAACCCGTCTGCTGTCGGTGTTTTTGGAAGGCTTGTACGGAGTTGGAAAAGGAAAACAGCCATGCTGAACAGTAGGCCAGCGACGATTGATACTCCCGAGATAGCGCCCGTCGCATCGGCCAAATTCACTTTGTAGAACCAGCAGGCCGTGCCTATGAGCGCGGGTGTGCCGATGTGGTGGGCAATATCCAAAGGGTTGAGCTTGCCAGTGCGGTTATCGTAGAGCGTGGCGAAGTGATCTGCGGGAATAGCAAGCAGTGAGGATTTTCCCACCTTATTGCCTCTCCGGGTTATTCCACTCGGGATGCCAGATGGCATCCTCACGTTCGAGGAGGTCGGACACCTGTTCCACGCAGACATCCACGAGCTTTTTAATCTCAATTGTCGGCTCGTCGGCATCGTTTAAGACAAGCCTCAGCGAAGGTGCGCCCGGATCTCCCTCAACAGCGAATTTCTTAGTTCGGCCGTCACGTTCCATGGTCACATACACCTCCGACTGGTTTGGAAGGCGTGGGATCCCAACCACTGTGGCGGCCAGGTTTCGATCATTCTTCAAATTGGCGTACATGCGATTGGAAAAGCGTTTCCTACGAGGCGGCCGAGCGATGTGGGATATCGAGCCAGGCTCTTCGGCGATGGGGTCCGCCCTATCAGGCGACTTCTGCCGAACCCGAACTTCGACCTCTTTGAGTTTGGCTTCCTCGGACCATGTTTCGCCTTCAACAATTGTTAGCGTATCCATCGTGATTGCAGGCATGCTTTCACGAAAGTATTTTTGAAATAGGTCAAGAAGTCGACGGGTTGACCCGCGAGAAGACTCTTCAAAGAACATGTACGCGGATAGACCCTCAGGCGGAACCATTAGGGCGGCTCGAACTGGTCCGGTCGGCGCGTCATCCTCCGTTACGCTCCCCGAAGCTTCCCCCGTAATCGTGTTCACGAGGCCACCTGCTTCCCCGAACGCTCCAACCTCGGCTTCCACGACAACCACCCGCGACGCATACCGCTGGACATCGGTGACTTTCATCCACCGTTGTCGCTTGTCGTCCTTTGCCATGTCCGCAGTGAGGGATTCGCACCAAGACTCGAAGTGATCGATCAAATCCGTTCCCAGTAAATCTACTGGTGGGTAGTGATTAGCATTACGGGCACGCTTTTGGTGGAAAGCAAGGCGAGTTGCCGTGAGGGTGCGTCGTCCCATGTAATCTCCGTCCGTTGGGATGAATTGAGTCTATGGTCGATCCTGTGGTGTCCACGAAAAAATTTTGGGACTACTAGAGGCTAGCAATCCAATTCTGTGTTCGACGCGCGGACGGTGTTCGTCCAGGCGTGCATCCACATCGGCTACAGCGAATACCGCCTCAACGCTCCCGTGTTGCATTGGGGCATGCCTCAGCGCGACACCTTTACTGTTGGTTCCAGTGCGTTGCGATGAGGTCCCGTCCTGACTTGTGCGACAAAAGTGCCTACGGGTCTAGGTATCGTGCGGCGGAGCTGCGCCTGGTGCGACGCGGGTGGGACTGCCCCGACTTCCGTTGACTCTCGGGGTTGATAGGTTTCAGGCGGCTTTGAGGCCGTGATTGATGGTCTCAAACTCGACCGGCGTGAGGCGACCCAGACGGCGTTGCCGGCGCCGGCGGTGATAGGACTTTTCGATCCAGGTCACGATCGCCAGGCGCAGCTCATCCCGGGTAGACCAGCGCTGCCGGTCCAGGACGTTCTTCTGCAGCAGGGCGAAGAACGACTCCATAGCGGCGTTGTCCGCGCACGCCCCGACCCTGCCCATCGACCCGACCAAGTCGTGACGGGCCAGCTCGTGCACGAATTTCCGGGCTCGAAATTGACTACCGCGGTCGCTGTGGACCACGCAACCGGCCACCGTCCCGCGGCGGGCCACCGCGCTCCGCAGAGCCGTGACCGCCAAGGACGCCTTCATCCGGGAGTCGATGGAGTACCCGACGATCCGGTTGGAGTAGACGTCCTTGATCGCGCAGAGGTAGAGCTTGCCCTCATCGGTGCGATGCTCCGTCAGATCCGTGAGCCACAGTTGGTTCGCGGCGGTGGCGGTGAAGTCGCGCTCCACCAGGTCGTCGTGCACCGGTGGACCGGGTTTGCGGTTGAGCCCGCGCTTCTTGGAGTGGACGCTGAAGAGCCGCTGGGCCGAGCACAGACGCTGCACGCGGTTCTCCCCGGCATGGATGCCGTGGTCGGGCAATTCGTCGGCAATGAAGCGGTAGCCAAAGGCCGGGTCGTCGGCGTGGATGGCCATCGCGGCGTCGACCAGGTGCGCATCATCCCAGTCGCGATCGGTGACGGGGTTGGCCTTCCACTGGTAGAAGGCCTGCTTGGAGAAGCCCAGTATCCGGCAGGTCACCGCGACGGGAATCCCGTCGGCGGCCAGGTCGAGGACCAGCGGAAACATCATTTTGGGGGCAGCTCCCGAGCGAAGAACGCCGCAGCCCGGCGCAGGATCTCGTTCTCCTGCTCGAGCAGCCGGTTGCGCCGCTTCAGCGCCCGTAGCTCCTCTGCCTCGGCCGTGGTGACGCCGGGGCGGACGCCGTCGTCGACGTCGGCCTTGCGCAGCCAGTTGTGCAGGGTGGCTTCTGAGATCCCGAAGTCGCGGGCGATCTGGGACAGCGGAGCCTCATGCTTGCGGGCCACCGCCACCACGTCGCGGCGGAACTCCTCGGGGTAGGGCTTGGGCACGGGATCATCCTCACCGTGAGGACGGATCCTCACAAGTCAGGAGTCAAGCAAACCCGGGGCAGTCCCGGTTGAGTCAGGCGCCGCGGTTCTCTACGTGATCGCTTCCGCTGTACAGGTAGCAGGTGTGATGGCGGCGACAGCCGTCTTTACCTGGATTTCGTCGTAATCGCCGTCGAGGTCCCGGCGGGCACTGCCGGGGTTGGCGTGGGGAGCGCTGTCGTGAGGTGTGGAGCGATATTGGTGAGGCGGTGGAGGTAACCGTGGGCCTCCAGTTCGTGGAGGGCGGCCGGGACACGGGTTTTGGGGGTGGACCCGCGGGCGGCGAGATCGGCCAGGGCCAGTGTGTTCTCGGGTCGGGTGCGGACCAGGGCCCGCAGGATGCGGCGGGCCTCTGCGCTGAGTTGCGAATCGTTGCCGGCATCGACGAATAGGGCTTCCAGCGCCGGGCGCAGTGCTGTGAAGATGGCCGCGCGGGCAGGTGGAGCCAGGATCGATCCTGTTTGGGTGAGGTCGGTGTTGGGCTGGTTCACGAGATCCTCCTCCACCTCTAGGCGATGGGCTCCGCTCACCTCAGGGGGCCTCATGGTGGTGCTGGGCAGTCCCCGCTGATACTCCTGCCGTCCCGGCAGTGATCGTGGGCCCCGTTGGTGATGGCCACCGCGTCTACCGCAGGAGAGCATGAGGGTTGTTCCAGAGCGCCCGCGCAAGGTCGGGGTTGGTGCGTCAGGGAAGTGATGGACCGCCGCCCCTGGTGGGGAAGAAGAGTCGCCCCCCGACGACTGACCTGAAGATCACAGGTCCTCTACCCACCAGGGCGGCGGTCATCTGATCGATGCCCGGCGGTTCAGCCCCCCGGCTGCTCGCTTGAGCATGATCCACGTCGAGCGTCCCAGCCCCCCGGCTGGTCACCCTTCGTGATGCATCAACAGTATCGTCCGGGAGCAGGAAGGTCACTTTTCATGTTGTCCCCAATTCTGAGGCTAGATCCGGTGGGGTGGGGGCTGCGGTGATGTATGTGGTGTTCGCGGATATCGAGTAGCCGGCGGGCGCCTATCCGGTCCTCGCGAATCCACAGGACTCCTAGATCAGCGGCAATGGTCTCCACGGTCCCCGAGCAGTGCGACACCGATCCCACCCACGCTTCGACATGATCGCCGACCACCAGTTCCCCGAGTGAGGCAATCTGCTGGGGGATGGGTCCTGCGTTGTCGGTGGAGGTCATGGCGGTGTCGCCTTTCGTGGGCCGTGGACGGTTGATCCGTCAGTACCCATCGTGGCGGATCCAGGGTGTCCGCGGGTGCTTCTGCCAGCTTTCGTGCCCAACACCACATGTGAAATAGCGATCTTTTTGCACAAGGGAGAAGGGGCAGCTCCAAGCGTGCGAGCGGGCTGTCACGGGTGTACTGCGCGGGGGTTGTAAGAATCGACTGTCACTGACGGTTGAGGGCGTTCAACCTGCCAGCACACGGTTGCGGAACAGTGCAGAAGTCATGGTTGTCCCGATCCTCGTGCGTTTAGTGACCTGTCCTACGGTGGACCCATGAGCTCCGACGCTGCCGCCGATTTCCTTGCCAAGGGGCCGATCCCGCACACATTGCGGGCGGTCCAGACCCAACCGAACGCCGACGGCACCGGCGGGTGGGAAATCGTCTTGTCCCTGGACGGTTTCTACTGGCGCCGGGAGGACGCCGTCCGTGCGGCTGAGCAGTGGAACGCCTGGGCACGGGAAGCCAGCCTGGACATAGTCCGCGGCCAGGATGCCCCGGGACTCTGAATTGAGCCGGTCTTACATCCCAAGGGATGCGAGACGTCTCGTCCGACTTTTTTGCTCCCGCATGTGAACCGCAGTGATAACTGGCGGTGTTCTGACAGAGCTAAATGACCGCTTTGGGGCGGGGCAGTCAGTCTCGGGC
>NZ_CANMRA010000053.1 GCF_947500125.1 uncultured Kocuria sp. | reverse complement strand
CCATCTCGCCGTGGCCCATCTCGCCGTGGCCCATCTCGCCGTGGCCCATCTCGCCGTGGCCCATCTCGCCGTGGCCCCCATGATCCGCGTCCTCGGGAATCTCGGGCTCCTGCGCGCGCTCCTGGGCGTCCTTCCGGTGATGGGTGGTATCGAGAAGGAGGGCTGCGGCGTCGTCGAGGGCGGGTCCCACGGCTGCGGGCGAGGTGATGTCGGCGCGGACTCGGGGGCCGGGCATCTGCTCCCAGATCCGGTCCACGAGCTCCGAGAGCTCGGGGCCAGGGGCACCGCACACCGCCAGGACGTCCGCGTCCGCTGGTGTCCAGGCCGGCCGCCACCCGCGGCGGAGCGCCTGGTGCTCGAGCTCCATGCGGGTAGCCCAGTGCCCGGGGACCTCGACGACGAGGACCTGGGCGGCCCGGACCGCGAGCCGGGCGAGAGCACCGCTCAGGCCCATCGGAAGGCTCCCTCACGCCAGGCCCAAACCACGGCGACGAGCAGGGCCCCCAGGAACAGGAACATCTCCACCACCGCGGAGATCCCCTTCTCGATCACGACCACCGCCCACGGATACATGAAGAGCATCTCGACGTCGAAGGCCAGGAACACGATCGAGGCGAGGTACCAGCGGGCGTGAAACCGGGACAGCGCGTGCTCCTGCGGCATCCACCCGGACTGAGCGGGCAGAACCGTCAGCGGGTCGGCCGTGATCACGGCTGTGCGGTGCAGCGCGTAGAGGAGAACGACGACCGACAGCGCCACCAGGGCCATGGCCACGATCCCGGAGTACACGACGGTCTCCCCTTTCGCGCGGTCGGAACATGGAAGTCTGTCGTTGACCGGTGGGGGCCACCCTAACGGGCGGCCCCACCGATCGCGCCGTTTCAGCTCGGTGATCAGGCGCGGCCGGCGAGCCAGGTGCGGAAGTCCGCGACCTGGGCCTGCTGGGTGGTGATCCCCGAGGTGGCCGCCACGCGCAGCTGCGGGTGCACGGCACGCGACTGCGGCTCCAGGAACTCGATGATCCCGCTGTTGTGGTGTGGAATCATCTTCTGCACGAAAGCGACATCGAAGTCCTCACCGGCCTCAACGGCCGACAGCTCCTCGATCATCATCTGGGTCTCCTCCTCCAGGATCTTCATCTCCTCCTGGGCTTCTGCCGGGGCCTGGGCCATGGCCTCGGCCGGGGTCAGCCCGTACCACTCATCGAGCCACCGGGTGAACTGGTCGATCTGGTGCTGCTGATTGGCGATGATGTTCTCCGCGTGGGTGCGGATGTCCGGGCTGGTCCCGCGCTCGAGCTCCAGCTGAGCCATCTCGATCGCGGCCCGGTGGTGCGGAATGATCTCGGCCAGGAACGTGATCTCCAGTTCCTCGCCCTCCAGCCCGGCCAGGGTCTCACCGAACTCGTAGGCGGTCGGTGACGTCGGGCCCGGCTGGAGCATCTCCGTCTGACTGTGGGAGGACACCGGGGCGGCCTCCCAGTGGGCGGATGCCGGCGCAGCGGCTCCGCCCAGCAACGCAGTGGCCACGGCGGCCGCGGAGGCGGCGGCCGCTGTGCGGCGGCCTAATGAAATGTGGTGCATGGCAGGTTCCCTCTCGGGCGATGAGCCGGTCCATCGATATCGGCTCGGCGGATGGCGGACGTTCTGGCACCGGGACCATGAGTGCACCGCGGTGAAATGAACGCCAGGCGGTAGTAGGTGGTATGGGGGGAAGACGGAACCTGCCCTCGTGCAGCTCGTGCACGCGGGGCAGGCCCCATCTTTTACCGGCGGATGGCGTAGATGGACATCGGCCGGTCAGCGGGTCGATCAGGCGGTGGAAGCGGGGCGGCCGCCCTGGCGGTCGTACCACTCCTCGAGCCAGGTCTGCATCTGCTCGATCTCGCTCAGCTGGACCGTTTTGATGTTCTGGCACAGCTGCAGCAGGTCCTGGTGCTCGGCGCGGTCCAGGCAGGTCTCGGCCTCCCGGACCGCCGCCCAGTGGTGGCGGATCATCGACTGCATGAACCGGATCTCGTACTCCGCACCGGTGAACTGGTCCAGCCGTTGCACCGAGGCCATGTCACCGGTGGACAGCTGGGGCTCATAGGTGATCCCGTACCACTCCTGCAGCCAGGTCTGCATCTGCTCGATCTCCTGGTTCTGGACCGTGATGATGTCCTCGCACATCGCGGCCAGCTCCGGATGCACGGCCTTGTCCACGCACTCCTGAGCCATCACGACCGCCATGTAATGGTGGTCGATCATGCTCTTCAGGAACTCCACCTCGAAGCTGGCGGTCTGCTCGTTGCCGGCCGGGGCATCGGCGAAGGCCGGGGCCGCCGTCGCCACCCCTGTGCCGGCCACCGCCCCGAGAGCCAGAACGGCCGACGCGGCCGCGACAGGAGCACGCCGCCCGAGGCGCCGCTTGCCCGAGATCACGCTCTGTTCTTCCACGCCCATCCTCTTCCTTTCCTGCGTCAGGTCAGTGCTCGGCCCGTCTCAGCCCAGGGAGGAGATCAGGTCCGCGCAAGCCTGCTCGCACCGGCGGCACGCCTCGGCGCACACGCGGCAGTGCTCATGCATCTCTGCGTGCTGCTCGCACTCGTCGCCGCAGACCTTGCAGGCGGCCCGGCACGCCTCCAGGACAGCCCGAGTGACCTCGGCGTTGTTGCCGGTCTGACGGGAAAGCACGTTGCCGGTGGTCGCGCAGATGTCGGCGCAGTCCAGGTTCTTGCGGATGCAGGAAGTCAACTGCGCGACCATGTCCTCAGCCAGGCAGGCATCCGCGCAGGCGGTACAGGTCTGAGCGCACTCGAAACAGGCCTCGATGCACTCCGCCAACTTCTGCTGGTCAATGTCTCCCAGGTCCTTCGGGTAGGTCTCCAGCATCGAACTCACGTGATGGGTCATGGCTTGCTCCTTCGTCGGTTCAACAGGAGACGAACCGGCCGGAGCCAGCCCGCCACATAACCGACAGTAGACTGCCGTTACTGTGTGACGTGCCCCTGGATCTTGAAGATTTGATGAAGATGGACACCTCAGTGGCGTGCAGCGGCATCCCAGCGCCTGGTCCCACCTCGGCGAAGTAGGCCGAATATAGAGATTTCGTGAAGAAATCCCGCCGTGCATCTCGAAAAAGCGCCCCGACACCTTCCCAAACTGTGAGCCACCTCGAAAATTTCCTCACGGCACCTTGGTGCTTTCCCCAGCAACACTGGAAGTCATGCGTAGCCCTAGGCCTCTTGCCGTCGTCGCCTGTGTCCAGCGAAATCGCCACCATGATGCCATTTTGCCCAGTCAGACCGGTCCTGATTCGCCAATAGCTGCGTGACGAGCTCAGCTGGGCGACGAACCCAACTCTTCCCGAACGCGCCTTCCCGGGCCCGGGAGCCCGGCTTCTCAGCCCCGACCGAGGAAAGAATCCAGGCCGTGACCTAAAAGTGACACTTTCGTTATGGATGCGCTACTGTCCACTGCGTGCCGATGATCGATCCGGTCGGCGCCCTCGTGCACATCGCCGAATTCTGCCGGTGCCCGAGGTTCCTGAAGAGAAATCGCTTGGCAGAAGCGGGGGAACCATTTTCGGTCCCGGTGATCCGGGGCCTTGGGGTTAAGTCGCCCAGGACGCATGCGTCCGGGGCGGCCGGGTGTCTCCCACCCGCATCCGACAGCTCACCTCGTAGGCAAAGGGAGGAACTCACCCATGTCGCTTTTCAAGCACAACGCTGCCCGCCACCGCGCCGAGACCACCTCGAGTGCGGTGCGCAACACCACGATCGCCGCCGCCGCCGGTGCCGCACTCATCGGTTCCATCGCCCCGGCCCAGGCCTACGCCGAGATCCCCGTAGCCTCCAGCACCACCTCGTGGGCGCCCGTCGCTTCTTCGGCGGCCAACTTCGCCGCCAATACCTACCAGGCTCCGGCCGCTGCCCAGCCCGTGGCCACCCCGGCGTCCCAGGCCTCGGCGCCCGAGCAGACCGCCACCACCGCGAGCCTGTCGAGCCAGTCCGCGGACATCACCCCCCTTGGGACCGTTTCCTCCTCCGCCGGCCTGGTGGCCACTGCCATGCAGGGCGAGGGCACCGGCTACGTCTGGGGTGGCACTGCCTTCGGCGCCTGGGACTGCTCCGGGTTCACCCAGTGGGTCTACGCCCAGAACGGCATTGACATCCCCCGCACCAGCTACCAGCAGATCGCCGCAGCCACCCCGACCGCCAACCCCCAGCCCGGGGACCTGGTCTCCATGCGTGGCGGCGGGCACATTGGGATCTACATCGGTGGTGGCAAGATAATTTCGGCACTCAACCCCACCCAGGGCACCTTCGTCCACTCCGTGGACGCCATGCCGGTGGACGGCTACTACACCTACCGCTGACCCGGCTCGCCCTCCGCAACGACCGCAGTCGTCGCGGAGGGCCCTGGGCACTCCGTCTGCTGCGCATGAGAGACCAGCCTCTCCGCACGAGCTTTTCGTCCCTTACGGACACCGCACCTCTCCTCCACTCATCCGCCGTGCGCGGTACTCCTGATCCGGATCGCCGCACTGCCGGAACACCGTGACACCTCGCGCCCCTGCCCGGGGTGATCCGTACTGTCACCGCACCGTTCCGGCAGATCTGCCCGGCCCTCCAGAAAGCCTCCTGAATCCCCCATGACTCGTGACGTGAACTCCTCCAACGGCATCGGCGCCCTGCTCACCGGCAAGGCCCGCACCGTGGCCGCCGTCGCGGCCTTCTCGGGCATGGCCCTGGCCACCACCGTCTCCGTGCAGGCCGCCCCGGCCCAGGAGGGCGCCGCTACCGACGCCCCGCTGTCGGCCGTCGCCGCAGCAACTCCCGCCGCGGCTCCCACCGTGTCCCTCGAGCCCGTCGCCCACGTGACCAAGACCGAGCAGAAGTCCGCGAAGGCGGAGCCCAAGGCCGAAGCCCCGAAGCCCGTGGTCGCCCCGCAGCCGGCCGTGCAGGCGGCCTCTGTGGTCCAGGCAGCTCCCGCCGTGGCCCAGGCGGCTCCCGCGGCCCAGGCCGCCCCTGCGCCGAAGCCCGTCGTCACCCCGGCACCCGCCCCGGTGGTTCAGACCGCCCCCGTCGTCGAGACCCCGAAGCCGATCCCGGCCCCGGTTGCCGCCCCGGCGCCGAAGCCCACCCCGGCCCCGGTTGCCGCCTCGGCGCCGAAGCCCACCCCGGCCCCGGTTGCCGCCTCGGCGCCGGCGGTCGAGCGCACCGTCGCCCCGCAGAGCTCCGCCTCCGGCAAGGGGGCCACCATTGCTTCCGCGGCCATGGGCCAGCTCGGGGTAGGACAGGACTGCACCGCAGCGGTGAACAACGCCCTGCGGGCCGCCGGCATCACCTTCCGGGGTTGGCCGGCTGATTACTTCACGCTCGGCACGCAGGTCTCCGCCGCCCAGGCGCAGCCCGGCGACCTCGTCTACTACGCCGACGGCGGCATGGGCACGGCCCACATCGGCGTGTACATCGGTGGCGGCAAGGCCGTCCACGGCGGCTGGAACGGCGGCAGCACCGTCGTCGACAGCGTCAACGTGGGTTCCGGACCCACCTACATCCGCGTGCGCTGATTCCGCACCGACACAGTCTCCGGGTGTGCGGTTCCTGGTCGGCCAGACAGGTTCCGCGCACCCGGTCTTTCACTACCTTGGTGGGGCGGCTGACACCTGCCCCGGTGACTCACTGCAGGAGCGCGGCATGCTGGCCTTGCGATGGCCCCGCGGTGGCTGTGCTGGGCACCATCACTTGGCCCAGTGGTGAGGGGACATGCCTGGCTTGGCGGCTGGAACGAGAAGTATGATCGAGGGGCAAGCCTGGCGTATTCCCAAGATGGATCGGGCAAGGATCCAGAGCGAAATTGCTCCCGCTCAAGGGCAACATCAGGAGTTGGGACAACCACCCTGCACGCACCGCAGACTGCGCGGTGGAGTGCTCCTCGACTGAGGGCGCGCCGACCCTCCTCGCAGAGGGGCGCGCCCTCCTTGTTTCCCTGCCGGTCAATCCGTGCTCTCGGGTGGGGATCGGCTCACCCGGTCAGGTACCTAGCGAAGCGCTTCCCCCACGAAGCGCCCGCCGCCGGGAGCGATGCTCAATCCATGAGCACCAATCCAGCAGCACCTGCCTGGGTGCCCATGACGTGTACCTGCTTCTCTTCGCCTACGGCGCTGCAAACGGTCTGCGTGAGTGGATCCTTTCAAGCCGCGGGGGCACCGTCACCCGCGGCGGTGCCCATGTGGGCGGCAGAAGATTCTCGGGCAGTGTTCAAGGTGCGCGGTGGACACATCCGTCGGTGGGAGAATTCCTGCAGATGTCCAGACGTGCCCATCGTGAGGACCCCGGTGCCGTAGCGGGGCCTCTACGGCACCGGCGACCCGCTGGGTCTGAGGACAACCTGGAAGGGTATTGGTACGGGAAGATGAGCACCGTGAACACGATGAGTGAGCCACACCCCAGCGCTCCGGCGCGGAAGACCCGCGTTGATCTGATGAAGGGGATCTGATGTCCTCCTCTGCGACCGGGCGGGTGCTGGTGGTCGACGACGAAGTCGATCTGGCGCAATTGATCGAGGGGTATCTGCGCAAAGCCGGGCTGGAGGTCGCCGTGCGTCACGACGGGGTCCAGGCCGTGGCCGCGGTGCGGGAGTTCTCCCCGGATGTGCTGGTGTTGGACCTGGGGTTGCCCGGCATCGACGGGATCGAAGTGTGCCGTCAGGTGCGGACTTTCTCGGACTGCCATGTGCTGATGCTCACCGCCCGTGACGATGAGGTCGACAAAATTGTGGGCCTGTCGGTAGGGGCCGATGACTATGTGACCAAACCCTTCAGCCCGCGCGAGCTGGTAGCTCGAGTCCAGGCCATGCTGCGCCGGGCCCGGACCCCCACCGTGGAGACGGCTGCGGGGCGGGAGGCTCAGAGGCCGGGCTTGGTGATTGGGGACCTGGTGGTGGATGAGTCCGCCCGTGAGGTCTACCTGGCCGGGGAACCGGTGGGGCTGACGCGGATCGAGTTCGATCTGCTGGCGGCTCTGGCTACCCGCCCTCAGTTAGTGCTCTCCCGCCGACAACTGGTGGAAACGGTCTGGGACACCTCCTGGACCGGGGATGAGCATCTGGTGGATGTGCACATCGGGAGGATCCGCAAGAAGCTCGGCGATGAGGCCGCCAATCCGCGGTTCATCCACACCATTCGTGGAATCGGCTACCGGATGGGCACCGGACGATGAGCACCACCGCCTCCACCCAGACCTGGTCCTGGAGTCCGTTGACCGTGCGGTTGATGCTGGCCCAGGCCGCGGTGCTGCTGGTCGGGCTGATCATCGTGGTGCTCACCGCGGTGCTGGTCGGACCGTCCATGTTCTACCACGAGCTGATCCAGGCCGGCCACGCCGATGAGGCCACCGGGCTGGTTCATTTGGAGGACGCTTTCCGCTCGGTGAGCCTCACCGCCTTGGCCATCGGCGGGCTGCCGGCCCTCTACATCGCCGGGGTGCTCAGCTTCTATCTGCACCGCACGATCGGGAAGTCCCTGGCCTCCTTCACCACAGCCGCCGGCCAGGTAGCTTCAGGCAACTACGACGTGCGCGTCACCTCCACGAAACTGGGCCCGGAGTTCGACTCCCTGGCCGGTTCCTTCAACGAAATGGCCGCCAAGCTCAGCGCGGTGGACACCACCCGGCGCCAGCTGCTGGCCGATCTGGCGCACGAGATGCGCACCCCGCTGGCCAGCCTCAAAGGCCACCTCGAGGGCATCGAGGACGGGGTGGTCGAACTCGACGAGCACACCACCGGGATTCTCTACACCCAAATTGCCCGATTAGAGCGGTTGGCCCGCGACATCCGGCAACTCACCGCCGCCGAAGAAGGCATGACCCACCTCCAGCTCACTCCCCAGGATCCCCAGCGCCTGGCTGCCCAGGCGGTCGCGGCCATCGAACCCGACGCTGCCGGCAAGGGGGTCTCGATCACGTCCATCAGCACAGGTATGGACATCACCCCGGTGCTGCTGGATCGGGAGCGGATGGGTCAGGTGCTGGGCAACCTGCTGGAGAACGCCCTGCGCCACACCCCGCCCGGTGGGTCCATCACCGTGCACACCGATCACGCCCCGGAAGCGGTCACGTACACGGTCACCGACACCGGGGAAGGCATCAGCGCTGAGAATCTCCCGCACGTCTTTGAACGCTTCTACCGGGTCAACACCGGCCGAGAAGCCCACCGCGGGGGCTCGGGCCTGGGCCTGGCCATCAGCAAAGCCCTGGTGGAGGCCCAAGGCGGGTCCCTGGAGGCCACCAGCGACGGGCTCGGGCAAGGCGCCCGCTTCCAGATCCGTCTGCCCCGCCACCGGCCCACCACCTGAGTCCGCGGTGACGCGCTTAGAGGCCTCTCGATGATTACCGGAGGCGCCCACCGCAGGAAACCGTCTGCTCTCCTGCGGTGGGTGCCTCCAGTAGTGTCACGGCAGTTATCCGCGCCTGTCGCCGGGAGATCCGCCCAGCACCAGCCGGCGACTGCCCTTAACGCTGGTGCTGACCACCCGCTCCAGGGGGCCCTGTCCCAGCCCCCGTTGCCAGGCCACCGCGAACAGGGCCGCCAAGGCCAGATTGATCACGAACCACAGGTAAGGCTGGTCGTAGTGGAGCTCGAAGGACAGCCCCACCAGGTGGGCGGTGTACAAAGTCAGGGTCATCGCGCCCATCGCCGCCAGCGGCAGCAACCACGACCCGCTCTTCTGTCCAATCAGCAGGAACACACCCAGCACCGCCAGGCTCATTCCCAGGCTCGCCGCGATCGCCAACGGGGTGTTGGTGTGCGGAGTGACGATCGTCAACCACCACCCCGTGGTCGTCGGCAGCACATCCGGTCCCCAGATCAAGGCTTCCTCCAGATCGTGCTCACTCATCGAAGAACTGTGTAGCAGCTCCTCGTAGCCACCGAAGGCATAGAGCAAGAAATACGACGTAGCTCGAGCGAAGATCGTCAATCCCACTCCCACGACCAGCATCCGGATCTGCACCTCAGTCTTGCGCAGGTTCAACCGCCCCAACCCCAGCCCCACCAGCAGGTAGGCCATGTACGGCAGCGCCGGGTAACTACCGGTCAGCAACAGCTGAGCCGTGGTCGCCCCCGGCTCGGTGAACAGATCCGTGAACGTGGGGTTATAGGAGACGAACTCAGGCAATGCATCCCGCAACCCTTGCATCAGGACCGGAGCCAGGATCCCGAAGACCGCCGCCGAGACGAACAACGCCTTCGCACCCAGATGCAGGAATGGAATGGCCAAGAGGAAGAACACCCCGTAGTAGATCAAGATGTTGTACGCCGGCGGGTCCTCCGGCATCAAAGTCCCGATCCACAACCCCACTACGGCGATCAGCACGGCCCGCACCACCAGACCCACCCGGTCGGCGGTCATCGCCCTGCCCAGATGCGGGTGACGGCCCCCGGAGGTCAACGCCAGCCCCACCCCGGCCAGCAGGGCGAACAAGGCCGCCGAATCCCCCGAAAACAGGATCCACGACCAGCTCGCCCCCCCGGTCTCCTCGTCATAGGCCGGCAGCAGGTGGATGGCCATCAACCCGATCAGCGCCAACCCCCGGGCCGCGTCGATGCCGACCAACCGGCGCGTAGGTCGCACCAATGCCTCATCCAGACTTGCTTGGGCGGTTTTTTCCGCCCGCGACATCCCACTCATCACTCCCCCTGATCGTGCTGGCCCCGTTAGGGCCCTTGTAGCGTGCGGCTAACGGCCGTGTCCTAGGTCCCGGGGACCCGGGACCTTACTGCCTCCAGGTTCTCGGAGGCACGTGGCGGCCAGGTCGCGGGATTCTCAAGATTCCATGAAGACCTGCCCAGCCTTCGCCTGCGGTGGCCGTGCACCACATCAGGTTCCGCGTCGTGCGGATCGGCAGTGATGATGGCACCGTGATCACCACATGATCCGTCCCACCACCGCCGCCCTGGGGGCGCTTAGCGCCCACGGAGAGCTCCTCGAAGGCGTCACAATGACCGATAAACGCCTCCCGCCCTGACCAGGGTTTGCCCAGTGCGCAGCTGGCTCCCACGATGGAGCTACGGGGATCACCGGGCCCCATGGAGGGTCTTCCTCGAACAGGGCAACGCATGGTGGGGGGACCAGTGAGCGATATCGCCATGGACCGGGCCACGGGTGGCGGGGGTGAGCCGATGAGCCGGTGGGCCGTCGAGGCGTCGATCAGGGCCACCCACCGTGTGGACGAGCGCTTCATCGCGGCTGTGGCGGCGCCCCTCAGCGCCTATCACGGTGTTGCCCGCAGAACGGGCGCGCCCGGTGTATCGCTGCGCCTGCAGCTGGAGGCTGACACCCCTGTCGCCGCCTACGGCGCGGCCCTGGATCTGCTGGCGAGGAAGGTGCTGCCCTTGCTGGAAGGATCCACGCTGCTGGACCTGAAAGTCGCCCCTGATGAGCAGCAACCCGGACGCACCGACCTTTCCCCACCGCCCACATCGGTAGAAACGGTTCCCTGAATTGTGTCCGCAGCCGGGCGCCCGCTCCAGATGGTTCTGCCCAGACGGGTCACCCTTGACGAGACTTACCGACTCGCTCTTGGTCTGCGCACCTGCTGCATATGCCCATGAGGAGAGCCAGGTGAGAAACCGGCTCACGCCTGCCGATGCCTGCCCAGGACGAGCCGGCGGACGATGCGCACGATACGGGCGACCACCCGCTCCAGCGGCCCTTGCCCGAAGGCCTGGTGCCAGAAAAGAGCGAAGACCATGGCCATACCCACGTGGATCAGGAACCACACCGGCTGGCCGTAGTGCACCTCCGCGGCCAGGGCCAGCAGGTGGGCGGAGTACACGGTCAGCGTCATCGAACCCATCGCGCTCAGCGGCAGCAGCCACCTCTCGGCCCCGCGGGCCAGCAGCAGGAAGAGAGCCAGTACTGCCATCGCCCAGCCCAGGCCTAAACCCAGGGCCAGGGGCGTGTTGGTGTACGGGCCAGCCACGGCCAGCCACCACCCGGTGGTCGTGGGCAGCACCGGGTCGGGGCCCCACACGATGATGTCGTTGACCAGCTCCTCGTCCAGCCCCGGCGTGCGGGCCACGAGCTGCTCGAAGCCACCGGCCTGCTGAATCAGCGCCCAGGAGGCGAACCACGCGGTCACGGCCAGTATCACCCCGAACGACAGCATCGCCGCCTGGATCTGGACCTCGGCCAGATCCAACCGGCCGATCGCCAGCCCGACCAGCAGATAGGCCAGATACGGCAGGGCGGGGAAGGTCCCGGTCAGCAACAACTGGGCGGCCGTGGCCCCGGGGTTGCCTGCCAGGTCGGTCAGCGTCGGGTTGTACCGCTCGACAGCCGGCAGCACGTCCCGCAACAGGTGCATCAGCACCGGCCCGGCCAGGGCGAAGAACCCCGCCCAGGCGAACAGCATCTTCGCGGACAGGGACAAAAACGGGATCGCCAGCAGGAAAAATGCCCCGTAGTAGACCAGGATGTTCACCGCCGGGACGTCGGCGATGGTGTTGCCCGGCAGCACCTCGTTGATCGCCAGCCCCAGGCCCGCGATGAGCAGCGCGCGCACCGCCACCCCCACGCGATCGGCGGTCATCGCCCGTCCGGTATGCCGGGTGCCGCCGCCGGTGCTGAAAGCCAGGCCCACCCCGGCCAACAGCGCGAACAGCGCCGCGGAGCGGCCGGCGAAGACCGTCCACTGCGCGGTGGGCTCGAAGGTCTCCGGATCCCAGGCCGGCAGGATGTGGATCGAGATCATCCCGATCAGGGCCAGCCCGCGGGCGGCGTCCACCCCGACCAGGCGACGCCTGCGCGACCCAGTACCCGGAACGCTGGAACCGTGGGCTGCAGGTTCTCCCGGACGATGCGGGGCGGGCACACGTGCGCCGCTGCTCCCTGTCCACGGGGCGCTGCGCGCCGAGCGTCCTTGGAAATCTGTCATGACGAATCGCCCCCCTGTGCCGCATCAGAGGGCCCCCTGCCCCCGCCCCGGACCACGGTGTCCGGTACAGGTCTCACTTGACCAGAGGCAGATAAGGCTGGGGTATTTGTTTTCTGAGACCTACCTGTGGTCAAGCCCCGAGAAGTGGTGTAGCGATCTTTCGTAGGGGTCAGGCAGTGAGGGCGGTCAGGGGGTCGGGGATCAC
>NZ_CANMRA010000052.1 GCF_947500125.1 uncultured Kocuria sp. | reverse complement strand
TGAGCCTGGTGGGACGGTAGCCGGTGGAGGCCTCGATGCAGATGCGCCCCGAGCTGCTGCTGCCCGAGATCGTCGTCTTCGTCGGCGGGCTGGTGGTGCTGCTGGGCGGATCCTTCCTGCCCCGGGACCGCCAGTGGATCGCCCGGGCAGTCGCGGCCCTGGCCCTGCTGAGCGCCGCGAGCGCGGCCGCCCTCGCGATGACGGGCCCCGTGCAGAGCGCCTTCAGCGGCACCTTCACCGTGGACACCGCCACCGGCGCCGCACGGGTGATCGCCGCCCTGACCACCCTGCTGGTGCTGGGGGTGGCCTCCGGGGAGATCGCCGGGTCCCCGCGGGAGTCCGACACGTACGCGCTGCTGCTCCTGGCCACCACCGGGGTGATGGTCCTGGCCGGGTCCACCGACCTGCTCGTGCTGATCGTGGGGTTCCTGCTGGCCAGCATCCCCCTGTACGGGATCGTCGGCCTCACCGGCGGCCGCGCCGGGGCCGAGGCCGCCATGAAGACCTACCTCATGGGGGCCCTGTCCGGGATCCTGCTCATGGCCGGGGTCACCGTGCTCTACGCCCTGGCCGGCGGCACCGACTACGCCCTGCTCCAGGAGGAGCTGCCCGCGGCCCCGGCCGCGGCCGTGGGCGCGGGTGTGCTGGGCGTGCTCGCCGGGCTGCTCTTCAAGGCCGGCGGGGTGCCCTTCCACTTCTGGGTGCCCGACGCCGCCCAGGGCACCGGGGCCACCGCCGCCACGTTCCTCACCACCGTGCCCAAGGTGGGCGCGCTGGTGGCCGTGTACCGGCTCGTGGCCACGGTCTCCGCCGGGGACGGGTCCTGGTTGCTCGTCGCGGCGCTGCTGGCCACCGCCTCGATGGTCCTGGGCAACCTCGCGGCCTACTGGCAGACGGATCCCCGCAGGCTGCTGGGCTGGTCCACGGTGGCCCAGGTGGGGTTCCTGCTCGTGCCCGTGGCCGCGGCCGGGCGCAGCGACCTGGCCCTGCCCTCGCTGCTGTTCTACCTCGCCGCCTACGCCGTCACGAACGTCGCCGCCTTCGCCGTCACGGCCGCGCTGCCCGAGCACCGGGAGCTGGCCGCCTACCGGGGCCTGGCGCGATCCCGTCCCGGGCTGGCCCTGGCCCTGCTGGTGGCGCTGCTGGGACTGGTGGGGACCCCGCCGCTGGCCGTGTTCGTCGGCAAGCTCACCACGGCCACCGCCGCCTGGGACGGCGGGCACGGCTGGCTGGCCCTGGTGGTGGTGCTCAACAGCGTGCTCAGCCTCTTCTACTACCTGCGCTGGTTCGCCCCCGTCTTCGCCCGCCCGGAGCAGCACGCCGAGGGGTTCCCCGGCCGCGGCGGGGCGGCCGCCTGGCCGGCCGTCACCGCCGGGGTCGCCGCGGTCGCGAGCCTGGTGCTGGGCGTCCTGGCCGGTGTCCTGTGGGCGGCCCTCGAGGGCCCCGGGGTCATGTAGGTCCGGCGGGGCGCCGACCGGCTCGTCCCGCCCCCGGTGGCCCGGAGCTGCCCACGGCCCGTCAGTGGTGCTCCTGCCCGCTCTCCTGATCGGCGTCCTCGGAGCGGTGCCGCACGGTGAACCACTGCGCCACGACGATGACCAGGGCCACCACGGCGGTGACCACCAGGGTGAACGGGTCCGACTGGGCCTTCAGCAGCACGAACGGCACGAGCACCGCGACGTCGAGCAGGATCGCGACCCAGGGGATCCACGGCTTGGCCCCGACGTCGTCCTTGAGGTGGCGGAGGATGCCGAGGTGGATGGCGATGTCCATGGCCAGGTACAGGATGGCGCCGAGGGAGGCGATCTGGGACAGGTCGAAGAAGGCGGCCATCAGGATCGCCAGCCCGGCGGTGATGTACAGCGACTGGTGGCCCTCCTTCCCCGGCAGCCCGGGGGCCTGGCCCATGTCGCGGAGCATGTCGTAGAGCTTCGAGACCGAGAACAGGCTCGCGATCAGCCCCGACAGGGTCGCGACGACGGCGATCACCACGGTCAGCGTCACACCCCAGGCGCCGAACATCGGCTCGGCCGCCTCGGCCAGGGCGTAGTCCCGCGCCTCGACGATCTGCGGCACGGTCAGGCTGCCGGTCACCGCGACGGTGATCAGCAGGTAGAGCACCGTGCACAGGGCGATGGAGATCATGATGGAGCGGCCGATGTTGCGCTCCGGCTGCTGCAGGTCGGCGCCCTGGTTGGTGATCGTGGTGAATCCCTTGTACGCCAGGATGCACAGGGTGGTCCCGGCCAGGAAGCCCAGCCAGCCCGCCTCCGGCGGGGTGCGGTCGGCCGCGGTGAACAGCCGGCCCAGGGAGGAGACCCCCGCCGCGAGGATGCCGGCGACCGCCAGCACGGCGATCCCGACGATCTTGAGCGCCGCGGTCACCGTGGCGGAGCGCTCCACCCACCGGTTGCCCACCAGGTTCACCAGGGCGGCGGCCACGATCGCCACCACCGCCAGCACCGGCACCCACACCTCGGAGCCCTGCAGGCCGAAGGGGCGCAGCAGGTAGGTGCCGAAGGTGCGGCCCAGCAGGGACTCGGCCAGGATCATCGACACGTACATGAACAGGGAGAACGAGCCGGCGACCACCCCCGGGCCGTAGGCGGCCTTGAGCAGCATCGCGATCCCGCCCGCGGACGGGTTGGTGGCCGAGTAGCGGATGTAGGAGTAGGAGCTGAACGCCACGACCACGGCTCCGGCGAGGAACGCCCAGGGCACCCAGCCGCCGGCCAGTTCGGCGACCTGCCCCACGAGGGCGAAGATGCCCGCGCCGATCATCACCCCCGTCCCCAGGGCCACGGATCCGGTCAGGGAGAGTTTCTTCTGCGTCTGCGTGCTGTGGTCCATGCGGAACTGCACGTCCTTCCTGCCGGGCCGCGAGCGCTTCCCGGCGGTGGGGTTGTTCGGACACGTTCGGTGGGCCGGGCCCACGGTGCTCAGCGGGCCGCCACGGTGCCCATCATGCCGAGGTCCTCGTGGTCGAGGATGTGGCAGTGGTAGACGGTGCGGCCGCCGAAGTCGTCGAAGGCCACCCGGACCGTCACCTCCCCGAAGGCGGGGATGTTGACCACGTCCTGCCACCGCGGTGCGGCGACGTCGCGGCCGCCGTCGGCCACGACCTGCATGGGCCACACGTGCAGGTGCATCGGGTGGTCCATGGGGCTGGAGTTGGTCAGGGTCCACTCCTCCACGGTGCCCACCCGGACCTGCTGGTCGGTGCGCTCGGCGTCGAACTCCTGCCCGTCGATCGTGAAGGACATCATCCCGCCGGGCCCGCGCATGCTGCCCATCATGCCGCCCATGCCGCCCATGCCGCCCATGGCGAAGTCCAGGGTGCGCCGGGCCTCGACCGGCTCCTCGCGCAGGTCCCGCAGGGACGGCCCCGCGGGCACGGGCCCCGCGTCTGCGGCCCGGTCCCCGGCGACCTCGAGGGTGAGCAGGTCGATCGGCTCGTCGTTGCCGGGGCCGTCCCCGGGCATGGCCCCGTCCATCATCCCGCCCATCATCCCGTCCATGCTCCCGCGCTCCACGGGAGCGGCGCGCAGCGTGGAGGTGCCCTCGCGGGTGTCCACCAGCAGCTCCACCCGGTTGCCGGGGGCCAGGGTCACCTCCGTGAGCTCGACCGGCTCGGGGAGGCGGCCGAGGTCGCGGCCGAACAGCCGCACGGTCTGGCCGTCCAGGGTCAGGCGCAGGTACCGGGACGGGCAGGCGTTGACCACCCGCCACAGCTCCCGCTCCCCCGGCGCCGCGGTGGCCTCGGGGCGGACCTGGCCGTTGACCAGCACGGTCTCGCCCTCCCTGCCCATCATCCGCTGCGGCGGGGAGACCTCGGCGAGGTTGCCGGAGCCGTCCAAAGTGATGTCGGAGACGACCAGGACGCGCTCGCGGGCCACCGGGGCGGGGTCGGGGTCCTCGACGACGATGGCCCCGTAGAGCCCCGCCGCCAGCTGGTCGGCCACGTGCCCGTGGTGGTGCGGGTGGTACCAGTAGGTGCCCGGCGGGTGGTCCTGCGGCAGGACGTACTCGTAGTCGAAGGACTCCCCCGGTTCGATGCGCACGAACGGGTTGTCCCCGTTGTCCTCCGGGGACACGTGCAGCCCGTGCACGTGCAGGTTCGTCGGGGCCTCCAGACCGTTGGTCATCGCCACCTGGACCGTGTCCCCGGGCCGGACCCGCAGGGTGGGTCCGGGCAGGGAGCCGTTGAACGCCTGCACGTTCGCCTCCCGCGCCCCGACCCGCACCTGGGCGGGGGCGGCCTCCAGGGCCACGTCCAGGACCCCGTCCCGGCTGGACAGCACCTCGGGCTGCACCAGCTCCCGGCCGCCGCCGAGAGACTCGCCGCCGCCGTTGGTCCACCACAGCCCGGCCCCGCCCACGGCCGCGGCACCGGCCCCGGCCGCGCCCAGGGCCAGCAGCTGCCGGCGTGTCAGCGGGCTCACCGCCCGCCCTCCTCCAGCGTCCGCAGCCGCTCCCGGTACTCCTCGGTGCTGATCTCCCCGCGGGCGTAGCGCTCCTCGAGGATCTCCCGGGACCGGTGCGGACCCGCACCCGTCGGCGGCGGCGCGGACCCGCCCTGTCGGGTCCCGCCGCCCGAACCGCCGGTGAACGCCTTCACCAGCACCACTACCAGCACCACCGTGCCCAAAATCAGCAGGAGCCAGAAGATCCACATCCAGCCCATGCCCCATCCCATTCCGTCGCCCCACATCATCACGGTCCTCCTTCGTCGATCGGTTCATTGCTGTGCACCGGCCGCCGCACGAGGGCGGCGACGCCGGGCGCCGGGACGGTCAGGACCCCTCCGGCAGCTCCTGGAGCATCCGCTCCATCTCGGCGATCTCCGCCTCCTGCGCCTGGACGATCTCCTGCGCCAGCTCCACGGCCTGCGGATTCGATCCGTCCTGGACCTGGTCCCGGGCCATCTCGATCGCCCCCTCGTGGTGCTGGGTCATCTGCTCCAGGTACAGCCGGGCGGCCGCAGGGCCCTCCTCGGCCTCCCGGAGCCAGTTCATGCCCTGGTCGTCGACCATGCCGGAGCCGTGGCCGCCGTGCTGGGTCGCGGAGGCATCGGGGGTGGTCGGTGCGTCCCAGGCGACGAGCATGGCGCGCATCTGCTCCATCTCGGGGGCCTGCGTGTCCCTGACCCGTTCGGCGAGGTCGCGGACGTCCTCGGGCACCAGGTCCTTGCCGAGCAGGATCTCGCTCATCTGCACCGCCTGCTCGTGGTGCGGGAGCATCATCTGGGCGAACATCACGTCCGCGTCGTTGTGCTCGGCCGAGATCCCGGCGGCGGAGCCGGACGGGGCGTCCGACGGGGACGCGGACGGGGAGGCCAGCGTGGCACCGGCGGTCCCGGTCGCGGCGGAGGTGCCGGTCTCCGAGGCCGCCCCGGTGTCCTCCTCGCCGGCGGAGCCGCAGCCGGCCAGGGCGAGGGCCGAGGCCAGGGCGAGGGTGCTGAGGGTGGTGGAGCGCTTCACAGGGTGTCCTTCTTCTTCTCGAGGGGTGGGAACAGGGGGATCAGGGAGCAGGGACGGCGGCCGGCCGCCCGGTGCTGCGGCGGTCCTCGACGCTGACGGCGGCCAGCCGGGCCGGGTCGAGGTCCAGGCGGCGCAGCAGCTGGGCGTTGAGCGCCACCACGATGGTGGAGACCGACATCAGCACGGCTCCGACGGCCGGGGAGAGCACGATCCCGACCGGCGCGAGGACCCCGGCGGCCAGGGGCACGGCGACGACGTTGTAGCCGGTGGCCCAGACCAGGTTCTGGACCATCTTGGTGTAGCTGGCCCGGGACAGGTCGATCATCGACAGCACGGCCCGGGGGTCGTTGCCGGCCAGGACCACCCCGGCCGACTCCATGGCCACGTCGGTGCCGGCGCCGATCGCGATGCCCACCTCGGCGCGGGCCAGGGCGGGGGCGTCGTTGACGCCGTCGCCGACCATGGCCACCGTCATCCCGCGGGACTGGAGCTCGGCGACCTTGGTGTCCTTGTCCTGGGGAAGGACCTCGGCGAAGACCTCGTCGATGCCCAGGTCCGCGCCGACGGCCTCGGCGACCTGGCGGGCGTCGCCGGTGATCAGGGCCACCTTCACGCCGCGCTCCTGGAGGGCGGCCACGGCCGCCCGGGACTCGGGGCGGACCTTGTCCTCGAGGGCCAGGGCGCCGATGATCCGTCCGTCCCGGACCACGTGGAGCACTCCGGCGCCGCGGCCGGTCCACGCATCCACGGCCGCCCGCAGGGTCGCGGGGGTGTCCAGTCCGCGTTCACGCAGCATGTTCGGTCCGCCGACGACGACCTCCGCCCCGTCCACGGTGGCCGTCACCCCGCGGCCGGTCGCGGCCGTGAACCCGGTGCCGCGCAGGCCCCGCCGGGACGCCTCGGGGTGTCCGGCGGCGGCGGTGACGACGGCGCGGGCCACGGGGTGCTCGCTGTCGGACTCGGCGGCCGCCGCCCAGGCGAGGAGTTCGCCTTCGGAGACCTCGGGGACGGTGGCCGTCCCGGTGACCGCGTGCGCCCCCTCCGTGAGGGTGCCGGTCTTGTCGAAGAGCACCACGTCGATGGTGCGCATCCGCTCGAGGGACATCCGGTTCTTGATCAGGACGCCGGAGCGGGCCGCGCGCTCGGTGGAGATCGCGATGACCAGGGGGATGGCCAGCCCCAGGGCGTGCGGGCAGGCGATGACCAGCACGGTCACGGTGCGGATTACGGCGTCGTCCGGGCTGCCCAGCAGCGTCCAGGCGACGGCGGTGAGGACGCCGGCGCCCAGGGCGAACCAGAAGAGCCACGCGGCGGCGCGGTCGGCCAGCGCCTGGGCGCGGGAGGAGGACTCCTGGGCGGCCGCGACCATCCGCTGGATCCCGGCCAGGGCGGTGTCGGCCCCGACAGCCTCGACCCGGACCCGGACGGTGTTGTCGGTGGCCACGGTCCCGGCCACCACAGTGTCGCCGGGGCCGCGGGGCACCGCCTGGGACTCGCCGGTGATCATCGACTCGTCGAACTCCGCGGTCCCGGTGGTGATCGTCCCGTCCGCCGGGACGCGGGCCCCGGAGCGCACCAGCACCACGTCCCCCACGCCCAGCCCGGAGACCGGCACCGTCACGGTGTCCCCGTCCACGACCTTCTCGGCCTCGTCGGGCAGCAGTTCCGCCAGGGCGTCCAGAGCGGAAGAGGCCGCGCCCAGGGCGCGCATCTCCATCCAGTGGCCCAGCAGCATGATCACCACCAGCAGGGCCAGCTCCCACCAGAAGTCGAGCTCGAACCCGCCGATGCCCAGCGTGGTGACCCAGGAGGCCACGAACGCGACCGTGATGGCCATGGCGATCAGCAGCATCATCCCCGGCTGCCGGGACTTCAGCTCGGTGAGCCCGCCCTTCAGGAACGGGGCCCCGCCGTAGACGAAGATGACCGTGCCCAGGACGGGAGGGATCCAGGCCGAGCCCGGGAACTCGGGGAGCTGGTAGCCCAGCAGGTGGGCGACCATCGGGGAGAAGAACACCACCGGGACCGACAGCACGAGCGAGAGCCAGAACTTGTTCTTGAACATCGCCGTGGAGTGCCCGGCGTGCTCCCCGTGCTGGTGGACCTGGTGGTCCTCGTCGACCGCCGAGTGGGCGTGCTCGTGCGGCATGGCCTGCCCGTGGGTGCCGGAGTCGGCGTGCTGCTCGTGGCCGTGGGGATCCGCGGGCCGGCCCGCGCCGGAGCCGGCGTTCGGCTGTTCCGCGGCGGCGGGGTGGCCGTGGTCATGACGCGGGGGGCTCATGATGCTCCTTCCACGAGGGCTGGTCGGTGTGGTGGCGGGGACCGGGACGGTCCTGCTCCTTCCAGGTATATACCCCTAGGGGGTATCAAGCAAGGAGGGCGACCGGGTGGCCTCGGCCGGCGACGGACGCACGCGCTGACGGCTGGGGAGCTCCACGGCGAAGACCGCCCCCGCGCCGGGGCCGGGGGACGTGACAGTCAGCGTCCCGCCGTGCGCCTCGACCAGGGCCCGGGAGATGGTCAGGCCGATCCCGGAGCCGCCGTGGTCACGGTCCCGGGCGCTGTCCCCGCGCCAGAAGCGCTCGAACACCCGGGACAGGTGCTCGGCGGCGATGCCGTCGCCGGTGTCGGTGACCCGGAGGGCCACCCGTCCCGGGCTCAGCCGGGCGACGCCGAGGGAGACCTGCCCGCCGGGCGGGGTGTGCCGCAGGGCGTTGGTGAGCAGGTTGCCGAGCACCTGGCCCATCCGCTGCCGGTCCACCTCCACCACCCCGGCGTCGTCGTCGATGTCCAGGTCGAGCCGCACGCCCTTGGCGGCGTAGGCCTCGCGGTGGGCCTCCGCGGCGGAGCGGGCGAACTCCCCCGCCGGCTGCTCGACGCGGTCCAGGTCGATCCGGCCCTCCTCGGCCCGGGACACGTCATGGATGTCCTCGACCAGGCGCGTGAGGCGTCCGAGCTGGTCGGTCATGAGCTCGTGGGTGGCCTCGTCCCAGTGCGCCACCCCGTCCTGGAGGGCCTCGCAGTAGACGGTGAGCACCGAGATCGGGGTGCGCATCTCGTGGGCCAGGTCCGAGAGCATCCGCCGCCGGAGCTCCTCGGTGCGCTCCAGCCGCTCGGCCATGGTGTTGAACGAGGCCGCCACCGCGTCCACCTCGGCGCCGGCGCCGATGGCCGGGACCCGGGTGTCGTAGCGGCCGCGGGCCATGCCCTGGGCCGCCTCGGTGAGGGCGGTGAGGGGCCGGCGGAGGCGGCGGGTGAAGAACCAGGTCACCGCCGAGGCGCAGACCGCGGCGGTGACCAGGGCCACGCCCAGGATGATGAGGTTGGTGTCGCGGTAGGCCCGCTCCACGTGGAGCAGCTCCGGCGAGTCCACGGCGTACCCGGCGATGAGCAGGTGCTCGTGGAAGATCGGCGGGCCGGCCAGGAAGGCGACGACCACGGCGGCGAGGATGCTGGCGGCCACCACGATGGCCTGGGCCAGGAAGAACCGGGAGGCCAGCCCCCGGGGGCGTCGTCGCCGGGTCACCATCCGGTAGCCGACCCCGCGCACGGTGTCGATGAAGGCGGCCTGGTCCTCCCCGAGCTTCCGCCGCAGGTGCCCGATGTGCACGTCCACGATCCGCTCGTCGCCCACCCAGGCGGGGCCCCACACCATGTCGATGAGTCGGCGGCGGGTCAGCGCCTGGTGCGGCCGGTCCGTCAGGGCGGCCAGCAGCTCGAACTCGGTGCGGGTCAGGGCCACCGGCTCCCCGTCCACCCGGGCCTCGTGGGCGGCGAGGTCGACGGTCAGGCCCCCGAACGCACGGGCCGACTCGACGGGGGTCACGGTGGTCCGGGGGCGGCGCAGCACCGCGGCCACCCGGGCGACGAGCTCGCGGACACTGAAGGGCTTGGTGATGTAGTCGTCGGCCCCGGCCGCCAGCCCGGCCAGCTTGTCCTCCTCGTCCCCGCGGGCGGTGAGCATCAGCACGTAGCACTCGGAGAAGCCCCGGATCCTGCGGCACACCTCGATGCCGTCCATCCCCGGCAGCCCCAGGTCCAGCACCACCACGTCCGGGCTCCGGCCGCGGGCGGCCTCCACGGCGTCGGGCCCGGTGTGGACGGTCGCGACCTCGTAGCCTCCGCGCGTCAGATAGGTGGCGACCATCTGGGCCAGTGGCTTCTCGTCGTCGACCACCAGCACCCGCCCGGCCGCCGCGTCAGTGCCAGGATTCATGGTTTCAGTCTCCTCCTCCCCTCGGGACGCGGCGGCCCCCGGGGCGGTCAGCGGGGGAATCTTCGCCAAACCTTCACGAAGAACGCCGCGGAGTCCCGCACCGGCCGGTCGAGAATGGTGGGTGGTCCTCGCGGTGGAGCGCGAGGCGGAAAGGACCCATGGACCCCCTGACCCGCAGATCCCTGCTCCTCGGCGGTCTCGGCCTGCTCGGCACCGGCGCCCTGGTGGCGTGCTCCCCGCAGGCGGAGTCCTCGCCCCCTCCCCCGTCCGACGACGCCGGCGGCGCCGGGACCGCGATCACCCACGTGCACGCCATCACGCGCGACGCCGCCACCGGGACGGTCCTGCTGGCCACCCACGAGGGGCTGTTCCGCCTCCAGGACCGGGAACTCACCCAGGTGGGACCGGCCGTGGACCTGATGGGCTTCACCGTCACCCCGGAGGGCCGCTATCTGGCCTCGGGCCACCCCGGGGCCGGGACCGACCTCCCCGAACCGGTCGGGCTGATCGGGTCCACCGACCGGGGCGAGACCTGGGAAGTGCTCTCGAGGGGCGGGGAGTCGGACTTCCACACCCTGGCCGCCGGCCCGGACAGCGTGCTCGGCTTCGACGGGCAGCTGCGCGTCGGCACCGACGGGCGCTCCTGGGAGATCCGCGAGATCCCCTCCGCCCCTGCCTCGCTGGCGATCGCCCCGGGCACGGGCACCGTCCTGGCCACCACCGAGGACGGCGTGCTGCGCTCCGACGACGACGGCGCCACCTGGGACGCCCTGGACACCCCGCAGCTGATGTCCCGGGTGGCCTGGGCCGACGACCGCACGATCGTCGGCGCCGGGATCGACGGGCACCTGCTGACCAGCCGCGACGCCGGACGGACCTGGACCGCCGGCGCGGAGCCGGTCGGCGAGATCACCGCACTGGGCGCCGGCACCACCGAGGACGGCGAGATCGAGGCCCTGCTGGTGGTCGGCACCGACGTCCTGCGCACCACCGACGGCGGGAACTCCACCGAATCCCTGCTCTGAGCTCCCGGCGGTGCGAGCACGCACTGTTCCCGGCCCGGGGTGGCCCACCCGTGCGGGGCGCCGCCGGACGAGTCGTCAGAGCTGGGTTCCGAGCAGGGACCCGATGCCGTAGGCGATAGCCATGGCGGCCAGTCCGCCGGCCACCGTGCGCAGTGCCGCCCGTGCCCGTGGGGCGCGGCCCAGGTGGGCGGCGACCGACCCGGTGACGAGCAGTGCGACGACCACGGACACCATCGTGACCGGCACGGCGATCGGCCGTGGGGAGGTCAGGATGGCCACCAGTGGGATGAGCGCACCCAGAACGAAGGCGGCCGTGGAGGCCCAGGCCGCCTGCCAGGGGCTGGTCAGCCGTCCCGGGTCGATGCCCAGTTCGTGGCGGGCATGGGCGGCCAGCGGACCCTCGGCCATCAGCTGCTCGGCCACCTGGTGGGCGAGGGGCGCCTCGACGCCCTGGGCGGCGAACAGCTCAGCGAGGTGCCGGACCTCGTAGACGGGGTCGGTGTCGAGCTGGCGCTGCTCGTGGGCCAGCTCCGCCTTTTGGGAGTCCCGCTGACTGGAGACCGACACGTACTCCCCCACCGCCATGGAGAGGGCCCCGGCCACGACGGCCGCGACCCCGGAGGCCAACAGGGCGTTGGTGCTCACCGCCGCCCCGGCCACCCCGACCACCATGCCGGCAGTCGAGACGATGCCGTCGTTGGCGCCCATCACCGCGGCGCGCAACCAGTTCAGCCGGGAGGCGATGGTCCCGCCCCCGGCCTCCTCAAGCGGTACTCCCGCCGGAGTGCGCGACGTCCTGCGGATGCCCATGGTGTCCCCCGTTGCCTTCTGCGTGCCCCGGGACGGCTCGCCGGGACACCTCCATGTCACCACCAGGGTCCGCCGAGATCCACGCCCCGGGCCGGGATCGCGCCAGTCGGCCGCGCGCATGACGCCGGGCACGGTGGCGGGGTCACCGTGGCGGTGGCCGTGGGCGGCACGGGAGGCGCCGGCGCACACCGGCAGTGCCGATCCGGGCGGGCGGACAGGTCCGCGGCGCGGACCCGGCGATCGGCGCCGTGCTGCACACCTGCGGCTCTCGTCCGTGCGGGGGCCGTCGACGACGGAGACGAACCGTGATGACCGTGCTGCGTCCCCGCTCTGAGTTTCGCGAGCCGCCTGCGGTGGTCCGATGGGCCGGTCGACCCGGTCGACGCCGGGGCGGGGCGTGCCCCCACGGCAGCAGATGCCCGTGACGGGCCGATCGCTGCCGCCCAGGGCCGGAGGCCCTGCTCGTGCTCGTGCTCGTGCTCGTGCTCGTGCTCGTGCTCGTGGCGTAGCCTGCTCCCTGCGGATCCAGCGCCGATCCCGTTCCTGATATCGAGCCCTTGTGACGTTCGTCATCCATAAGACATACTGTGATGCACGGCACAACCGGCCGGTATCTTCTCCGCTCGTCGCCTCCTCCCGGAGGACGGCTCGGCTCAAGACAAGGACAGGTGACCATGGCTACCTCGACTCAGTGGCCCGTCCCACAGAAAACCACGAACACGGTGCTGTTCGCCTGCTGGCTGGTGATCCTCGCCGAGGGCTACGACGTCGGCGTCCTGGGCGCCGTCCTGCCGGCGCTGGCCGAGTACGAGCCGTGGGGCCTCAGCCCCCTGGAACTCGGCGGTCTCGGGTCCTACGCCCTGATCGGCATGCTCATCGGCGCGATGACCATCGGCACGCTCTCGGACCGGATCGGCCGGAAGAAGATGATGCTGGTCTCGGTGGCCCTCTTCACCACCATGCAGCTGGGCGCCGCGCTGGCCCCCACGCCGGAGCTGTTCGGCCTCTTCCGCCTGCTCGGCGGCCTGGGCATGGGCGGGGTGCTTCCCGTGGCCGCGGCCCTGACCATCGAGTACTCCGCCCCGAAGCGCCGGTCGTTCAACTACGGCGTGATGTTCTCCGGCTACTCCTTCGGCATCCTCGTGGCGGCCCTGGTCGCGATCGCCATCCTGCCGACCCTGGGCTGGCGCTGGGTCATCGCCGTCGGCGCCCTGCCGCTGCTGCTGCTGCCGCTGCTGGCCTGGATCGTCCCGGAGTCCATCGAGTACCTCATGAGCAAGGGCCGCAAGGCCGAGGCCGAGCAGCTCGCCCGCAAGATGCGCGTCGAGCCCTTCGTGGAGCAGGACTGGACCCCGACCCACGCCACCGGCGCCGACATCCAGTCGGTGAGCTGGAAGCAGTCCCTGACGGCCATGTTCTCCGGCGGCTACCTCACCGCCACGATCTTCTTCTGGATCTCCCTGTTCTGCGGCATGGTCCTGGTCTACGGCCTCAACACGTGGCTGCCCTCGATCATGCGCTCGGCCGGCTACGACCTCGGCTCCTCGCTGACCTTCCTGGCCGTCTTCAGCCTCGCCTCGGCCTTCGGCGGCATGGTCCTGGGCCGCGCCGCGGACGCCTACGGCAAGAAGCTGATCCTGGTGGTCTTCTACCTCCTGGGCGGGGTGGGCATCCTCCTGCTGATGTTCCCCAACACCCTGGTGATCAACTACGTGTTCGTGGCCCTGGCCGGCATCGGCTCGATCTCCACCTCGCTGGTGCTCACCGGCTGGGTCGCCGACTACTACCCCTCCTACGCCCGGGCCACCGCCACCGGCTGGGCCCTGTCCTTCGCCCGCATCGGCGCCATCTCCGGACCGCTCATCGGCGGCTGGATCGGCTCGATGGCCCTGCCCTTCCAGTGGAACTTCATCGTGTTCGCGGCCGTGGGGCTGGTCGCGGCGGTCGCTGTGGCCCTGATCCCCCGCGTCCCCGGCGGACCGGCACGGTCGACTCCGCCGGAGCCGGAGGACCGCGCCGCCGTCCCCGCCACCACGGCGAGCTGACCCACCACCCTGCTCACCGGCGGGCGGGGCCCCCCCCCCGCCCCCCCCCCCCCCCGCCCCCCCCCCCCGGGCCGCAACCACCCCCCCCCCCCCCCCCCCCCCCCCCCCCCCCCCCCCCGCCCCCCCCCGCCCCCGCCCCCCCCCCCCCCCCCCCCGCCCCCCCCCCCCCCCCCCCCCCGCCGCCCCCCCC
>NZ_CANMRA010000051.1 GCF_947500125.1 uncultured Kocuria sp. | reverse complement strand
GATCTCACGGTGACCGCGCCCTCGTCCGGGACGACGAGCAAGGCCACCGCGCTACACCACTATGCGGGGCTCAACTCGCCAGCTGTGGGCGAAGACGAGCAAAATGACCGGATCAAGGCCACCAACACCGCGATGCGCGAAGAAGCAGAGCGTCTGATCGTCCCCTTCGTGGACTGCTTCGAAGCCACATCCACCAATGCCCTGTGGCGTCGCCAAGTCAGCGCAGGCGACGGCTACCACCCGGACGCCGCCGGCTATGAGCTACTGGCCCAGACAGTGACCACTCCCGTTCTGGACTGGCTGAACAGCCCAAGCAACCATTCGCCCCTGGTGCAGTCACAATGACCACACCAGACCGGGGCATCCCGGAAAGGACCCAGGACATGTCGCTGCCACTGGTGACCGTCGCACAATGGCAAGGATCGGGTTCCGACCGCAGAGACCGCTTGGTGACTGGAGTAGTTGCGCTGTCAGAACTTTTGCAGGGATCAGTGGCTTCTTCCGTGACCATCCCGGCGCCTACCGCGCTCAACGCAATTAAGCCGATCGAGCAAGTGCCGGCCCTTGCCACGATCCGCGCAGACCTGGCTAAGACCCTGCAAGAAATCCACGGCCCAGTGATCACCATTGGAGGCGATTGCGGAGTCGAACTAGCGGCGGTCGAGCACGCTCTAGCGAAGACTCCAGGACTGGCCGTGGTGTGGTTCGATGCACACGCAGACCTGAACACCATCGACTCCAGCCCCTCTGGTGCATTTCACGGAATGGTCGCGCGCGCACTCCTTGGGGAGGCGCCTCCACAGTTGACCCCGAAAGCCGCGGTCCCCGCCGACAAATTCATCCTGGCCGGAACACGGGCCATGGACCCAGCGGAACAGGACTACATCACCGCTCACTCGATGACGCATCTGCTGCCAGAAGCGCTCAGCGAACCCACCGCACTGCTTGCTGCGGTGGATGCCGTCCAACCGGAAGCCCTCTATCTTCACGTAGACGTCGATGTACTCGACCCCAGCGTCATCAACAGCACCGGCTTCACAGAACCGGAAGGGATGAGCCTCGACAGCCTCACCCATTGCCTACGGACGCTTCTGGCCAAATACCCCCTGGCTGGCGGGGGCCTCACGGAGTTCTCACCTGCCACTCCACTTGCCGCCCGCGAGGAGCTGCCGATCATCCAAGAAATCCTCGACGCCTTCCAAACACCACAGCTCCCCTGAGCACACAGACCAGCAACAGACCCTCAGCTACGCCCCCCCCGGCTTAAAAAAGGGTGGGGTGATCGGGGTCGATGCCGTGCACCAGCTCGCGCACCACGTCCTCGTCCCACCCGTGGGTTTTCAACTCCTCGCGCAACTGCCGGGACCGGGTGGAGCGTTCGACCTTCGACAGCCGACGCCACCGGGCGGCGGTGGCCGAGGGCATCCGGCCCTTCATCGCCCGATCGGCCATGTTCTCCGAACGAGTGCCCAGCAGCAGGTGCGTCGACGGGTCCAGGGAAGCGCGCACGCACAAAGGGACGTCGCACCAGTGCAACGCGGTCAGGCCCTCGATCGCGGTCAGACCGCCGTGGATGGTGGCCAGGGCGAAGCGGTGGGCGGCGACGGCTCTTTGACCGCCGGCGGTGGGCAGCCAGAAGCGGCCGTAGCCGTCATCACTGATCGCCCCAAGCCACAACCAGCACGAGTCGGGGTCCGGGCCTTTCAAGACGTGGGAGTAGAAGCGTTCAACGTCCGAGGAATGCACGGCGGGCCTCCGCTCGGTGAACCAGCAACAGCAGCAGGCACGTGATCACGACCCCCACTCCGATCGCCGTCCAGGTGTCGTCGTTCACCCCGACCACCGTCCACACCATGAACAGGTACGGGGCGATGGACACCGTGCCGGCCAGGCGGTGGCGCACGGGGGAGGGCATCGGGATGATGCGCAACAACCAGTGCGCTAGGCCGTGCCCGATGCGGTAATACAGGCGCACCCACCACAGCAGGTAGGGGATCAGGATGCGTGGCATGGGCCGGCCTCCTCTCTTTCCCGGTGGTTGTCCGTGACGCTCCCATGTGCGCTGGAGGCCTTCCGTGACCATGAGCGCAGGACCAGCACCGCACAGTGTTTGTCCTGCTGTGTTCCACCCTAGAGACGTTGTCCGACCCCAAAAATCGATCCAGTGCGCCTCGCACGAACGAGCCTCGTGGATCGCCGGGAGTTAGGAGCCGGTCGGTGCTCGAACGTGTGTGCGAGGGCGGCCCGCGGAGATGCGCCCGGCACCACCGAGGTCCCCACTCCGCAGCTCGACATCTTCGGCGCCGTGGCGTAGCGATGCCGACACCGCATTAGCTGCTGGCTGGGCCCGGTGCTGTGAAAGAACCGTTGGGGTCCTGACGACGTTTTGTGACCACCCACACTGGACGGGGTTACCGAGTCGCCAGCGACAGCGTTACCGGCCATGGCGGCAGATCATACGAGAGAACGACACCACGGTCCCCACAGACGATTCCACCCTGTATCTGCCAGGTGCCCCCGCTCCTGCCGGTCCCCGGTGGCTGCGGTGACGCCCCGGGCAACGCCCGTAGCGCACCAGGATGGACGGAGGAATCCGAGGGACTGCCCCGGGTCTACCTAACTCCTGAACGCGGCACTGGCCTGCCGACTCAACATCCTCGTCTCCGGCGCAACCCGGGCCGGTGATAAACAGGGCTGTTGGCATGACAGCAGCTCCAACACCTAGACGCAATCGTCGCTTCCAAAGACTGGCGCCCGGTCCACGTGGGACCCAGCTCCAACTCGCTGCTGCGTGGCCTACACTCGCCTCTGGTGACCTGCTTATCTCAGACCAACCATCAGGCAACGGGGCGTCCGGTGGAATCGTCGCAATGATTGCTGTCCACGCCGTGCTGCGCGATGTCCCAGCCTCGATGAAGCTGGGCGTCTGCGTCACTCGGGCTTCGGCACCGTAGCGAACTCGCCCACGAGCTTGATGCCGAGCTTCGCCGCATCCTTCTTGATCGAGGTGAGGGCCTCGTCATTGAGGAAGCGTGCGCCGTCCACGATCTCGACCGCGCGCGGACTGCCGGGGCGCGAGTTCCAGCCGTTCACCGCATTGCCGCCCAAGTAGCCAGCTTTCTTGGCGAACTCCGTGATCTCTTTGGAGCTTGCACCGCGACCCTCCTCAGCATTAAGGCGCCCGATCGCGCCAAGGTAGGTAATCGTGGCCATCTGCCGCTGCCTCGAGGTGGCAGACCGCCCGACGTCCCGAGGAAACGGTGGCTCGTCGTGGAGCGGGTCGTACTCGACCGGGTCCCCGACCCCGGCCTGCCCCTCAGCCGCCTCGCCGGGAGGCGCTCCTGCTGCCCTGTCCAGCTCCGCGAGAAAGGCCTCCGCGGCTGCCCGCGCAGCCTTGATGAGGATTGCGGACTCGTAGTTCGACTCATTCATGATGTCTCCCGGCAATCAGGTTGCATGTGCTGTACAGGTGCAAATGTATTCCCATTGCACGTGCTGTGCAAGTCCAATCGAGGTACAAATGCTTCTACTGGAAGCAGGACCGGTTCATCCCGGCCCTGCCCCGACAAACATCAGAAACGGCGACGTATTGGTGACCAAAAACCTGGAATCTGACACGGTGCGCCGGGGTTCACAGGACCGCCAAGGGGTCCTCTCAGCCCCATCTATCGGCATCGTGTCGTATTAGGTTAGTAACACGACACGCGATAAAGGCCGTGATGCCCCTCCCCTGACTACGGCGGGGCTACCGTGACATCGCCTGCAGTCCGGGTCCTCTCCCCGCTGGTCAACGTCCGTGCTCGGCACCGGCCGGCGGCAGGACGTACCCGGCACGGGTTCCAGAACGGGTGCCTCGACCAGGCGAACACCACGAGACCCGGGCGTGGGGGTCACCCGCTACGGAAAGGAGTGCTGCAAGTGGCCTTGCCGCCGATACCGACCGAGGTCCCGCTGACCGAAGCAGTGGGCCGCTACCTGGAGGCCTGCCGGAACAAGGCGCTGATCCGGCGGCTGTCCCCGCCACCGTGGGCAACTACACCGTGGACCTACACCGGTTTCTCGAACTCCTCCCGCAGGCCAAAGAGCACAATACCGAGTCGGTCACCGGCACCCACGTCGATGAGGCGTTACTGGCCTACGCCAACACCGCCGACCACCGCCGGAAACCCGCCCCCGGACAGATGGTGGGTGACACCCGGAGACGGATGGCGGCCACCGAACCCGAGGCCAAGGCCGCCGGCTCCACCCTGCGGATGCGCCGATCACTGTCGGGATTTTTCACCTGGTGCGTGGACCAAGCCTTCGCCGCCGTCTCCTCCCCCCCTGCGCACCTCCGAGATGGAACCCAAGGACGAGGGAAAGCTGCGAGTGGAGCGCACCTCCTTGGACCTCGAACAGGCCCAGACCCTGCTCACCCACGGACCCGGAGACGCCACCACGAACCCCCATCACGACCGTGATGCCATCGCCTTGGCGTTGATGGGGGTGCTGGGGTTGCGGGCCGGGGAGATCGTGAGCCTGGACACCGATCACTTCACCTCCGCCACGCCCAGCGCCCCGGGTTCCTTGCAGATTTAGGGCAAGGGCCGCACCTGGCGCACCGTGCCCCTGCCACCCTAGCTAAAGGCAGTCATCATCGCCTACCGCGCCCATCTCGGCTCCGCGGCGCCGGCTGCTCTCGGCCACCGGCAACCGTCTGGCGGTGCGCGACATCGAACGCCTGCTCGAACGTGCCGTGAAGCGCACCCGGGAAGCGGATACCGCCCACGCCCGGGCGGTGATTCCGCACGGGCTGCGGTACAACGCAGCGACCCTGATGCTGGCCGAGGGCTGGGACGTGAAGTTCGTCGCCCAGCTGCTGGGCCAAGCCTCGGTGAGCACTATCTCCCAGTACCTGGATGAGCTGCCCGAGGAACTGTCGGTGGCGATCAACGCCCACCCGCTTACCCCGGCACGGCGGTGGACCTGACCTGATCAACTTCGCAGGACTGCGGAGGGCAACCCAGCTATAAGACCAGCATTCAGTATGCTGCGGCTGCACGCCAGGTTTGTTCGACGCGGTGTAGGAAGTCCGTGCCCCGTAGCGATGGTGCAATGGTAGCTACCGAGTACGCTACCAAGATCGCGCCACGCGCGGTGTCGTCCCCCAATAATCCAAGGTGGTCGAGAACGGTGAAGTACCGCTCGGGAAGCGGTTTGTTTTGCGAGACAAGTTCCTGCACACAGTACTCTTGTGCGGTGGCTTGCTGGCTCCCGCTCCCCGGTTGTACCAACAGACGTTGATTAACTTGGCGGACCATATATTCCAAGCGGCGCGGCGTAAAGTTGAGCCCAAGGTCCATCACGACTGCTTGCATGATCGACGAGACATCCGTCGAGGTAATGTCTACCCATGACAAACGGTGCTGCTCATTCCGGGACGCGAGAACAGCATTTTGCGCTAGAAACTTGAGCGCAAGCTGCAGTTGCTCCGCAAGGATATCAGCAGCAGTCTGATTGTCCGGGAACTGCCCCGTCCAAGATTTATAATAAATTTTTGCATCAGAATTGCTGGAGTGCTGTGCACCCGTTCGTAGTTTTCTGAGGACCGAAGTGAAGCTTTCAATTTCGGGCCTTCTTCGGATGTTGCGTAGGAATCCAATATCGACTGAAAGCTCTTCGTGAAAAAACTTATAGTATGACGAAACCAGCTCATCAAAGTCGCCTTTAGATGCACATACCGGCTTAAAGTCTGGACTCTCAACACTGAGGCCAACTCCAGTAGCTGTCCTCTTAGCTGTAATCAAAATGTCGATCGAGTCCATCACGAGCGGTCGGCTTCCTGGAACACGGTGCGAGGCTCCGCGACAGCTCCTCGCGATAACTTGAAACCGATAAGAAATGCGGGCATCCGTTGATTGCGGGCGAATTCACCGGTGGCAGAGAAAAGATGGGGTTCGAACTTGACCTGCGTCCCAAGCTCGTTGACCCACACCGCTCCGGATCGAGCATTTGCAAACTCGACCCTCCCTGTAAAGACACGAGGCCTTCCCGAGTCGTCCGCCAAAAGATAAGAAGTATATATCCGTTTCGATAACTGTCGAGTGAGATCTCCAACTTCGCGGAATAGATTGCTTGCCTCCGCGAATCTTAGCGACTGAAATTCAGCGATGGCTTGGGCGAATTTTAGTCTGTACAAGTCGGGGAGCCGGGCATCTGCCAGATCCCGAGTCAAGGCGGCTATTTTAGCAAGGTCAGTCGGTGAAAGGTAAAGCGGTGTCCGTTCTCCTTGGAGAAGGCGGTCGCCAGTGATCTCTTTCCAAGTCAAATTGACTAAAAGCTGTGCGCAACGCCAGTCCTTTCTAATTTCTGGCAGTGCTTCGCGCAGACGCGTCAAAGCTCTAGATTCACCTTCGGCGCCATTTTCCGCGTCAAACTGAGCCAAGAAGTAGGTTGCAGCCGGATTGGGATTCTGTTCCAAATTCTGGAGGTACTTCCAAACAGCGTCGTCGTCGGCAAGAAGCTTTTTCAGTTCCACCCCGCGATGATCGAGGTTCGCGCGCTGCCGTTCGGATAGTGTGGTCCGATCCAAAGACTCGAGGGTCGCAACAGCATTGGCGAGGCTATCGATGCGTTCCTCTGGGTTCAACATGTTAGTGGCGATAGCATCCCGGGTCGACCAAGCGAGGACGTCTACCGGATAGGTGTTTCCCGGATCAATAGCTCTCGCCTCCAGTACTGCGCTAAGGACATCGTTGAGGCGTGAAGCGAGCCCAACGACTGGCATGGTGTCGTCATGGTGCGCAAACTCGTGAATAATGCCGCCGAGTGTCGAAGCAAGCTCTACCGACAGAGACAGGCGCATAAGCCCCCGTGTAGATTCGCTGGATAGGACCTCATCCAGCATTTCATTGTTGTACTCCAACGTAGCAACTCGGCTTTCAGTGGTTCCCTCCTGCGCGTTCTGCTGCCAATGCACGTAACCCCGCACAAAGTGAGATTCTTGCAGAGCCAACCGCGGCAAGGGCTGAGCAAGTTCTTCGCGTCGTTCCCTAAGAGCGTCAGCTACTTCGCCGAAATAGGGTCTGTACTTTGGCTGTTCGGCGGCTGGTCCGACGCGTTCAAGCAGCGACACTAGGAACTGCACTTCGTCCGCGCCTCCTGCGAACCCATCGACGACACGCACACGTCGAATTGCTTCAGCGATGACTTCGATCTCGACGCTGAGCGGAACTTCCTGTTGCGTAAGCAGCTCCGCTTCAAGGTGGGATCTTACGCTGAGGTAAATTTCGCCGTTGTCGTCGTCAATCTCTCTGATAATGTCTGAAGACTGCAACGCGTCTCGGACACTCTGCGCCCCCTCGCGGCCAAGGATTCGCAGAGCCAGATCCATCGGCACTGGAATTCCGTGACGGCTGGCAACAAGTACCAGGGTTGTCACCCGCTGGATGGGCGCTCGTTCCGCAAACGACTGTTCTTCAAGGGGAATTTTCGATTCGTTGGGAGGCAGCAAATCTCCGAGGACGACGCCTGCGGCGTGAAATGCCGCCTGCATCGCGGTAAGGCGTTGGCTAGATGACGCGGGTGTGCCTTGGGCCCGAGCAAGTTTTGCTATCCCATGTTCCGCAGCGCGCATTTCATTTACGAGCCCGCTTCGAAGCTGACGCTCTGTTTCTGGAAGGCTGCGGTATAGGAAGGCGAGAAAGCTGGCGTCCAAGGTTTGTTTAGGGCGGCTCACCTCGACACCGAAGGAGTGAAGCAGGTTGATTAGCCGAGACGTTTCGCCCTCGCTGAGCTCCGCTGGCGCGGGGATAACGAGGGACGATGCTGCCTTCTTTTTGTACGCGGAGCCAACGATCAGAACTCTGCGCCCGCGGGCACGTAATTGTCGTGAAAGCGCTTCGTAGTCGCTGGGGTCGCACATGCCGTCCCAAATCAGCACGGTCGCGCGAGCTCCGCGCTCCTCTGCCCAAGCGGCGTACATGTCAATGTCTTCAATCGCTGGGCGCACCGTCCGGCGCGCCTGATGCAGAACAGCGACTTCACCGGAACGGGAAATCTCTACAGCAATCGACGCGAGACCAATGCTTTTTCCGGTTGCTGTCTGACCTTCGACCACGATTGGAAATGGCAGATTTCGACTGTCAAGTTGGTTACGGATCCGGGCGCGAACTTTTTCTTCGAAATCGCGGTGCATATTCATGCCAGCCGCTATACCCCGCCACCGTGGCATGCCCTCGGTCGCTCCAGCAAAGTTCCGGAACTCTTGATAGCGGGCGGCGGGAGAGCTGAAGACGGTCGGCGTAAGCAACCCGAGGTCTATTGGCCGGGCGGATCGCCGGATCTGATTCCAGGTATGCACATCGATATTGACAAACCCGTCGCCAAGAGCAATGACGTGATCGCCTGTGTCGCCCGGTGCCCTCCCGCCTGCGGCACCGACCTCCACAAGGTCTGAGATGGTCACTTCGAATGATTCGTCGTGGAGGACGAGTTGGCCTCTGCTTGCGAGGTCGGAGATAAGCGCGTTGTCTTTCCAGGGCCCCGCCGAAAATAGATGAACCTGTCCGGGTCCTAGGAGGCCTAGTGTTGGGGCCAGGTCGTAAACGTCTAGAAGATCTTCAAGGCCCCAACCGTCAATAACCACCGTCCCTTTCGGTGTCACAGTTTCTGTGACAAGCCGGGTTAGCTCTTGAATGCTTCGCATTCGAGCGGTGGCTTGCTCGACTGGTGTAGACGCCGGTCGCTCGGAGTCAGGTAGGTGATCAGCGCCGAAGAGATACCTGACTTCGAGATCCGAGGTGCTTCGTGACGGGGCCCTACCCATAGCCCCGTGCGACGAAATTGTGCGCCAATCAGCGGTGAACGCGTCGGCTACGTCACGGTTGGTCGCGCTGGTGTAGATGCCGTTCCAAGCGTAAGCGATCGACGATTCCCCGAGTACGTCAACACCGAGTTGACCTAGCAAAAGGAAGGAGGGCCCGCCAGCGAGTCGGCCAGCAAAGTGTCGAATGTCCTGTGCCAAGCTACCCATCCGTCTCCCCCCTTGAAAGTCACGGTTGGTGTAACGCTAACAGGGTGCGGAGGGAACTGATGCTTTTCTGCGTGTCTAGGACCGGTGAGCCAGACCCGGTAGGCGATGGCCAGGGTCGCGATGAGGCGTTTGCCGCGTTTGAGTTGGCTCAACCGAGCCGGTTCTGCTCCGATACTTATCGCGGCTTAGACCGGGTGGCTTCTTACTGGTGCCTGAGATCTCGAGGGTCCTCGGTCGCAGGCACGGGTTTAGGGTGCACGATGAGGTGGAATGCCCCATGAGCGATCGCTGGTAGCCAGCATCACCTGCGGCACCATAGGCCGGCGCCTGACCCGTCTCGGGATCTCCGTAGCAGCGGGACTTCACCCTGACTTGGGCGACCCGCGACGCCCACCGGAGCGGATCCATGCCGCCTGGCCTGGACACATGGTCCACCTCAGTGTGAAGAAAGTTAGCAAGATACCCGACGGCGAGTGACGGGCCCACGGCCGCGACAACGCTGCGGCCAAGCAGTTCAAGCGCGGCCCCGGAGCGAAGGTCGGCTACACCTAAGAGATCATTTCAGAATGAGTTCGACGTAGCTCTTGAACGCTGACGGAGTCCCCGGCGACCCCGGTGGGCATGATGGGGGATCTCGTTCCGGACTCGCTGTGGGAGCGGGTCGAGCCGTTGCTGCCACCACGCCCACCCCGGCGCCACCAGCACCCGGGTCGAAGGCCCGCCGATGACCGGGCCGCATTGACCGGGATCGTGTTCGTGCTCAAGACCGGGCTCGGCTGGAACCAGCTGCCCCGGGAGCTGCTGGGCGTTTCCGGGGTGACGTGCTGGCGGCGCATGAGGGACTGGACCGAGGCCGGAGTGTGGCCGGCGGTGCACGAGATGTTGTTGGCTGAGCTGCGCGCAGCCGGGGCACTGGACCTGGATCGGTGCGCGGTGGACGGCTCGCACGTGCGGGCCCTCAAAGGGGGGACCATGTCGGGCCCAGCCCCGTCGATCGCGGCCGACCCGGTTCCAAGCACCATTTGATCGTTGAGGCGAACGGCATCCCGCTACAGGTCAGCCTCACCGGCGGCAACAGCAACGACGTCACCCAGCTGTTGTCCCTGGTCGACTCGATTCCGCCGATCCGCGGGTTGCGTGGTCGGCCACCCCACTTGCCTCGGGAACTGTTCGCGGATCGTGGCTATGACCACGACAAGTACCGGCGGATGCTGCGCGCCCGCGGGATCACTCCGCGCATCGCCCGTCGAGGCGTCGTCCATGGTTCCGGGCTGGGCCGGCATCGCTGGGTGGTGGAGCGCGGCTTCGCCTGGCTGCACTGCTACAAGCGACTCCGGACTCGTTGGGAACGCCGGGCCGACCTCCACCTTGGGCTCCTGCAACTGGCCTGCGCGCTGATCTGCCATCGACGGCTCACTGCATTATGAAATGAGTTCTAAGTGCACTTGGCAGTGGACGGCTTTTCGAGGCTGACCTACACCGAAGCCCTCGAGGAAGAGAAGGCCACGACCACGATCGGTTTCTCCTGCCGGGCGAGAGCGTTCTTCGCCACCCTCGGCATCCCCTAAATTCATCGGGTGATCACTGACAACGGCACCATTTACAAGACCCTCGACTTCACCCAGTTTGTGGAAGTCCTGACCGGCCGGCACTAGCGGATCCGCCCGTTCCTACACACCAACCCACAACGACCGAGGTGGAACGGTACAACCGCTTGCTAGCTGACGAGGTGCTCACGCCTGCCCCTGTCCCAGCGAGCAAGCCCGCCGGGACGCCCTCGGGATCTGGGTGAATCATGCCAATTATCTTCGCCCCATACAGCCTGTGGCGATCAGCCCCCGGCCGCACGCGTCCTGGCCAGAACCAATAACGTCATGCCTCCTTACAACGGGTAGTGCATCATGGGCCCCCCAGTGGATTGCGCGCAGCGTAATATATACTGATTATAAAGTCACGTAACAAAACGTAATAAATTTGTTCTAGTGGTGTATGTTTTTGTAGTTAACTACACTTATATAAGTGAGTTCACACCGTGAACTCACTTAGAAAGGGTTGATTATGATCCATTTCGAAGAAGAAGAATGGGTATAGTTTCAACTATATCCAAGTTAAATCAGCTAATTTAATATAAGAATCACATAGAGATTGGTCCTTCAGGCCTGAAGGACCAATCTTTATGCTTTAGACTGCCGCTAACTTCTCCGAGATGATACCCTACGCTCTCTTCCTTCTGCGATCCTTTTTTCCAATTCGAATTGGCGCCTAAAATCTTCGGCAAGCCATTGGAGCGTTTCATATGTGCGACTGGCCGGCTTTCCTGTGTAGGCGCCGTGCTGAACTGCTTCCACATACTCCTTATTGCGATCATAAATTTTAACAATCAAAGAACCAGCCAGTTGCTTAAGTGTGCTTTGGTCGTAGAATCCCTCATAGGTGCCTACAGCCAATCTTTCTAGTCCATTTAGTATGTATCGAATGGACCGGCCGATTTCGAGGGCTTCCTCAACACTATTGCTTTTAAGTAGATCCGAAAGAGTTCCCTCCGGAGCGCTATTTGGCGTGAGAATCCACTTAACTCGTTCAGAATCCAGGGGTACTTTTGAATCTAAATGAGATGTAAGGCATTTAAATTTATCCATGGTTCCTTCCGACCATGCAGCATAAGCCTTAACAGTTTCATGGCGTCTTTGTCGCCGAGAGCTTACTAATACTCCTATGGCTGCAACTATTAGCGACGCGAGTGCCGCGGTTGTCCCTAGGGCCGTAATAATTACTTGCGGCAATACTTCCTTGTTATCAACAAAATGTACGATTGCAAATACTTCTGCTGTCCAACATGCAGCCACGGCGGTAGCTACAGTCAGGCATATTTTTAGTATAGAAGCGTCCTGAAACCAGGTATAAATGATTTTTGAAATATTTATCGACATGTAAACCACCAAAAATTGCTAAAAGTTCGTTCTAACGAATGGATAGAAATTCATGCACTTGTAATATAACCCGACGGTAATCTTAGGTTTTAGATTCCCTCGTTAAGCTCATCGGCAGCAGTGGGACTGCCGCACGGATAGGTGATAGGTTGACCTGACCTATAGTTTCGTTTCCAGTCGTGGGGGCTAGTGGCCCGTCGTTAAAGTGGTTGATCGGTTGACTTTTTTCAGAACTTCGGGGCTGGTCTTGATTCACACCAACGGGTGACAGCGGTCGTTCCAACCGGTGAACGAAGGCCCAGATCCCTTTGTTCAGCTCGGCCACCGAGGCGACGTCGGCCCGGTTCAGCACCTGACGCTCGATGATCCCGAATCACACCTCCACCAGCATCAATCATGACGCCAGAGTCGGTATGAAGTGCACCCGAAACCGGGGGTTGTCCGCCAGCCAGGCTTTCATCTTGGATGTTTTGTACACAGCGTAGTTGTCCATCACCAAGTGCAGCGGCCCCTCGGAGTAGACCTGGGCAACCGGCTTGAGGAAGGCTAGGAACGCCTGGCGCCGGTGCCGCGGCTTGCACGCGGCCATGACATAACCGGTGGCGATCTCCAGTGCCACGAACAGCGTGGAGGCCCCGCGCCGGATGTAGTCGGGGGTCCGGTTCCCCGGCTGCATCAGCAGCGACGGTGCCGTGCGTTTCAGGGCCTGAATTTGGGGCTTCCCATCCACCCACAGCACAATTGCGTTCTGAAGGCGGGGCCAGGTAGAGACCGATCACGTCGACGACCTTGGCCACCAGTTCCAGGTCGGTACAAAACTTGAAGGCCTCTTCCCGCCACGGGCTACCCGTACTCCCGCCAGGCTTTCGCCACCGTATTGTGATTGATTCCCAGGCGGGCCGCCAGCAGGCGCGAGGAGCAGTGGGTGACACCAAGCCTTTTCGGCAGTGGCGCCCGGGTGGCGGCCACGATCGGTAGGGACCGGCCCGACCGGTCGTGGTCGGCCAGCCCTTCGATGCTGGCCTCGGTGTAGCGGGCCCGCCAGGCAATCACGGTGGTGCGGATAGTCCCGACCTTCTTGGCGATTTCGATATTGGGGACCGCGTCAGCGGCCAGCAACAGGATCCGCTCCCGCTGCGCCAACCCCGCCCGCACTGAAGTGGAGCGCACCAGCCGGGTCAGTAAATCCCGGTCGCTTTCCCGCAGCAACAGCGGGGCCGCAGGATAATTGGCCATAGCCCATGGTCCCACCCCATCAAGCATTCAAGCAGTGCAAAGACGGGCCACTAGGGCAGCTGCCGCCCCGACCGCAGAAAAGACCTGCTGGACGGTGGACCGGCACTCAAAATGGCACCTGCACCGGCGGCTACGCCATACGCATTACGATGTTCACAAGGCTGGACTCAGATAGTCGTCGCTTGCGGCAACTCCCGGATCCGCCGATAAAGAGTGGACCTAGACATCCCGAGGTCACGGGCCACCTGGGTGGCCCGCTCCCCCGCATCGATCAACCGGACCGCGGCCCGGATCTGGGAGTCCGTGAAGATCGGGCGCCGCCCGCCGAGGTCCTTACCGGCAGCCCGGCGCTTGGCCACCGAGTCGGTGACCCGCTCCCGCTTGATCTCCAGTTCCATCTGCGCCAGGGCGGCCATGACGGTGAAGACCATCGAGCCCATCGGAGTGTGCGTGTCCACATCTCCGCCACCGAGGTTCAGCACCCGTAAACCAGCTCCGCGACCCCGTAGTGCTTCAGCGAAGGCCAGCATGTTTTGGGTCGACCGCCCCAACCGATCCAACGTCGTGATCACCAGTGTGTCGCTGTCCTCGAGGGCGGCCACTGCTTTGTCGAACTGTGGCCGGGATGTACGGGCTCCAGACACTCCATGGTCAACATAAAGGTCATCGCGCCGCACACCAGCATCAAGCAGATCAGACACTTGACGGTCTGCGTCCTGCTGCCGCGTCGAGACCCGCGCATATCCAATCAGCTTCCCCACGTCAACCCCTATGTGTCTCGCAACCGGTGCCTAGTACCTGACTCTAGGCACCTCGATAAAGCACATAGCTGCGAGACACGCGCGTCCGCGGAAACTTGCGGGAGTGTGAACCGCAACGATAAGTGGCGGCGTTCTGACGGAGCTAAATGGCGGCATCGAGGTCTTGTCTCCCGATCGGAT
>NZ_CANMRA010000050.1 GCF_947500125.1 uncultured Kocuria sp. | reverse complement strand
CGGAGGCCGAGGCCCCGGGCGCCGGGGACCCGCGGGCCGTGTTCCGTCGCGCGGTGGAGCTGGGGACCGTCCCCGGCGGCGACCCGGCCGCCACCGGGGCGATCGCCGGAGCCGTCACCGGGGCGGCGCTCGGGACGGCCGCGCTGCCGCCGGAGTGGCGCGCCCGGCTGGACGCCGGGAACGCGGTGTCGCGGGCGGCGGAGCGCTGGCTCAGGGAAGTGGGGGCGCCGCCAGCCGCCTGACCCTCAGGCCCGCGCCGGCGAGCAGCTCGTGGACGGTGCCCGCACCGGCCCGGTGGACCAGGTCCACCACGATCCCCGCGCACGCCCGGGCGTCCTCGAGGGCGTCGTGGTGGCGGCGCAGCGGCACCCCTGCGGCCTCGGCCGCCCGGGGCAGCGCGTAGGACGGCAGGTCGTAGCCGCGCCGTGCCAGCGCCAGGCTGCACGCGTACGCCAGCGGGGCGTGCCGCGTGTCCGTCTCCGCGCACGCGGCCCGGATCACCCCCATGTCGAAGGCCGCGTTGTGCGCGACCACCAGCTCGTCGGGGTCCTCAGCCAGGATCCAGTCCTCGATCCGGGGCCACAGCTCGGCGAAGCCGGGGCGGCCCACGACCGTCTGCTCGGTGATCCCGTGGATGCGCGTGTTGCCGGGGTCGAACGTCGCCCGGGTGCGCGGAGGACGCATGTACGCGGAGCGCTCCGCGACGACCCGGCCGCCGCGGACCCGCACGAGGCCCACCGCGCACGGCGAGCCGAGCGAGCGGTTCGCGGTCTCGAAGTCGATGGCGGTGAAGTCGACGGCGGCGGCGGAGCGGGACGACGGGTCCGCGGCGGGCCGGGCGGCGGTCGTGTCGGGGGCAGCGGGAATCGGCACCGGACCAGCCTACTGTCCCCGCTCAGGCGCAGATGCCGCGCAGGTTCGTCTCGATCCAGTCGTCGGCCCGGGCGATGGACTGGTTGACCTGGGCCGTGTCGAGGTCGTGGTGCAGGGCGTACGCGACCGCCTGCAGCGGGAACGTGCGCGCGTGCAGCCGGGCCCGCTCGTAGACGGTCTCCGAGACGGCGGACCGCAGGGTGTCCCAGCCGTACCACAGCCCGAGGGACGCGGCGTCGTGCGCGGGGTCGGACAGGCAGGCGTGGTCCCAGTCGATGATGCCCGTGAGCTCGTCCCCGTCCCACAGCATGTTGTGCCCCATGAGGTCCCCGTGCACCAGGGTCGGCACCACGGTGGGCAGCGCCGCGAGCTCGGCGACGGCGCTGCGGGCGGCCTCCTGGTTGCGGGGCAGCAGCCGCGGGATGACCTCGTCGAGGAGCACGTGCCGCCGCCGGTGGCCGCCCCAGTGCTGTCCGGGACGGTCGAGGTACCGCGCGAAGCCCGTGGTGTCGACCTCCGCCAGCTCGGTCAGCACCCGGTGCAGCACGGCGGGGTCCCCGTGGCCCGGCGGGTGCGGATCGCCGGGGCACCACGTCAGGCCCACGCCGGTGTAGCCGTGGGACACCACCACGCCGGTGAGCGGCCGCGGGGTCTCGAACGAGAAGCGGGGCAGCCTCCGCAGCACCTCCGTGCGGCGCTGGACGTGCTCGCACACCGTGGCGTTCTTGGCGATCCGCACCGAGATCACGTGCCCCACGTTCACCACCACGTGGGCGGACCCGCCGGCGTGCACCTCCCACTGGCTCGGGTCGGCACTCATGCCGGCCTCGCGCAGGACGGCCTCGACGGCGCCGGCGAACGGCAGGTGGTGGAGCTGCGACCAGGGCATGGTCAACTTCCTCGGTTCGGACGTGGGTCAGTCGGGGACGGCGGCGTGGTCGAGGGCGGCCAGCAGGTGCGGGAGTAGGGCCCGCATCGCGCGCCCGCGGTGGCTGATGGCGTTCTTCTCCTCGCGCGTGAGCTCGGCGCAGGACCGGTCGAGCCCGTCGGGGCGCAGCACGGGGTCGTAGCCGAAGCCGCCGTCCCCCACGGGCTCCCGCAGCAGGGCACCGGGCAGCGTCCCGGTCTCCACGTGCTCGCGGCCGTCCGGGGTGACGAGCGCGGCGGCGCACACGAACTGCGCACCGCGGTGGGCGTCGGGGACGTCGGAGAGCTGGTCGAGGAGCAGCCGCAGGTTCGCGGCGTCGTCGCCGTGCCGCCCGGACCACCGCGCCGAGAAGATGCCCGGGGCGCCGCCCAGGACGTCCACGGCCAGACCGGAGTCGTCGGCCACGGCGACCAGTCCGGTCGCGGCGGCGGCGGCGCGGGCCTTGAGCAGGGCGTTGGCCGCGAAGCTCGTGCCGTCCTCGACGACGTCCGGGGCGCCGGCCGTGGTGGCGTCCAGCACGAGGCGCTCGACGTCCGCGCCGGGCAGCGCCTCCGCGAGCAGGTCGCGCAGCTCCGCGAGCTTGCCCGCGTTGCGGGTGGCCAGCACCACCCGTGCGCCGTCGTGCTCACCCATCGTCGCCCTCGCGCAGGGTCTCGAGCTGGATCTGGGTGAGCTGGGCGCAGCCGGCCAGCGCGAGGTCGAGCAGGGCGTCGAGCTCGGCGCGGTCGAAGGGGGCGCCCTCGGCGGTGCCCTGCACCTCGACGAAGTCGCCGGATCCCGTGACCACCACGTTCATGTCCGTCTCGGCCCGGACGTCCTCGACGTACGGGAGGTCGAGCATCGGCACGCCGTCGATGATGCCCACGGACACGGCGGCCACGGTGTCGGTGAGCGGCTGGGCGCGCCGGGCGACGAGCCCCTCCGCCCGGGCCCAGCCGATGGCCTCGGCGAGGGCGACGTAGGCGCCGGTGATGGCAGCGGTCCGGGTGCCGCCGTCCGCCTGGAGGACGTCGCAGTCGAGGACCACGGTGTTCTCCCCCAGGGCGGAGAGGTCGATGACCGAGCGCAGGGAGCGGCCGATGAGCCGGGAGATCTCGTGGGTGCGCCCGCCGATCTTGCCCTTCACGGACTCGCGGGCGGACCGGGTGGACGTGGCCCGCGGGAGCATCGCGTACTCGGCGGTCACCCAGCCGCGGCCCTCCCCCTTGAGCCAGCGCGGGACGCCCTCGGTCACGGACGCGGTGCACAGCACCCGGGTGCTGCCGAACTCGATGAGGGCGGATCCCTCCGCCTGCTGGGACCAGCCGCGGGTGATGGTGATGGGCCGCAGCTCACCGGGTGAACGGCCGTCCGACCGCGTCACCCCCGGGGTCGAGGGGGCCGGTGCGGTCTGGTCGACAGGGGAATCCATGTGCTCCACCTTACCCCTCGGTCCGGCGCTCCCGGCCCGGCCGCCGGCGGCTGGGGTCACGGTCCGACGGCGGCCGCGGGACGGCCGCTGCCGCGGCGGACGATCCGGTACGTGTAGGCCGGCTGGGCCACCCCGATGGGCCCCTCGAAGACCTCCTGCGCCTCCTCCACGGCCCGCGTCGGGGAGTTCCACACCGGCAGGTGCGTGAGGAGCAGCTTGCGCGCCCCGGCGTCCCGGGCGGCCTCCGCGGCGCGCCGGCCGGTGAGGTGGATGCCGCGCAGCGCGTCGTCGCGGCCCTCGTGGTAGGCGGCCTCGCACAGGAAGACGTCGGCGTCCCGGGCGGCGCGCACGAGGCCGTCGCACGCGTCGGTGTCCCCCGAATAGGTCAGGGTGCTGGGGCCCATGACCCCGTGGTAGTCGATGCGCAGGGCGTACGGCTCGGGGGTGGGGTGCTCCACCAGGAAGGGCGTGATCGTGAACGGCCCCACCCGCACGGGCTCCTCGGGGACCCAGGTGTGGAAGTCGAACTCCCCGTGCATCCCCGGCTCCGGGGGGAGCCCGTGGGTGCTGCTGAGGTACTCGTGGAGGCCGGTGGGCGCCCACAGCGGGATCGGGGCGCGGCCCCAGCCGCGCGGATCCCACTTGATCGCCACGTGCAGCCCGGCCAGGTCGATGCAGTGGTCGGGGTGCAGGTGGCTGACGAGCACGGCGTCGATGTCGTGCAGGTCGATGTGGCGCTGCAGCACGCCGAGGGCGCCGTTGCCCATGTCCAGCAGGACGCGCCAGGTCCGCCCCTCGTCGTCCTCGCCGCTGACGAGGTAGCAGGAGGCCGGGGAGTTCGGCCCCGCGAAGGAGCCGGTGCATCCGACGATGGTGAGTTTCATGGACGAGAGCCTTCCAGGGAGGACCGGTGGGACGGCGGCCGCACCGGCCGCGGGACTGCTCAGGGAGCGGACGGGCCGGTTCCCCCGATCATCTCCGGGGTGATCCGTGCGAGTGAGCCCGTGGGGTACTGCTCCGCCACGGAGCTGGTGTGCCGGACGCGGGCGACCTCCGGGCCCAGGAACCGCCGGGCGAGGACCTCGAAGGACGCGGCGTCCCCGGTGGCGAGGAACTCGTGGTGGGCGGGCAGGCCCGGGTCCCGCTCGAGCCCGTGGCCGACCAGCGCCCGGTAGACGTCCTTGGCGGTCTCCTCCGCGCTGGAGACCAGGGTGACGGCGTCGCCCATGACGTAGGAGATCACGCCGGTGAGCAGGGGGTAGTGGGTGCAGCCCAGGACCAGGGTGTCGACGTCGGCGTCGCGCAGTGGGTCCAGGTAGGACTGCGCCGTGGCCAGGAGCCCGGGCCCCGTGGTGACTCCCGCCTCCACGTAGTCGACGAACGCCGGGCAGGCCACCGAGTCGATCCGCAGGTGGGGGGCGGCGGCGAACGTGTCGTCGTAGGCGCGGGAGCCGACGGTCGCCTCCGTGCCGATGACGCCGATCCGGCCGTTGCGGGTCGAGGCCACCGCTCGTCGCACCGCCGGCTGGATGACCTCCACCACCGGGATCCCGTAGACCCGGGTGTAGCGCTCCCGGGCGTCGCGCAGCACGGCGGCGGACGCCGTGTTGCAGGCGATCACCAGCAGCTTGACGCCCGAGTCCACGAGCTCGTCCATGATGCGCAGGGCGTGCGCGCGCACCTCGGCGATCGGCAGCGGCCCGTAGGGCCCGTGCGCGGTGTCCCCCACGTAGACGATCTCCTCGTGGGGCAGCTGGTCGATGATGGCGCGGGCCACGGTGAGGCCGCCCACCCCGGAGTCGAACACGCCGATGGGTGAACCGGGGTTGGGGCGCCGCGCGGTCCGGCCGCCGGCCCCGAAGACGTCGTCATCCTGCATATCGACAAGAGCGTAGTCCCGGGCGTGCCGCCGCCCCAAACCACGCCGCGCCGCTGCTCCCGTGATGCGGGTCACCCGCCGCCCGGGCGGCGCCGCCGCGGGGCGTCGTGGCCGGTCAGCCCCGGGGCAGGTCGTGGAGCAGCGCCTCCATGAGGGTCTCCTGCAACCACGAGACGAAGTTGTACAGGAGCGACATGTACGTCTCGACGTCCTCGATGGCGGACCAGTCGTCGTAGCGCCCCACCCGCTCGGCGTCCGCCTCGCTCCGGATCCCCAGGCGGTCCGCCAGCACCAGCCGCACGTCGTTGAGGGCCTGCCCGAAGGCCTGTGCCTGCTCGGGGTCCAGCCGCACGGGCTCGGCCTCCAGCGCCAGGGCGGCCTGCTTCAGCACGCCCCTCTTGGTCTCCCGCAGTCCCCGCTCCGTGTACCGGCGGAACTCGGCGGCGCGCTCGGGGTCCAGGCTGCCGTCGGGCAGCAGGCGCCGCAGCGCGGAGTCGTCGGGGACGGTGGCGTCCCCGGACACGCCGAGCATCCGCTCGAGCGAGTCCTCCGAGGCGGGCTGCTCGGGGGCGAGCGCCTGGGCGACGTCCGCGAACAGCTTCTGCAGCAGCTCCTTCTCGGCGTCCTCGAACCGCGCGGTGATGCCTCTGCGGGTGGACCGGAATCCCTGCGCCATCAGTGGCCCCCCGCCTGCTCGAAGGTGGCCCACAGCCCGAAGCCGTGCATCGCGGCGGTGTGGGTCTCGGCCTCCTCGAGGGAACCGCTGGCCACCACGGAGCGCCCGTGGTGGTGGACCTCCAGCATCAGGGAGCGGGCCTTCTCCTCCGGGTAGCCGAAGTAGGAGCGGAACACGTAGGTGACGTAGCTCATGAGGTTGACGGGGTCGTCCCACACGACCACGTTCCACGGGGTCTCGGTCGCCGCGGCCGCGGACGTCGCGCCGGTGGGCCGGGTGCTGGTCTCCGGGGTGGCGGTGGCCGCGGGGCGGGCGGCGGCGGGAACAGTGCAGTGCATGGTCCGTCCATCGTAGCGAGTGCCGGACGCCGGGCGCACCGGCGTCGTCGCTAGAGTGGTGCCCGTGAACCAGCGCAGCCACCGGTGGGCCCCGCCGCCCACGTCCCTGATGACCGACCACTACGAGCTGACCATGCTGCAGGCCGCCCTGCACGCCGGCACCGCGCAGCGGCGCAGCGTGTTCGAGGTCTTCGCCCGGCGGCTGCCGGCCGGCCGGCGCTACGGGGTGGTGGCGGGCACCGGGCGCCTCCTCGAGGGGCTCGACAGCTTCCGCTTCGGCGACGAGCAGCTGCGCTTCCTCGCGGACACCGGTGTGGTCAACCGCGCCACCCTGGACTACCTGGCGGACTTCCGGTTCACCGGGTCGATCTCCGGCTACGCCGAGGGCGAGGCGTACTTCCCCTCGTCGCCGCTGCTCGTGGTGGAGGCCACGTTCGCCGAGGCGTGCGTGCTCGAGACGTACTTCCTGTCCGTGCTCAACTACGACAGCGCCGTGGCCTCGGCCGCCTCCCGCATGGTGGGGGCCGCGGCCGGGCGCCCGTGCATCGAGATGGGCTCCCGGCGCGCCCACGAGGAGGCCGCGGTCGCGGCCGCGCGGGCGGCGGTCATCGGCGGCTTCGACTCGACGTCGAACCTCGAGGCCGGTCACCGCTACGGGATCCGGACCGTCGGGACCGCCGCCCACTCCTTCACGCTCCTGCACGACTCGGAGGAGGACGCCTTCCGCGCCCAGCTCCAGTCCATGGGCCGGGACACCACCCTGCTGGTCGACACCTACGACGTCGAGTCCGCGGTCCGGAAGGCCGTGGAGCTCGCGGGTCCGGAGCTGGGCGGCGTGCGCCTGGACTCGGGCGACCTCGTGACCCAGGCCGCCTGGGTGCGGGGGCTCCTCGACGAGCTCGGCAATCCGGACACGCGCATCACCGTCACCTCGGACCTGGACGAGTACGCGATCGCGGCGCTGAACGCCGCGCCCGTGGACGCGTTCGGCGTCGGCACCCGCGTGGTCACCGGCTCGGGCGCCCCGACGTCGTCGATGGTCTACAAGCTGGTGGCCCGCGAGGACTCCTCCGGCGAGCTGCGGCCCGTGGCGAAGGCCGCGAAGGGCAAGGTGTCCGTGGGCGGGCGCAAGCACGCCCTGCGGCGCCGGGACGCGCAGGGCACGGCGACCCACGAGGTGGTCGGGATCGGCCGGCTGCCCGACGACGACGGCGACGACCGGCCGCTGCTGGAGGACTTCGTCCGCGGCGGCGAGCTGCTGGACGGCTGGACCGGACCGGCCGGGGTCCGGCGGGCCCGCGCGCGGCACGCGGCGTCCGTGGCGGAGCTGCCCCGCTCGGCCCGGCGGCTCAGCGAGGGCGACCCCGTCATCCCGACCGTGCTGGGACCGGACGCCCCGGCCTGAGCACGCCGGGGAGGGCCGGGGGCGCGGGACCCGCGGAGAGGAGCCCGCGGAGAGGAACCCGCAGAGCAGGACACGCCGGACGAGACGCACCGGGAAGAACCCACGGGGAAGAATCCACCGGGCGAGACCCACCGCTACAGAGGGAGGAACACCATGAGGACCGCACTGATCGTCGTCGACGTGCAGAACGACTTCTGCGAGGGCGGGTCGCTGGCCGTCGCGGGAGGCGCGGCGGTGGCCGCCGCCGTGTCGGAGCACCTCGAGGACCACCACGGGGACTACGCGGCCGTGGCGGCCACGCAGGACTGGCACGTCGACCCCGGGGCGCACTTCTCCGACGAGCCGGACTACGTGGACTCCTGGCCCGTGCACTGCGTCGCCGAGTCCCGCGGCGCCCACTTCCACCCCGACCTGGACACGGACTGGATCCAGGCGTGGTTCCGCAAGGGCGAGCACGACGCCGCGTACTCCGGGTTCGAGGGGCTGCTCGCCCCGGACGCGGACGTGCCGATGGGCGACGACGAGGACGTCGACGACGAGCCGGACGTGAGCCTCGACGACTGGCTGCGGGAGCACGAGATCGAGGCCGTGGACATCGTGGGCCTCGCGACCGACCACTGCGTGCGGGCGACCGCCCTGGACGCCGTCGAGGCCGGCTACGACACCCGGGTGCTGGTGGACCTCACCGCGGGCGTCGCCGAGGAGAGCACCGAGCGCGCCCTGCGGGAGATGGCGGACGCGGGGGTCGAGGTCGTCCGGTCCTGACCCGCGCCCGCCGCCGTGCCCGGCCGCGGTCTGCCCCGTTCCGGGCGGGCCGGGGCCGGGCACGGCTCACTTGCGGCCGATGAACCAGTCCTGCAGCTTCTTCACGCGTGCCTGCAGCTGCGCCTCGTTGGCCTGCGCCACCGCGGGGCCCCCGCACACGCGGCGCAGCTCGTTGTGGACCATGCCGTGCGGGGTGCCGGTGCGCGACGCCCAGGCGGAGACGTTCTTGGACAGGGTGGCGCGCAGCTCCTTGAGCCGCCGGTGGTCGGGCACCGCCGGCTCCGGGGCCCGGGCGGCGCCGGGGCGCCGGCGGGCGTGCTGGGACTGCCGCTCCCGCAGCAGCGCCGAGACCTGGTCGGCCTCGAGCAGGCCCGGGATGCCGAGGAAGTCCGCCTCCTCCTCCGAGCCCACGGCCACGCCGCCGCCGAAGGCGCCGCCGTCGAAGAGCACCCCGTGGAAGGACGCGTCCGAGCCGATGGCCTCGAAGCGGCCCTGGGCGAGGGCCGCGGACGCCTTCTCCTCGCGGTTGGCCTCCTCGAGCAGCTCGTCGTCCCAGCCCTCCTCGAGGGGGTCCGCGGGCAGGCCGGTCTCCTCCGCGGCGGGCTTGTCGAGGGCGTGGTCCCGCTCGGCCTCCATCTCGTTGGCGAGCTGCATCAGGGCCGGCACGGACGGCAGGAAGACGGAGGCCGTCTCCCCGCGCTTGCGGGCGCGCACGAAGCGGCCGACCGCCTGGGCGAAGAACAGCGGCGTGGACGTCGACGTCGCGTAGACCCCCACGGCGAGCCGGGGGACGTCCACGCCCTCGGAGACCATGCGCACGGCCACCATCCACCGGCTGTCCCCCGCGGAGAACTCGTCGATCCGGTCCGAGGCGCCCTTGTCGTCGGAGAGGACCACGGTGGGGTTCTCCCTGGTGATCCGGCGCAGCTGCGCCGCGTACGCCTTGGCGTCCTGGTGATCGGTCGCGATGACCATCGCCCCGGCGTCGGGCACCGTGCGCCGCACCTCCGTGAGCCGCTGGTCCGCGGCCTGCAGCACCGAGGGGATCCACTGCCCGTTCGGGTCCAGCGCCGTGCGCCATGCGTGGGCGGTGATGTCCTTCGTGAAGCCCTCGCCGAGCTCCGCGGCCATCTCCTCGCCGGCGCTGGTGCGCCAGCGCATCTGTCCCGAGTAGGCGAGGAAGATCACGGGCCGGACCACGTGGTCCTTGAGCGCGTCGCCGTAGCCGTAGGTGTAGTCGGAGCTCGAGCGGCGGATGCCGTCGCCGTCCTCCACGTAGCGCACGAACGGGATCGGCGCGGTGTCCGAGCGGAAGGGGGTGCCGGTCAGGGCGAGCCGGCGGGCGGCGGGGTCGAAGGCCTCCTGCAGCCCGTCCCCCCACGTCAGGGAGTCCCCGGCGTGGTGGATCTCGTCCATGATCACCAGCGTCCGGCCCGCCTCCGTGCGGGCCCGGTGCAGGAGCGGCTTCATCGCCACCTGGGAGTAGGTCACCGCCGCGCCCAGGTAGTCCCGGCCGTGGGAGCCGTCCGCGTTCTTGAAGTTCGGGTCGATCGCCAGGCCCACCCGGGCCGCGGCGTCCGCCCACTGCCGCTTGAGGTGGTCCGTGGGCGTCACCACGGTGATCCGGTTGACGGTGCCGCGGTCGAAGAGCTCCTTGGCCACCCGCAGCGCGAACGTCGTCTTGCCGGCGCCGGGGGTCGCGACGGCCATGTAGTCCCGCGGCTGGGTCTCGAAGTAGCGCTGCAGCGCCTCCGCCTGCCAGGCGCGCAGCTTGGGGGCGGTGCCCCACGCGGCGCGGTCGGGGTAGGCCGGGGGGAGGTCGGCGGCGGCTGCGCCGAACAAGGAGAGCTGGTCGTCCTGGGACACGCTGGCGACGTCCTTTCGCTCGTGGGCCCGCGGCCTCGTGGTCGCGGTGGATGACGGGGGCGCGGCGGCGGGCCACGCAAAAGCGCCCGCCGGCGGCGGGCGCTTGCTCGGCAGGGCGGTGCTCAGCCCTGGTCGTCGCCCTGGTCGTTCGGGGGGCGCAGGCCGTCGTAGATCTCCTTGCAGGTGGGGCACACCGGGAACCGCTGCGGGTCGCGGCCGGGGACCCAGACCTTGCCGCACAGGGCGATCACGGGCTCGCCCGAGAGGGCGGACTCCATGATCTTCTCCTTGCGCACGTAGTGCGCAAAGCGCTCGTGGTCGCCCGGCTCCTGGAGCTCCCTGGTCTCCTCGCGCTCGATCGTGGAGGTGCCCCCGGCCGGCTGCGCCGGGTCGGTGCCGTAGGGGCTGTCGTCCAGGCCGTTCGTCGGGGTGCCGGTGGTCGCCGCTGAGACATGCATGGGCGCCACTTTACCCCGTTCCCGCCGGCCCGCGTGCCCCGGGGACCGCCCGGCCGGACCGGCTCAGCGGAACTGGGCGACCTCCTGGAGCAGCTCCGGGGCCCGCCGGTCGTACCAGCGCCCGCCGAGGACGATCCCGCCCCAGCACAGCAGCGGCCCGAGCACCGCCCCGACGGCCAGCGCCGTCCAGCCCCAGACGGGGTCGCCGGTGACGAGCTGCACGAGGAGGAGGACCGCGGCCGGCAGCACGAGCACGACGACGAGCCCCAGCGCCACGAACTGCACCAGGACGTTGAGCACGGTGAAGCCCTGGGGCGTCTTCAGCGGCGACGCCCCCGGCGGGGCCACGGGGTAGGTGTACCGGGCGGACATCACCGAGGACAGGCCCGCCCCGCCCAGCAGCGCCAGCAGCGCGGTGCCCGCGATGCCGGGCAGCAGCTGCCACCGGCCCTCGACCGCGAACGGCAGCAGCAGGCCGAGCGCGGTGAGCGGCACGGCGATCACGAGCAGCGCGAGCACCCGGCCCGCGCGGTCGTGGACGCCCCGGACGCCGGAGAGGACGTGCAGGTGCAGGGCGGTGTTGTCGTAGGAGGCGTCGCCCGAGATCTGGTAGGCGAGCAGCGCCGCGATCATCGGGCCCAGGGCGTAGAGGAAGAGGCTCCCGCCCCCGGGGTCCCGGGAGAACCAGATGAGCACGGCCAGGGCGGGGATGACGAGCAGGCCGGCCGCGTAGCGGGGGTCCCTGACCCAGTAGACCAGGCACCGCGCCGCGACGGCCGCCCACGGGCGCGGGGGCACGCGGTCGAACAGCCCGGCCCCCGCGGCCCCCTCGCGCGGGGCCGCGGTCCGCCCGCCGGCCGTGGTGGTCAGCGCCCGCTCCTGGGCGACCCGCCAGACGAGGACGAGGACGACGACCGTCAGGACGGTGACGGCCAGCCGGGCGGCGGCCGCCCCCCACCGCCCCGCGGCGACGTCCGCCGGGACCGCCCAGACGGCTCCGACCGGCGTCCACGCCAGCACGCCGGCGTACTGCGGCAGCCGGTCCCACAGCCGCTCCAGCCCGCTCAGCAGGCCCGTGAGGATCGGGCCGAGCAGCACCAGGAGCACGAGCGCGGCCAGCGAGACCAGCTCCGTGAGCCGCCGGCGGCGGCCGAGGCCGACGGCGAGGGCCGTGACGCAGCGGGAGCCGGCGACCAGGAGGGCCAGGGCCGGCGGCACGCACAGGAGGGCCGCGAGCAGCGCCGCCGCGGACGAGCGCCAGGAGCCCACCGCCGCGAGGAGCGCGACGGTGCTGAGCGCACCCGGGACGCCGACGAGCGCGCCGAGCGCCTGGCCCCACTGGATCTGGCCCACGGAGAGGGGGAACAGGGCGAGGCGGGCGGGGTCCAGCGTGGCGTCGGCGCGCGCCGCGACGACGGGCAGCAGCCACCAGGCCAGCGTCGCCGCCGTCCCGGCCAGCACGAGCACGGTGCGCACCAGGGACAGGTCCTGGCGGCCGAGGAGGAACAGCGCGACCACGGCCATGCCCAGCAGGAAGAGGAAGTAGGCGGCGCCCAGCACGGTCCCCACGAGCACCCAGGTGCTGCGGGTCAGGGTGTTGACGAGGATCCTCGCCTTCAGGCCCACGAGGCGACCGGCCAGGACGGCGGTTCCCGTCCGGGCGGGGGCGAGGCCCTCGGGGGCCGGGGCGAGGTCCCGGCTCACTCCGGGCGCAGCCACGAGAGCCCCTCCCCCGTCTCCCGGCGCCCGCCGACCAGCTCGACGAACCGGTCCTCGAGCGTGGCCCCGGCCCGGACGTCGTCGACCGTCCCGGCGGCCAGCACCTGGCCCCGGTCCATGACGGCGACGTGGTCGCACATCCGCTGCACGAGGTCCATGACGTGGCTGGAGACGACCACGGTCCCGCCCGCGGCCACGAAGCCGTGCAGGATCTCGCGGATGTTCGCGGCCGAGACGGGGTCGACCGACTCGAACGGCTCGTCGAGGACCAGCAGGCTCGGGGCGTGGATGAGGGCGCCGGCCAGCGCGATCTTCTTGGTCATGCCGGCGGAGTAGTCCTGGACCTGCGTCCCGGCGTCGGGGAGCAGGTCCATGACCCGCAGCAGGTCCTCGGTGCGCTCGGCGACGACCGCGCGGTCCATGCTGCGGAGCAGCCCGGAGTAGGTGACGAGCTGGCGTCCCGTGAGCCGGTCGAACAGGTGCAGCCCGTCCGGGAGGACGCCCATGAGCTGCTTGGCCCGCCGCGGCTCGGCCCAGACGTCGACACCGGCCACGCGGGCGGTGCCCGCGGTCGGCCGGAGGAGGCCGGTCGCCATGGAGAGCATCGTCGTCTTGCCGGCGCCGTTGCGCCCCACGAGGCCGAAGAAGGAGCCGCGGGGGACGTCGAGGTCCACGCGGTCCACCGCGACCTTGGCCTCCGGGGTGCCCGGTCGGCCGAAGACCCGGACGAGGCCGCGCACGCTCAGCGCCGGCGGTCCCCCGGGCGGTGGCACGGACGCGTCCGGCGCGCCGGCCCGTCCCGGGGCGGCCTGCGGCAGGTGCTGATGGCTCATGGCTCCAGCGTAGGCAGGCGGGGACCCGGCACGCCTCCGGCGCGCGGCGGAGTCCGGCGGAGCGCCCGCCCCGCCGGACTCCGCCGCACGGTGGACGCGGGCGGACGGGCCCGCGCGGGCCCCGCCCCCGGTCGCCGGCGGACGGTGGGCGCGGAGGGCCGGGGGCTCAGGGTCGAGGGCTCAGGGTCGAAGGCTCAGGGTCGAGGGCTCAGAAGAGGGCCCGCATCAGGGCGCCCCGGGCGGTCACCACGCGGGGGTCCTCGGCGCCGACCACGTCGAAGAGCTCGAGCAGGCGCCGCCGGACGGTGTCGCGGTCCTCCCCCGCGGTGCGCCGCACCAGGGCCAGCAGCCGCCGGAAGGCGTCCTCCACGTGACCGCCCGAGACGTCCAGATCGGCGACGCTCAGCTGGGCCGCCACGTCGTCCGGGGCGGCGGCGGCCTCGGCGCGCACCGTCGCGGCGTCGAGGGGCAGCACGCGCTGGAGCAGGTGCACCTGGGCAAGGGCGAGCTTCGCCTCCCGGTCCCCCGGGTTCTCGGCGATCGCCTTCCGGTACGCGGCCTCGGCGGCGTCGACGTCCCCGGCCTCGAGGGCGTCCACGGCCTCCTGGTGCAGCGGGGGCAGCGGCTCCGGCTCGTCGCCGCGCGCGGGCTCCACGGTGCCCGTGATCCCGTTCTGCTCCGCGAGCGAGAGCAGCTCGTCGAGGAACTGGGCCACCTGCTCGGGCGGGACCGCGGAGTTGAACAGCGGGACGGGCCGCCCGCCGAGCAGCGCCACCACGGTGGGCACGGACTGCGCCTGGAACATCTGGGCGATCTCGGGGGCCGCCTCGGCGTCCACGGAGGCCAGCAGGAGCCGACCCCCGTAGCGGTCGACGACCTGCTCCAGGCTGTCGGTGAACGCCACGGACTGCTGGCTGAAGCGGGCCCACAGGGCGAAGACCACGGGGACCTGGGCGGAGAGCTGGGCGACCTCCTGGAAGTCGGCCGCCGTCACCTCCCGGCGGAACCCGCCCGGCCGGTCCTCCCCGGCGGGCGGGCCGCCGGGCGCGGCGGCGGGCGCGGCGGCGGGCGCG
>NZ_CANMRA010000049.1 GCF_947500125.1 uncultured Kocuria sp. | reverse complement strand
TGGCGCGCTCCGCGGCGGCCACCCGGCCGGCCGTGGACCAGGACCGCACGCGCGTCGCGCGCCCCGGGACGCCGGGGGAGCAGCGGCCCCTGCCGGTCGACGAGGCCGCCCGGCTCGTGGCCCGCGGTCGCGGGAGCGCCTGAGAGCCGTCCCCGGGACGGTCCCGGCGGTGCTCAGCCCCGGCCGGCGGCCAGGTGCGCCTGGCGCAGCACCTCGCCGATCCGCGGTTCGGGGACCGCGTCGTGCTCCTCGGCCCAGCCGCGCACCTGGCGCTGGCCGAACCACGTCACCTCGAGCCGGCGGAAGACGCCGTGCCAGCGGTGCCCGGCCAGGGCGGAGACCGCAAACCCGGCGTCCACCACGAGCCGGCACAGCAGCACGGGGAGGTGCCGCGGCTCCCGCCGGCCCGCGTCCCGCAGGATGGAGCCGGTGCTGGCGCCCTCCCACGGCTGCAGCACGACCTGCGGCAGCTCCTCGCGGTGGCGTCCGACCCGGGAGACGAACTCGGCCAGCGCGTGCACGGAGGTCACCGGGGTGTGGGCGGTGCCGTCGCCGGCCACCGAGCTCAGGGGCGAGGACGCGAAGCGGGCCAGCCGCGCCGTGGTGCGCCGGCCGGAGCCCTGCACCGAGGTCGCGCGCAGCACCGTGATCGCCGGGGCGTCCTCCTCGCCCGCCCAGTCGCGGCGCAGCTTCAGGAGCGCGCTCTCGCCGAGGGCCTTGGAGAAGGAGTAGGGGGAGAAGGGCCGGATCGTGGGCGTCTCGTCGAGGACGTCGACGTCGCCCTGGACGGCCGCGGAGCTGACGTGCACGACCCGGCGCACGCTCGTGCGCCGCGCCGCGAGGGCCACGAGCACGGGCAGCAGCGCGTTCGCCCCCACGAGGGACTCCTCGTGCGTCTGGTCCGGGGCCGCCAGGCCCGCCGCGTTGACGACCACGTGGGCGCCGGCGAAGGACTCGGCGAGGTAGTCGATGACGGACTCGAGCCGGCCGGCCTGCTCGAGCAGGTGGTGGACCGTGCGCGCCCCGGACCCCAGCCGCGGCGCGGAGACCGGGACCACCGTCTGGCCGTCCGCCTGCAGCCGGGCCACGGTCGCGGAACCCACGAACCCCGTCGCTCCCAGGACTGCCCACGTCGTCGATGTCACGGTGCTTCCTCTCCACCGGCCGCTGCCGGTCGCCGTCGTCCGGATCCTTGCGCTCATCGTACAGACCGGCCCTCCGCCCGGGCGGGGCGACGCGGCCGGTCAGCCCGGACGCCGGGCGCCCGCTTGCTAGACTCGGGACGTTCCGGCACCCACCCCGTCACCGCACCGGACCCGCACCCGTCACCGCACTGCCCGTCACCGCACCGTCATCGCACTGGAGGAGCCGCATGCCGTCCGACCCCACGCCCACCCCCACGGTGGCGGTGGCCTGCGTGACCCAGGACCGGCACGAGGACGTCCTCGCGCTCGTCGCCGCGCTGCGGGAGCAGACCGTGCCCGTCGCGTCCCTGTGCCTGGTCGACGCGGGGCGCGAGCCGCTGCCGCGACAGGAGCTGGAGGAGGCGATCGGCGGCCGGTTCGCGCTCGAGCTCGTGCGCTCCCTCGCCAACCTCGGCGGGGCCGGCGGGTTCTCCCTCGCCATCCTGACCGCGCTCGCCACCGGCGCGGACCGGGTCTGGCTCATGGACGACGACGCCCGTCCGGAGGGCCCCGACTGCCTCGAGGTGCTCCTGCACGAGGCCGCCCGGCGGGAGCTGTCGGTCGTCTCCCCGCTCGTCGTGGCCCCCCAGGACCACGGCGCGCTGGCCTTCTCCTACCGGCTCGAGGGGCGGATGACCCACTCCCGGGCGGACCTGGAGCCGCTCGGCTTCCTGCCCGGCTACGCCACCTTCTTCAACGGCGCCCTGATGGCCGAGCACGTCTTCTTCACCGTGGGGCTCCCGGACCTCAAGCTCTTCCTGCGCGGCGACGAGGTCGACTTCCTCGTGCGGCTGCGCCGCTCCGGGCTGCCCTTCGGCACCACCACGCGCACGGCCGTGGCCCACCCGCCGGGCTGGGACGAGGAGCACGTCGTGGTCCCCGGCCGGCTCAAGGTCGTGGTGCCCGGGACCGAGTTCAAGCGCGAGCACTTCTTCCGCAACCGGGGCTGGACCACGTGGCGGTACAAGCGGGTCCTCCAGCTCGGGGCCGACCTCGTCGGCTACCCCCTCTACTACCTGCGCCGGCGGGACGTGCGCGGTCTCGCGTCCTGGGCGAGCCGCTACGCCGGCGGGATGCGCGGCCGCGGCTTCGGCGGGCCGCGGTGACGCCGTGAGCCCGCCCCCGGACCTCGAGTTCTCCGTGCTCATGCCCGTCTACCGCGCCGACACCGCGGAGCGGGTGCGCCGTGCGGCCGAGTCGGCCACCGTCGAGCAGCAGCGCCGGCCCGCCGAGCTCGTCGTCGTGCGCGACGGCCCGGTCCCCGCGCCGCTCGAGGCGGAGCTGGACCGTCTCGCGCGCGAGCTGCCCGTGCCCGTGGTGCGGGTCGACCTCGAGTGCAACGAGGGACTCACCGCGGCGCTCAACGCCGGCCTCGAGCGCTGCCGGCACGACGTGGTGGCCCGCGCCGACGCCGACGACGTCTCCTATCCGCGCCGCTTCGCGGTGCAACTGCCCGTCATCGAGGCCGGGGCCGACCTGGTGGGCTCCTCGATGCACGAGATCGGCGACGACGAACGGGCCCCGATCGCCCTGCGCCGCGCCCCGGTGGGGGAGCATGACATCCTCTCCGTCTCGCGGCGCCGCAACCCCGTGAGCCATCCGACCGTGGTGTTCCGGCGCTCGGCCGTGCGGTCGGCCGGCGGCTACGTGCACGTGCCCCTGGCCGAGGACTACTGGTTGTGGGTGCGGATGCTGCGCGCCGGCGCCGACGTGCGCAACGTGGCCGAGCCGCTCGTCGGGTACCGGGTCTCCGCGGGCTCCTACGAGCGGCGCGGCGGGTGGCGCGTGCTCCGCGCGGAGCTCGCCCTCCAGGCCCGGTTGCGCGGGATCGGCCACGTGGGGTTCCTACAATGGGTGCGCAACGTGGTGGTGCGCGGCGGCTACCGGTTCGTCCCCACCCGGCTCCGGGAGCTCGCCTACCGGGCCATGGTCGGCGCACCCCGCCGCTGACCGTCCCGCACCGGACCCCTGCCCGCCCGGCCCCCGGCCCCGGCACCGACCACGAAAGGAACTCTTGCGATGAGTGGTGAGCCCGAGCGCCCCGCCGGCACGGCGGGGCCCCCCGGGGACGCCGGACGGGGGGCCGCGCCCCGCGCCGCCCCGCCGGACCGGCCCGTGGCGTGGCTGTGGATCCAGATGCTGCTGGACTCCGTCGCCTGGGTCGTGGCCCTCGTGCTCGCCCTGGTGCTGCGCTACGAGATGGACCTCCAGTTCATCAGCGCCCCCGGTCTGCTCCTGGTGTCCCTGGTGGCCGTGGCCGCCCAGCTCGTCGTCGGCTTCTCCTTCGCCCTGTACAAGGGCCGGTACTCCTTCGGCAGCTTCGACGAGGCCAAGCTCCTGGTGGTGGTCACCCTCATCGTCACGGCGGTGCTCCAGGTCCTGCTCCTGGTGGTGGGCACGAGCATCGGCATCCCGCGCTCCACCGCCCTCATCGCCTTCCCCTTCGCGTGCCTGTTCATGGCCGCCTTCCGCTACCTCAAGCGCATGTACCAGGAGGCCTCCGCCCGCCCGGGCGCCTCCGCCCAGCACGTGGTGATCTACGGCGCCGGATACCTCGGGACCTTCCTCATCCAGCGCATGATGCAGGACCCGCACTCCGAGTTCCTGCCCGTGGCCCTGCTCGACGACGACCCCGCCAAGAAGCACCTGCGGATCTCCTCCGTGCCCGTGCTCGGCACCCTGCACGACGTCCGGGACGTCATGGCCCGCACCCGCGCCTCCGTGCTCCTCGTGGCGATGTCCAGCCCGGAGCCCCGCATCATGCACCGGGTCGCGGACGCCGTGGCCGGCACCGGGATCCGGGTCATGACGATGCCCCCGCTCGGCGAGGTGCTCACCGCCAAGCACCACGCCGCGGACTTCCGGGACATCAGCATGGAAGACCTCATCGGCCGCCGCCCCGTCGACATCGACGTCGAGGAGATCGCCGGCTACGTCAAGGGCCGCCGCGTCCTGGTCACCGGCGCGGGCGGCTCCATCGGCTCCGAGCTGTGCCGCCAGCTCGTGGGCTTCGAGCCCGCCGAGCTGATCATGGTGGACCGCGACGAGTCCGCGCTGCAGGGCACCCAGATCTCCATCACGGGCCGCGGCCTGCTCGACGGCCGCGACACCGTCCTCGCCGACATCCGCGACCCCGAGTCCGTCGGGACGATCTTCCGCGACCGCCTGCCCCAGGTGGTCTTCCACGCCGCCGCCCTCAAGCACGTCTCCCTGCTCGAGCAGTACCCCGACGAGGCGTGGAAGACCAACGTCCTCGGCACCCTCAACGTGCTGCAGGCCGCCGAGGAGGCCGGGGTCGAGGTCTTCGTCAACATCTCGACCGACAAGGCCGCCAACCCCACCACGGCGCTGGGCCACTCCAAGCGCGTCGCGGAGAAGCTCACCGCCTGGATGGCGGACCGCACCGGGCACCGGTACGCCTCGGTGCGCTTCGGCAACGTCTTCGGCTCCCGCGGCTCGATGCTGCCCCTGTTCACCGAGCAGATCCGGCAGGGCGGCCCGATCACGGTGACGCACGCCGAGGCCACCCGCTACTTCATGACGATCCCCGAGGCCTGCCAGCTCGTGATCCAGGCGGGGGCGATCGCCCGCGGCGGCGAGGTGCTGATCCTCGACATGGGCGAGCCGGTGCGGATCATGGACATCGCCGAGCGGCTGCGCGTGATGAGCGGGCGCGAGGACGTCGAGATCGAGGTCACGGGGCTGCGCCCGGGGGAGAAGCTGCACGAGGACCTCATCGGCCTCGGCGAGAAGGACGAGCGGCCCTTCCACCCCAAGATCTCCCACGCGCGCGCCGACCGGCTCGACCCCGCCCAGCTGGACCGGCACACGTGGAAGGTGCGCGGCGGCATGGTCTACACGGGCACGATCCCCGTCGTGCGAGCGTCCACGCAGCCGCCGCCCACGTCGGTCCAGCGCCCGCGCAGCTCCTCGGGGCGGGCGTCGTGAGCGCGGCCGTGCAGCTCCCGGCCGTGCTGGTGCCGGCCGGGCTCGACCTCACCGACCCGGGAGCCGCCCCCGATCCCGAGGAGCTGCGCCGGCTCGGGGAGCTCGTCCTGACGGTCGGCACCCCCGCCCTCGTGCTCAGCCTCCTGCTGCCGCTGGCCGTCAAGCCCCTGCTCGCCCGGTGGGGCGTGCTCGACGTCCCCAACGAGCGCTCCTCCCACCGGCGCACGGTCGTCCGGGGCATGGGTCTGGCCGTGGCCGTCGCCGTGCTCCTCGCCTACGGCTCCGCGCTGCTCACCGGCGCGATCGAGGTCGACCGCTCCGTCGCGCTCGTGGTTCTGGCCGTCGCCGGGCTGTTCGCCGCCCTCGGCTGGGCCGAGGACTACCGGGGCGTGTCCGTGCGGGCGCGCCTCGCCGCCCAGCTGGGCATCGGCCTGGCCGCCACCACCGTCCTCGTCACGGTGCTCGGCACCTCGGCGTGGTGGCTGCCCGTGGGCACCCTCGCGATCGCCGCCTACGTGAACATGGCCAACTTCATGGACGGGATCAACGGCATCTCGGGGCTGCACGGTCTCGCCGCCGGGCTGCTGTACGCCTGGGCCGGTGCCTCCAACGACCTGCCGTGGATGGTCGCCGCCGGCCTGGCCGTGGCGGGCGGCTTCGCCGGGTTCCTGCCCTGGAACCTCGGCCGCGGCACGGTCTTCCTCGGGGACGTCGGCTCCTACCTGCTGGGCGGGTCGCTGGCCGGCATCGCGGTCGCCGCCTTCCTCTCGGGCGTCTACGTCGAGTACCTCCTGCCCCCGCTCGCGGTCTACGTGGCCGACACCTCCGTGACGCTGCTCCGCCGCGTCCGCGCGGGGGAGGCCTGGTACCGGCCGCACCGCCAGCACGTCTACCAGCGGCTCACCGACGTGGGCCTGTCCCACACGGGCTCGGCGCTCGTCGTCACGGCCGCGACCGTCCTCGTGAGCGTCGCGTCCGTCGTGGGCCTGCGCACCGGGCCCGCCGCCACGGCCCTGGCCGGCGCGTTCGTGCTCGCCGTGCTCGCGCTCTACCTCGTGCTGCCCGAGCTGCTCGGGCGCCGGGCGGGCGCCCGGTCCCGGGTGGGGACCGGGCCGTGAGCGCGGCCGCGCTCAGCGTCCTGCTCGGCGCGGGGCTGGTCGCCGCGAGCCACCTCGTGACCGTGCTCGTCGCGCGCGCCACCGCGCGGGCCGAGGGGCCGGTCGCCGCCCCCGCGCTCGCCATGACGTACGTGGCCAAGGTGCTCGTGCTGGGCTGGGTCCTGCTCACCGTGCCGGCGCCGCCGTGGCTGGTGCCGGGCTGGGCCGCGGCGGGCGTGCTGAGCGCGCTCGTCCTCTCGCTCGCGCTCGCGGCCCGGGCGGGCGCCCGGGGCACCCGCGCCGCCCTGGGACCGGTGCTGGAGGCCCGCCGGCGGGCGGAGGCCGAGCGCGCGGACGGCCCGGGCGCACCCGGTACCACCGACGACAGGAAGCAGGACGACCATGAGCACGGATGACCGCGACGACGCGGCCCGCCCGGACGGATCCCCCGCGCCCGGAGCACCGGACGAGGGGGCCCCGGACCGTCCCGGACTGCGCACCGCGGGGGAGCTCGTGGAGGGCGGAGGGCTCTCCGGAGGCCTCACGACACTCCTCTACGTGGTGATCGGGATGGGGTTCTGGAGTTTGGTAGGGTGGGGTGCGGATCGCGTGCTGGGAACCCGGTGGATCGTGGTCCTGGGAGCGTGCATCGGCGCCGCGTCCGGGATCTACGTCGTGTACCTCCACATGCAGGAGGGGCTCCGTCGCCGTCCGTCCTCCGACGGTGCAGATCCTCACAACCCGCACCAGTCCGGCCCGGACTCGGCGCCCCGACCGTGACCACCGGCCAGAGCACTGCAGAAAGGACCCGCATTGAACGCCGCCCTCATCAGGCTCCCCGCCACCGGAGGATTCACCGCCCCGACCGTCGACGAGATGCACCTGCCGCCGTTCTTCGAGCTGGGCACCTTCGAGTTCGGCAAGCAGATGCTGCTGATCCTCCTGTCGGTCGTCCTGATCGCCGGCTTCTTCATGTGGGCCATCCGCCGCAACGCCCTCGTCCCCTCGAAGTCCCAGTACCTCGCGGAGAGCGGCTACGGGTTCGTGCGCAACCACCTCGGCCGGGACATCATCGGTGAGAAGGAGTTCCGCCCCTACATCCCGCTGCTGTTCACCTTCTTCTTCTTCATCCTGGTGAACAACCTCTTCGGCTCCATCCCGGTGCTGCAGCTGCCGACCCTCTCCTACGCGGGCTCCGCCTACGTCCTGGCCGGCATCGCCTACGTCACCTGGGTCTTCATGGGCATCAAGCGGCACGGGTTCGGCGGGTTCATGGGCAAGATGACGATGCCGCCGGACGTCCCGAAGCTGCTCTACATCTTCCTCATCCCGATCGAGTTCCTCTCAAACCTGATCATCCGCCCCGTCACGCACGCCCTGCGTGTGTTCGCCACGATGTTCGCCGGTCACCTGGCGCTCATGGTCGCGGCGTCCATGACGGGCTACCTGCTCTCGCAGGCCAGCGCCATCAGCGTGGTCGCCCTGGGCTCCACCGTGCTCGGCGTGTTCATCTACTTCCTGGAGATCCTGATCCAGGTCCTCCAGGCCTACATCTTCACCCTCCTCTTCGCCGTGTACGTCCAGGGCGCCCTGCAAGAGGGCCACTGACCCCGGCGGAGCACTGCTCCGGCCCCGGCCGGACCCCCTCGGTCCAACCCCGAAATGTTCAGAGCCGACACGGCTACGACGCCCGGCCCCCGGGCACTTAGAAAGGAAATACCCCTCATGACTGGTTCGCTCAGTGCTATCGGTTACGGTCTGGCTGCCATCGGCGGCGGCATCGGCGTGGGTCTGATCTTCGCCGCGTACATGCAGTCCGTCGCCCGCCAGCCGGAGTCGCAGCGCGTGCTCCAGCCGATGCTGTTCTTCGGCTTCGCCGTGGTCGAGGCGCTCGCGATTCTGGGCTTCGTGCTCGCGTTCATCGCCTGAGTGGCGCATCCCGTACAAGTCCTTCCTAGAGAACAGGAATCGCGCACATGACACTGTTGCTGGCAGCCGAGGAAGGGGCGAACCCCCTCTTCCCCAATGTCTGGGAGATGCTGATCACCGGCATCGGGTTCCTGATCCTGCTCTTCCTCGTCGTCAAGTTCGTGGTGCCGGCGTTCGAGCGGGTCTACCGTGAGCGCACCGAGGCCATCGAAGGTGGCCTGGCCAAGGCCAAGGCCGCCCAGGCCGAGGCCGCCGCCGCCCGCGACGAGTACAACCAGCAGCTCGAGAGCGCGCGCCTGGAGGCCCAGAAGATCCGCGAGGAGGCCCGCCTCGAGGGCGAGAAGATTCTCGCGGACTTCAAGGACCGGGCGAACGCCGAGTCGGCCCGCATCACCGAGAACGCCCACCGCACCATCGAGGCGGAGCGCTCGGCGGCCGTGGTCTCCCTGCGCAACGAGGTGGGCACGCTGGCCACCACGCTCGCGGCGAAGATCGTGGGCGAGTCGCTCGACGACGACGCCCGGTCCAACCGGGTGGTCGACCGCTTCCTCGCCGACCTGGAGCAGGAGCAGGAACGGAATGCAGGTGCGGCGCGGTAATGGCAGACGCAGCGAACGAATTCACTCAGCAGAACGCTCGTGAGGTCGAGCGCTGGGCCGGCTCCGCCAGCCCCGCGCTCGCCCGTGAGCTGTTCGCCGTGCTCGCCGTCCTCGACGAGAACGGCGCCCTGCGCCGTGCGCTGGCCGACCCCTCCTACGAGGGGCCGCAGCGCGAGCAGGTCGTGCGCCGGATCTTCGCCGGGAAGGTCTCCCCGGACGCCGTGGAGATCGTCGCGCACCTCGCCGGTCGCCGCTGGAGCGACGACCGGGAGTTCGCCGACGCCCTCGAGCACGCCGGGGTGGCCCTCACCGCGGCGTCCGCGGAGAACCGCGGCGGGCTCGAGGGTCTCGAGCAGGTCGTGGACCAGCTCATCGCGTTCAAGGGCGTGCTCGACGGCTCGCACGAGCTGCAGCGCGCCCTCAGCGACCCGCGCGCCGACGTCGAGGCCAAGACCCGGCTGGCGCAGCGGCTCACCCCGGGCGCCTCGGACGAGGCGCTGCTGCTCGTGGAGCAGGCCGTGCTCTCGCCGCGCGGGGCCCTGGTCGGCCGCCTCGTCGACCGCTTCGCGGAGGAGGTGGCGGCCCGCCGCCAGCGGTGGATCGCGCACGTGAGCACGTCGCGGCCGCTGTCCGAGGAGCAGCGCGGTCGGCTGCAGCAGCAGCTGAACACGGTGTACGGCAGGGACCTCAAGCTCACCGTGGACGTCGACCCGACGCTGATCGGAGGGCTCAAGGTGCAGGTGGGCGAGGAGGTCATCGACGGTTCCGTCGCCGCCCGACTCGACGAGCTGCGCCAGCGGATCGGGGCCTGACCCCCTCGGGGTCGGCACGACACCGTCGTGGGCGGGTGCCCCTGCCGGCCGGACGGCAGCAGCCGGTGGACCAGCGCAGCGTTCCGCCACAGATTTGGACTCACGGTCACCGCTGACGGCAGTGATCACGAACTAGGAGAGCAGGGACAGGACATGTCCGAAGTCACCATCAATGCCGACGACGTCCGTAGCGCGCTGAGCGAATTCGCCGCGTCCTACGAGCCCGGCACCGCAGAACGAACCGAGGTCGGCCGCGTCAGCAGCGCCTCCGACGGCATCGCGCGCGTCGAGGGGCTGCCCTCGGTCATGGCCAACGAGCTGCTGCGCTTCGAGAACGGCGTGCTCGGTCTCGCGCAGAACCTCGACGTCCGCGACATCGGCGTCGTGATCCTCGGCGACTTCCGCGGCATCGAGGAGGGCCAGGAGGTCCAGCGCACCGGGGAGGTCCTCTCCGTGCCGGTGGGCGACGCGTTCCTCGGCCGCGTGGTCGACCCGCTGGGCACGCCCATCGACGACCTCGGCCCGATCGAGGCCGAGGGCCGCCGAGCCCTGGAGACCCAGGCGCCCGGGGTGACCATGCGCAAGTCGGTCCACGAGCCCCTGCAGACCGGCATCAAGGCCATCGACGCGATGATCCCCATCGGCCGCGGCCAGCGCCAGCTCCTCATCGGCGACCGCCAGACCGGCAAGACCGCGATCGCCGTGGACGCCATCCTGAACCAGCGCGCCAACTGGGAGTCCGGGGACGTCAACCGGCAGGTGCGCTGCATCTACGTGGCCGTCGGCCAGAAGGCGTCCACCATCGCCGGTGTGCGCCAGACCCTCGAGGACAACGGGGCCCTGGAGTACACGACCATCGTCGCGGCCCCCGCCTCCGAGGCCGCGGGCATCAAGTACCTCGCCCCCTACGCCGGCTCGGCCATCGGCCAGCACTGGATGTACGGCGGCAAGCACGTCCTCATCGTCTTCGACGACCTGTCCAAGCAGGCCGAGGCGTACCGCGCGGTCTCGCTGCTGCTGCGCCGCCCGCCGGGACGCGAGGCCTACCCGGGCGACGTGTTCTACCTGCACTCCCGCCTCCTGGAGCGCTGCGCCAAGCTCTCCGACGAGCTGGGTGCGGGCTCGATGACGGGGCTGCCGCTGATCGAGACGAAGGCCAACGACGTCTCGGCCTTCATCCCCACTAACGTCATCTCCATCACCGACGGCCAGATCTTCCTGCAGTCGGACCTGTTCAACGCCAACCAGCGCCCGGCCGTGGACGTGGGCATCTCGGTGTCCCGCGTCGGCGGCGCCGCGCAGGTCAAGGCCATGAAGAAGGTCTCCGGCACGCTGAAGCTCGAGCTGGCGTCCTACCGCTCGATGCAGGCCTTCGCGATGTTCGCGTCCGACCTGGACCCCGCGTCCCGGCAGCAGCTGACCCGCGGCGCCCGGCTGATGGAGCTCCTGAAGCAGAAGCAGTACACCCCCTACCCGGTCGAGGACCAGGTCGTGTCGATCTGGGCCGGCACCAACGGCCACCTGGACGAGGTGGAGGTCGCCGACGTGCTCGACTTCGAGCAGGCCCTGCTCGAGCACGTGCGCCGCACCACGAACGTGATGGACTCCATCGTCGGCACCGGCAAGCTCGAGGACGACGCCGTCGCCGCCCTGGAGACCGCCGTCGCCGAGGTCAAGCGGGACTTCCGGGGCACCAAGCACGGGATCGAGCCGGGCCACGAGGAGCACGAGCCCCTCGAGGCGTCCGAGGTCGAGCAGGAACGGATCGTCAGGAAGTAACCGGTCGGTCCGGTGCGCCGCCGCGGCGGCGCACCGGACACGGTGACGAAAGGAAGTCACATGGGAGCGCAGATTCGGGTCTACCGGAACAAGATCGCGTCGACCAAGTCCATGAAGAAGATCTTCAAGGCCATGGAGATGATCGCGACCTCGCGCATCAACAAGTCCCGACAGGGTCTGCAGGCGGCGCGTCCCTACGCGAACGCGCTGACCCGGGCGGTCTCACAGGTCGCCACCCAGCACAACGTCTCCCATGTCCTGACCACGCGGGTCGACGAGGTGCGCCGCTCGGCCGTGGTGATCATGACCTCGGACCGCGGTCTGGCCGGGTCCTACTCGTCCAATGTGCTCAAGGAGGCCGAGGGCCTGCTCGAGCTGCTGCACGGGGAGGGCAAGGAGACCAAGGTGTACCTGATCGGCCGCAAGGCCCAGGCGTACTTCGACTTCCGGAGCCGCCCGTACGAGCGGAACTGGACCGGGGACACGGACAACGCCCGGCCGGACCGTGCGCAGGAGCTGCGCAAGGTGCTGATCGAGGACCTGGAGACCCCGTACGAGGACGGCGGCGTCGACGAGATCCACCTCGTCTACACGACGTTCAAGTCGATGGTCGTCCAGGAGCCCCGGGTGCTGCGGCTGCTGCCGCTGGAGGTCGTGGACGCCAACGCGCTGACCGACGAGGTCGCCCAGGAGTTCGAGGAGCTGGAGGAGCCGGACAGCACCTTCGAGTTCGAGCCGAACCCCGAGGAGTTCCTCGACGCGGTCCTGCCGCGCTACATCGACGCCCGCCTGTTCGCGAGCCTCGCCCACGCCGCCACGAGCGAGCTCGCGGCCCGGCAGAAGGCCATGAAGGCGGCCGGCGACAACGCGGACGAGCTCATCAAGAAGTACACGCGCCTGATGAACAACGCCCGCCAGGCCGAGATCACCACCGAGCTCACCGAGATCGTGAGCGGCGCCGAGGCCCTGTGACGGGCCGTCCCGGCGATCCAGCAACTGACCACCACGAACAAGTGAAGTGAGAGAAATGACTGCCACCATCAGCGAACAGGCCGGGCAGCCGGTCTCGGGCGGCGCCACGGGCCGCATCGCCCGGGTCATCGGGCCGGTCGTCGACGTCCAGTTCCCCGAGCACGCGGTGCCCGGGATCTACAACGCCCTGACCGCCGAGTACGACCTCAACGGCGAGCAGCGGACGATCACGTTCGAGACGGCCCAGCACCTGGGCGACAACATGATCCGCGCGATCGCCCTGCAGCAGACCGACGGCCTGGTGCGCGGCACCGAGGTCAAGGACTCCGGCGGGCCGATCTCCGTGCCCGTGGGCGACGTGGTCAAGGGCCACATCTTCAACGTGCTGGGCGAGGCCCTCGACGTCGAGACCTCCTCCCTGGAGATCACCGAGCGCTGGCCGATCCACCGCAAGGCACCGTCCTTCGCGGAGCTCGAGGGCTCCACGGAGATGATGGAGACCGGCATCAAGTCGATCGACCTGCTGACCCCGTACATCAAGGGCGGCAAGATCGGCCTGTTCGGCGGCGCCGGCGTGGGCAAGACCGTGCTCATCCAGGAGATGATCACGCGTGTGGCCCGCAACTTCGGCGGCACCTCGGTCTTCGCCGGCGTGGGCGAGCGCACCCGTGAGGGCAACGACCTCTGGGTCGAGATGGAGGAGGCGAACGTCCTCAAGGACACCGCCCTCGTCTTCGGCCAGATGGACGAGCCGCCCGGAACGCGTCTGCGCGTGGCCCTCACGGGCCTCACGATGGCGGAGTACTTCCGCGACGTGCAGAACCAGGACGTGCTGCTCTTCATCGACAACATCTTCCGCTTCACCCAGGCCGGCTCGGAGGTGTCGACCCTGCTGGGCCGCATCCCCTCCGCCGTGGGCTACCAGCCGACGCTGGCGGACGAGATGGGTGTGCTGCAGGAGCGCATCACCTCGACCCGCGGCCACTCGATCACCTCGATGCAGGCGATCTACGTGCCCGCCGACGACTACACCGACCCGGCCCCGGCCACGACGTTCGCCCACCTGGACGCGACCACGGAGCTCTCCCGCGACATCGCCTCCCGCGGCCTGTACCCGGCGATCGACCCGCTGACCTCGACCTCGCGCATCCTCGACCCGCAGATCGTCGGGCAGGAGCACTACGACGTCGCGATCCGCGTCCGGTCGATCCTGCAGGAGAACAAGGAGCTGCAGGACATCATCGCGATCCTCGGCGTCGAGGAGCTCTCCGAGGAGCAGAAGGTGGTCGTCTCGCGCGCCCGCCGCATCGAGCAGTTCCTCTCCCAGAACACCTACACCGCCAAGCAGTTCACCGGTGTCGAGGGCTCGACGGTCCCGCTGGCGGAGACCATCGAGGCGTTCGGGAAGATCACCGAGGGCGAGTTCGACCACGTCCCGGAGCAGGCGTTCTACAACGTCGGCGGTCTCGAGGACGTCATGCAGCAGTGGGAGCAGATCAAGAAGCGGACCGGTGGCAAGTAGCCATGGCTGAGATGATCGTCGAAATCGTCTCCCTCGAGCAGGCCGTGTGGACCGGAACGGCCCGGATGGTCCGGGTCCGCACGTCCGAGGGCGACATCGGTATCCTGCCCGGCCACGAGGCCGTGGCGGGCATCCTCAAGCCGGGGGACTTCGCGGTGGACCCCGTGGACGGCTCCCGCGTCGAGGGCACGATCGACGCCGGCTTCGTCTTCGTGGACAACGACCGGGTGACGATCGTGGCGGACAACGTGGAGCTGTCCGGCGCCGCGGCCGCCTGATCCGCCCGTCCGCGCGGGGCCCGGCCCCGCGCGCCGAGAACAGCCGCGGCCTCCGCACCACCGGTGCGGAGGCCGCAGCCGTACCCGGGGCCCCGTGCGGGGCCCCGGCGAGACCGCCCAGGAGAGTGGATGGAAGAGAAGATCGTCGTGCACGGACCCACCGCGGTCAACGGCACCCTGCGCGTCTCCGGCGCCAAGAACAGCGTGCTGAAGCTCATGGCGGCGACGCTGCTGGCCGAGGGCGAGTCCACCATCACGAACGTTCCCGAGATCCACGACGTCACGATCATGGCGGAGCTGCTCCGCCGTCTCGGCTGCGCCGTGGCCTACGAGCGCGCCGAGAAGACGGTCCGGATCGACGTCCCGGCGGTGCTGCACCACCAGGCGGACTACGACCTGGTGCGGGCGATGCGCGCGTCGATCTCCGTGCTCGGCCCGCTGGTCGCCCGGTGCCACGTGGCCGAGGTCGCGCTGCCCGGCGGGGACGCCATCGGCTCCCGCGGCCTGGACATGCACCGGGCGGGCCTCGAGGCCATGGGCGCGGTGCTGCAGATCGAACGCGGCTACCTCGTGGCCTCCGTCCCCCGGAGCCTGCGCGGCACGCACTTCCGCCTGGACTACCCCTCGGTGGGTGCCACGGAGAACCTCATGATGGCCGGGACGCTGGCCGAGGGCAGCACCGTCATCGACAACGCGGCCCGCGAGCCGGAGATCGTGGACATCGGACGGATGCTGCAGGCGATGGGCGCCCGGATCGAGGGGCTCGGCACGAGCACCGTGACGGTCACCGGGGTGGAGTCCCTGCGCCCGGTCGAGCACCGGACCGTGCCCGACCGGATCGTGGCGGGCACCTGGGCGTTCGCCGCGGCCGTCACCGGGGGGACGGTGGAGATCGAGGGCGCGGAGCCGGACCACCTGACCGTGGTGCTGGACAAGCTGCGCTCCGCGGGCTGCCGCGTGGACACGGACGGGGGGCGCTTCGTGGTCGCCGGGCCACGGCGCCCGCGCGCCATCAACGTGTCCACGCTGCCGTACCCGGGGTTCCCGACGGACCTGCAGCCGTTCGTGGTGGCCCTCAACGCGGTCGCCGAGGGCTCCGGCATGGTCACCGAGAACGTCTTCGAGGCCCGCTGGGGCTTCACGGCCGAGCTGGAGCGGCTGGGCGCCAGCGTGCGCCTCGACGGCCACCACGCCCTGGTGGCGGGGATGCCCGTGCTCTCCGGAGCGCCGGTGGAGGCCATGGACATCCGGGCCGGCGCGGCCCTCGTCATCGCGGGGATGGCCGCCGTCGGCACCACGGACGTGAGCGGCGTCCAGCACGTGGACCGCGGCTACGAGCACTTCGTGGAGCAGCTCGGGGCGGCCGGGGCCGCCGTGGAACGGCACATGGTCGGCACCTCGTACTGAGGGGGCGCGCACGACGGAGCCCCGCACCCGGGACGGGTGCGGGGCTCCGTGCTCAGCCGGTGCGCGGGAAGCGGATCAGATGAGCGTGACGCCGGTGGCCTGCGGGCCCTTCTGGCCCTGGCCGATCTCGAACTCGACGCGCTGGTTCTCCTCGAGGGTGCGGAAGCCGCCCGACTGGATCTCCGAGTAGTGGACGAAGACGTCCGAGTCGGAGTCGTCGGGGGTGATGAAGCCGAAGCCCTTTTCGGCGTTGAACCACTTGACGGTGCCCTGGGCCATGAAGATCTCTCCTTGCGAGATGGTGCGAAACGTGTGCACAGGTCGTGCACGGAAGGGCGGTACCACGAGATGAGCCGAGGGCCGAGGCCTCCGTTCCCGAGGGACGGGGGCCAGGGTCAGGGTCGAACGTCACGCTCGCTTACCCGTTCTGCGAGCATGCAAAACATGGAACGAAGAACACGTTCAGCTTCACACACTCCCCGGGGGCGGTCAACGTTGTTCGCCTGCTGATCATCGCGTGTTGCGGTCCGTTCGCCGAGCGCGTGCGGGCGGGACGCGCTCAGAAGAGGCGCGAGTCGCTGTCGTCGTGCCCGCGCATCTCGTCGTAGTCGAGGGTGAGGCACGCGATGCCGCGGTCCTCGGCGAGCACCCGGGCCTGGGGCTTGATGAGCTGGGCGGCGTACACCCCGCGCACCGGCGCCAGGTGGGGATCGCGGTTGAGCAGCTCGAGGTACCGGGTGAGCTGCTCCACGCCGTCGATGTCCCCGCGGCGCTTGAGCTCGACCGCCACGGTGGCGCCGGCGGCGTCACGGGCCAGGATGTCGACCGGCCCGATCGCGGTGGGGTACTCGCGCCGGACGAGGGTGTGCCCGGAGCCCAGGCGGTGGATCTGCTCGGCGAGCAGACGCTGGAGGTCGGCCTCGACCCCGTCCTTCACCAGCCCCGGGTCGGTGCCCAGCTCGTGGGAGACGTCCTCGTGGATCGCGAACACCTGGATGACCAGGCGGTCGTCGCTCTTGGCGGCCTGGACGGTCCACGTCTGCAGGACGCCCTCGGCCGCGAGCTCGGTCCCGGGCTCACCGACGTGCAGGCGGGCGGGCGGGCTCATCCAGTTGAGGGGCTTGTAGCTGCCGCCGTCCGAGTGGACGAGCACGGAGCCGTCGGCCTTCACGAGCAGAAGACGCCGGGCGGCGGGCAGGTGGGCGCGCAGACGCCCTTCGTAGTCGACGGAGCAATCGGCAATGACGAGACGCACGCGGACCAGCCTAGCGGTCCGCGCGGGACGCTCCGGACCGGGGAGCCGCGGCGGCCCGTGTGAGAGGATGACGCCGTGCCACGCTCCAACCACTCCTCGCGCCGCCGCCGCGGCGGGCCCGGACCCGGCGCGCGCGCCAGCAAGTGGCAGCGCGGCGCGGCGCAGGAGCCGTGGTCGGTCGAACGGGTCCTGGAGCCGGCGCCCACGGTGGAGCGCTCGGCGGACGGGGACTGGATGGTCCGCCACGTCCGGCCCGCCAACGCGGTCAAGACCTACACCTGTCCCGGGTGCGGCCGGTCCATCCCGCCGGGGATCGCCCATCTCGTCGTCTGGCAGCAGGACTCCCTGCTGGGGGCGCGCAGTGCCTTCGAGGACCGCCGGCACTGGCACGAGCGCTGCTGGCGCACCCGCCGCTGAGCCCGTTCGCCCGCCGCGCCCCGGCCGCCGTCACGCCGGGAGCGGACACGGTGCCGCCCCGGTGGCCGAGCCGCCCCGGGCGGGCCGATAATCGTGGAAGACCCGCGGCGCCCGCCGGGCGCCGTCCCGCAGCCGACCCAGCCGTCGGCACCAGACCAACGGCACCAGACCGTCGACCCAGACGGCTGACGCGGACCGCCGGCCACCGGAGCAGTCCCCGGCGGCGGAGCGGACCGCCGAGCCCGTCGTCGAGCCCCCAGGAGACGCCCCGTGAACGAGTTCCAGCACCAGCAGCCCCGCAGCACCGCCGAGACCGCCCCGCCGCAGGCGGCCGAGCTCCCCTCGTCGGTGCGAGGAGCGGTGGACCTGGGCGCCGCGCCCGCCGCCGCGCCCGCCGCCGCGCCCGCCGCCGCGCCCG
>NZ_CANMRA010000048.1 GCF_947500125.1 uncultured Kocuria sp. | reverse complement strand
CAGAAGGCAGTTGGAGGAACATCGGAGCTGTTACCCGAAACCTCACAATGTGCAGAAACCGCGAATAGAGTCGTTGTAACCTGACATAAGGCCGGCTACCGGACATTGCCCGCGGGAACGGTGATGCAGTTGAGGTTCGGCTTCGGGCGGAGCTTGATGAGGGTCCCCTTTTGTGCGCCGAGACTGCCGCCCACATTGGGCGGTAGCGTCGCGAACGTGGACGAGGACGCTGGCGCCGTGGGCCGTGACATTCGACCCGCCGGCGGATTCTCGATCCCCACGGTTGGTCAGCTCATCAGGCGCGCCTTGCCGGCAAGTGCAGTGGCGGTGATCAGCTTTCCGGCGCTGGCGTGGTTCCTGCCCGATGCTGCGCCGGAGCTGCTGTGGTTCCTGGCTACCTTGGCCGTCTTCGGGTTGCTGATGCTCGTCCACCACTTCGCTCAGGCTCCACGTCCTCGTTTTAACAAGAAGGTCAGCAAGGTGCGATGGCAGGGGGCGCTGTCCTCGGCGCCGAAGTTCAGGATCGTGCCGTCGGATCCCGACGTCCGGGCCGCTGCGGGCCTGGCTGCCTGCGCCATCGTCGAGGGGCTTGTGGTGATGGTGGCTGTCCTGCTGGGCATGTTCCTCGGTGAGCTCGTCCGGCCGGAGTTTCCGTGGGTGTTGGCCTCCTGTGGGGCGTTGGGGGTCGCGATCGGTTCCGCCTTTCGGATCCGGCGCGCTTGGTGCTATCTGCACGTGCTGCACGCTGGGTCACGGTCCGATTGACTACTGGAGCTGTCACGTCGCGGTTGGGGTTGACCATCGTGTCCCTCGGGTACGGGACGTTCGTTCCGGTGCCTGTCTCTGCGTGGCCCGGTGGGGGCGGGGAGGGACTGTTCTCTGGCCCCGGACAACCGCGGCCCGGGCGTGGCGCGCTGTCGTAGGGCCTCCGGGCAGTGGCGGATTGACGCCCGGAACCGCGTTTTGACGGGGGTCAGGAGCAGGAGCGCGAGCAGGGATCGGGGGGCACCCCTTTAGTGGGGACGCGTGCCGCGTTCACCCCATCATGTGCTTTCGCACATGATGGGGTGGGGGTGAGACGCCGTCCCACACCGGCCATTCAGGGGTTCATTGCCCGAAGTGGTCGCCGGCCGGCGTACGAGGAGGGGGAGAACAGGAATGACGATGCCCGCGGTGCTTCAGGTGCAAGACCTGGTGAAGTCCTACGGTCAGGGTGATGCGGGGTTCACCGCCCTGGGAGGGGTGAGTCTGGCGATCGAGGCGGGGGAGTCGGTGGCGATCGTGGGGAAGTCCGGATCGGGCAAATCCACCCTGATGCACCTGCTGGCCCTGCTGGACGCCCCGACCTCCGGTGCCGTGGCCCTGCACGGGGTGCCCACCGCGTCGATGAGCGCCCGGGAGCTGAACCGGGTCCGCAACGCCTCCTTCGGGTTCGTGTTCCAGCAGTTTTACCTCACCGCGAATCAGACGGTGCTGGAGAACGTGGTGCTGCCGCTGAAGATTGCCGGAGTGGGCGCGGCCGAACGCAAACGCCGGGGCCTGGTGGTCCTGGAGCGCCTGGAGCTGGCGGAGAAGGCCCACAGCAGGGCGGTGGATCTGTCCGGGGGGCAGAAGCAGCGGGTGGCGATCGCGAGGGCGGTGGTCAACGATCCGGCGGTGATCTTCGCCGACGAGCCCACGGGGAATCTGGATTCGGCCACCGGGGCGGTGGTCCAGGACATCCTCTTCGAGCTCAACAGGGAACGGGGCATCACCTTGGTGGTGGTCACCCACGACGCGGACCTGGCGGGCCGCTGCGACCGCCGGGTGCAGCTGCGCGACGGGCGGATCGTGGCGGAACCGGCCCGTACCGTCCCCGGGCCGGGCCCCGACGGGGTCGAGGCCGCCCCGCAGGGCGGGGCCGCCCTCGGGGTCACCGGCGGTGTCCGGTGAGGGGGCGGGACCTGGTCGGCTCCGCGGTGACCAGCACGCTGCGGGGCCGGATCCGCACGGTGCTGACCGTGGTGGCCGTGTTCATCGGCGCCTGTGCCCTGACCCTGACCTCGGGGATGGGCACCGGGGTCAACCGCTACATCGACGTCACCGTCGCCACCTTCGGTGACGCCAGCGCACTGTACGTGCAGAAGTCCCAGCCGCTGATCGAGCTGACCGCCGGGTCGGGGCCGCAAAAATACGATCCGGACTCCACCCAGATCGCCACCGGGTTCGGGGTTTCCTTCGTGGGCCTGTCGGACCAGGACGTCGCCACCATCGAGGGGATCGACGGGGTGGGGGAAGTGGCACCGGTCTACAACGTGGTCCCCACCTATCTGCAAGCCGGGCAGGAGAGGTTCCAGCTGACCCTGGGCATCCCGGTCGACTCCGAAGGAGTGCAGATGGCCTCCGGGTCGGTCGCGGCCGAGGGCCAGGACGAATTAGCGATCCCCGACACCTGGGTCACCGACCTCGGCTTCGGCTCGCCCCAGGAGGCCGTCGGGGCCACCGTGCAGGTCGTGATGACCAACAAAGCCGGGCAACAGCAGGAATTCGACGCCCGCGTCTCCGGGGTGACCCAGGCCAGCCTGGCCGGGGTGTCCAGGAACCCCATCCCCTCGACCTCCTTCAACGAACGCCTCTACGCCTACCAGGTCAGCGGCAGCCCCGAGGAGATCCCGGCCAGTTACATCATGGCCCGGGCCATCATGGACGACGCGGGCCGGGCCGGACCGATCCAGGCCCAACTGGAGGAGGCCGGGATGATCGGGCTGACCGTCGAGGACCAGCTGGGCATGTTCCGCACCGTCATCAACGCCATCATCTGGATCCTCAACGCGTGCGCGATCATCGCCCTGATCGCTGCCGGACTGGGCATCGTCAACACGCTGCTGATGTCCGTCCAGGAACGCACCCGCGAGATCGGGCTGATGAAAGCCATGGGCATGAGCGGGCCCAAGGTCTTCGGCCTGTTCTCCCTGGAAGCCGTATTCATCGGGCTGCTCGGGGCGGTGCTCGGGGCGGCCACCGGGGTGGCTACCGGCACCTACCTGACCCGGGTCCTGGCCGAGGGCTTCCTGGCCGGGCTGCCCGGGCTGTCCCTGTTCACCTTCCAAGCCCCGAGAATCGCCCTGATCGTGGCGGCCGTCCTGACCATCGCCTTCGCCGCCGGCACGATCCCGGCCGTGCGCGCCGCCCGGAAAGACCCCATCACCGCCCTGCGCCACGAATGACCACACCCCACCGGCGGCACTGCTGCCGGCACAGCGAAGGACCACCGGCCATGAGCACCCCACCAGAGAACCCGGACAACCCCGGCCACCCGTACGAGCCCGCCCGCGGCGGACCGCCCCGCTACGCCCCGCCCGGAGGGCACGACCGTGCGCGCGACGGTCACGGGCAGCAGCACGACCCTGCGCCGGCGCCACCACAGCTCAAACGGCTGCTGGGTCTGACCGTGGCCTCGGGCGCCCTCTATGCGGCCCTCGGGGTCGTCGTCACGATCATCTACGCCACGACGGACTTCGCCGCGATGTACCAGCGCATGGGGGTGCCGGCCGAGGACGCCGGCCAGATCGGGACCATGGTCGAGCAGATGCGCGGGATCTCGATCGCCTCCGGGGTGATCGCGGTCGTGGTGCTGCTGGGCCTGTACGCCACCGCCTACGTCTTCCTGAAAAAGGGCGCGAACTGGGCGCGGATCACCGGCACCGTGCTGGCGATCCTGAGCTCCCTAGGCTTTTTGGGCAACCTCTTCGGCTTCTGGCTCGACGGGCAATGGGCGATTCCGCTGATCGGCCTCGGGATCGCCTTCATCGCGGTCAACATCGCCTGGCTGGTGACCGCCTTCGGCGCCCCGCTGCGCGCCTGGTTCACCCGACCCCGCTACACCCGGTGACACACGCCGATCGGCGGTCATCGAGACGCCGGCAGGGACGAATCAGCCTTTTGTGAGGCGCCCGGAGCTCCGGCCGGGCACGGGCCACCTCCACCCATCACGACGACAGGGATCCACCATGGCAGTCGAAACACGACCCACCACCGGCACACCCGGCCCGTGGTTCCGCACCCTGTGCGGGGCCATCACCCTCGGGCTGAGCCTGGTGTGCGTGCTCTCGTCCCTGCCGTACCTGACCACCACCTCCGGCAGCGAGCAGCTGACCATCTGGGGGTTCTTCCTCTGGGGCGCCGGGTTGGCCGTCGGCGGGGCGTGGCTGATCCGCGGCCGGTCCAAGGGTCGGGACATCGTCTTCGTCCGGGACCGCCGACGCCTGCTGACTGTGGCGGCTCTGACCGTCGTGGTCGTCGGCATGGCGATCTTCTTTGCGACCCTGCCCGCTGAGGAGGGCGACACCTTCGACGCGTCCCTGGCGTATCGGACGATGTTCGCCAACCTCTTCGCGACCCTGCCGTTCATGCTCTTCGATCGGGAGGGCCACCATGAGCGCACCACCCCGATGCCGCAGGATCCCGCCGGGCGGCAGAGGGTGAAGCGGCGGATCGGTCTGCTGGTTCTCGCCGGGGTGGTGGCTTGGCCGGCCGGGGTGGTGCTGGGGGAGCTGGTGCACCCGTGGTTCGAGGAGATCCTGCCCCGCCTGGCCGCCGGCCTGCTGGTCGTTGCCGCCGTACTGGGCTACCGGCTCAAGAAGTCCCGGCCCTCGGGGGCCGGACCCGACGTGTCCCCGGACCGGTAGGACGTGCACCAGGTCATGGTTGCGGTGAGCCCACGACCCCGGGGAAGGACAGGCGATGTTCGTGGCACCGGGAACCGGTGAGGGGCCCGCCCCGAAGAAGGACCGGAAGTGGCTGTGGGGGCTGGGCGCGTGGCTGTTCTGGTTCATCATTGCCGACGAGGTGTTTGAGGCCGCGCTGGCCTGGTTGGTGGCCACCGGCGGGTACGGGTTCTCCAACGCGATCATCGGACTGCTCGCCCTGGGCGGGTGCTTCATCGGCGTGCAACGACTGCACGTCAAACACCGGCGCCTGGAGAACGAGGGTGACCCGGACCCGCTGCCGGCACCTTACGACTACCAGACCCAGGCCCAGGGAGGGGTCTTCATGGGCTGGGCGTTCGGGATCATCACCTGGGTCGCCACCGCGGCCTGGCTGATCTTCGTCGGGGTGGGTGCCGCGATGACGTTCTGGCCAATCGTGGGGACGACGATCCTGTGGGCCGGGCGGATGGAGATGGCCCACGCGCGCGTCATGGACGCCCGCCGCGGTCAGCCGCCGGCACCAGCCGGCCAGGACTGAGCGAGGAAGGACAACGATGCCCCCGATCCCTAGAGTTCCCCAGGCGCCGCAACCACCGCAGGAGCCCCCGCCCCGTGGGCTGGCCCGGGTGCCGGGGGTGGTGTGGGTCCTGGTGGGGATCGCAGCATTTCCGTTCACCGTCGGACCCGGTGGCCGGTTCATCGGGTGGCTGCAAGGTGACGCAGTGCCCGCCCTGCTGGCCGCCGGAGGGTACTGGCTGTCCAACGCGGTCTTCGGCGCCGTGACGATCGCCGGTGGAGCGCTGCTCCTGGGCCTCGAGCAACGACGCATCCGCCGGATCCAGCGTGACGGGGACCCCAAACCGCCTGCACCACCGGACAGCTACGCCCGACGAGCCAGACTGAATTGGTGGTTTACCGGCGTGATCGCTCTCAGCGGTGGCGCTCTGGCCCTGTGGCAAGCATCCAACCAGGACTGGGCCGGGATCGTGTTCGGCCCGCTGGCCGCTCTAATCGTGATCCTCGAGGGGTGGATGAACAGCCGACACCTCAGGGCCATGGATACCCGGCAGAACTCCGGGGAGTAGAGCACCACGGGTGCGCCAACCACGGCACTGTACCGCCAAAGGCGGATGGGTAAGCCAGTTTGCTACGCGAAGACGCTATGCGAGGTTGGAGCGGCGAAAGCCGAACAAGGCCCCGGTCGGCGCTGATGGGGAAGTGCGTTATCCGGTTCTTCGGTGATTGCAGGTCATTGGGGCTGTTGGCGCTTCAGGTCGATGTAGTCGGACATCGGTGTGGCGGCTCGAGCGGCGTGCTGGGCGATGACGCCGGGGCCGTAGCCGAGGAGGTCGATCAGGGTTCGTGCGTCGACTTCTTGGGTCAGGTCCCGCAGCGTGGCGTTGCGGGCCCGTTGGGCGTCGATGCCGAGGACTTTGAGCCTGCCGGAGAGAGTGTTCGGGTGCAGGTGCCGGCCTGCTCGGATGCCGGGGAACAGCCATTGCGTGCCGGTATTGACGGTGTTCTGGTTCTCGGGATTGTGCAGGTGCTGCCAGAACACCTCGGTGAGCGCTTCGGGAATGGCTGCCGGGGTGGTCCCCAGGGTGAGGAGCATGCCGCCCGGGGTGACCGTGAGGTGCTCCCGGCGGAGCAGAACGATCTTGTTCAGGGGGTGGGCCCATAGCAGCAGGAGCAGCCCGGCCAGGCGGGTGGACCTGGTGACCTGGCGGTGTTCGAGGCAGTTCCGGAGGAGCTCGAGGCGCTGTGACTGGGTGATCATGGGCGTGGAGTGGGCGTTGCGGAAAGGCACCTGAAGTGCGCCGGTGCGGTGGTCTTGGTCGTGGTCGAGCCAGCGGATGAAGGCGCGGATGTGCTTGCGGGTGCTGGGTCCGTCGCTGAGGTAGTCGTCGATGTGGAGTTGCCGCAGTTCCTGCGCGGTGGCGTGGTGGTGTGCTCGCAGCCAGAGGAGGAACTTCCCGGCTTCGGTGATCTCCTGTTTGGCCGCGCCGGTGGCGGCCTCGAGATCGGTGTCGGGCTCGGCTGCCTTCGCGCGGATGCGCTGGAGGTGGTGCCAGGTGGCGAAGCGTCCGATGAGGTGGGCCGTGCCGTCCTCGGGCAGGGCGGCGATCCTGGCGGCGAGCCAGTGTTCGAACCGTACGAGGGTCTCGTCGCCGCGGGTGGGCATCATGCGGTGGTGGACGAGCAGTGCCCGGAGGTGTTCGGCGGCGTTCGAGCGGGGGAGACGGTCGAAGGCTTCGTGGGTGAGCGCCAGTTCGCGGGCGCCAATGGCATCCAGCAGGGTCCTGGCCGGGGTGCCTGGGCGCATGTAGGTGTAGACGCTCTCGGGCCGTTGGGTTCCGGTGAGCACTCTGATGAGCCGGTGCAGACGGAGGTCGTCGCCAGGGGCGAGCACGGTGGTGAGATCGTCGGTGAGAGCGCAGCGGATGCATAGCCCGGTACGGAATCTCTCGGCTTCACGGTGGCAGCGGGTGCAGGTCAGGGCGGTGGTGATGCCGGCGCAGTCACGGCAGATGGGCTCTCGGCCGGGGGAGCGGCCTGGGAGCATGCGGTGTTCCCGGCAGTGCGGGCAGGTGCCGTAGGTGTGGGTGGCGTCGGTGAAGCAGGCCCCGCAGATGGCTCCGTCGGGCCAGTGGAGGCGGATCTTGGCGACCTGCTGGTGGCAGCGGTCGCAGGCGTGGGGGCCGGTCGAGCGGGGTCGGCCACGTTTGTTCGGGGTGGGGAGGCCGGTGAGCGTGGGGGGCCGGGCGGATCCGTTGCCGTCGGTGGCCGGACGCCAGGGGTCAGTCATTGTCGTCGTCGATGATCCGGGCGCGCACGGGGCGGTAGTGGCGAAGGTCGGGGAGGTCTTCACCGGCGGCCGCATGGCGTTGCCGGACGGTCTTGGCGTCGGTGGCCGTGTAGGTGATCAGGTCGTTGGGCGTGACCTCGAGGGCGTCGCAGAGGGCGACGAGGACCTTGAAGGAGATCCGCTCGGGCTGCTGGGTCACGATGCGCCAGACGGCGTTGGCGGTGAGGGTGATGCCGCGTTCGTGCAGTAGCTCGGTGAGGTCTTTGGCGGTGTGCACGCCGCGGCGTGCCATGATCTCGCGGACTCGCCAGGTGTAGGTGATCTCGCGTGTGCTCATGGGGTTCTCCTGGGTGCGGGCAGCCCGAGGGCTGCCTGGATGGTGCGGTCGTGGGCCCGTTCCAGGGCCAGGCGCTGGTAGTCGGGGGAGGGCAGGGAGTAGATCGAGGTCGTCGCGGCGTGCTCGTGGCCCAGCTGGAGTTGGACGAAGGTGACGTCGAAGCCGGCCCCGGTGATCAGCTGCGTCGCGTAGGAGCGGCGGAAGGAGTGCAGGTCGAGCCCGGGCGGGAAACCGAGTTCATCGATGAAGCCTCGCAGCCTCCCGAGCAGATGCGATTCGCCCACGATCGCCCCGGTGCTGGTGGGGAAGAGATCGCTCACCGGCTGCCCGTAGCGGGGCAGCCCGTTGCGGATCCAGTCCTGGATCATCTCCGCGGACCAGGGCCACACGGTCAACACGGAGCGGACCTTCTTCGCCGAGCCACGGTGGGACTTTCCCCAGCGCACGCGCAGCACGCCGTGGCCGCCGAGATAGGGCGCCCGGTTGTTGGAGGAGAAGTCCACGACCTACAGGTGCCGCAGTTCGTTGGAGCGCAGTCCCCAGCTGTAGGCCGTCTTGAACGCGATCGCGTCCCGCCAGGCGGCCAGCGCACCCTTGCGCCCGGCGGCCAGGATCCGCTCGACCTCCAGATCGGCCAGATCGAACAGCTCCTGCAGCTCGGCCTGGGTGAAGGGGCGTTTGGCCGGGCGCGCCTCGGTGGGCTGGGCGTGGGTGAGGCGGTTGAGCTCGGTCACGACCTGGGCGAAGACCTGCCCGAAGGACCTCGCGGCCTGCTGGCACCAGTCGTAGTGCGGATCGCAGGCGTAGTCGCAGAACAGCTTGATCGCTCCCTGGTAGGAGCGCACGGTGCCGTGGGAGAGGTTGCGCACCGCCCGGGCGTGGGAGAAGAACTCGTCCGCATCTGCCAGCGTCCATTCCCACGGGTAGCGCCCGGAGAAGTCCACCAGACTCATCACGACACGGCGTCGGGTGCCGATCGTCGCCGGCGCGAAGTCCTTCGCCCGCTGCTGAGCGCCCCATCCATCCAGGACAGTGCTCAGGAAGGCGTCCGGATCGGGGGCTTGCCCGCCGAAGGGAACGAACCGCACGTTCTCGCCATCGTGGCCCATGGGTCATCCTCGGAGCTCAGAAGAGGATTGCGATCCTCGCACACAGATTGCGTGCAACGCAATCAGCACCGACAGAAACCCAGGTCGGAAGCCGAATCAGCCCAGTCGAACCCGGCAGCAACCACGCCAGACACGCTACGTCGCCGTGCGGTACTTGAGCAGGGTCATCCCACGTCAGAGGACAATCGGGGGAGCACCAAGGTCATCACCCGGAACCTCACGATGTGCGCAGGACGCAGATAAAGTCTTTACCGCTTTACATATGGCGGAATACCGGCCACTGAGGCGCGGACATTGCCCGACCCGCCCCTGATTTCATGCGGCCGGATTTGCTCCAGTTCCGCGGTGACGCGGTGCTTCGGCCCTTCGAACGCGGGATCAGGAAACAGGTCGGTGGGCGTGGTGTTCGTGCAGTCGCAGATACGCCCAGGATCGCCCGGCCGGGAGAAGCGCGGTGGCGATGAGCACGCCCAGCGTGGTGAGGACGGGCAGCCACGGCAGTCCAGGGCGCAGCACGGCCCCGGCCACGGCGGTCGCCCCGGCCATTGCCAGCAGCACCATGTTCTCGAGCTGGGCGCAGGAGCGGACCGCTGCGCCGATGCGCATCGAGGATGAGCTCGGCAAGTGGTGCGTCCGCAGCGCTGTGTTCCGGGCGGCCGCGATGTCGACGCTTTGTCCGGTGTGTGCCAGGAGCGGTCGTGGGGCCCGGGTGGTGGTCAGCACGAGCCAGGCGATTCCCATGATGGGGATCCAGGCCAGGGCGAACCATTGCGGGCCGCTCTCGCTCCGTCCGGCCCACCACGTGGTGATCATCCCGGTGAGGACGAGGGCGACCATCGCCGGGACCGTCGACATCAGCAGGCGCCGCTGGGAAGGAATGGGGCGCTCCGGATGGCGCAGCACCACTCCGGCTCGCTCGGGTGTCGCCATGCTATCCATGGCGGTGCTCCGATCGTGTCCCGCCGGCGGTGCCGCTCGTGACCGTGGAGACGATGCCCGGTCCTGGGGTGTCAGGCGAATGCGGACAGGGGCCTGCGGAGGGTCGTTCCACGCCGTGTCCTTTCGCCCGTGGCCGCTGGTCGGGCCCGAGGGCCTGCTGCCAGTACACACCCGCCTCGGATGGGCGGGGCGTTTCTTAATGCAGCTCTAACAGGGTCGGCGTCGTCGTGACCGGTGTCGGGCGGGTGCGGTCAGGGGGTGAAGCGGTAGCCCATGCCGAGTTCGGTGCGGAAGTAGCGCGGGTGGGGCGGGTCGGGTTCGAGCTTGGCGCGGATCTGGGACATGTAGACGCGCAGGTAGTTGGTTTCCTCCCCGTACTCGGGGCCCCACACGGTGGTGAGTAGTTCGGTGCGTCCGATCAGCCGGTGCGGGTTGCGGGCGAAGGTCTCCAGCAGGCGCCACTCGAGCTTGGTCAACCGCACGGGCTGGTCGGCGACGGTGACGCTGCGGGTGGCCAGGTCGATGCGCACCCGCCCGTCGGTGGTCTCGACCTGGGCCTGGCCCGGATCGGGGTGGGCCCGGCGCAGGGCTGCGCGCAGCCGGGCGAGGAGTTCGTCCATGGCGAAGGGTTTGGTGATGTAGTCGTCGGCCCCGCGGTCCAGGGCATCGACCTTGCTGTGGGACTCGCCCCGGGCGGTGACCACGATGATCGGCACGGTGGACCAGCCCCGGATCCCGTCGATGACCTCCCGGCCCTCCAGGTCGGGCAGGCCCAGGTCCAGGAGCACAACGTCGGGGTGCTCGTCGGCGGCCAGCTGCAGGGCCTGGTGACCGGTGGCGGCCCGGTGGGTGCGGTAACCGCGGGCCTTGAGGTTCACCAGCAGGGCGCGGGCGATCTGGGGGTCGTCCTCGACGACGAGCACGCTCGGGCTCACGCTGACACCTCGTCATCTGATCCGTCGGTGATGGCCCCGTGGGATGGATCGCTGAGGGTGTTGACGGTTGGTGTGGGGAGAGTGAGGACCATGGTCAGTCCTCCACCGGGAGTGTCGGTGGCGTGCACGCGTCCGCCCATGCCCTCGGCCAGTCCGCGGGCGACAGCCAGACCGAGACCGACACCGGTGGTGGTGTCCCGGTCGCCCAGCCGTTGGAAGGGTCGGAAGATCGTTTCCTTGTCCTCATCTGGTACGCCGGGGCCGTGGTCGATCACGTGCAGGTCGACCGAGTCGGATCCGGGGACGGCCTGGATCAGTACGGGGCTGTTGCGGCTGTGTTTGAGGGCGTTCTCGGCGAGGTTGGCGATCACGCGCACGAGCAGCCCGTGGTCCCCGGCCACCGGCGGGCACCCGGCCGGAATGTCGATGTGCATTCGGGGGCCACCGATCGTGGCGCCGAGGCTGTGCGCCGCGGCCGCGGCGAGGTCCTCGAGATCCAGCGCGGTGCGGTGCACCAGAAGGCTCCCGGCCTGGATACGGCTCATGTCCAGCAGGTCCTCGATCCGCTCGGTGAGTTGGTCGGCCGATTCCTCGATGGTGGCCAGCAGTTCGGCGGTGTCCTCCGCACTGAGCACCACGTCCTCCAATCGCAGGCTCGAGACCGCGGCCTTGATCCCGGCCAGGGGGGTGCGAAGGTCGTGGGAGACGGCCGCCAGCAGCGCGGTGCGCATCGCGTTGCCGGCCGCCAGTTCCTGGGCGGCCAGGCGTGCCTCGGTGAGTTCCTGCTGCTGCAGCACGGCCGCGATCCTCCCGGCGAAGGCCTCCAGTACGCCTTGGTCCGAGGCCTCTTGGGGGAAGCCGTTGATGAGCAGGAGGTGGTGGTCGTCGACGACGACGGTGTTGTCGCAGGTGGCCGGTTCCGGAACCGGTTCCCCGGAGCCGGCGAGGACGGTCCACGCCTGGGGATCCGCCGGGGTGGGGACGTGGGCGGTCAGGGCGACGGCCTGCAGGTCGTAGGTGCGGCGCAGCCGCTCCAGCAGCGCCGGCACGCTCAGCCCTTCCCGGATCACCCCGCCGGCCAGTTCGAACAGGGTGGCTGCCTGGTGGCGGGCCCGCCCGGCCTCGGTGGTGCGCCTTGCCTCGATGTCCACGACCCGGGCCACGCCGGCGGCCACCAGCAGGAACAGTCCCAGGGCCACGACGTTGAGTGGTTCGTGGATGATCCATTGCCCGGTGGGCGGGGTGAAGAACCAGTTGAGCAGCATCGTGCTGGCCAGCGCGGCCGTCACGGCCGGCCACCATCCGCCCAGGATCGCGACGAAGACCACCACTGTGAGGTGGGACAGGAAATCCAGGGTGATCGTGTCCGTCCCGGTGCCGGCCTGGAGGAATCCTGCGGTCAGGGCGATCGGCCCCAGCAGGGCCAGGGCCCAGCCGGCCGCTCGACGGGCGGGCCCCAGGGGGGCGAGACGTTGACGCCGGGTCGTGTGTGGTCGGACGGCGTCGTGCGGCACCTGGAGCACATCCAAGTCATCAGCGGCGTCCAGGAGCCGGGTCGGGATGCCCGGACGCAGGAATTCGCCCAGGTGCCGGCCTCGCGCGGTGCCGATCACCACGTGGGTCGCCTGGACGCTGCGGGCGAAGCCCACCAGGGCATCGGCCACGTCCTCGCCCAGCACCGTGTGCCAGGTGCCCCCGCCGGCCTCTACCATCGGCCGCCAACGGGTCAGTAGCTCAGCACCACCCTCGAGGTCGCCCCGGCGGGCATCCCCGGCCACGTGCACGGCCATCAGCTCGGCCCCGGGCATCCGTGCCGCGGTCAACAGCCCGCGCTCGATCAGCCCCTCGGACTCCGCGCCTCCCGATACGGCCACCACCACCCGGGCGTGCCGGACCAGCCCGCTCCCGGGCTCGTCGGCGGCGTCCCTGGTGCTGCGCTGCGGGGTGCGGCTGCCTGTGACCACGGTGTCCTCCTCCAAATGGGACCCGGAGGCAGCGAAACGTTGCCAGGGCCCGGAAGCGAGCGTAGCCACCAGGTACCGGCTCGGCCACACCGGCCGCACCGGTCACCTGCCCCGCGCGGCTGGCCCCACATCCTTTCTGTGCATCCACCGAGCTCTGGCGGTTCCCCGTGATCTCCTGAGGCGAGCTGCCGGCCGTGCGGGGAGCGGGTCCGGTCACCCGATGATGGGGCGTTCTTCGGGCAACCGGAAGAGACGGCGCTGGGTGCGCAGGGCCAGGGACGCGGCGATGGTGATGGTCCCCACCCGGCCCAGGAACATCAAGGCGATCAGCACCAGCTCGGCACCGGCGGGCAGGTCCCCGGTGATCCCCATGGACAACCCCACGGTGGCGAAAGCGGATGCGCACTCGAACAGCGCGGTCTCCAGGCCGTGGTCGGTCAGCACCAACAGGGCCACCGTGCCCAGCACGACCGCGGCGACCCCCAGCAGCGCCACGGACAGCGCCTGGCGCTGCACCGAGGAACTGATCGAGCGCGGCCCGATGGTGACCTGGGCATGGCCGCGGACCTCGTTCCAGATCGCGTAGGCCAGCACCAGGAAAGTGGTGATCTTGATCCCCCCGGCCGTGCCGGCGCTGCCGCCACCGATGAACATCAGCACATTGGTCACCAGCAGCGACTCCGAGGAGGCCGCCCCGTAGTCGATGCTGTTGAACCCGGCCGTACGGGGGAACACGCTCAACCCCAGAGCACCCAGGACCTTGCCGCCCACCGGCAGGTCCCCGAGGGTTTCGGGGCGGTCCCACTCGAAGGCCGCCAGGACCACGAACCCCAGCACCAGCAGCAGCAGCGTGCCGTAGACGGTCAACCGCACATGCACCGTCCAGGCTTTCGTCATCGTGGAGTCCCGCAGCAATTCGATGATCACCGGGAACCCCAGACCGCCGATGATCACCGCGGCGCAGACGGGCACGATGATCCACGGGTCGCCGACGAAACCCATGAGGCTGTCGCTGAACACCGAGAACCCGGCGTTGTTGAACGCCGAGATCGCGTGGAACACCCCGTGCCACAGCGCCGGGCCCAGCTCGTGGTCGTAGGCGATCCAGAACCGCACGGTCAGGATCACGGCCACTACGGCCTCGACGGTGAGCATGATCTGGGCGACCCGCAGCAGCACCCGGCGCACATCCCCCAGGTTCACCGTGTGCGTCTCCGAAGCGGCGACCAACTGGTTCCACAAACCCAGACGCTTGCGCACCAGCAGGGCCAACAGCGTCGCCAAGGTCATGATCCCGAACCCACCGACCTGGATAAGCCCCAGGATCACCGCCTGCCCGAACGGGGTCCAGAACGTCGGGGTGTCCACGGTGATCAGCCCGGTCACGCACACCGCCGAGACAGCGGTGAACAGCGCCGGCATGAACACCGCCGACTCCGGGCCGGCCCGGGAGATCGGCAGCATCAACAGCACCGCGCCCACCATGATCGTGGCCAGGAACCCCACCGGAACCAGTCGGACCGGATTGTCCAGGAACGCCTTCTTCATCCGCCCAGGAATCTTCGGAGACTTCCCGGGGACCACTCGGGGAGAACCGGCCGTCCGGAACACCGCGCCGCCCCCTGCCCATGATCGCGTTGCCTGCCACGGCGCCGAGGACCACCCCCGACGCTACTGAACAGTTCACGCCCGACCCCCCAGCACCAGGACGGTTCTTAACGCTGGGCTAATGCCACCGGCACGAATCTTGACGCCCTCTTCACACCCGCCCCGCCTCGCCCCGTCGCAGCTGGAACCCCTGTGGGCCATGCGCGCAGAGGCCGTCACTCTGGCCTGCGTCGTCATGGCCGGCGTGGCACAGATGGAGCTGGAGCGGGTCACCGACTCGATGACCCCGTCCCCGGGGAGGGTGCCGACCAGGGCCTGGGCGGGCGGGGCCCTGCTGTCGTCTGCGAGGGACCACTACCTCGGGGTTGGGGAGCCCCTGTCTGCGGTGCGGGAGATTGCGCGGGGGCAGGGGGCCAGCCCGGGACAGGCGAAACCGCTCACCACGTCGGTGCGCAGTCGGTCCAGATCCACGGCGTCGCCTTCGTTCAGGTGGTGGTTCCGTACCCAGGCCCGGGCGGCCCGCCAGACGTCGTCGCAACCGTACTCCGTGTCGGGGCGGGCTGCCCCGATGCGGGTCTGGAGCGGGTGGGCGGGGTGGTCTCCCATCAGCGAGAAAACAGCCACCGGGTTGGAACCCAAGCGGACCTCCCCGCGGACGGAGGTGATGGTCCGCCCGTGGAGGACGTCGCCGGGCTGCAGATCCCACGCGCGGGGGGCGCTGGCACAGTCCAGCGCAGCGCGCGGCTGGGTGAACCGCTCCGGCGTTGGTGGCAAGGACTCCTCGCTGACCTGCGGTGGCTCGTGGTGTCCTTCCGGTTCCGGGCTCATCGCGGCTCCTCGACACCGGAGCCCGGTGGGTTCCGGTGGTGGCGGTTGGTTGCGCTCATCCTGCCCCGCCGTTCCCTCGGTGCCAAGAGGCGATGAGCGTGGTGATGACCGATAGGCCGGCCGGGGACAGCCCGTGACTACTGCCAGTACCCGGGGTTGCCGCACCATCAGGTGTCATCTGACCTGGGTTGCTCCAGGGCGGATCCCAGGAATACGACAGGCACCTAAGGTCACGGCCAGCACGGGCGTTGCAGACACTCCGTTTTACATATGGCCCGGATACCGGCCGTTGGTCTATCAGGGGCAGGAGATCGGGGCGGTGAAGGTCTACGTGGGCGAGCCGGAGGCATTCACCGAGCACGAGGAGCACCTGCTGGGTCTGCTGGCGGGGGCCGGCCGCGACCCTGTTGGAGGCCCTCCAGGACTCGCGTGCCGCCCACCAGCTCACCGGGCGGCTCCACGATGCTGTGGCCGGGCGGCTCCATGACGCGGTGGCGGGTCGCCCGGAGATCCAGCAGGCCGTGGGCTTGTTGATGGAACGCCACGACCTGGAGGCCGACCCCGCTCACGCCCGGCTGCGGGCCGCGGCCCACCAGCAGCATCTGCCGGTGCTGGAGCTGGCCGGGTGCCTGCTCCACCACGCCGAGGATCCTCGACTCTAGGCTCCGGTCCGCCCCGCGGTAAGGAAATTGACGACGGCCGGGGAGACCAGGGGCGCGTTTTCGGCTTGTGGGTAGTGTCCGGCCCCGGGGACGAGGAGGACCTGGCCGTGGAGCCGGGCGGCGATGAGGGCGGCTTCTGTGGCGGGGTCGGGGAAGTCCGGGTCGTTGGTGCCCATCACCACCAGGGTCGGGGCGGTCACCTCGCCCAACCGGGCCTCGGCGGGGGCGTGGGTCGTGCGGGTGGTCCGGACGAAGGCGGCCCAGTGCCGGCGGCGGCGCAGGCTCGCGTCGATCGCGGCCAGGTGCCTCTCGAATCCCGGCGGTGTGCGTCCGGGGTAGAACTTCGGGAAGTAGGTGCGCCACACCCACCGGCCCCAGGGCCGGCGCAGCGCCAGACGGAGCAGCACCCGTTGCCACGGGGGCGTCGGCACGTTGCGCACGAACGGCCCGATCAGCACCAGACGCTCCACCAAATCTGGGTTCTCGGCCGCGGCCCAAACCGCCGATCCGGCCCCCATCGAGTTGCCGATCACGCTGGCGGGGCCACCGAGGTGCGTGATGAGCGCCAGGATGTCCTGTCCGGTGGACACGTCGTCGTAGTGGCTGAAAGACGCATCGCTGTCCCCGTGCCCGCGCAGGTCCATCACCGCCACCCGGTATCCGGCCGTCACCAGATCGGCGGCCAGGAAGCGGTATACCCGGCGCAGATCACCCATTCCCGGCACGCACACCACCAAGTGACCTTCGCCGTGGACCTCGAACGCCAGCCGCCCCTCGCCCCGGGGCAGGAACCGGGGCGGGGAACCGCTCGTCGTCTCGTCTGTCAGTGCCATCACTGATCTCCGTCACCATCGTCGTGTCCGTGAACTACTGTCCCTGACACGAAGGCCAGGAGGATGATTTTCGGGATCATGAACCCCCCGAAAAGTGGAGATGAACTGCCCTGGTCTTCGCTCTTCAAGGACTCCAGGAGCGGAAGACCCGCCCCGAGCACCGATGAACGCACGCCCGTCCAAAGGGTGAGAAGCTCTTGAGCCGGTGTGGTGGCACGGCTCCCGTGGGAGCGCGGTGAGCGTGGACAGGGGAGCCTCCTCAGCGGTGCCTACGGGTGCGTCGAGCCCCGGGGGCCTCAGACGGTGATGGCGAGCTTGCCGCGCACCGTTCCGGTCTCGAGGTGGCGCATGGCCTCCGCGGCTCGTTCCAGGGGATGGGTCCGATCGAGGTGTGGCACCACCTGCCCGGCTTCGATGAGCTCGGTGAGCCGGTGGAGGTCACCGGTGCGCGTGGTGGAGACGACGTTCGTGAACCGCTGGCGGACGAACGGTGAGAGGGCCAGGGCGCGCAGGGTCCGTCCCATGCCTCCGGTGAGGCGGTCGCCGTCTTCCCCGCCCACGAGCACGGCGGTACCGGCCGGGGTCAGGGCCCGGCGCAGCCGGGACAGCGGCGGGTTGCCGGCCAGGTCGAGGATGAGGTCGTAGTGGTGGGTGCCGTCGGCGAAGTCCTCGCCGGTGCGGTCGATGACGTGGTCCGCGCCCAGGGAGCGGACGTGGTCCAGGTTGGCGGTGCTGGTCACCGCGGTGACCTCGGCGCCGAGTGCCTTGGCCAGTTGTACGGCGTAGGAACCGACTCCGCCGGAGGCCCCGGTGATCAGCACCTTCTGCCCTGCCTGCAGACGCCCGGCCTGGCCCAGGGCGTGCAGGGCCGTGGCTGCCGAGATCGGTACCACCGCGGCCTGGGCAGCGGTCAGGCTTCCCGGTGCGGGGGCGAGCTGGTTCTCCCGGGCCACGGCGTACTCGGCGAAGGACCCGCGGGCGATGCCGTACACCTCCTCGCCCACGGAGATCCCGGTGACGGCGGCCCCGAGGGCCACGACCGCACCGGCCACCTCCATCCCGGCCACCGGGTTCCTCGGTGTCCGCAGTCCGAAGACCAGGCGCATCAGGTAGGGCCGTCCCGTCATCAGGTGCCAGGTACCCCGGTCCAGCCCGGCCGCGTGCACGCGCAGCAGCACCTCCTTCGCCCCGGGTCGGGGCACCGGGACCTGTGCCAGGTGCAAGACCTCAGCAGGGCCGTACCGCTCTCGCACGACCGCCCGCATCGTGTTCGCCAGTGCGGGAGTGGTTGCGTCCTGGTCCTCCACTGATTGGGGTCCTTCAGCTGTCATGACGGTGTTCCTTCCCGGAGAGTGTCCGGTCGGTGCCCGGCAGGAATCTGCCGGGGCGCGGTGGTGGAGAGGCGTCCCCGGTGGGGTGCCCCGTGGACGGGTGGCCGCAGCAGCAGGGTCACGCCGAGGGCGGCCACCCACAGGCCCCACCCGGTGCTGCCGATCAGCCCGGCCGGTTCCCAGACGGGGAAGCCGGCCACGGCGGTGGCCAGCACCTCGCCCTGGTTGAGCAGGTAGATCCCACTGACCACCAGCCCGGTCACCCCGAGCCAGCCCGGCAGGATCCGGTGGTACAGGATGAGGGCGGACACCGTGATCGACCAGGTCAGGACCAGCACCTGGCCCAGGTGCTCGCCCAGCAGGGCCCCGCCGAACTGGTGCTGGGCCGTCCAGGCGGCCTCCACCGCGGCCCGGCCGGCGGGATCGGCACCGGCCCAGGTGCCGGCCAGGGACGGGACCACGAACACCCAGCGCAGGAACCCGATCACCGACAGCACCACCGAGGCCGTCCCGATCCAGGTGGCCGCTCGCAGCACCGGGTCCCCCTGGCGTTCCAGGGCGGCCGGCAGCAGCAGGATCGGCACGGCGAGGATCCCGTAGGTCCAGGCGGTGGCGAACCAGACCCACACCAGTCCCGGGCCGCCGGCGTGGAAGGCCGGCAACACCACTCCGGGTGGTTCCCGCAGAATGTCGGGCCAGTCGAAGGTGCTCGACAGCACCGTGGCTGCGGTGGCGAAGGTGAGGGCCCCGAGGAGGAACAGTCCTCCGGTGACTCGGGGAAGGCGGGGAGAGGCGCTGGGGTCGGTCATGGCCGGGCGGCTTTCTCGAAGGCTTCGACATCGTGGTCAGCCGGTGTGCCTGACCGATCCACATCCTGGTGACTCCTCGGTTGCGGGAGTTATCGATTGCGCTGAGCGACCATGCCGATCGGTTGTGCGCAGCCGGTGCCGGTCAGGGTGAGCGTGTGCGGCGGGGACGGTTCCGGGTCTTCTGGGTGTGCTCTGTTCACCACCTCGCCGGGGCGGCCGCCGGATGTCTGCTGTCGGCGCGACGGCTCGCTCTGAGTAAGTGTTGGGAAAGGGGTCACCCTACGGTTTTCGCTTGCCATGGTCGTCGTCCTGGTGGTGGAGCCAGG
>NZ_CANMRA010000047.1 GCF_947500125.1 uncultured Kocuria sp. | reverse complement strand
CACCACCTGCGCCGGGTTCCTGGCCCGGGCGGCCGTCTACTTCGCCGGCCACGGGATCCCGAGGATCGAGCGGGTGATGACCGACAACGCCTTTGCCTACCGTCATTCCGCGGCCGTGCGGGAGGTGGTCGCGATGCTGGGGGCCAAACAGGTGTTCATCCGTCCGCACTGCCCGTGGCAGAACGGCAAGGTCGAGCGCCTCAACCGCACCCTGGCCACCGAGTGGGCCTACCGGCAGGTCTTCACGACCAACGACGCACGCACCGCGGCCCTTGCCCCCTGGATCGAGCACTACAACACTGAAAGACGCCACAGCGCACTCGGCGGACACCCACCGGTTAGCCGCCTGCGACCAACCTCATGACCGGGTACACCTAGGCGGCGGCCCAGGCGGCGGCCCAGGCGGCGTAGGAGTCCTCGAGTTCGACGGCGTCGGCCGGGGAAACAGCGATTGCTCATTACCGCGATCGATGATCTCGAACGGCTCGTCACCACCTTGGCCCCGCACCCATCACCAGCCGGCGCTACCTCGGCGACCAGTAAGCACTGAGGGAGAAGGCCCCACCACCGCAGGAGATGACGGCGGCATGCCTGCCCCTGCTTCCCCGGACACAGCGGGGGTCCTGGAGAACCTGGTGACCTGATTGGGAATCAACGCGGTCGCCAGTGAGGGAATACCCGTGAGGAAGATGCACCGGACAGACAGGCGTCCCAGCACAATCCCCCCGGATCGTATGCTGGGACGCCCTCCGCCGGAGTCCAACGGGTGGTGTGGAACCCGGACCGAAATCGCACCGACGGTTCAAGAACCAACAGGCTCTTGGGCTCTCTCCCCCCGGAGAGAGCAATGTTGACCCTACAACCATCCACTGCGTGTTCACCCGTTGTCCACCAACAGGGGAACGTTCCGCCCAGCCACAAGCATCTCCTCAGGTCTCGAGGCCAGCAGGTCCCGTACCGGGTCCCAGGTGCGGTTCAGTGAGAGCAGTCAGGCGAGCAGTGCCGCAGGTGGTACTGCTGGGCGTGGATCATCTTTCGCTCCCCGATCCCGTCCTCGAGGATCCACACGACACCATGGGCGGGGTCCACCTGGTCCACGGGGCCCGCATACAGCAGCTGATCCTGGTCCCACACCTCCATACGGCCGCCATGGGTGACCTTGCTCAGGTCCTGGATCCACGCCTCACTACTGCTCATGGGACTGTCCTCCTCTTGGTTTCATCCATCAGGCTACTTCCCGTTATGCTTCCGCAGCATGCTTCAGGCATTCTCCTCGCGCAGTCCCGGCGCATCCCCAGCAAAGGCGTGACCGCCAGCCCCTGGCCCTGCAACCAAGCCGCTCACAGGGGATGTCCTCACCCGCAGCTGGGGGCCCGTGTCCTTCGAAGCGCGGTGGATGGATGGAGGGATGACCGGGAGGATTTTGCCCGGCGCAGCAGGAGACCTCTACCGTCGATCATGAGCGGGTCGGGCAGCGCAGCCCGAAAACCTCGCTCGCCTCAAGGAAAGGGGATACTCTTCGTGGATCCCAAGATCTCCGTGCTCGCCGACATCGACATGGACGGCACCTACGTGAGCCTGGTCGTGACCGGGCGTCTGACCGAAGCCAACCAGCAAGGGCTGCACCCGTTGATCCGCCAGGCCAGGTCCATGGCCCCAGGTGGGGTGATCAGTGTTGACCTGCGTGGCGCTGAGGACGTCGAGGACGGCGCCGTGGAATCGTTGCGCTGGGCGATCGGCCACAACAACGACACCGGCCCCGCAACCGAGTCGGTGGACATCCTCATCCCCGACCACGCCCCGGACCACGAGCCCAGGGCCACTCCGGCCCCTGAGGCCGCGGTGTGACCTGAGGCACGCACCGCCCCGCCGGGCGCCCGGATGATGGAAACTGCCCCCCCCCCATGAGCACCCACGACCCTGCCGGCCCTGTCCCGGTGCCCGACCCCGTCCCCGCCACGACCGGCGGCACCGGCCTGGAAACCACTGAGGAGTTCCCGGCCGATGTGGCCGGCCTGTCCCTGACCCAGCTGCACGTGCTGCACAGCAAGCTCTGCCGTCAGCTGGACCACGAAACCCTTACCCATCCCGCCGGCGCTCATCCGCTCACCCAGGACCGCCACCAGGAAGTCGTCAGCGAACTCGACGCCCGCGCCACCACCGACACCGACCAAGGAGCTGCTCACTGAGCATCTGTCCGGCGCGCGATGATGTACGTCGAGAACATGCGGCTCTGATGCCTGCGAGTCAATCGACACAAGCGTGTCATCGAATCGCCGTCAAGGCAGGGCAACGGATCCGCCCTGAACCGATCCGAAAGGCAGAAATGCACAACACCTCGTTGATCACCAGGAGATCGGTCATCACCGGCTCCGGCGTGGGATTGCTGGCGATGATCACCGGTTGCACGAACACCGCCGGCCCCGACGACCCGGCCACCGCCTCGCCCCCGCAGGGAGGGGCATCCGGAGAGTGGTCCTACGAAGGGGCATCAGGCCCGCAGCACTGGGGCGAGCTCGACGACGAGTTCACGACCTGCAGCACCGGAACGGCCCAGTCCCCGATCGACGTCCCCAGCAACGCCCCCCTTTCCTCCAGCCCGACCACCCTCGACTACACGGTCGCGGACTTCCAGGCCCGCGACACCGGACACACGGTCGAACTCCACGCCCTGTCACCTCAACGCATCACGGTTGACGGAACCCAGTACACCTTCAAACAGATGCACTACCACGCCCCGTCCGAGCACACCGTCGGCGGCACGAGCTATGAAGCCGAGTTCCACTTCGTCCACCAGTCCGACGACGACGCCCTGGCTGTCATCGGGGTGCTTGCCACCGCGGGAAAGGACAACGCCGCGTGGTCTCCGGTCATTGACGCAGTGCCGGCCACCCGAGGCGGGAACTCACCTGAGGTCACCGGCCTCACGCTGACCTCCTTGCTCCCCGACTCCCTGGGCCACTACGCCTACGACGGCAGTCTGACCACCCCACCGTGCAGCGAAGGCGTCCGTTGGCTCCTGCTGCAGACACCGATCGAACTGAGCACCGGCCAGATCGAAGACCTCCGGTCCGTGCACTCCGGCAACAACCGCCCGACACGGCCGTTGAACAACCGGAAGATCAGCCAGACCGGCCAGTGATCAACCTGTACTCCAGCAACAAGGACTGGTTCGGATCCGCTTGATCTGTGACGGGCAGGCCCCATGAACACACCGTGACGCGCCACTGGACCGATACCTGCCGACGGGAATCGCGCACGAGGACTGACACGTGCGCGGGGCGAGGCGCACCTTGGGTGCGGTGAGTAGGGAACGGCCACGCGCACGCTCTGTTCGAGCTGCGGCGAGGTGCCCGGTGATGGAGAACTCCGCCAGATCAAGGCCCACGGTGAGTCGGAAGCGGGCACACCGTCGGGAGGTGCTGCATGGACGCTGAGATCGGCAACGGCCCAGGGGGAGAGCTTGCTGGGTGATACGAGGAGCCCTTCAGCTCGCGGCGGACCAGCAGCAGCCGGGAAGTGATGACCTCAGCAAAGTTGCGGTGGCCTCGCCACCACGCCGATGCCAGGATCTGCACGGTCCCGGGCGGACTCAGCCGGGATCTGAGTCGGCATGGCAGGGCTACCCAGCCAGATGCGCTGATCTTCACAGCTGCACGGGCAACTGGGCCATGGGTCAGTCCGGCGAGCTAACCGGAGCTTCAGCAGTCCCCGGGAAAACACCCAGGGGTGCTGACTAACGTTATCGGCAGGGGCGGGTGCGTTGTTGCCACTGCGGCGTGCCCGCCCCGCCGACCACATCCTGCAGCAGCGTACTGCGGCGATGTCCGGGACACCGGGTTGGTGAGCGGTGGTCCTTTTTCGTCCCTCAGGGGCCCGGAGGCGATCTCGGCGGGAGTAGTAGTGAGCATGCTTGTCATCGGGGTCGGGACATCAGGGTTTCCTCCTGTAAGACTGTGCGGAGTACCGGTCCCGCTAACCCGATGTGGTCGGCTCCAGCCGGGCCTGTTGTCACCGATCAGATCGCAGGAGGTGGCCCGTGGAGGGATTTGTTCTGGTGCTGGTCCTGGCCGCCCTGCCGGCGGCCGGGAATTTCCTGGGCGGACTTGCCGCGGAGCTGGTCGATGTCTCCGAGCGAACCCTGTCCCTGTCCTTGCACCTGGCCGCCGGCATCGTCATGGCCGTGGTCGGCCTCGAGCTCATGCCCGAAGCCCTGGAAGCCTCCGCCCCATGGGTCCCGATCCTCGCCTTCGTCGCCGGTGGGGCGTTCTTCATGGGCATCGAACGGACCATCGGCTCCATCCAGGCACGCCTCGGCGCCGGCAAGGAGAACGCCGGTCCGCTAGCAATCTTCACCGGGGTGTCCCTGGACCTGTTCAGCGACGGGGTGATGATCGGCACCGCCACCGTCCTCAACCCGTCCCTGGGCCTGCTGCTGGCCCTCGGGCAGGTCCCGGCCGACGCGCCGGAAGGCTTCGCCGCCATCGCCACCCTGCGCCGGGCCGGAATCCGGCGCCGCACCCGGATCCTGATGTCCCTGGGTTTTGCCCTGCCGATCCTGATCGGGGCGGCCCTGGGTTACTTCGCGTTGCGCCAGGCCCCGGAGATCCTCACCCTGTCGGTGCTGGCGCTCACCGGCGGGGCGCTGACCAGCGTGGTGGTCGAAGAAATACTCACCGAAGCCCACGAGGGAGACACCAGCGTGTGGGACCCGATCCTGCTCACCGGCGGTTTCGCCCTCTTCGCGGCGATCTCCGTCTACCTCGGCGCCTGACTACCATGCCGACTTGCGGCAGCGAGTCCACAAGCACCGCAGACGATCAGCTGACGTGGCGCCATGCGCCGAACAGCACCCGGACAGTGTGGCTAAAACGAGCCTTTTCGGGCACAAGTTTTGTAGAAACGGATCAGCGCAAGTCGAGGAAGGAGCGCAGCTGGGCGAAGGCTTCGGGGATCACGCTGTAGTGGGCCCACCGGCCGCGCTGTTCGCGGGTGAGCAGACCGGCGTCGACGAGCTTTTTCATGTGGTGGCTGACTGTGGGCTGGCTGATGCCCAGTTCCTCGGTGAGGTCGCATGCGCACACGGCCTCGCACCCTTGGCCGACGACGTGGGAGAGCAGGCGCAGACGCATGGGGTCGGCCAGGGCCTTGAGGACCCTGGCGATCTGCTGGGCGTCCTGAGCGCCGATGGGGCCGCCCGAGAGCGAGCAGCACTCGTTCCGGAACGGGTGCGGGGCGCACTCGGTGGCTGCGGTGGCCTGGAGGTCGGCTGCGATGGTCATCACTCCATTGTACATTGACGGAGTTCGATGTGACCCGTAATGTTCGGCATAGATGTTCGTCGATACGAAGGGTTGTCCCCGCCCATGAGCGCCACCACGACCGCCTCTGCTCCCGATCAGGGGGTTATGAAGGACCTGTCCTTCCTGAACCGCTGGCTGCCGGCCTGGATCCTGGCCGCCATGGCCGCGGGGCTCCTGCTCGGCCGGCTCGTGCCCGGCATCGACACGGCGCTGGAGGCCGTGAAGGTCGGGGAGGTCTCGCTGCCCATCGCGATCGGGTTGCTGGTGATGATGTACCCGGTGCTGGCCAAGGTCCGCTACGACGAAACCCACCGGGTCGCCGGCGACCGCCGCCTGCTGGGGGCGTCCCTGGTCCTGAACTGGGTCGTGGGTCCGGCGCTGATGTTCGTCCTGGCCTGGGCGCTGCTGCCCGACCTGCCCGAGTACCGCACGGGCCTGATCATCGTGGGCCTGGCCCGCTGCATCGCCATGGTCATGATCTGGAACGACCTCGCCTGCGGAGACCGCGAGGCCGCCGCCGTGCTCGTGGCCGTCAACTCCGTCTTCCAGGTGCTCGCCTTCGGCGTCCTGGGCTGGTTCTACCTCCAGGTGCTGCCCGCCTGGCTGGGCCTGCCCACCACGTCCGCAGAGTTCTCCGTGTGGTCGATCGTGGTGTCCGTCCTCGTGTTCCTGGGCATTCCCTTGGCCGCGGGCTTTTTGACCCGCACCCTCGGCGAGAAGGCCAAGGGTCGGCAGTGGTACGAGGAGCGATTCCTGCCCAAGCTCGGCCCGTGGGCCCTCTACGGACTGCTGTTCACCATCGTGCTGCTGTTCGCCCTGCAGGGCGATGCCATCACCTCGAACCCGTGGGACGTCGCCCGGATCGCGCTGCCCCTGCTGGCGTACTTCTTCCTCATGTTCGGCATCGCCCTGCTGGCCTCCCGCGCCCTGGGACTGAACTACGCGAAATCCACCACCGTGGCCTTCACCGCTGCGGGCAACAACTTCGAACTGGCCATTGCCGTGGCCATCGCCACCTTCGGGGTCACCTCCGGGCAGGCCCTGGCCGGGGTGGTAGGCCCGCTCATCGAGGTCCCGGTCTTGGTCGCCCTGGTGTACGTCTCCCTGTGGGCCGGGCGCAAGCTCTTCCCCGGCGACGCCACCGTCCCCACCCGCTAATCCCCGCATCCCGTCCCCGCGAGCATCCAGGAGCAACCGTTGAACGCCACCCAGCCGTCCGTCCTGTTCGTCTGCGCCAAGAACGGCGGCAAGTCCCAGATGGCCGCGGCCCTGATGGCGCGCCGCGCCCACGGCGCCGTGGACGTCCACTCCGCGGGCACGAGGCCCGGGAAACAGATCAACGCCCTGTCCGCCGAGGTCGTCGCCGAGGTCGGGGCGGACATGTCCCACGGAAAGCCGAAGGCGATCGACCCGGAGCTGCTGCGCCGCGTGGACCGTGTCGTGGTGCTGGGCGACGAGGCCGTCGTCGAACCCGTCGAGGGCATGACCGGCACGATCGAGACCTGGACCCTGAACGAGCCGTCCGAGCGCGGGATCGAAGGTGCCGAGCGCATGCGGATGGTGCGCGACGACATCGACGCCCGGGTCCAAGCCCTGCTCACCGAGCTCACCGGCACCCCCTGACCGCGTCCACCCTCCTGTCGTTCTTTTCCACGCCTTGAAAGGACTTTTCCTGCCATGACTCCCCAGACTTCCCAGACTGCCGAGATCCTCCCGTCCGGGCCCCGGATCGAGGTGTTCGAACCGGCCCTGTGCTGCAACACCGGAGTGTGCGGCCCCGATGTGGACGAGGCCCTGGTGGAGTTCACCGCCGACCTCGAAAACCTGCGCTCCCGCGGGGTGGACATCACCCGGCACAACCTGGCCAACGACCCCCAGGCATTCGCGGACACCCCGGCGGTGAGCGACTTCCTGCGCGTGGCCGGCTCCGCCGGGCTGCCCCTGGTCCTGGTCGACGGAGTCACCGTCGCCACCGGCGCCTACCCCGACCGGGCACGCCTGGAGGCCCTGGCCCAGTCGGCCTCCCCGGCCCCGGAGCCCGGGACACATCAGGACCTGGGCCTTAGCGCTGCGACCTCCAAGGACTCCGCCGGGTGCTGCGGCCCCACCGGCTGCTGCTGAACCTGCGGTGACCGACGATCTCCTGTTTCGGAAAGCGAGCACGATGACGTTCCTCGACCACACCCCCCGGTTCCTGTTCTTCACCGGCAAGGGCGGGGTGGGCAAGACCTCTCTGGCCTGCGCCGCCGCCGTGCACCTGGCCGGTGCGGGCCGGAAAGTGCTGCTGGTGAGCACGGACCCGGCCTCCAACGTGGGCCAGGTCTTCGGGGCGAGCATCGGCAACACGATCACCGCGATCCCGGAGATCCCGGGCCTGCACGCCCTGGAGATCGACCCGGAGCAGGCCGCTGAGGCCTACCGGGAGAAGATCGTCGGACCGGTCCGCGGGCTGCTTCCCGAGGCGGAGATCGCCTCGATCACCGAGCAGCTCTCCGGGTCGTGCACCACCGAGATCGCCTCCTTCAACGAGTTCACCGCGATCCTCGCCGACGCGACGATCGGTGAGCGCTACGACCACGTCCTGTTCGACACCGCCCCCACCGGGCACACCGTCCGGCTCCTGCGGCTGCCGGGGGACTGGACCGCGTTCCTGGACACCGGCAAGGGTGACGCCTCTTGCCTGGGCCCGCTCTCGGGCCTGGAGAAGCAGCACAGCACGTACGCCGCGGCGGTGGTCGCCCTGGCCGACCCGGCCCGGACCCGGTTGGTGCTGGTGGCCCGCGCCCAGGAGTCGAGCCTCGCCGAGGTTGCCCGCACGCACGAGGAGCTGGCGCGGATCGGGATGACCGAGCAGCACCTGGTGGTCAACGGCCTGATGCCCGCCGGGGAGGACCCCCTGGTGGCGGTGGTGCGGGCCCGCGAGCAGGCCGCCCTGGCCCAGATGCCGGCGGTCCTCACCGGCCTGCCGCGCGACGAGATAGCGCTGCGCCCGCAGAACATGGTCGGGGTTCCCGCCCTGCGGTCCCTGCTCACCGACGACGACGGCGCCCCGGAGCCGGCGGCGTCCACCCCGCCCGCGGAGCTCGACCTGCCTGGCCTGGGGGTCCTGGTGGACGAGCTCGCCGGCCAGGACCACGGCCTGGTCGTGTGCATGGGCAAGGGCGGGGTCGGCAAGACCACCGTGGCCGCGGCCGTCGCCGTGGCCCTGGCCCACCGCGGCCACGACGTGCACCTGACCACCACCGATCCGGCCGCCCACCTCTCTGGAACCCTGTCCGGGGGAGTCGAGCACCTGGCAGTCTCGCGGATCGACCCCGAACAGGCCGTCGCCGCCTACCGCGACCGGGTGCTGGCCTCCAAGGGGAGGAACCTGGACGAGACCGGCCGGGCGCAGCTGGCGGAGGACCTGCAGTCCCCGTGCACCGAGGAGGTCGCGGTCTTCCACGAGTTCTCCAAGGTGGTCAACGAGTCCCGCCGCCGCTTCGTGGTCATGGACACCGCCCCCACCGGGCACACCCTCCTGCTGCTGGACGCCACGGGCTCCTACCACCGGGAGATCGCCCGCAGCATGGGTGAGAGTTCCTCCTACACCACCCCGCTGATGCGCCTGCAGGACAAGGAGCTGACCAAGCTCGTGCTGGTCACCCTGGCCGAGACCACCCCGGTGCTGGAGGCGACCCAGCTGCAGGAGGACCTGGAACGGGCCGACCTGCACCCCTGGGCGTGGGTCGTCAACAACTCCGTGGCCGCCACCGATCCCGACTCGGCGTTCCTGCGAGAACGCGCCCGCCACGAGCTAGAGCAGATCCGCACCGTGCAGCAACTGGCCGCCCGGACCGCCGTGATCCCTCTGCTGGCCGTCGAACCCGTGGGCGAGACCGCCCTGGCGGAGCTCACCGGACCCGCCCGCGTCCGATCCTGAACCACGCGATCCTCTTTCCTCCTTCGACAGAACGGACACCACCCCCGATGAGCACCGAGACCACCAAGCCCAGCGTCCTGTTCGTGTGCGTGCACAACGCCGGCCGCTCCCAGATGGCCGCCGCCTACCTCACCCACCTCTCGCAGGGACGCATCGAGGTGCGCTCGGCCGGCTCCGCCCCGGCGGACTCCGTGAACCCTGCCGCCGTGGAGGCCATGGCTGAAGAGGGCATCGACATGAGCGCCGAGACCCCCAAGATCCTCACCGACGAAGCCGTCCAGGACTCCGACGTGGTCATCACCATGGGGTGCGGGGACGCCTGCCCCTTCTTCCCGGGCAAGCGCTACGAGGACTGGAAGCTCGACGACCCCGCCGGGCAGGGCATCGAGGCCGTGCGCCCGATCCGCGACGACATCAAGGGCAGGATCCAGCAGCTGATCGCCGAGCTGCTGCCCGCCGAGCACACCACCACCAAGTAAGGGCCCGGGAAATGAGCACGCACGAGGTGACCGACAAGCTGATCATCATCGGCTCCGGCCCGGCCGGCTACACCGCCGCCATCTACGCCGCCCGGGCCGGGCTGGCCCCGCGGGTGATCGCCGGCTCCGTCACCCACGGCGGGGCGCTGATGAACACCACCGAGGTGGAGAACTTCCCCGGCTTCCCGTCCGGCATCCAGGGCCCGGAGCTCATGGCCGGCCTCAGCGAGCAGGCCGAGCGGTTCGGGACGCTCATCGACTACGACGACGCCGCCTCGATCCAGCTCACCGGCCACCTGAAGGAGGTCACCACCCTGGAAGGGGCGACCTACCGGGCTCCGGCGGTGATCGTGGCCACCGGCTCCGCCTACAAGGAACTCGGCCTGCCCGAGGAGAAGACCCTCAGCGGTCACGGGGTGTCGTGGTGTGCGACCTGCGACGGGTTCTTCTTCCGCGACCAGGACATCGTCGTGGTCGGCGGCGGCGACTCCGCCATGGAAGAAGCCCTGTTCCTGACCCGCTTCGCCTCCTCCGTCACCGTGGTCGTGCGCCGCGACGCGCTACGAGCCTCGAAGATCATGGCGCAGCGGGCCAAGGACAACGAGAAAATACGCTTCGCCCACAACAGTGCCGTCACCGCCATCCACGGCCAGGACAAGGTCACCGGGATCACCCTGACCGACACCACCACGGGAACCACTCGCGAGCTGGCCGCCACCGGTGTGTTCGTGGCCATCGGACACCTCCCGCGCACCGAGCTCGTACAGGGTCAGCTGGAGCTGGACGAGGAGGGCTACATCGTCGTCGACTCCCCCACCACCGTCACGAACCTGCCCGGGGTCTTCGCCTGCGGGGACGCGGTCGACCACCGCTACCGCCAGGCCATCACCGCCGCCGGCACCGGCTGCGCGGCCGGCCTGGACGCCGAACGCTACCTGGCCGCTCTGGAGGACGCCGACAGCATCGCCACCGCCCTGGTGGAAGAGAACACCCACGCCTGAGCCACTGCGGCCCGCGCCCCCTCGAGGACACACCTGTCCGCTGACGCTCCGGTGACCCCGGGGCCCCTCCCTCACCGCCGAACGCCGTCGATCGCCAAGGAGCCGTCATGACCCAGCCCGCCGAGACCAGAGACACCCACGTCCTGCAGCGCACCGCCGAGCACCTGGCCAAACGCTATGAGGGGATCTTCTCCCCGGAGACGGTCGAACGCTACGTCTTCGAGTCCTACACGACGCTCTCCCGCACCGCGCGCATCCGCACCTACCTGGCGGCCACCGCCGGGCACTTCGCCGACGACCGGCTCCGGGCACTGGCCCAGTCCCAAGGCAAGATCGACTCCCCCGTCCCGCAAGTGCTGTTCGTGTGCGTGCACAACATCGGCCGCTCCCAGATCGCCGCGGCACTGCTGAGCCACTACGCCGGGGAGAAGGTAGAGGTGCGCTCCGCCGGATCCCTGCCCGGGGCCGAGGTCCACCCCCTGGTGGTGCAGGTCCTTGCCGAACGCGGGATCGATTTGGCGCACGCCTACCCCAAGCCGCTGACCGACGACGTGGTGCGCGCGGCCGACTACGTGATCACCATGGGCTGCGGAGACGCCTGCCCGGTCTACCCGGGCAAACGCTACCTGGACTGGGGCATCGCCGATCCCTCCGAGCGGACCCTGGAGGGCGTGCGGACCATCGTCGACGCCATCGACACCCGGGTGCATGCCCTGTGGGACCAGATTCGCGACTGACCGCACACCCCTTCGTTTCTTGACCCCGCCCCGCACGCAGAGGCGGAACCGACCGCGTCCGAGAGCCAGCAGGGAAAGCAAACCACCGCAGACAGTCCCGACTCAGGCGCTCGGCATGGGCAGTTGACGGACACGACGGTAGAGCGTGGCCCTCGACATCCCGAGGTCGCGGGCGACCTGGGTAGCCGGCTCTCCGCCCTCGATCAGCCGCATAGCATTGCGGATCTGGGAGTCGGTGAAGGTCGGGCGCCGCCCGCCCAGGTCCTTGCCGGCGGCCCGACGCTTGGCCACCGAGTCAGTGATCCGCTCCCGCTTGATCTCCAACTCCATCTGCGCCAAGGCAGCCATGACGGTGAAGACCATCGAACCCATCGGGGTGTGGGTGTCCACGTCTCCCCCACCCAGGTTCAGCACCCGCAACCCCGCACCTCTCCCCCGCAGCGCCTCGGCGAAAGCCAGCATGTTCTGCGTCGACCGCCCCAGACGGTCCAGGGTGGTGACGACCAAGGTGTCGTCCTCCTCAAGCGCGGCCACGGCCTTGTTGAATTGTGGACGTAAAGCGTGGGCTCCAGACACTCCATGATCGACGTAGAGGTCATCGCGCCGCACGCCAGCGGCGATCAGGTCAGCCACTTGACGGTCCGCATCCTGCTGCCGCGTCGAAACTCGCGCGTATCCGATCAACTTCCCCATGGCAACCCCTATGTGTCTCGCAACCAATGTCTGGTACACGATTCTAGGCACGCAGATAAAGTACATAGTTGCAAGACTTGCCGGACCGCGGGAAACCGCCAAAATTCGTGGCCGCAAAATTCGCCGGACGAGACGTCTCGCATCCCCTGACCTGCGAGACGCGCCAACGCGCCGAAAGCTGATAAGACTCGGTCTCACCAGCCGGCGAACCAGCACCGGATGCAGTGTCAGTCGGTGAAACGTTCGTAGGCACTCTGCCGGGAGGTGTTCAACGCCCACCCAACCCCGGCCCAAGAGGCCCCGCTCCCCCGGGCGTCCGCCACGGCATCGCGCAGCGCCACGCCGGCCCCACGCTCAAGCAGGCGCAAGAACCTCACCCGCTCCAGAGCACGGTCAGAGGCTTCTTCGGTCTTCGCGGCGGCCCACGCATCAGCGGCCATGCGCAGGAACTGAGCCACCGCCACCCCGTCACGGTCGTCCACCGGCACGGCGTGATCAGCCAGGGACGCCCCCAGCTCCCACGCCGCGTGCGGCGCCGTCACACCCTGCAGCCCATCGCGCTCGAACACGCCCACCTCCGAGGTGTCATAAAACCCTGACACTGTCAGGATCACCTGACATGGCGACAAGATCAAGCACCAAAATAAGCAGCAGAGCGCGCACCTTTTCGCGCCGGCTCAAGTCTTACAACGAAGGCGTCGCGCAACCCATGAATTGAGAGAAGGGGACTGGTGCACTGCTAGGTCAACCTGCCACCTGCCGCTGCGACAGTCCCAACCGTGGGGCAGGTCAGAGCCAACCAAAGTCGGGGCAGTCCCATGTGGCTATAGGGTGTGGCATACCGCCATCCAGTCGGAAACGTCAGCAGTGTCCAAAACGGACGTAACCGCTATATCCCAGCGTGTCGCCTGTAGCCACCCGTCGACGTTGGACAACCTCAGGCCATTGCATCCCGACACGGTCAACCGCACACATGACGGCCATGGCGACAGTTTGCCTCTCCCCCACCGCCGCAGCCGACCGCGGACATTCCCTGACGACGGGCGATCAGTCGATCAAAATCGGAGAACTAATACGTGTCGGAGTCGATCCAGCACTCTCTCGCCAAGATGCTGTCCGACCTGACCACCGCGACCAGCGCCAAGGAGACGTTCGAGGAGGTCGAAGCCCTCCTGGATCGCGACGAGCACCTCGGCCACGCCCTGAGTACGACGACGAGGGCATGTTCGACTGCGCCAGCCCAGGCCGCGTCCATTACGCCTCCCGGGACGGTCAACTGCGAGTCGCCGTCGAGTCCCTCGGTGCGGACCAGTTTGCCGTCAAGATGTTCAACGACGAGACCGGGCCCCGCTCTATGGAAACCTACGGTGCCGCTGAGGCAGAGCGCCTTGCCGGCGACCTGGCCGGCTTCTAGGGCATGTCTCTTTAATCGTGTGAGTGGTTCTGCGAGGCTGGGGGCATGTCCCGTACGGCTGTGCTGACCGATGATCAGTGGGAACGGATCCGCCCTCTCCTGCCGTCCTCCGATGGCAAGAGAGGCCGGCCGTTCCGCGACGACCGCCCCGTGGTGGAAGGCATTCTCTACCGGTACCGGTGCGGGATTGCCTGGCGTGATGTTCCCGAGCAGTTCGGGCCCTGGCAGACCGTGTGGAAACGGCACCGCCGCTACAGCGCCGACGGAACCTGGGACCGGGTCCTGGCCGCGCTGCTGACCGAGGCGCAGAAGCTTCAACTGATCGACTGGGCGGTGTCGGTGGACTCCACCATCAACCGGGCCCATCAGCACGCCACGAACTTCTCCCGCGACACAGGGGGCGGGATCGAACTACACGAATCTGTCCGACGAGCCGGCTGATCACGCGGTAGGCCGCTCCCGCGGCGGGCTGTCGAGCAAGATCCACACCCTGGTCGACGGCGCCGGACGTCCTCTGGTGGTGCTCGTGGGACCGGGTCAGTCCGGGGACGCCCCGATGTTCCCGCATTTGATGGCCCACCTGCAGGTGGCCCGCCACGGACCAGGGCGGCCCCGGACCCGGCCCGGGCGGCTGCGGGCGGACAAGGCCTACTCCTCGAGAGCAATCCGCACGCATCTGCGATCCCGAGGGATCACCGCAGTGATCCCCGAGCCCGCTGACCAGGTCGGCCACCGGAAACGCCGGGGCTCCCAAGGTGGTCGACCCCCGACCTTCGACGCCCAGGACTACAAGGGCCGCAACGTCGTCGAGCGGTCCTTCAACCTTTTCAAGCAGTGGCGAGGCCTCGCGACCCGATACGACAAGCTCGCGCTGACCTACCGCGGCGGGGCCGTACTGCGCGCCATCACCATCTGGCTCAAAGACCTATTGGGAGACATGCCCTAGGGCCTTGACCGAGATTGACAGCCGTACCGCATTACGTTGTTGGGTCTAACCGGTTCACCATGTCCAACAAGTGCCGCTGCTGCATTGCGTCAGCTGTCTGATCAATGAAACTCAAACTCGATAGCGGCTGGCGACGGACTCTTGTTGTGTTGTGCACTCTTGTCATGTTGCACATGTGCCACAAGTTCAACGTAAGAAGCAACGACGCCATGACCCATCAAAGCTCACCGGCATAGCTAGTTCTTGTTGCGTCGTGCATGTTTATCTGGTTCTACTTGTTACACATGTTTGACAAGTTTAACCGTCCAGTGGATCCTGTGGCGTGTGTTGGCGCCATAGGGTCCCTTGTTGTGTTGCCCATGCTTGCCACGTTCTACCCATAGGTCCTGCAAAGACTTTTATTGCTGATAGGTGTCGAAGTGGACCGGGCGGCGTCGGCCGCGTCGTTGCATAACGCATGGTGCAGAGTCTGCCTGTAGTGCCAAGTTCAACGAGTCTCACCCGCTCGACCACGTGACTCGGTCCAACCCACGCTCCATGCCGGGGTGCCATCAGGTGCTAACTCGATAGCGCCGGTTCCACATGGTGAACCTGCATAACGTGACAAGCGTTTTGATCCAGGTACGCCCCACGCTCCGCTCGTCGCTGGTTGCGGCTGGCACCGAGCAAGGGATAAAAATTGTTGTGTTTACTACGTTAAACATGTTTGACCTGTTGAAGCGTGTAACCGGTTAGGGTGATGGACGACAGCCTTCCCCAAGTCACCGGCCGTACACCCGGCCGAGAGGGACATCCACGATGATCTACACCGTCGCCTTCCCCAAGGGCGGAACGACCAAGACCACCACCGCGGCCGAACTGATCTGGACACTGGCCCAGCGAGGTCGGCGAGTCCTAGCCGTCGACCTGGACATGCAGGGCACGCTGACGCAGCGCCTGGGCTTCACCGATGCCACGGAGTTCAACGGCACAGCCGCAGATGTGCTGACCGCCAGGATGACCATCGAAGAGGCTGCGACCGAGGCGCCTGACATCGAGGGCGTCGAGGTGCTGGTCGGCCAGCACGACCTGTCTCTGGTCGATGTGAACAGTGTTGACGACCTCATCACCTCGCTACGGGACCTCCTGCCAGACGTGGCCGATCGCTACGACGACGTCGTGATTGACACCCCGCCGGCCATGAGCGACCTCAGCATTACCGGAATGGCAGCGGCGGAGTACCTCATCGCCCCTGTGGTGTGCGACGTGGAGGCGTACACGCAGGTCGACTACTTCGAGTCGGTGATCGAGAAGCGGCTGGCGCCGAGGATTAACAGGGGGCTGAAGATCGGCGCGATCATCCCCACGCGCTACGACGGCCGCCGTCTGCTGGACCGTGAGCTCGTGCTGACGCTGCGCGAGGAGTACGGGGAGTCCACGAAGGTCACTGATCCGATCCGTGAGGGCATCGCAGCTCGTGATGCGACACGCTCGGCCATGCCGGTGGGCCAGTACGATCCCAAGTCGAATCCGGCTAAGGATTACGCAAGGGTGTTCGGCTCCCTGATTGGGGAGGCGTGACGATGCCGACCAAGCGCGTGAACAAGCTGGTGGGCAAGAAGACCCGCAACCAGGTGCGCGACGAAGCCCTGGAGCAGCAGCACCTGCGTGACGAGCAGCTTTTGGATGCCAGAGCCAACCAGCGCAGCAACACCGCCGGCTCCGACGAGTCGGCCGACATCACGGTCTTCGAGCAGGCTGCCGAGACGCTGGCGAACGGTACCGCGCCGACGCCCGGACCCGTCACCTTGCCAGTGGGGGAGGGGACTCTGGTGCCGGCGGTGACCGCCGAGCCGGTGGGGGAAGGCTCCGATGAGGTGGTGGGGGAGTGGCCGGTGGCCGAGACCTTGAAGCCGCGGTCCAACGGGCAGACCCTCGACGACGCGCAGCAGCACGCCGAGCAGCCGGCGCTCGAGGACGAGGTCCCAGCTCAGGTGCCGGCCCGAGAGACCAGGCGACCGGAGCCTGCTACTCGAGAGAAGACCGAAAATGTGGCGCCGACCGCGGAGCCGATGGGGGAGGGGAGTGCCATGTCAGCACCCGCTATCCATCCGAGCGGGCTCGCCGTCGCAGACTCCGAGGCTGTCAGGGGCCTCGAGCGGTACTCGCATCCCTTGACGGGCCCGCGGGCCACCACCGTCCCGATCGGCGTCTCGTTCTCACGCACCTCCCTGGACCACGCTAAGCGGGCGTATTCCTCCGACAAGCACCGGATCCCCGGCGGCGGGCCGACATCCTTCGTCCGCTGGTTGCAGCGGGCGGTGCATCAGCACCTGGCCCTGAGCCCGGAGGAGCGGGAGACGGCGCTGCAGTCCGCTCCGCCGCCGGATGACGGCGGAAGGAAGATCTCCTACAACGTCGTACTGCCCTACGACCTCCACCACCAGCTGATGGCCGAGCTTGACCGAGCCGAGATGGAGGGCTGGCAGGTGAACAAGTCGGCGTTCGTCCGTGAGGCGGTAGCCGTAGCGATCGGCCAGGCCCTGATCCGGGCGAACGTCACCCAGTTCCCGCCGCTGAAGGGCAAGCTCAAGCACGCCCGCTGACCGGCGCATGGTTGACTGGGTGCATAAATTCAACATGTCGAACAGGTGCAACAAGTAGAACACAACAACGCTCCTACGCAGGCCGATGGCCTGTCCCCTACGGAGACGGCGGGCCGTCGGTCGTCGTGGTGGACGGTCAGGAATCACTTGGGAAGTGCTGGATCGCCAGGGGCATCTTGGCCTTTGCGAGCTGCTGGCCGACCTCGTATAGCTCGTCCCAGTCATAGTGCAGCTCGGTGGCGTGTAACACCAGGTCGCGCCGGGCGGCCACCAGCGAACTGGTGAGCTCAGTGTCGGCGATGATGCCGCGGACCTCGACGAAGGTGCGGGGGCGTCGAGCTGGATGAAGTAGTTCTCGAAGGTGGACAGGTGGAGGTCGACGTCGCGCTCGATGGCGGACGACTCACCCATCAGCACGACGTCTTCGCACCAGCGGTCGACGTCGGCGGCGGTGGGCAGGGTGTGACGGTAGTGGGGGAGGGGTCATCTGCTGAGTACTCATGCCACCCACGTGTGTGACCACACATCCAGCGCACATACTGCCCCGGGCCGGGCGACCAGGGCCTGGACAACGAGCACCGGGTCGGAGGCGTAGAGCCCGGCGTTGAGGAGCCCGTTGAGCTCGATCACCACCCGGCGGCCGTTCTCGGCGATGTCCAGGTCGTTGACGCAGTCGGCCCATCTCCGGATTCTCGCCGGCCAGATCCGCGGCCACCAGCTGACTCGAAGAGCTAACCTGCCACCACCTGGGACACGCCAACGGTGACTGGGAAATTTGGAAACTCATGCAGCGTGTTTCTGGAAACGATGTCGCTCGACTGACATACTTCCAACCATGACGACTATGCCTCGTACGCGCAGTCCCCGTGGCGGCCGCCCGTCCAAGGGCGAGCGGCAGAAGGTATCTGCGAACCTTCCCATTGACCGGTACAACCAGTTTTGGGACATCGTGGAGTCCCGTGGCACTACCGCCAATGACCTGGCAGTCGAAATTATTACCGACTGGTTGGACCGTACGGCCATGTCGTCAACAAAGCCCGAGCAGCAGACGATCAATCTGGAGGAACGACGTATCGCCTGATCCCATGACTGCATGAGAAAAGACCCGCCTTCTCAGACGGGTCCCTCTCAAAACAATTCTCGAAGCCGACCACCTGAGTCGCCAAACCTGTTGGTCTGCTTCGCATATAGCACCGGAGTGATTTCTTGCCCTATCACACCGGGGGTGCGTTACGTCCAGATTAGCACCCTGGGCCCCTGACGCCATACCCCCATGCCCAGACGAAGTCCTTGATCTGCTAGGAATCTTGCCTCCGAGGCAGGAGACGAGCCCGGCCAGCAGATGGATCACGCACCACCGCCTGACCTATTTCAGGGCCGGGTACACCAAGCACCAGGCTTTGCCGAACAACGGTCAGTCCGTGGTCGAGTTCCCCTATGTCCAGATCAACCCGGCCGACAACATCAACTTTCTGGTGGTCGACGTGGACCGTTGCGACGCGCTCATGCTGCTGATGCATCCCGCCGTGCCACCGGCCACTTGGATCATCCACAAGCCCGAGTCTGGTCATGCTCAGGCAGGCTGGGCGATCGACCCGGTCTTCGTCGGTCGTGGTCACCGTCCCGGCCCGAAGCAGTACGCCGACTCGGTATTACGTTCCCTAACTCGGTTGGTCTACGGCGACGAGAACTTCACCCGATTCCTGGTTCAGAACCCATCTGCCCGCAACCCGGTGGGGGAGGTCTACTGGGGGAACAGGGCCACTCCGTGGCATCTGGGGGAGTTGATGGACCACATGAAGTCCTACGTCGATCCGTTTCACGACGAGATCCTCGACGGACCAGCCGTCTCAGCATGGCAACCCACTCCGGACAGAGCCAAGCAGTCGCGAAAAGTGCAGCAGGCGATTGCCAACACCTCCGGGCGCAACTGCTCTCTGTTCCGTAAGACCCTGCGGTGGCTCTGGACCCGGTGGCTCGGGGAGAAGCGCGAGCCACACGAACCTGATGCGCTGGCATATGCCCGAACGCTCAATCGAGACCTCGAGCACCCATTGCCAGACAAGGAAGTCCGGGAGCTTTCTGCCTCCGCGTGCCGTCAGGCACGCAAGGGCAACGGCCGACCGCGTACGTCTAGCCATGGAGGCAAAAGAAACCAGTTCCTATCACGGAAGGGCCGGGTAGGGGGCAAAGCCACCTCAGAGGCGAAGGCTGAGGCAGCGGCAGCCAACGCGGCGACTGGGCGCACCGTGCGCTCTGCAATGACCGATGCGAAGGCGCTGAAGGCCCAGGCCCTGCACCTGGCGGGGGAATCGAAACAGGCGATCGCCGAGCTGATGCGAGCCTCCGTCAAGACGGTAGGTCGTTGGTTAGCTCGGGTGGTGGAGGGTGCCGAGACCACCACACCACCTGTAGCTTCAAGAATGTCCAGGCGGGAGCAGCCCGGCGCTTTGCCATCTGACCAGTCGGAAAGCGCCGACTGGGGGCACTCTGCATCGAATCCTGCGGACACCGGTGCAGTCCCTGACCCTGAGTCTGCCGAAACGCCAGCTGAACCAACGCTGCGCATGGACGAAGGCGCCATTTATCGCAGCCCAGAAGTCCGGCCCCCTATCCGACCTTCAGAGCCGCGTGTCTGGGCCGCTCTTCAGCGCGCAATCGGTCGACCAGTTGAGTCCCTGATAGTGGTGTAGCGCGGTGCCCTCGCTCGATGTCCCAGACGAGAGCGCGGCCACCGTGAGATCTTTCGAGTTCACCTCTCACAGCACCCTCGAAAGGACATCATCACGATGACC
>NZ_CANMRA010000046.1 GCF_947500125.1 uncultured Kocuria sp. | reverse complement strand
CGCCCGCCGCCGGGCGCGGCGCCGCGGCCGCCCCCTGACGGACGCCGCCGCGGGCAGGGATCTCCCCACGGCGGTGACCGGAGTGGGCCTGAGCCTGCGCCGTGGCCGCGCGCTCGCGCTGACCGGGCCCAACGGCGCCGGCAAGTCCACGCTCGCGCTGACGCTGGCGGGTCTGCTGGCCCCGGTGCGCGGCACCGTGACCGCCCACCCGCGCCTCGACCGCGGCGCGGGCCCCGACCCCCTGGAGTGGAGCGGCCGGGAACTCGTGGCCCGGATCGGGACGGTCTTCCAGGAGCCCGAGCACCAGTTCCTGTGCGCCACCGTGCGCGCCGAGCTCGAGCACGGCCCCCGGCTGGCGGGCACGCCGGCGGCCGAGCGGCAGCGGCGCACGGACGAGCTGCTCCGCCGGCTGCGGCTCTCCCACCTGGCCGACGCCAATCCGTTCACCCTCTCCGGCGGCGAGAAGCGGCGGCTGTCCGTGGCCACGGTGCTCGCCACGGAGCCGGACGTCCTGGTGCTCGACGAACCCACCTTCGGGCAGGACGCCCTGACGTGGGCGGAGCTCGTCGACCTGCTCGTGGAGCTCCTCGACGCCGGCACGTCGATCCTGGCCGTGACCCACGACGAGGACTTCGTGCGGGCCCTCGGCGCCGAGGTGCTCGAGCTCGGGCAGTCCGGTCCTCGCGTCCCGTTGCGGCCGGCCCCGGAGCCGGCCCGGTGAGCGCCCCCGCGATGGCGCCGTCGTCCCGGACCTCCCTGCTGGGACGGACGAACGCGGTGGTCAAGCTGGCCGGGGCGCTGCTGCTGACCGTGGTGCTCCTGCTCAGCGCGGACCCCGTGACGTCGGGCACCGTGCTGCTGGGCGAGGTGCTGCTCCTGGCGCTGGCGGGTCAGCACCCGTTCGCCCTGCTGCGCAGGGCGTGGCCGGTGGTCGTGGCGGCCCTCGTGAGCGGGTGGGGCACGGCCCTGCTCGCCGAGGACTCCGGGCCGGTGCTGCTCGACCTGGGGGTCACCGGGATCTCGGCCGGCTCGGTGGCCGCGGGCGCGGCGATCGCCCTGCGCGGGCTGGCGCTGGCGCTGCCCGGGCTGATGCTGGTGCTCACCACGGACCCCACGGACCTCGCCGACGGACTCGCCCAGACGCTGCGCCTCCCGGCCCGCTTCGTGCTGGCCTCCCTGGCCGCGCTGCGGCTGGTGGGCGTGATGGTCTCCGAGTGGGCCACTCTCGCGATGGCGCGGCGGGCGCGCGGTGCGGGGTCCGGGTACGGGCCGGTGGGCGCGCTGCGGGAGTTCGGCGGTCAGGCGTTCACGCTGCTGGTGCAGTCCCTGCGCCGGGCCACCCGCCTGTCGGTCACCATGGAGGCCCGCGGCTTCGGCGCGGGTCCGCGCACGTGGGCCCGCGTCCCGGGGTACTCCTGGCGGGACGCCGTGGTCCTCGCGGGCTGCGCGGCGGCCGCCGCGGCGGGCCCGGCGGTGTCCGTCCTGCTTGGCACGCACCGGTTCATCTGGGCCTGAGCGAGAAGGGTCAGGCCTGCGAGACCCAGCTCGTGACGAGACGGGTCAGGTCCGGGTCCACCGGCAGCGGCTGGTGGTCGAGCCGGCGCACCGGCACCGCGAGCCGGACGCTGGAGACCAGCCACACGGCGTCCGCCTCCATGAGGTCCGCCGGGTACAGCGGGCCGTAGCCGAGCTCCCAGCCGTCCCGGCGGGCGGCGGCGAAGATCTTGGCCTGCGTGGTGCCGGGCAGGATCCCGTGCGAGGGCTCCGGTGTGAGCAGGGTGCGGTGGCCGGCGCGCACGCGGGCGCAGACCACGGAGGACGTCGCCCCCTCGAGGACCCTGCGGCCCTCCGTGGTGAAGACCGCCTCGTCCGCGCCGAGGGAGCGGGCGTGGCGCAGAGCGGCCATGTTGATCGCGTAGGAGAGCGTCTTGGCCCCCGGCAGCAACCACGGGTACCCGGCGTCCTGGGCGGGGTCGTGGCCGCGCGGCAGCAGCACCGCGGTCACGCCCTCCCGGCGCTGGCGGAACGTGGTCTCGGGCACGGGGCTCACCGCGACCCAGGACCACGGGCCGTCCTCCGGGGTGCCGCGGCTGATGACGACCTTGACGCTGTGCTCGGCGCCCAGCCCGCCGTCCCCGCCGGGCGCGGCGTGGGCGAGCGCCAGCTCCACCGCCCCGCGCACGTCCCGCGCGGACGGCACGGGCAGCTGCGCCAGCCGAGCGGAGGCCGACAGCCGCTGGTGGTGGGCCTCGAACTTCTGCACGCTCCCGTCGACGGCGCGCATGGTCTCGAAGACGCCGTCCCCGCGGGTGAGCCCCTGGTCGTCGATCCGCACGAGCGGGACGGACGGATCGACGAGGACGCCCCCGGGGTGGGCGGCGTCGAGGACGACGACGGTGCTGGTCACGGATCCTCCTGTGGGTGCGTCCGGGGGCTCAGCAGACGGGGCCGGGGTGCAGGATGTCCACCTGTTCCCAGACGTGGTCCTCCGCCAGGTAGGCGTCCTCCTGGGCGGCCCAGCGGTCCCAGTGCTCGGCGTAGTAGGAGCCGTCACGGCTCAGCGCGCGGTCGTAGCGCAGGGAGGTGGGCAGCTCGACCCACACGGAGACGTCCAGCAGCTCCCGGGCCTCGGCGCTGCAGGCGCCGACGCCCTCCAGGATCACGACCTCCGCGACCCGGGTCAGCCGGGGCGTCCCCGGGGAGCCGGTGACCCAGTCCCAGGCGCTCCACTCCGCGTCCCGGCCCTGGTCCAGAGGAGTGAGGACCTCGTCCAAGTAGGTCCGCCGGCCGGGTCCGAGTCCGTCCCAGCCCGGATAGAGGTCCTCGAGGTGGAAGAGCGTCACGTCCCGCACCGGGCGCAGCACCGCGGCGAGCTGCTCGGCGAGGCTGGTCTTGCCGGCGCCCGAGCGCCCGTCGATGCCGATGAGGTAGGGGCGGCGGGTGGGGGAGGGGAGCAGCCGCGCCAGGTTGGTGCCGGCGGGGTTGGCCGCGGCGAGCGACGGGTCCAGCTCGAGCTCGATGTCGATCACGCGCGTCCGGCGTCCTGCGCGGAGTCCCGCGCGGAGCCCCGGTCGGGGGCGAGCTCCCGGGCGACGGCGCGGACGACGCCCGGCACGGCGGCGGCGATCATCCCGTAGGTGGTCTCGAAGTCCTCCGGGCCCCCGTACCAGGGGTCGTAGATACCGAGGTCGTCGGGCTCGAGGTCCTCGACGGCGGGGTCGAACTCCCGCAGCAGCCGCACCTTGGCGGCGGCGGGCCCGTCCGGCGCGAGCGCCCGCAGGCGCCGCCAGTGGACGACGTCCAGGGCGAGCACGAGGTCGCGGTCGTCGAAGCGGAGGGGGTCGAAGACCTGGGCGGCGTGCCGGGAGGCGTCGAGCCCCTCGCGGCGCAGGAGGTCGCCGGCGCGGGGGTCCACCGGGCTGCCCAGCTCCTCGTCGCTGACGCCCGCCGAGTCGATCCGCACGCGCTCGGCCAGTCCCGCGGCGTCGAAGGCGCGGCGCAGGGCGAACTCCGCCATGGGCGAGCGGCAGATGTTGCCGGTGCACACGGCCACGATCGAATACATAGCGGGCAGTCTAAGCCGTCCGGTCCCGGCACGAGAAGTGCGGCCGCCGCCCGAAGGCGACGGCCGCACTCGCGGTCGGTGTGTCAGGCCCGGTTGCCGGCCGGATCGAGCTCGCGCTCCTCGTCCGGGTCCAGGCGGGATCCGTCCTGGTCCGCACGCGGGCCGGACTCCGCGGCGAGGTCGATCTCGTCGCCGTTCTCGTCGACGCGCCGGTACCAGTCGGTGACGTCCGGGTGGTGGGAGTCGAACGTCTCGCCCGCGGCGCGGGAGCCCGGGGCGTGCTCCACCTGCAGGGCGAAGTCGTCGCCGTGCTCCTCGATGCCGTGGATCACGGCCTTGCGCACCGCCGTGAGGGCGAACGCGTGCCGGATCGTGGCCGGGTCGCTGCGCAGGTCCTTGTAGAAGGCGACCATCAGGAACGCGACGATCACGGCGAACGGCAGGGCCGAGACGGTCACCAGGTTCTGCATGCCGGTCAGGGCGTCGTCGCCGCCCGCGAGCATCATGACCGCCGCGATGCCGCCGAGGCACAGGCCCCAGAACACGACGACGAACCGGGTCGGCTCGGGCCGGCCCCGCTGGGAGAGCGTGCCCATGACGATGGACGCCGAGTCCGCGCTGGTCACGAAGAAGATGGCGATGATGACCATGGCGAGCACCGACGTGATCGCTCCGAAGGGGAGGGCGTCGAGCATCCCGAACAGCACGGCCTCCTGGCCGCCGGCGGCCGCGAGGTCGGTCCCGGTGCGCTGCAGGTACATGGCGGTGCCGCCGATGACCACGAACCAGAGCACGCACATCGAGGAGGGGACCACGAGCACCACGGTGACGAACTGGCGCAGCGTGCGTCCGCGGGAGATCTTGGCGATGAACATCCCGACGAACGGGGACCAGGACAGCCACCACGCCCAGTAGAAGACGGTCCAGCCGCCGGCGAAGGCGGTCGCGTCCTCGCCCCAGCCGCCGGTCTGCCCGGTCATCCACAGGTACTCCTGCAGGTAGGTGCTGAACACGGCGGGGACGAGGTCCAGGATCAGGACGGTGGGCCCGGCCACGAACACGAACAGGGCCAGCAGGAAGGCCAGCAGCAGGTTCGTGCTGGAGAGGTAGCGGATGCCGCGGGCCACGCCGGAGACGGCGGAGATCACGAAGGCGGCCGTGAGGACGGCGATGACGGCGATGAGGCCCCCGTTGCCGAGCGGTCCCCAGCCGGCGACGATCTCGAGGCCCCGGGCGATCTGCAGCGCGCCGATCCCGAGGGACGCCGCGGTGCCGAAGAGGGTCGCGAAGATCGCGAACACGTCGATGAGCCGGCCCAGGCCGCCCTCGGCGCGCTGCTGGCCGATCAGCGGCACGAAGATGCGGCTGATGAGCGGGGGGCGTCCGCGGCGGTAGGCGCCGTAGGCGACGGCCGCGCCGACCACGGCGTACATGGCCCAGGGGTTGAGGCCCCAGTGGAAGGCCGTCTGGACGAGCGCGTAGACGGTCATCTCCTCGGAGCCGGGCTCGGCCCCGAAGCCGGGGACGCCCGCGCCGAAGTGGCTCAGCGGCTCGGAGGCGCCGTAGAACATCAGGCCGATGCCCATGCCGGCGGCGAAGAGCATGGCGAGCCACGAGAAGAAGGAGTACTCGGGCTTCTCGTCGTCCATGCCCAGCGGGATGCGGCCCGTGCGGCTGAAGCCGATGACGAGCATGAACAGGACGGCGGCCGTGGACAGCGCGGTGAAGAACCAGCCGGCGTTGCCGGTGACCCAGCCCAGGGCCGCGGTGGAGGCGGCGGTCAGGGACTCGGTGGACAGCACGCCCCAGGCGATGAACGCCACGATCAGTGCGGCGGTGACGAGGAAGACCACCTTGTCCGTGCCGTAGCGCAGCTTCTGGTCCTCCACGGCGATGCCGGGGACCAGGGCGGGGTGGATGCCGTGGGGATAGTTGATCTCGCGCAGCACCTCCCGGGGCTTCGTGCGGCGGGAGGCCGGGGAGGACCCTGCCGGGCTCGGGGATTGCGACGAATGGGGTGGCGTGGTGCTCACAGAGGCTCCTGCAGTGTCGGGGTGCGTGCGGTGGCGTGTCGGTGCGTGCGGTGGCGTGCGGGGCGGACCCGGAGGTGTCGTGGGGCGCCCGGCACTCCGGGCACAAGGACCCAGTCTACCGAAGAGCTGCCACGACAGAAGAGGATGAGCGCAGTCTCACATCCGGTGCCGCAGATAGGTTGAGTCGATGTGGCTCAAGTCGAGTTGACATCCGCGGCCGGCGTGGCAGACTTGAGCCAGGAAAACTCAAGAACTGAGACCTCCGGGACCCAACGGGGCCACCACGGCCCGCCCGGTTCAGCTCGACCCGAAGGAGAACACGTCCATGTCTCGTGCAGTAGGAATCGACCTCGGCACCACCAACTCCGTGGTGTCCGTGCTGGAGGGCGGCGAGCCCACCGTCATCGCCAACGCCGAGGGCAACCGGACCACGCCGTCCGTCGTCGCCTTCTCGAAGGACGGCGAGACCCTGGTCGGCGACATCGCCAAGCGCCAGGCCGTCACCAACGTGGACCGCACCATCGCCTCGGTCAAGCGCCACATGGGCACCGGGTGGTCCACTGACATCGACGGCAAGAAGTACACGCCGCAGGAGATCTCGGCGCGCATCCTCATGAAGCTCAAGACCGACGCCGAGTCCTACCTGGGCGACAAGGTCACCGACGCCGTGATCACCGTCCCGGCGTACTTCAACGACGCCGAGCGCCAGGCCACCAAGGAGGCCGGCGAGATCGCGGGCATGAACGTGCTGCGCATCGTCAACGAGCCCACCGCCGCGGCGCTGGCCTACGGCCTGGAGAAGGGCAAGGAGGACGAGCTCATCCTCGTCTTCGACCTCGGCGGCGGCACCTTCGACGTCTCCCTGCTGGAGGTCGGCAAGGACGAGGACGACTTCTCCACGATCCAGGTCCGTTCGACCGCCGGTGACAACCGGCTCGGCGGCGACGACTGGGACCAGCGCGTGGTCGACTGGCTGCTGGCGCAGGTGAAGCAGAAGACCGGCGCGGACCTGTCCAAGGACAAGATCGCGCTGCAGCGTCTGAAGGAGACCGCGGAGCAGGCCAAGAAGGAGCTCTCCTCCGCGACCAGCACCAACATCTCCCTGCAGTACCTGTCCGTGACCCCCGAGGGCCCGGTGCACCTGGACGAGCGCCTCACCCGCGCCAAGTTCGAGGAGCTCACCCGGGACCTGCTCGAGCGCACCGAGAAGCCGTTCAAGGACGTCATCGCCGAGGCCGGCATCTCTGTGTCCGACATCGACCACGTGGTGCTGGTGGGCGGCTCGACCCGCATGCCCGCCGTCGCGGAGACCGTCCAGCGCCTGGCCGGCAAGGAGCCCAACAAGGGCGTGAACCCGGACGAGGTCGTCGCCGTCGGCGCCGCGATCCAGGCCGGCGTGCTCAAGGGCGACCGCAAGGACGTGCTGCTGATCGACGTGACCCCGCTGTCGCTGGGCATCGAGACCAAGGGCGGCGTGATGACCAAGCTCATCGAGCGCAACACGGCCATCCCCACGAAGCGGTCCGAGACCTTCACCACCGCGGAGGACAACCAGCCGTCCGTGTCCATCCAGGTCTTCCAGGGCGAGCGCCAGTTCACCCGGGACAACAAGAACCTGGGCACCTTCGAGCTGACCGGCATCGCCCCCGCCCCGCGCGGGATGCCGCAGATCGAGGTCACCTTCGACATCGACGCCAACGGCATCGTGCACGTCTCCGCGAAGGACAAGGGCACCGGCACCGAGCAGTCGATGACCATCACGGGCGGGTCCTCCCTCTCCAAGGAGGACATCGACCGCATGGTCAAGGACGCCGAGGCCAACGCCGAGGCGGACCGGGTGCGCCGCGAGGCGGCCGATCTGCGCAACAACGCGGAGCAGCAGGCGTACTCCGTCGACAAGCTGCTGAAGGACAACGACGAGAAGCTGCCCGCGGACGTCAAGTCCGAGGTGCAGGCGGACGTCGACACCCTGAAGCAGGCGCTCGAGGGCGAGGACGACGACGCCGTGAAGACGGCCTACGACAAGCTGCAGCAGTCCCAGACCAAGCTCGGCGAGGCCCTCTACGCGCAGTCGCAGACCGAGGGCGCCGAGGGCGCCCCGGGTGCGGGCGCGACCGGTGCCACCGGTGACGAGGACATCGTCGACGCCGAGGTCGTCGACGACGAGGACGAGAAGAAGTGAGCATGCCCGACCCCACGCCAGGACCCGACGAGAACGCGGCGGAGAACGGACCCGGGAACGCTCCCGGCGATCCCGCCGCGCAGCCCGACGAGCACCGCGCGCAGGACCCCGGCACCGGCCCCCAGGAGGAGGCCGGCCCGGAGGGCCTGACGGTGGACGACATCCTCGGGACGCCCCAGTCGACCGACGCGGAGTCCGGGGACGCCGCCGCGGCGGCGGGCGCCGAGGGGGAGGAGTCCCCGTCGGCGGCCCTCGCCGAGGAGCGGCTCGAGGAGCTGCGCCGGCTGCAGGCCGAGTTCGTGAACTTCAAGCACCGCACGGCGCGCGAGAAGGAGCAGCTGCGGACCTTCGTGACGGGCGACCTCCTGCAGATGCTGCTGCCGGTGTTCGACGACATCGACGCGGCCCGGCAGGCGGGCGACCTCACCGACGGCCCGTTCGCGGCGATCGCGAACAAGCTCGAGGAGACCCTGGTGCGGCAGGGGCTCGTGCGCATCGGGGAGATCGGGGAGAAGTTCGACCCGAACGTCCACGAGGCGGTGCTGCAGCAGCCCACGAGCCAGGTCGAGCCGGACCAGGTCTCGATGGTGCTGCGCTCCGGCTTCCGGATCGGCGAGCGCGTGGTGCGGCCGGCCCAGGTCGCCGTCGCGGTCGCCGAGTGAGGCCGGTCCCGGCCTGATCCGAGCGGCGGCAGGGGAGGTCCGTCCCGCGGGCCTCCCCTGACCCGTCCACCCGTCCCCGGCGCCGCGGCGCCGGGGACCACCCCAGGACTCCCACCGGGCCCTGCTCGACAGGACCCCGACCGGCCCCACAGAAAGGAGGCGTCATGGCCAGCCAGGACTGGATCGACAAGGACTTCTACAGCATTCTCGGCGTCTCCAAGGACGCGTCCGCAGCCGACGTCAAGAAGGCCTACCGCAAGCTCGCCCGCCAGCACCACCCGGACCAGAACCCGGGCGACGCGGAGGCCGAGCAGCGGTTCAAGGACATCACGGAGGCGAACTCCGTCCTGTCCGACCCCGAGGAGCGCAAGCAGTACGACGCGATCCGCGCGATGGGCTCCGGCGCGCGCTTCACCGCCGGCGGCGCGGGCGGTGCGGGCGGCTCGGCGAACTTCGAGGACCTCTTCGGCGACATCTTCGGCGGGGGCGGCGGAGGGCGCCGCCGCCGCACGACCTACTCCACGGGCGGTGCGGGCGGCCAGCCCGGGTTCGAGGACCTGTTCGCGCAGTTCGGCGGGCAGACCGGGTACGGGGCGCCGGGCGGCTACGGCGGCTACCAGGCCCCGTCGGCGCGCGGGGAGGACATCCGGACGGAGACGACCATCCCGTTCCGCTCCTCGGTGCACGGCACCACGATCAAGCTGCGCCGCGGCAACGGCCAGGAGACCACGGTGCGGATCCCGCCCGGCGTGCGGGACGGGCAGAAGCTCAAGCTCGCCGGCAAGGGCCACTCCGGCCCCGGCGGCGCCGGTGACCTCTACGTCACCGTCCACGTGACGCCGCACGGCTTCTTCCGGCGGGTCGAGGGCACGGACGACGTCGAGGTCACGGTGCCGATCTCGTTCCCCGAGGCGGCCCTGGGCGCCACGATCGAGGTGCCCGTGCTGGACGGCGGCACGGTGCGCCTGAAGGTGCCGGCGGGCACGTCCTCGGGCCGGCGCTTCCGCGTCAAGGGTCGCGGGTTCAGCACGGCCAAGGGCGCGGGGAACCTGATCGTGACGGTCGAGGTGCACGTGCCGGCCGAGCTGGACGAGCAGGCGCAGGACGCCGTCCGGGCGTTCGCCGAGGCGACCTCGGCCGAGGACCCCCGGGCCGGCCTGGCCGCGAAGGCACGGGTGTGAGATGGCACTGGACGCCGACCAGCCGCTGTTCGTGATCTCCGTGGCCGCGGAGATCGCGGAGATGCACCCGCAGACCCTGCGCCAGTACGACCGGCTCGGTCTCGTCAAGCCGTCCCGCGCCCCGGGCCGGGCCCGCCGCTACTCCCAGCGCGACATCGAGAAGCTGCAGCAGATCCAGGTGCTGTCCCAGCAGGGCGTGTCCCTCGAGGGCATCCGGCGCATCCTCCAGCTGGAGAACCAGGTCGCGGCCCTGCGGTCGCGGGTGGCCGAGCTGTCCCAGGAGCTCGAGATCGCCCGGGACCGGGCCGAGGAGTCCTCGCGGATCTTCGCCGCCGGTGTCGGCGGGGACGTGGTGCGCATGGCCCGCGGCGCCCGCCCCCGCGCCCGCAAGATCTCGCAGGCCGTGGTGCTGTACCGGCCCCCGCGCCAGCAGGAGCGCTGACACGCCCCCGTCCCGGACCGGGGCGTGTCAGCGCAGGTGCTTCTCGAAGCCCGCGTCGTACACGCCGCCCGGGTAGACCCGGGCGGTCCCGGGCAGGGGGACGTACCCGCTGCTGCGGTAGAGGGCGAACGCCTCGGGCTGGCGGCTGCCCGTGGTGAGGTAGACGCGCCGATAGCCCGCCGCGGCGGCGAGCCGCTCGAGCTCGGCCAGGACCCGCCGCGAGATCCCGCGCCGACGGTGCGCCGGGGCGGTCCACACCCGCTTGAGCTCGGCGGTGGCGTCGTCGTGCCGGCGGAACGCGCCCCCGCCCACCGTCACGCCGCCCTCGAGGAGCAGCAGGAGCCCTCCGGCGGGGGCGGTGAAGTCGTCCACCGGGTGGTGCGCCATCTCCTCGGCCCCGATCTCGGGCCCGTAGCGCTCCACGTACTCGAGGTGCAGACCCTCGAGCAGCGGCCGCGTCCGGGGATCGCCCGGGAGCACGACGACGAAGCCGTTCCGCTCCGGACCGGGGGCTGCGCTCACGCCGTCCGGCGGTAGACGAGGTCGCGCGGGACCCGACCCGCCTCCCGCGCCTTGCGCTCGAAGCTCGTGAGGACCCGTCCCTCCCAGCGGGGGGCCCAGCCCGTGTCCGGGTGCTCGTCGTCGGCGAGCGGGCCCGGGTGGACGTTCTCGAAGTGCGGGGACGCATCGAGGACCTCGCGCATCACCAGGGCGTACTCCTGCCAGTCCGTGGCGAGCCGCCACAGCCCGCCCGGCACGAGCACCCGGGCGGCGAGCTCCGCGAACGCGGGGGAGACCAGGCGCCGCTTGTGGTGGCGGGTCTTGTGCCAGGGGTCCGGGAAGAACACCCACAGCTCGTCCACCGAGGCCGGGGCGAGCAGGTGCTCCAGGACCTCGGGAGCGTTGGCCTGCACCACACGGACGTTGTCCACGCCGGCCTGGCCCGCCTTGAGCAGCAGGTCCGCGATCCCGGGCTTGTACACCTCGACGGCGAGGAAGTTCCGGGCGGGGTCCTCCGCGGCGGCGTGCACGACCGCCTCGCCCAGACCCGAGCCGACCTCCACGACCAGGGGCGCCTCGCGCCCGAAGGCCGCGGCCGCGTCGAACTCGTGGTCGGGGTGCACGGAGGTGTCCGTGCGCACGCGCGGGACGTCGAGCACCCGGGTGGGCGCCCAGTCGTCCCAGGCCTTCTGTCTGCGGGCGGTGAGGCGGTCGCCGCGGCGCACGAAGGAGTACGGCCGGCGGTGGAACTCCTCGGGGACGGGGCCCTGTGCGGGCCCCTCTGCGGGGGAAGGGGTGTGCTCGCTCATCGCCCTACATCCTAGGCGCAGACCGGGTGGGTGCCGACCGGGTGGGCGCAGATCCGGTGGGCTCAGAGCGGGTGGGCGCAGACTCGGTGGCCGCAGACCGGATGGGTGCAGACCGGGTGGGCTCAGATCCGGTGGCCGCAGACCGGGTGGGCGCAGACCGGGTCGGTGCAGATTCGGTGGGCGCAGATCCGGTGGGCGCAGACCCGGTGGGCGCCGGCACGCCGTCCGGGGCGGGCGGCTCGGGCCAGCGGCGGCGCGGCGCCTCCCACACCGCGAACCGGGCGAGCAGCTCGTCCGCGTCCTGGGCGACCACGGCCGCGTCCCGGTACTCGGGGCGCACGAGACCGGCCGCGGACATCGAGGCCACCGCGTCCAGCAGGGGCCTCCAGTAGCCGGCCACGTCGAGGAAGCCGACCGGCTTGGCGTGCACCCCCAGCTGCAGCCAGGTCCAGGCCTCGAAGATCTCCTCGAGGGTGCCCAGGCCGCCGGGCAGGGCCACGAACCCGTCCGCGAGCGCGGCCATCTCCGCCTTGCGCTCGTGCATCGTCCCGACGATGCGCAGCTCGGTCAGTCCCGGGTGGGCGGTCTCGTCGTCGACGAGGGACTGCGGCATGACCCCGACCACCTCGCCCCCGGCGGCCAGCGCGGCGTCGGCGACGACGCCCATCAGCCCCACGTGGCCACCGCCGTAGACGATGCCCACGCCGCGGCGGGCGAGGGCGGTGGCGAAGGACCGGACGGCCTCGGCGAACAGGGGGTCGGAGCCGAGGGAGGCCCCGGTGTACACGGCGAGTCTCATGGGGACATTGTCGCCCGTCCCTGCCGCCGTCATGTCCGCCGTCATCCCCGAGGTTGCGGCGTCGATAGCATGAGTCGCGCCCCGCACCCGTGCCGAAGGACCCTCCATGAGCTCACCGCCGCCCGACGACCCCGTGCGCTCCCGCCTGCGCCTCTCCGGCGGCAGGGACCGGGTGGTGCTGGTGGCGGCGCTGGGGATCCTCAGCGCGGTGAGCCCGATGGCCACGGACATGTACCTGGCCTCGATGCCGGCCATGGCGGGGCACTTCGGGGCGTCGGCCTCCGCGGTGCAGCTGACGCTGACCACCTACATGGTCGGGATGGCCGTGGGGCAGTTCCTGCTGGGGCCGGTGTCCGACGTGCTCGGCCGGCACCGCCTCATGGTGGCCGGCAACGCGCTGTTCCTGCTCAGCTCCGTCGCCGTGGTCCTGGCCCCGAGCATCGGGGTGGTGCTGGTCCTGCGGGCGGTCCAGGGCCTCGCCGGGGCGGCGGGCGTGGTGATCGCCCGCGCCGTGGTCTCGGACATCGCCTCCGGCCGCGGGGCCGCCAAGCTGTTCTCGATCCTCGCGACCATCACGTCCCTCGCCCCGGTGGTGGCCCCGCTGCTGGGCGGGGTGATCGCCACGGTGGCCCCGTGGCAGACCGTGTTCTGGGTGCTCGCGGCGTTCGGGCTGCTGATGCTGGCGTGCTCCGTGCTCGTGGTCCCGGAGACCCTGCCCCCGCACCGCCGGCACCGCGGCGGGGTGGGCGCGGTGGTGACCGGGTCCTGGCGGGTGCTGCGCACCCCGTCCTTCATGGCCTACGCCCTCGCCTTCGGTCTCGCGTTCGGCGCCCTTTTCTCCTACATCTCCGCGTCCTCCTTCGTGGTGCAGAACGTGCTCGGCTACTCGGCGCTCGGCTACTCCGTGGTCTTCGCCGTCAACGCGGGCGGCTCGATCCTGGGGGCGGTCGTCAACACCCGTCTCGTCGACCGGGTGGAGCCCGGCACCATCCTGCGCACCGCGATCGTGGTCATGGCCACCGTCAACGTGGTGGGCCTGGGCCTGGTCCTGGCCGGGATCACCGGGTGGACCACCCTGGCGCACCTCTTCGTGAGCCAGACCTGCATCGGCTTCGTCATGGGCAACGCCGTGGCCCTCGCCCAGGGCCGGGTGCCCGGCCGGGCCGGTGCCGGGTCGGCGGTGCTCGGGCTGGTCCAGTTCCTCCTGGGCGGGCTCGTCAGCCCGCTGACCGGCCTGGCGGGTCAGCACACCGCGGTGCCGATGGCCGTGTCCATGGCGGTGTGCTCGCTGCTCGCCGCCGGCGCCGTGCTGCTCGCGCGCCGGCTCTCCCGGTGCGGCCCCGGCGATCCCGCTGCCGCCGATTCCTGACCGCCCCTGAGTCCTAGCCGCCCCTACCGCCCCTGAGCCCTGGCCGCTCCTGAGCCCTGGCCGCTCCTGAGCCCTGGCCGCTCCTGAGCCCTGGCCGCTCCTGAGCCCTAGCCGCATCCGAGTCGTGGGTGCGCCGGGGCCGTTGCCGTCGTCGGGTCGTGGAGGCACCCGAGCCGTCACCGCCCCTGAGCCGCCGCCCTGGTCTCCACGCCTCCTCCGTCGGTACAGGGCCGAGACGGGCCGAATCGACACCGGCCACGGTCTCCCCTTCCTGGCGGGCGGACCGCCGGACCTGTGATTAGATTCCTTCGGCCGAGACGGAGGTCACAGCCCCGTCCTGGTCGATCCCTGACCCACCCGACACCCACGGGAGAACACATGCTCCACACCATCGAGACCGCCCTCGGCGAGCTGGGCGGCATCATCTGGGGGCCCTACGTCCTCATCCCCCTGCTGCTGCTGACAGGCCTGTACCTGACCGTCCGGCTGGGCGGGCTGCAGTTCCACAAGCTGGGCTCCGCGCTGCGACTGGCCCTCTTCGAGCGCCGGGACGCCGAGGCCCGAGGCGGCGACGTCTCCCAGTTCCAGGCGCTGACCACGGCGCTCGCCGCGACCGTCGGCACCGGCAACATCGTGGGCGTGGCCACGGCCATCTCGATCGGCGGGCCCGGTGCCCTGTTCTGGATGTGGGTCACCGGGCTGCTCGGCATGGCCTCCAAGTACTCCGAGGCGTTCCTGGCCGTGCGGTTCCGCACCACGGACGCCAAGGGGGAGATCTCCGGCGGGCCGCAGTACTACCTGGAGCGCGGCATCCGCAACGGGTTCGGGAAGTTCCTGGCGATCTTCTTCGCCATCGCCGCCGCGCTGGCCGCGTTCGGCATCGGCAACATGACCCAGGGCAACGCGATCGCCTCGAACGTCGAGGGGTCCTTCGGGGTGCCGACCTGGATCACCGGCATCGTGCTCGCGGCGCTGACGCTGGTCGTGCTCGTCGGCGGCATCCGGACGATCGGCCGGGTCACGGCCGCGCTCGTGCCGTTCATGATCCTCTTCTACGTGCTGGGCGCGCTGTTCATCCTGATCGTCAACGTGGCGGCGCTGCCGGAGGCGATCGCCCTCATCTTCACCGACGCCTTCACCGGCACCGCGGCCGTCGGCGGGTTCGCCGGCTCGGCCATCATGCTCGCCGTGCAGATGGGCGTGGCCCGCGGGCTGTTCTCCAACGAGTCGGGCATGGGCTCGGCGGCCATCGCGGCCGCGGCGGCCCAGACGACCCACCCGGTCCGGCAGGGGCTGGTCTCCATGACCCAGACCTTCATCGACACGATCATCGTGGTGAGCTTCACGGGCCTCGTCCTCATCACCACCGGGGTCTGGGAGCAGGGCGCCGACTTCGCCGCCACCATGACCGGCGACGCCTTCAGCCAGGGCCTGCCCGGCGAGTGGGGGCACGTCGTGGTGACCGTGGGGCTCGTCCTCTTCGCGTACTCGACGATCCTGGGCTGGGCCTACTACGGCGAGCGCTGCATGGAACGCCTCTTCGGGCGCCCGGCGGTAATGCCCTACCGGGTGGTCTTCTCCCTCGTGGTGTTCGTGGGCGCCACCGTTCCGCTGGCCGTCGTGTGGAACTTCGCCGACGTGATGAACGGTCTGATGGCGCTGCCCAACCTCCTCGGGCTGCTGATCCTCTCCGGGCTGATCGTCCGCGAGACGAAGCACTACCTGGACCACGACCCCAAGCTGCGGGCGGACCGCCGGCAGGTCGAGGGGTTCATGGAGGGCCACCCCGGAGCGATCGACTCGTACGAGCACACCGGCGTCTGACAGCCGTCGGCGCACGAGGGCCCGGTCACCTGACGGGGACCGGGCCCTCCGTCTAGCCTGAAGGCATGAGCGAACTTCCCGATCCCCGCCCGTTCTCCTGCGCGGACGCCACCGGTGCCGTCTACGACCAGGGCGCGCACGTGACCGACTGGATCCCCACGGGCCACGCCCCGGTCCTGTGGCTGTCGCCGAGCACGGCGCTCGAGACGGGCAGCCCCGTGCGCGGTGGCGTCCCGATCTGCTTCCCGTGGTTCGCGGACGGGGCGGAGGGCGGGCGCAAGCCCAAGCACGGGTTCGCCCGCACGCTGCCGTGGAACGTCGAGTCGCGCGAGTCCTCCGACCACGAGGCGATGGCCGTGTACCGGCTCTCGGACGCGGACGTCACGGATCCCGCGCACCGGGAGCAGTTCCCGTACCAGTTCGAGGCGTACTGCGTGGTGCGCTTCGGCACCGAGCTGTCCCTCGAGTTGAGCGTCACGAACACCGGTGAGAGCCCGTTCGACTTCGAGGAGGCCCTGCACGCGTACCTGGTGGTGGGGGACGTCCGGAAGATCCGGGTCGAGGGCCTGGACGGCGCCTCCTACCGCGACAAGGTCCTGGAGCGGGAGGGCTGCGTGCAGGAGGGGGACCTCCGGTTCGACGGCGAGACCGACCGGGTGTACCGCTCGAGCGGGGACGTGGCCGTCGTGGACCCCGTGCTCGGCCGGGTGCTGCGGATCCAGAAGAAGAACTCCGACACCACCGTGGTGTGGAACCCCGGGGCGGAGAAGGCGGCCGCGATGTCCGACGTGGGGCCGGATGGCTGGACGGACTTCGTGTGCGTGGAGGGAGCCAACACCCACGCCGACGCCGTGCACCTGGAGCCGGAGGAGACCCACAGCATGGGCTACCGGCTCTCGGTGGAGACCACCGCGGAGGACCCCGGCCGGCCTCCCGCCTGACGGGCGGGCGGTCCCAGCCGTCAAGGGGAGGCCGGCCGGCGGTCAGAACGGGGGAGGGTCCGCCTCGTACGGCACGGAGCCGTCCGGCACGGAACTGTCCGGCACGGAAGTGTCCGGCACGGAGCTCGCAGGCACAGCCGTGGGCCGTGCGGCGCTGTCGTGCACGGCCCGGTCCGGCTCCGTTGTGCCCGACCCCGGTGCGTGCGGCACGGCGCTGTCGTGCACAGCCCCGTCCGGCTCTGCTGTGCCCGACCCGGTTGCGCCCGGTGCGAGCCCGGCCGAGGGGTCCGGCACCGTCCGGTACGTCCGTCCGGCCGGTGACGTCCACTCGAGCACTCCGCCGCAGGGCGCCGGTCCGAGCTGCCGCACCGACCACCGGCCGAGAGCGCCGTTGCGGTGCTTGACGAGATGGTGGTGGCGGCACAGGTGGGCCAGGTTGTCCGCCGCGGTCCGACCGCCGTCCTGCCACGCCACCGTGTGGTCGAGGTCGCAGCGCTCGGCCCGCCGGCGGCAGCCGGGAAAACGGCAGGTCCCGTCGCGGAGCCGCAGCCTGCGTCGCAGATCCGCGGGCACGGCGTAGGTGGTGCGGTCGTGGTCGAGAACGGCGCCGGTGACGGGATGGGTCAGCACGCGCTGCCACGACGGGGCGCCGGCGGCCAGCTCCCGGGCGGTCTCCGCGCCGATCGGACCGTGACCTGCCAGCACCGGGGCGTCCGTGGGCACACCATCGGCCGGGCCACCGGGACGGCACCCCAGCAGCGTGAGCACGGGGACCGTCACACAGACCTGCCCCCGCACATCGCGCGGGAACGCGGGGTCGTCGGGGACCTCCCCGGCCAGCAGGAGGTCGGCGAGGACGTCCGCCCGCAGCTGTGCCTCGGTCCGGACGGCCACGGCACGCGGCGACGCCACGGGCTCGAACTCCTCCGGGGCACGGTCCGCCCCGGCACCGGGTGCCGCCTCCGCGGGGTCGAGGAGCGCCACGATCGCGTCGAGCCGGTCCTGGGCCGCGAGCGCGGTGGGCGCGTCCAGCAGGGCGTGCAGCCACGCCATGCCGTCCTCACCGTGCTCGACCCACACGCGGCGGCCGGCACGGGCCGCCCGGTGCCTCGCCTCGTGCGTCTCGGCCAGCAGCGCCGCGCGCCGGCGCCGGGCCCACGCGCGCAGCTGCGCCACCGTGCAGTACGGGGCCCGCTCCGTGAGTTCCGCGGCGAGCCGCTGCACGAGGGCGTGAGGTGCCTCCTGCTCCGCGGGGGCGTCCTCGACCAGCTCGCGCCACTGGTCGGTGATCACCGAGGCGTGGCGGGCGCTGAAACGGCCCGCCTCCAGCGCCTCGAGGGTCTCGGGCAGGTACAGCCCGAGCACCAGGGCCTCGCGGACGCGCCCGAGGGCCGTGCCCGCGGAGAGGTGGAGCGCCGGGCCGATCTCGTCGGCCAGGTCGCGCACCATCTGCTCCTCGGTCTCCAGCAGGGAGCACACGAGCTCGTCGGCCTCGTACGGCATCAGCCCGGCGGAGGAGACCCAGTCGATCTCGCGGTCCTCCCAGGCCAGCAGCCACAGCCGGTGGATGCAGCGCAGCTGGCGCCCGGCCTCCCGCGCCTGCGCGGCCGCCGAGTCCACGAGCTCCCCGACGACCGCCCGCACCTCGGCGCGGACGCCGGCGTCCAGGACCCGCTCCCCGACGGGAGCGGCTCGGTGCGGACCCGGAGCGGGACGGGCCCGGCGGTGCGACGTCGTCGTCATGGGTCCCATTCTCCCGGGCTGCTCGGACGTCCTAAGGGATCCGGACGCCCGTCCGGGGCGCCGTGCGCCGCGCCCGGCCGGAAACGGGAAACGGGTGCCGCCCGTCCCTCGGGACGGGCGGCACCCGCGGGGCTCCTCGGGGAGCCGTGCCTACTTGGAGACCACCAGGGCCGCGGCGATCGCGGCCAGGAAGGCGTCCTTCGAGAGGCCCGTGCCGGCCTCGGTCGGGCGGACCCCGTCCTCCTGGGTCATCTCGGGGTTGCGGAAGTACATCGAGAGCAGCCCGGCGGAGAACGCGCCGAGGGCCAGGCCCGCGAGGCGCTTGTTGACGAACGGCGTCAGCAGGGCGGCGCCGATGCCGATCTCCGAGTACGCCACGAACTTGCCGAACGTGTCGGCGTCCCACTCCTTGAACTGGGGGACGCCGGTGGCGGCGAACTGCTGGAGACCCGCGGCGGCCTCGGTGGGGAGGTCCTTCTTGCCGTAGCCGGACTGCAGCAGGTAGGCGCCGGAGACGCCGCGCAGGATCGCGTTGGAGAGGCTCATGGTCGGTCCTTTCAGGAGGGCGAACAAGGTCATTGAGTCGTCAATGACCCTATCAGGGGAGGTCCCGCGCCCACCCCGCGGGAGGGGCCCGGAGCGAACACCCGCACCGGGGACGGTCCGCGGCGCCTAGGCTGGCCACCCGCTCGCAGGACGCCCTCCGCGTCCCGCCACCCGACGGAAGGACAGACATGGACATCGAGACCATGAAGAAGGTTCTGCTCGTTCTCACCAGCCACGACACCCTCGGCGACACCGGGGACCCCACCGGCTACTTCGTCGGCGAGGCGGCCCACCCGTGGAAGGTGTTCCGGGACGCCGGATACTTCGTCGACTTCGCCTCGATCGCCGGCGGGCAGCCCCCGCAGGACGGCAAGGACGAGGAGGACGAGGTGCAGCGGCAGTACCTCGAGGACGAGACCGTCCGGGCCTCCCTCTACAACACCCCGCGGATCAGCGTGGTCGACCCGGCCCAGTACGACGCCGTCTACCTCGTGGGCGGGCACGGCACCATGTGGGACTTCGCCGGCAACACCGACCTGCAGTCGCTGGTGGCGGCCGTGCACGACGCCGGGGGAGTCGTCGGCGCCGTCTGCCACGGACCGGCCGGGCTCGTCGACGTCGAGCTCTCCACCGGACTGCGCATCGTCGAGGGACGCAAGGTGGCCGCGTTCACCAACGCCGAGGAGGACGAGGTCGGCAAGTCGGACGTCGTCCCGTTCCTGCTCGAGGACAAGCTCGTCGAGCAGGGCGCCGACGTGCGGACGGCCCCCAACTGGAGCGAGAACGTCGTCGTGGACGACCGTCTCGTCACCGGGCAGAACCCGCAGTCCGCGGCCGGCGTGGCCAAGGAGATGACCAAGCTCCTGACCGAGGTGGTGCGCGGGCAGAAGGCCGCCCAGGAGGCGGACTCCGCCGCGCTGCGCCGGGCGCACGACGCCGAGAAGGCCGAGGACGACGAGGGCTGAGCACCGGCCCGCCGGGGCGGGAGGAACGACGCGAGCGGAAACGCCCGCGCATTCCTCGCGGGTTCCGACGTTTCCCGACAGACTGGGAGCGTCGGGCCGCCCGGTCCGGCCCAGCGGACACACGGCAGGAGAACCACATGGCTGACCTCAGGGACAAGGTCGCGCTCGTCACCGGCGCCGCCTCCGGCATCGGCGAGGCCTGCGCCAAGGACCTCGCGGCGCAGGGCGCCAAGGTCGTCGTCACGGACATCGACGCGAAGCGGATCGACGACGTCGTCCAGGCGATCATGGCCGCCGGCGGCGACGCCGCGGGCTTCCGGCAGGACGTGGCGAAGCCCGAGGACTGCGAGGCCGCGGTCGAGTTCGCCCAGCAGACCTACGGCGGGCTGCACCTCGCGGTGAACAACGCCGGGGTCGGCGGCAGCGCGGACGCCGTCGGCGAGTCGGACCTCGACGCGTGGGTGCGCACCGTGCAGATCGACCTGCACGCCGTCATGTTCGGCATGCGCTACCAGCTGCCCGCCATCGAGCAGGCCGGCGGCGGGGCGATCGTCAACATGGCCTCCGTCCACAGCACCGTGGCCACCGCCGCGGGCAACAGCGCCTACACCGCCGCGAAGCACGGCGTGGTCGGCCTCACCAAGCAGGCCGGGGTGGAGTACGGACAGCGCGGGGTGCGGATCAACGCCGTCGGTCCCGCCTACATCGAGACCCCGCTGCTGAGGACCGCCCCGGCGGCCGTCCTCGAGGGGCTCGCCGCCAAGCACCCTCTCGGCCGCCTGGGCCGCGCCGAGGAGGTCGCCGCCCTGACCACGTTCCTGCTCTCGGACAGGGCCTCCTTCATGACGGGCGGGTACTACCTCGTCGACGGCGGCTACACGGCGCTGTAGCCGCCTCTCCGGCGCACCTCGTCCCGCCGGCACCGTCTCGCGAACTCACCGCGTCGGTGCGAGACGCGGCAGAAAACGGTATGAATCAAGCTGTTTGCGACAGCTGTGGGTTGATGGGGTTGAGTGGCTGGTTGATCCAGACCTCGGTGG
>NZ_CANMRA010000045.1 GCF_947500125.1 uncultured Kocuria sp. | reverse complement strand
GAAAGATCTCACGGTGGCCGCGCTCTCGTCGGCAACGACGAGCAGGGCCACCGCGCTACACCACTATCGGGGGCTCAACTGGCGGCTGGCGCACGAGCCACTGGGCTGGCGCCCCACGACACTGCTGATCACGGTCCGCCGCTACCGGTGCACCGGGTGCGGACACGTATGGCGCCAGGACACCACCAAGGCGGCCGAGCCGCGGGCGAGGCTCTCCCGAGCCGGTCTGCGGTGGGCCCTGGAAGGCATCGTGTGCCAGCACCTCACCGTGGCCCGCGTCGCCGAAGGTCTCGCGGTGTCGTGGAACACCACCAACGACGCCGTGCTCACCGAGGGCCGCCGGGTGCTCATCGAGGACCCCGGCCGGTTCGATGGCGTGAAGGTCATTGGCGTCGACGAGCACGTGTGGCGCCACACCCGTCGCGGGGACAAGTTCGTCACCGTCATCATCGATCTGACCCCCATCCGCGCCGGCACGGGCCCGGCAAGGTTGCTGGACATGGTCGAGGGACGCTCCAAGGCGGCGTTCAAGGACTGGCTCACCGAGCGCGAGGACGCTTGGCGCCAGGGCGTGGAAGTGGTCGCGATGGACGGGTTCACCGGGTTCAAGACCGCCACCACCGAGGAGCTGCCCGAGGCGACCGCGGTCATGGACCCCTTCCACGTCGTGCGCCTGGCCGGCGATGCCCTGGATGCGTGCCGGCGCCGCGTCCAGCAGGACACCCGCGGCCACCGCGGCCGCAAGGACGACCCGCTCTACCGCGCGCGTCGGACTCTGCACACCGGAGCGGACCTGCTCACCGACAAGCAGCGCGACCGGCTGGAGAAGCTGTTCCAGGCCGACGCCCACGTCGAGGTCGAGGCGACCTGGGGGATCTACCAGCGGATGATCACCGCCTACCGGGAGCCCGACCGGACCCGAGGCCGAGCGCTGATGCAGCGGCTGATCGACTCCGTCAGCCAGGGCGTCCCGGGTGCGTTGAGCGAGGTCATCACGCTCGGACGGACCCTGGCCAAGCGCGCCGCCGACGTGCTTGCCTACTTCGACCGGCCCGGCACTTCCAACGGGCCGACCGAGGCCATCAACGGGGTGATCGAGACGATGCGCAGGGTCGCCCGTGGGTTCCGGAAACTCGAGAACTACCGCTTACGAGCACTCCTCGCCGCCGGCGGCTACAGGCCGTGGCAGAAGACGCCTACCCATGCTCATGTGTGAAGGGCCTCAAGACCACAACTCTGAAAAAGATTACTATCAAATACATGTACCTTACAGTAGTATAAAGTGATGGTAACAATATGTTAGATCAGTAACAGAACCCCCCTCCAGAATCCGAAAATACAACATGCAACATAATTTATGGGGGGTTTACAATGAGCAATCTTTCCGATATCTATGAGCAAATGGGTATCAAATCAATGTCAACACACATGAGAATACCCATTGCGGATCAAGAACTATTCTCGGTCATCGACACGCATGCCAAAAACTTCCGTATTGAGAATCAAGCCGCACCATGCATGATAGACGGGAAGAATCTGTATGAAATACCCTCCCCTTTCATCAACTGCCAAGCCTACGTGGCTTTCCTTGATATTCAGGATAATCAGCAACTAATTACCGCGACCCAAAGAAAATTTGGCGTAAAACTTGAGTCAGACCGAACAGCAGCAATGTTGATCGTCCAGCGCGCCTTCGATCTTGACGCTTCTCGGGAACAAAATTCTATTTGTCTTTCTTACGATGAAACTGTTCTAGTAATAGAATGGGGCAATTTTATACGGCCCGGGGGGAAACTTCCCAAAAATCCCAAATTAGCATTGTATGCCGTATCTCCAAGAGAAGCTAAAAGTGGAACCATTGAAAGCAATAATATACTAAGTGGAAAACAAGAGAATCCAATAGATATATTAAATAGACTTATTCCTTCCTTTGACCAAGGGGTTAGTGGAGGGAATAACCAATTACTAGCTTTAAGGAATAACCAATGGGGCCTTTTATCTTACATCGAAGGGAAACCCATAGAGCACGCCAACTTGAGTCATGCATCAGGACGATTGATCTCAGCTACTCCTTCCAAATTTGGACCCGCAAGTGATTATGACAAGAATTTGACGCTTGCTGTCGACTTCCCTTATTTAAGATGTGCAGTGAATGGGTACTCCATTCCAGGTTTGGCAAACTATAATGAGTTGCCCACAGGCATAGACGTAGCCCCCATACTGATGCAAGACCTAAGGGCAGACGGCGGAGGTGGAGGCGGGGGTGGGGGAGCAGGAACCTCACCTAGCAACCCTTCAGCATCATCCACTGGAATCCTTTTGTGTGAAACAGAGTGGGATACAAGAGACTCCTGCAAAACATGCTGTGGAACTATGGTTGGCGGCACAGTTGCGTTAATCGCAACTACCGCAGGCCCCGCAATCTGGTCGTCTGCCGGTGCAATTGTTGCAGCGGGCCCTTTTGGTTGGCTCGTTTTGGGTGTCATTGGCGTTGTGGTGGTTGGTGTCATAGCAGGCACACTGGCTAGTTGTTATAATGCGTGTAACCGAAAGCCCTGATAGCTAGAATTTCCAATTTACCACGTAGAAATTTTATTATAGTCAGTTTGTTTTGGTGTTTGATTGACGATTCGATATCTAGGATTACCGAAAATTTTGCTACCGTAGATCTATATAACGAATTGTTCATAATGAGAGCGGGACACTGGCAGCGTCTTTTTTGGGACTGCCGCACCTATGGGTGCGGCAGTCCCAGTTCCTGTGGTGTTTGAGCGGGGTCATATTCGTGCGGCAACCCGAAGCCGGGGCAGTCCCCTGCTCGCCCTCGCTGGAAGGACTCGATCAAGCTCTGCTCGACGAGCCGTCTCGCATCCCGTCGTATATGTGATGGAGGTAAGACTGGTACTGGTGGGGTACATGCGGGTGTCGAAGGTCGACGGGTCCCAGACCACCGACCTGCAGCGCGACGCGCTGCTCGCCGCCGGCGTCGGGGCGGAGGCGTTGTACGAGGACAAAGCTTCCGGGGCCAAGGACGACCGACCCCAGCTGGTCGCGTGCCTGAAAGCCCTGCGGGCCGGGGACATCCTGATGGTGTGGAAGCTGGACCGGCTGGGGAGGAACCTGCGGCATCTGGTCAACGTGGTCCACGAGCTCACCGAACGCGGCATTGGACTGAAGGTTCTGACGGGACAGGGCGCGGCGATCGACACCACCACGGCTTCCGGGAAGCTGGTGTTCGGGATCTTTGCCGCTCTGGCCGAGTTCGAGCGCGAGCTGATCTCGGAACGCACGATCGCCGGTCTGGCCTCTGCCCGGGCGAGGGGACGCAAGGGCGGGCGCCCCTACAAGATGACCCCGGCCAAAGTCCGCCTCGCCGCGGCGTCCATGGGGCAGCCCGGCACCAATGTCGGGGAGCTGTGCCAGGAGCTCGGCGTCACCCGTCAGACCCTCTACCGCCACGTCTCACCGACCGGTGAGCTGCGCGAGGGCGGGGCCAAGCTGTTGGCGCAGACCCGGAAGTAAGCTGCCGTCCTCGGGCGGGCGGCCGGGGACCGGGTCGGTGTTCGACGTCGGCCCCGTCACGGTGTGAGGCTCTGCGCACGGTCAGCGACCGGTGAGGTCCGTCCGCACCCGGACGGCGCGGCGGCGGAGGGGCCCCGGGGGTCCGGCGGTGTCTCAGGGGTTGGGTCGAGGGCTTCATCGACAGTGTGGATCTCGTTGGTCAAACTGCTGCCTCCGGTGTCGTCCAGGCCGGTGATGTCCACGACGATGCCCGTCTGCACATCCAGCACCCCGCGCAGAGAACCCCGGACATCCGTGCAGCCAGCTCCGGAAAATGACACCCTAAGCGCAACCGGGTGCCCAAAAGCTTACTGCTGCGAGGCGGATTAGTTGCGAGACACCTCAGCGCCGTAGCTGTCACTTATTCCCGCATCAGTCCCCTCCGCCGTGACCCTCACGGCATAAGACCCCACCTGTCACCTATCGGTGCGGCAGTCCCTTACCACGACAGCGGAACTTACAACTTGGCTTACCGCCGTGGTAATGCAGTCAGGGTTCCATTGCTGGGCATATCCCACTGTAGTGTCGGCGTTCAAACTCACCACAGGGACAATTGCCGGTTAGAGCATGGACACAGGGTTTCGGTGTCGATGATCTTGGTGACGGTCTCGGCCATGCTGCGGTGGTTGTCCTGGGCCGAGGTACAGAGCATATGCAGGGCCTTCGCTCGGGATGTCCCGTAGTGGGCCATCAGCACCCCGGCGGCGGTGCCGATTTCCCGGACACTGTCCGGGGCCTGCTGAGTGCGCCGGTGGAACAGCATGATGCCATAATACATCTAGTGGTTATCACACATGGTGCGAACGTGGACCTCACGTTTTCTTAATAAGCTTCCGGGCCCGCCGCGGCTTCTGAACCCACGTAGCTATGAGGGGCGCGACTTTTTCCACCGTCTCATCAACCGACGGCGCGGGCTGACCAAAGCGAATTCGTTTCACTTCGTCATCCAGGTAGGTGCGAATCCGGCTATTACGCCGCCCTCCCAACTCCATGCGCAACATTTGGTGTGCATAGACGAGCAAAGCATCACCAGGGCCGTCAGTATTATCATTCGGCCTTAACCGCGAACTCAAGGTTTGGACTGACATGTTTATGAATTGACTAGCAACCGTGGATCGCCGATTTCTATCGCGCGCCCACTTTTCCCGAACAGAGGTCAATGCCGCGGAAACTAAAGCCCCAATAACACCAAGCCCCAGCACCCAGTTGAGCCCATTGGCGATGTCAGGCCAGTTAATTGCCTCCAAGTGAGCCCTCGCATTCACTGCTGCTGTGAGATACGGTGGGCCCACATGAAAAGAGTCCGTTGATCGGTTCGCCAGTATCAAATTCGTGAAATTCATTCAGAAGGCTGGGAAGTGCGTAGGCGCGACTCACGGCCGACCAGACCTTTTGATTACTGACGCTAGTGTGAAGCACATTCTCAGTAAAGCGAACCCATCGATCAATCGCGTTTGTGTCTCCGGCCCAGGCTGATGCGTCGATGTCGGCACGGCTACGCGCCCGAAGAAGCAAATGCTGCATCGCAGTAGCTATCTCCGATAGGTCCACGACGCGGGCATGCCGATTATGGTAGGTGGACCCTCGTGTCACTGAACCGCCGCCTTCATTCTGGCGCGTGCCCGCAATAAGAGTCGAACCTTGCGCGTTCACAAAAAGTAATTGGGTCTCGGACTTTAAGTTTAGTTCGGAGTTTTCTTTTAGTAGCGCGCTTTCAAGTCGAGCATCTGGAATTTTGCGCGGTTCCCCGGATATGTGGAGCGCAACTACCGACCGCCTCGTTGTGGCCAGGAACTCCGCCATTCTAATATAGAAGGACTCTGGCTCCACTAAATCGTCAACAGCGACGTACGAATGCATTCGACGCTTTGATAGACCATCTAGCGATCTCGGTTCGACTCCCGCCGCAAGCGCCGCAATTTGTTTTAGGAGCTTCATCGGGGCGACGTCGGCAATGCCTTCGATTAGTCGCGCCTGGGTGTCCAATAAATCGGATAATTTGGATACACCATAGGTTCCTCGATATCTAATTGCCGAAACAAAAAGACTAGACCCAAATTGATCGACTCGTGGAATTACCTCAGTCCAATTGTTAAAACCATCAAGTTTGATCTTGTATGGTGTACTTTCGTTTGAGCTGAAAGTGGAGGCAAGCTCTCCTAAGCCAGGCCTGAATTGGTTGCCAGGCGTATAGCGCACAGGGTGTATTTCATGTTTGGACTGAAGGCCGAACTCTCGAATGAAGCTCCGGTGCTTTGAGATCTTCGCGAACCGGTTCTTAGGGCTCAAATTCCTATCTGATTCCTTCAGATAGTAAGAGCCAAGAAGTGTGACGTCGTAGTCCACTGAGAAGGGAGAAGGTAGCGCGTCAAGGAGTTGAACCTTGCCACCAATCCCTGGAAGGTCTTGGTGCTCGACCCCGTCGGCCGCGCCTCGTTTTCCCACTCTGGTATCCAAGCACATCGCGGTAGCCGCAGACAACTTCAGGATGTGGAGCCTCAGCCTGGATCCGCCGACGTGGATTCTCCGGTGATCTTATCGGCATCTATCCGGCGATTTCCGGTTTTGGGCGTGCAAGGTCCGCCGGTCTGCCCGACTTTTCCACTGGGGTTCCGTCTCGTGCGGTCAGGGTCGGGTCCTCGAGCGGTAGCGGTAGCGCTCTTGTGGGCGTGGTCGAAGGGGTTCTCCTAGGCGGTCTGCCAGGGCCAGTGCGTGGGCAGGTGCAACCGCCATTTCCGGGCGTGGTTGGCGATCCGCGCCGGCACGTGGATGAGCTGGGCGCGGATCGTGGCGGTGCGGGCCCGTCCGTGCCGATTGGAGGCGATGACTCCGGTCGCGCGGGTGAGGTTGAAGGCCATCGCCGCGCACACGAGCCAGGCGGCGTTGGCGGTGAACACCCCGAGGGCAAGTGCGCCAGCGGCCCGTTCTTAGGATCGGCGATGACTTGTTCGGCGATCGCGTGGTCCCGGTGCGAGGCCTCGACCTCGACCATCGCCAGGGCGAGTCGGTGAACACCGCATGATGTCGGTACGCAGCCAGCAGCTCGTCCTGGCCGGCCGGAGCGGTGGAGGGGTTCAGGCGCTTCACCCGGCGCACGATCATCCGCGCCGACACGTGCTCGGCCTTCCTCCTGGAGGTGAAGGCGGTGTACGGGATTTCGGCGACCTCGGCGTCGGAGATCCACCGGTCCTCGTCCTGCTCCCAGATTGCGTTGGGGTACTGAATCGGAGTCCAGTTTTCCTCCGGGATGCGGCTGATCGCGGCGGTCACGGCTGGGTCCATCCGCGCGGTAATCGAGAAGTGCGCCCCGGTGGTTTCTGCTGCGGCGACCACGTCCCGGTTGTAGTACGCGGAGTCGGCGCGGACCGTGATCGTCCCGGTCGCCCCGGCCCGCTTCGCGGTGGCCACAGTCTCGGCGATCAACCCGGGCGTCCCGTGGGCCGAGGCCGCGTTGCCCCAGCGCAGGCGGGTGGCGGCGATCACTGGCGCCGCCGTCGAGGTGGACAGGGTCGCCAGCTGCGCGTTGATCCCCTTGACCCCGCTGTAGCCGTAGCCGGTGGCCTGCTTGGCGTAGCCGTGGGTCTTCCGAATCGTGTCGTCGACATCGAGATAGGCCACCGTCTCGGCCCCGCCACCAGGCTCGGCACCCGGTCGGCGAGCCCGGCCAGCAGACGGGATGCCACCGCGTCGAGCTGACGGACGTGACCGAAGGTGTAGGCCCGCAAATGGGTGCCCAACGTCGTCGGGGCCCGACCGGCGGTGAAGATCCTGCCCATGCCACCGTGGCGCAGCAGCCCCATGTCGGCGATGCTGTCGGCCCCGGCAACCATGCCCGCCACGAGTGCCGGAATCTTCGCGGCCGCGTTCGCCCCGGCCGACCCCGGCACCGTCACACGGTCGGCGACGAGCTCGTGCAACCCGGCCTCCTCAGCCAGGCCCAGAACCGGGAGAAGCCCGGCGGTGGACACGATATTGGGATCATCGAAATCAGCCGAAACGCTGTGAGAAACTCGCACTACCGGGTGCGCCTGTTGCTCAGTGGGTCGAAACCTTAGACAAGTCCCATCCTCACTGGTCACAGGAGCACTCGTCATCTCAAGATCCAGCCGCGAAACGCCTCACATCGGCGGATCCAGGCTGAGTTCCGCGTGGGCGCATCCGGGCCCGATTGATGTTTCCTTAACGCGCGCCCTCCTTTGCGCATCAAACTCTGTGGCAGGGGTAGTCATTTGCTGATCCAGCCCTTAATGGCGAGTCGGACGAGCGACACATGATCAAAGGTAAATGGCTATCGGGACAACCTTAAACGAAGCGCCGCCAACGCGGGAGTCGAGTCCAAAGTCGAACGAGGGGTGTCCCTTCTCCGATGCTTCTTCCATGTTTTCGTCCAGTTTTTCGTTCAGCTGGTCCATCAAGCGGTCCACATCTTCGGCCGGAACAAAGCTGAGCAACTTATTGCGATCCAGTGCAGGCCGGTCCAAAGCGATCCCCGAAGTTACTTTTCCGAGCACCGTGAAGCGCCCGTCGAATATTCGGTCGGTGTCCTGGACAGTGAAGTGGCTGCTGTCGCAGATCGTGATCGCAGTGACTGCGTTTTCTTCGTCAGTGTCGACAAGATGGCCAAAAACCTCCCGAGTGCCGTCGCTACGAAAGTCTGTCCTGACTGCCAAGGCAACCGCACGAGCTAGGTCCACCTCAGCATTGATCCGATACTCGGTCTTGGCGACGTAGGCCTGCTGAGCCTCAAAGTTGTGCCATTGATCGAAGCCGTTGATGGCCTGCCTTTTGATGCGATAGCGGACGATTTCGGCGACGAGCTCGGGGGTGAGAATGTCCAAGAACACCGCAGTTTGGTCTGGGGTGAACTCGGTGGTGTACTCCACTAGCTCGCCAACTTCCAGACCCTTGGCGTCGGAAAGACAGCTAATGCTTCTCAGCAGTCCATTTTCGCGGAGCGTTTCGCGGACGATGTGCAGGTAGTAGGCCTGGGTGTACTCCCACACCGACGTCGTCTTCCCGCTGGTCGAGTCCAAGGAACTGTCCCCAACTGCGGAGCCAAGCCTGGCTGCTGCGTCGGCGCCTATGCCGAACAGCCCAAACTTGCTCTTCGCCTCTCCGCTACCTTCGGCTTTGCGATCAACGGTGCGTTCGTGCGTGCCACTGCCCTCCACGGTGTCGCCTTTGGCCAGCGGAAGGCGGTAGAGCTGTTGGAGGATCCCGCTGACGTGATCTGGATTTTGGTAAATCGTCACTGTTGGTGACGGGACAACGGGGGACTTGCGGTGATGTCCGGATCTGGACGTAGTGCTGGTGTTCTTCTGTGGCATTGGGACCTCGGAGCGGGGGAGAGTGCGAGGGATGACGACCGAAGGAGTCATTGGCAACTTGCCGCGTAACCTCCCCTTCGGCCGTAGTGCCCAGGGTAGGCGTCGCCGGGGACACCCCTGCCTGTGGTGAAACCGAGGGAGTCCCGGCCTCTCGGTTTGATGCGGAACAGGTTCGGGTACTCGGCTGGGATCTCGCGGAGGCCAACTCGGCACCCGTGGACCGCAGCCGCGGCCATGCCGACCTTGGTCCGTTCCGCGAGCTGGTCGCGCTCGAGCTGGGCGAAGTTTCAGTGTGTTAGCTGGTGGGGGCGAAGTTCATGGCATGGGTGGAGCTTAGCTTGCCGAATTCCATGGCGCCTCGTTTATTTATCGAGATGGAGAGTCAAGAGCCCTGCCGCCCCGTGAAGCCGCGCATCCATTCCTCTTGCGTGAGTAATGGATAATGTTCACTGTTGTTTTCAATCCGATTATCAATTTGATGCGACATTTTATGATCGTCTCGCTTTGTCCATTGCCGCCCAGAGGAATCAGTGAATCTCAAGTACATATTATACGGTCTAGGATACCACTCTGAATGGGGTCCAGGAATTCTGTCAAAAAACTCTCGGCCATCTTCTTCTAAGCGGCGTGCAACGATTTGGAAATCATGAACCTCCACTCCCTCTTTCCCGGTTGGGAACAAAATGGGCAGCTCCAAATCCCAGTACCTAAGCATGCCATTAGGCGTTTGAATCAACATCACAACGTTGAAAACAGGTGCCGTTCCATTGTTATGAAGTGTTAGAGACCCTTGTTCCCGTATAGTTTCTGCTAGACCTTTCTTGGGATACTTGACAAGGTAGTACACAGATCGAGCATGTTGGGATAATCGGTCCTGCTCTCGCTGGTGTGACTCTTCACGCAAATTTCGTAGTTGACCGTACGCAGCCCACGCTGCAACACAGGCCGCGAAGAGAGCACCTGTAGTAGCGGAGGCAGATATCCACTCCGGTGACCATTGGGGCCAGTTTAAATCCACCGTAGCGGGCGGAATAATTTTTTGTGGGGAGTAGCCAGTAATCCAGAGGATGCTGAAATTGAGAGATGTGAGGGCAAGGATTCCCGTTGCCCAATGCCACTTTGTCCCAGTCTGTAGCCACCGCTTGATCCGTTTGCGGCGCGGGCGACTCATGGCCGAAGCGCCAATGGGGTCTGCTTCATGTGATGAAGGGTAGCGGTCCGTGCCAATGCTCTCGCTGGCACAATGCGGGTGCCCTAGCTAGGGCATGTGGTCAGGCCTCTCCCGCTGTCCATCGTGGCCGCGAGCACCGCATGATCTTTGGGGTGTGCCTTCGGTGGTCCCCGCGAGCTGATGTGGATTCCTTAGCCCGTCGGACCGGGATGCTTACCTTCAAGCGGGAACGATTAACGGCAGGCGGCCACTCCCAACGCGACCTCCGCTTGCCACCGCACCACTAGATATCCGTTGCATGTATCAACCACTGATCCAGCAGAGGAGGGCCGTGTTCGACCTGCTGACCGAGCGTTGGTTCCATGTCACCGACCCCACGCTCGCACCGCGCACTGTGGGACTACGGGAAGCCCTCCTCGACGCCGAGCGCATCACCGCAGTCGTCGACCCGGACTCGGGGGCCGAAGCGGCGCTGCACCGGTTGTTGCTGGCGATCTATCAGGCCGCCGTCTACGCCGACACTCCGCGGCTGGAGGATGACGAGATCCCCACCGAATGGCCTGCCGCGGTTATTCAGGAGTACCTGGACGCCCACACGAGCGCCTTCGACCTGGCCCACCCCACCCGCCCGTTTCTCCAGAGCCACTACGCCCGTGACACAGCCCCGGCCAAGACCCCGGGGCTACTCGGCGCCCCGTTCCTGGCCGGGGAGGGGCGGATCATGGCCCCGGGCTTCCCCCGCCACAACGACGCTATGGATTCTGCCCGGGCGGCCCGGCTGTTGCTGGCCGTCCAGCAGTGGGGCAATGGACAGAAAGCCAACGGAGTCAACCCTCACACCGGCTCCGCCTCCACCCCCGCCGGGGTCCTGGCTGGGGCACTGGTCACCATCCCCAAGGGCGCTACCCTCGCCCAGACCCTGATGATGAATTTCACCCCGGTGCCGCCCGCCCAGCGCGGCATCCCGGTGTGGGAGACACCCGACGAGGCCACGCCCCCCAGTGGGTGGCTGGGCCGGCTGGTGTGGCCCTCTCGCGGCTACGCCCTGGACTTCGCCGACGACCACCGCCACGTCACCGCCACGTACTTCGCCGTCGGATGGCGGGCCCCCGAACTTGAGGTGATTTCCGAGCCGATGTTCACCTACAACAAGGACAAGCCCGACGGATCCCCCGGCACCTACTTGCGCGGGCCCTCCGCCCCCACGGACTTCTACCGCAACGTCCCCACCATTTACGGCTACGACGGCGCACGCTGCCAGGCGATCACCACCGCCCAGCGGTGGCTGGAGGACGCCGGGCTGGAATCCGAGCATGAGCTGACCCTCTACGGGCGCAATAACATCGGGCAGAAGGTCGCCGGCTTGCAGACCCGGGTGATGCTACCGGCAACTGCAGGGCTGATCGGCAGCGGACCGGCGCACCGGCTGGCGGTGAACCTGCTCAACGACGCGGTGGAGGCCACCGCCAAGGTGTCATCCACCTTCGGCCGCGCAGTAGGCCCCGAGGGGGACGACGACTCCAGCGTGAAGCTGCGCAGAGCTACCTCCGAGCGCATCAAGGCCGCAGCCTCGGACCTGTACTTCGACCTGCTCCAGACCCTCGCTCGCCCCGAGACGATGAACGCAGCCGGGGCCGACGCCGTCTGGGACACCTACATCCGTGCCCTCACCTGCCTGCTGCGCGAGCGCTTCGAGGCCCTCACCCGCACCTGGACCGCTCAGGACCACGCCCAGCGGCGCCGCGTACTGGAGACCGGCATCGCCAAACATCTGCCCCTGACCCCGACCACCGAGGAGATCTTCGATGACGACCGGTGAGCCCCCCGCCGCTCCCGCCAGTAGGGGCAAGCAGTTCATATCCAGCCTTCTCGCCATCCCGGCGCACGAGCGTTCAAGGGCGCTGATGGCGATGCGGTCCTCCCTGCACTACCCCGACCGGATGGCCCCGGCCGCGGCCGCCTACGTGCTGCCCGCTCTTCCGCTGGGGATACACCAGGAGGGCACGGGTCCCTACTACACCGCCGCAGCCCTCTACGCCCTGTGGGAGACCGGTAGCCGCGGACGGCGCGGAGGCTACCCTGCCAGCGTCGGCGGGGCTCTGCGCACACTGAAAGCCAAGGGCGAGGACATCGCCGCGGAGGCCATGGCCCGGGACCTGCTGCGCCTGCGTGCAAACCAGGCGCACAGGGTACTCCAGCGGGCGGTAACCCACTTCGCCCACGCCGGAATCAGCCTGAACTGGGCACGGCTGACCGATGACCTGATCAACCCCGACTGGGGCAAGGTCCAGCGATCCTGGGCCTACGACTACTACTACGTGTCCCGCACCGACCGCACCACCGCCCAGCCCAGCACCGCGTCCGTCGACTCCGAGAAGGAGTAACCATGCCCCGCCACTTCCTGGAAATCCACATCCTCCAGCCCTTCCCGCTGTCGTGCATCAACCGTGACGACGCCGGGCTGCCCAAGACCGCCCCGATCGGCGGGGACCAGCGGGCCTACTGGTCATCCCAGTCCCAGAAGCGTGGGGTGCGGCAGGGCTTCCGCAAGGCTCTGGGTGAGGACAGCACCTCGGTGCGCACCCGCCGCATTCCCATCAATACCGTGAAAACCCTAGTGGAACGCGGCCGCGAGGACGCCGAGGCGGTGCGGGCGACCCTGTCCGCGTTCGCCGTGCTGGGCTACAGCATCGTGGCAGCCAAGGATCTCGACGAGGACGCCGAGCCGGTCGCCCACGCGGTGAACCCGCAGATCTGGCTGAAGTCCTCCGGGCGCACCTCAGTCGTCCTGCCGATTGCTAACACCGCCCCGCAAGACCTGGCTGACGTCATCGAGGCGAACTGGGAGGACCTGCTCGCTGCCACCACCATCAAGGGTGGGACCAAGGCAGACCACGCGGTGAAGGTGTCGGCGGAGCTGAAGAAGCAGGTGGGCCCGGCCCTGCGTCGGGTCATGGACCCGGCCCGGTTGGTCGACGTCGCCCTGTTCGGGAGGATGCTCACCGAAGCCCCCGAAGACACTGTGGAGGCCGCTGCCTCCGTGGCTCATGCAATGACCACCCACGCCGACGAGTCCCAGGCCGACTTCTGGGTCGCTACCGATGACGACCCCACCCAAGGTCACGGCGGGTCCGCGAACATGGGCGTGCAGGTGTTCAACTCCGGGCTGTTCTACCGCTACGCCACCGTGAACACCACTGACCTGGCCGCCGGCCCGCTGGCCGCGGACCCCTTCGCCGCCCGCAAGGGAGCCATGACGTTCCTCGAGCAATTCGCCCGGCTGCGTCCGGCCGCCATGGAGCACCGCACTGCCCCCTACACTGATCCGTCCCTGGTGCTCGTGGTCGCCTCCGACCTGCCGAGGATGTTCACTGACGCGTTCAGCGACTCCGTGCGCGACACCTACCTCACCGGGTCCGTGCAGCGGCTCCAGGAAACTTGGAACACCTGGCGGCGGGCCTACGGGGACGAGTTGGAGGCATTCCTATTGCTTGCCCACCCCGATGTAGAAGGCTTCGACTTCGACGGTGCCCGCTCCTGCACCACTTTGGATGAGGCCCTGGACCGGGCGATGGAGGCCGCCTTCGATGCCTGAGCCCGACCAGTTGGTCCTGCTCCTGCGCCTGGACGCCCTGCTGCAGTCCTGGGGCACCAACGCGCAGGGCACCGTTAAAACCACGCTCAACGAGCCGTCCTTCTCCGGGATTGTGGGCCTGATCGCCAATGCCATGGGCCGCACCCGCGACCAATCCGTGGAGGACCTAGCGGCTCTGCACTTCGCGGTGCGCACCGACGTTCCCGGGCAACTGATGCGTGACTACCAGACCGCCGGCACCGTCGGGGGCATCATCGCCCGCAAGGAGTACACCACACGCGGCGGGACCCGGGCGTTCAAGGATGTCCTGGAAGGTGGGAAAGAGCTGCACAAGCACTACCTGGCCGGGGCCTCGTTCACCGCCGCCCTGTGGGGCGAGGAGACCGTGATGGAGGCAGCCGCGGCAGCGCTACATCGCCCGGCCCGGGCACTGTACCTCGGCCGGAGGGCCTGCCCGCCGGCCGTGCCGGTGCTAGCTGGACTGCACCGCGGGGACCCGGTGCGCATGCTGGAAACCTACCCGGCGCACCGGTTGGCCGACCCGGCCGCACCCGTGAAGGTCACCGTGCCCTCGGTGCCCGGCGACGGCGGGGGCCGGGCCCAGTTTGACCACCCCCTGGACTTTGGCACCCACACCCGCTCCTACCTGCCCCGCTATGTGCGCAGCTACCAGGTGCCAGCCCCACCGGTGGAGGTAAGCGCATGAGCCCCCTGGCCAATCTTCAGCTGGCCCGGCTGATCCTGGACCCCCAGCACCGAGGTACCTACAAGCTAGTGCGCGACCTGGACCTGATGCACAAGGTCACCGCTCTGGCCCTCCCACCCGAAGCCTCCCCCCGCGACGCCCATCTGCTGTGGCGAATGGACGGAGTTGCTCAGGCCCGCCCAATCGTCTCCGTGCAGTGCACTGGGGACTGGGACCCTGCCCGCTATGCCCAGGTCGAGGAGGCCCTGGAGGTAAAGGGCCCGATTCCCATGGGCGAGCAGTGGGCCGATAAGGTCACCGCCGGGTCGCTGTGGGCGTTCCGAGCCCGCCTGAACCCCACCTGGATGGAGAACGACACCCGCCGCCGGCGCCCCCTCCTGGAATATGACCAGCAAGCCGAGTGGCTGTTGCGCCAGTCCAAGGGGGCCTTCACCTACGCTAACGACCCAGTCTGGGGCGAGGTGGACCTGGCTATCGACAACGAGGGCCCGCTAACCTCCCGCACCCGGGGCCTGACCTTGGGCGCCGTCTCCTACCGCGGCACCCTCCAGGTCAGGGACCCCGAGTTGTTCCAGGAACTGATTGTCCGCGGGGTGGGACGAGGAAAGTCCTTCGGGATGGGCCTGCTCCAGCTCCAGCCCCGCATCTGAGCCGCAAGCGCCCATGGACATCCTTGAGCTTTGGGGTAAGACCGATCGGCAGGCCACCGGCGGATCCGTCACCACGCATCCGCTGCTGTGGCACCTGCTGGACGTGGCCGCGGTTGCCGAAGAGCTGTGGGACCACTACGTCCCGGCCCGGTTCCGCACCGACCTCACCACCACTCTGGGCCTCCTAGATCCCGGCATGGGCAGGGCATGGTTCGCCGTCCTGGCCGCGATGCACGATCTGGGTAAGGCGTCCTGGTCCTTCCAGTCCCAGGCCCCGGCCGCCTGCACCCCGGCGGTGGCCGCCCTCGCGGTGCGGGAGAACCGCGACACCACACATGAGGCGATCGGGCTGGGAGCGCTCAGTTGCCTACTCCAGGACGCCGGGGTCCCCGAGGCCACCGCGCGCACCTGGGCCGCGGCCGCCAACGTGGAGCACGGTCAACTGATCATCGACCGCCGAGAGCACGAGTCCCTGGAGGCCGCCTTCGGCCCGCCCCTGCCCGGGTGGGAAACCCATCAGGTGTGGCACCAGGCGCGGAAGCAGCTGTTCACCACCATCCGGGACTTGCTCGGGGCCACCACCGGGCTCACGGACACCAAAGCACCCACAGCTGCCTTGACGCTCCAGGTGGCCGGGTTTATCAAGGCCGCCGACTGGGTAGGCTCCAACCCTGCTAACTTCCCCTACACTGCGGCCACGATGAGCCCGGTCCAGTACCTAGCTGGCTGCGCCCGGCCCCATGCTGCCCAGGCGGTGCAGGACACGTATCTGTACGGGTGGGTGCCAGCCGGCCCCAAAGACTTCGGGGAGCTGTTCAACTTCCCCGGGGTAAGCGATCCCTCTCCCACCCCGGTGCAGGCCACCGTCGGCACCATGGCCCAGGACGCCGTACTGGAGACGATGATCCTGATCGAGGAGGAGATGGGGGCCGGAAAGACCGAGGCCGCCCTGTGGGCCGCCCACGAGTTTGCGCGCAAGGGCGCCGACGGGCTCTACGTCGCCCTGCCCACCATGGCCACCGCCAAGGCCATGCACACCCGGGTCGGCGCCTGGATGGCTCGAGCCGGGATGGGCGGATACACCCCAATTCTCAACGTTTCCGACTGGGAGGACCTGGAACCGGACACCGGCGCCGCCGACGTCGGGTTCATCCGCGCGACTGAAGCGTCCTCCTGGTTCCGCGGCCCCCGGCGAGCCCTGCTATCCAAGATCGGGGTGGGCACTATCGACCAGGTACTAATGGCCGCCCAGCCGGTAAAGTACGGGCAGGCCCGCATCGCCGGTCTGGCCGGGCGGGTGGTGGTCTTCGACGAGGTCCACGCCTACGACACGTTTACCTCGACCCTGCTCACTGACGCCCTGCGCTGGCTGGCGCACCTGGGGTGCCCGGTGATCATCCTTTCGGCCACCCTGCCCCAAGAGACCAAGCGCCGGCTAGTGGCCGCCTACCGCAGCGGCCTCCTCGGCCGCACCGTCCACCCTGAGGACCTGCCCGGCTTCCCAACCGCCTACCCCTGCGTGTCCCGGGTAGACGCGGCGACCGATCCCGTCGACGTCCATCCCATCCGGGCAAAGGGAATCGTCAAGACCGTGGCGCTCATCGCCACTCACCAAGGCTCCCGGTACGGCCCCGAGGCCCTCACTCGTACAGTGAGTTCTCGAGTCACCGAGCACACCGGTTGCGCGGCAATCATCTGCAACAGCGTCACCACCGCCCAGGACACCTACCAACTCCTGCGGGAGATTTACCCGGTAGCAGATGTGACGCTGCTGCACTCTCGATTCACCCGAGCGGACCGGGCCGCCATCGAAGCCCGGGTGCTGGCCACCTACGGCAAAGGTCCAGGGCAGGGCCGGCGCCGAGAACAGCTGCACCTGCTGGTGGGCACCCAGGTGATCGAGCAGTCCCTGGACATCGACTTCGACCTCATCGTCACCGAAGCCGCCCCCATGGACCTCCTTCTCCAACGCTGCGGGCGACTGCACCGCCACACCAATCCCCGCCCCGCCTGGGGCCAGGACCCGACCATGGTGGTCTCCTGGCCGCGCCACGGCCCCGGGAAACGCCCGGACTTCAAGGACACCTCGTACGTCTACGAAACCCAAGCCCCCGCCACGATGCTGCGCACCTGGGACGTCCTGCGCCGCCGCACCACCCTCACCTTGCCAATCGACATCCCCACTCTCGTTCAAGACGTCTACGGCCCGGGTCCCGGAGGGCTTGTCGGGGAAGAGGCTGACTGGTGGGAGGCGGCCACGGTCGCCCAGGAGCAACTACGGGAGCAGGACGCGGCGAAAGCCACCAACCTCGCACTGGGCAAGCCCTGGGGGTCAGGGCTGCGGGCCTATCGCACCGGAGGGGAACTGCTGGACTCCGCCACCGAGACCCCACACACCCGCAACGGCCCTGAGTCCATCACCATCGCCCTGGCCGACACCACCCGTCCGGCCGTGGAGTACCGCAATGTGCAGCACTGGCGCCGGCAACAGCTGTCCCTTTCCACCGCCACCGCTACTTGGCGCGCCCTCCGGGACCAACTCGACGACTCCCCCTGGGACCGTGGCCCCCTCCGTGGGGTGCAGATCCTGACCGTCAACGGCCCCGGACCCGGGACCTACCGACAAGACCTCGGACTCACCATGACCACCTGCTGATACTCTCCATCCATTGCCGTCAATACGACCTAGACCGTTGCTTGAAAACCTCATAACACCACCAAAGATGACCCTTCAGGACCTTCCCCGCGAAAGCGGAGGTGAACCCGGGTAAGGACGCCATTTATATCCACATATCGAACTTCCCCGTGTATGCGGGGGTGAACCGTCTGCACCAGGGGCAATGACTTCGACCTCGTGCTTTCCCCGTACTCGCGGGGGTGAAACCATGGGCCACACCTGTCTCGAGTAAATCCTCTTTATTCCCTGCACTAGCGGGGATGGACCTAAGCCCGCAGCCGCAACGATTTATGCCGCAGGCCTTTCCCCGCGCACGCGGGGATGGATCAACGTAAAGCAATGTGAAGCAAACCTTCAGTGTCTCCTCTTCACGCAAGCGGGGGCGAATCCGAAAGCACGGGCGTTGCCGACAGTACCGACTCGTTCTTCTGCACACGCAAGGACGATCCGGTGGTGGAATGTGGGACGGAGGCGTTTAATACTTTATCCCTGCGCCTGCGGGGGTGATTCCTTCGGCCTAAATGGCTCCGGGAACTGCTGGGCCGTTATTCCTCGAACTAGCGGGGGTGATCCGTTCCATGAAGGTGGGGCAGAGCTCATCGTCACCCATTCCCCGCGCCTGCGGGGGTGAACTTGGTTGACACTGGCATTTGCACGTCTTAATGGTCCTTCCTTACAGGGGTAACTCAAAATGAAGGAATCGCACAAGACGCACTTAGCTTTTCCTATTACCTGCACATGCGGGGTGGGCCGATCCTGCTGGTGTCATGCATAGGCTTCTCTGCCTTCCCCGCACCGGCGGGGGTGAAGCCACCTGATGGGCAGTGCTGGAAATGCTGGACGCTCGTCCCCCGCTATTGCGGGGGAGCCGCCTTTCACGGCATGGTCCTGGGACATGAGCACTACCTCCCCGCGACCGCGGGGGTGAACCATTGACCATCACTTTCATACACCCATAGAGCTCTTCCCTGCGCACCTAGGGGGCCTGCCGTCGTGAATGCGGTAAACGGTGCCCTCCTGTTTCCCATACATGCGGGGATGTCGGGTTCGGCTTGAGTTGCTCCAGAAAATGCTGGACCGTCCTACCCCACGCAAGCGGAGATGGACCCATGTGGGAGATCAGGAAGGGTGACAAACTCTTTATTTCCTTGCGACAGTAGGGGTGATTCTGGTGGAAAGGTGGAGCCAACGCGTCAGACCATTTTCCCGCGCCAGCGGGGGTGTACCCAACATCGCAATCGATCTGGCGTCAGAATTCTGCATTCCCTGCATTCCCTGCTTCCTGCGGGGATGGCTCGCGCACCCTATGGCATTTCATTCAAGATCAGTGCATTTCTTCGCATCGGTGGAGGTGAACCGTCAAATCTCCGAGCAATGGCATCGGTTTGAAGATTTCCGTGCGCTTGCGGGGATGTCGGCCAGCGTCCCAGGGGGTGTTTGTGATGGTGGGGTAGCGAAGAGGTCCCTGGGCACACATGTGACCAGGGACCTCTTTCCTTATGCATGTCCTGTGACCCGGTGGACTACTTTGAGATATCGGCCATTGGCCCGTAGCTAAAAGATCTAAAATTTTGGCGGGATGGGACCATGGGTTATGGCGAACCATCCTGCGTCCCCGCTGTATTTGCGTAAGGGCAATCGGGAGAAGCTGACCCGGCTGGTGCGGTCCACTTCGGTGCCGGCCGGGTTGTCGCATCGGGCGCTGATCGCGATGTTGCCCTCGGACGGGACTTCTAACACGAACATCGCCGAGAAGGTCGGGGCCACCCGCACAACCGTGATCGCCTGGCGCTACTGCTACACCGAAACCGGCATCGAAGGGTTGGCCGATCACGACCGGTCCGGGAGGCCTTGGCGCATCGACCACCCGGCGATCGTGGCCGCCACACTCCAATCACCGCCGAAGAAGCTTGGCGTCGCTGGGGCCGGGAGGCCACGTTGGAGTTCATCGCAGGGCGGAAGCGTCGGATGGCCAAGTGGGTCATAGAGAACCACCCCGAGATTCAGGATTGCCAGTAGCGCCTCAGCAAAGGCATCCCCCTACCTCCGGATGCCGGGATAGCTAAAGCACTGCATACCACTTGGCGAGCTACCCCGATCATGAGCCCGCCTTCACGTTCACGTGAGGGACAGGACTGCCGCACCGACAGGTGGCGTTGAGGGTGCTGAGCCCCGGAAGGCTCATGGCAGTTCTCCTGTTTGATCTGCCCTCGATTGGTTCGGACAGGGAGTACGACGCGGACGGGCAGCGAAACCTGACAAGGAGTGGCGTGTTGACCAGGGAAGGAGGAGCCGCAAACCTCGTGAATATGCCACAACCCCGAATCGCGGTCTTACCCGATACACCCGATGCCAGGCTACTGGTTGAGCTCACCAGTCACGCCAATGATCTTTCGGAGGCCGCGCACGCCCTCGGATGTGCCTTCGACGCCGGTGAGGGCTCCAGTCTGTGGGAACCGCTAACATCACACGCGGTCACCGCATACGTGCGTCCGTTCATCATTTCCAACGTACGGGCCCGCCTCGACGAAATGCCTGAAATTCCTAGCCTGCCACCCAACCTCCGCTCGGTGCACGACAGGATCCGGAAGTACCGCAATACCACCATTGCGCACTCCCAATCCGAGTTGGTCATGCCTCTACCAGTCGCGATCCTCAATGACGAAGGCCACGGCGTGGACGTCATCGGTGTGACGCTCATCCATCCGATGCCTCATGCGTTTGCGCAACGCTTCGCTGAGCTGATTTCCGCGAGTGAAGACATCGTCGATCAAGCAACACAGCCGGTTCTCGAGCGTCTGCGAGCATGGTTGCGCGATGAGACCCCGAAAACGATCAGCGACTGGCAGCAACCAGAGATTATCAACGCAGTGGACACGGATTTCACTGCTGCGCGGGCAAGGAAACGGATACCACGGTTTACGAGATATTGGCATGTTGCGCACTTACCCGGCCACGAGCAGCCCGACGAATGACAGTGGGGACTGCCGCGCGATCAGGTGACGTCTTGATCTGGCTTGCCCGCGGGCGGGTACAGCCGAGGCCCGGGGGTGCCGCTGTACAGTTTCCGGTCGGTGATGGACACCGGGTGAGGGGCAGTTTGTCCTTGATGGGAAAGTGCGTTATCCGTTTCTTCGGTGATCGAGGTCATCGGGGCTGTTGGCGTTTCAGGTCGATGTAGTC
>NZ_CANMRA010000044.1 GCF_947500125.1 uncultured Kocuria sp. | reverse complement strand
CCGCGGTCGCGATGCTCGCGCTCGGCAGCCTCGGCATCTGGGTGGTGCTGGTCCTCGTCTGAGCACTCCCCGGCGGGGGGGGGGGGCCCCGGCCCCCCCCCCCCCCCCCCCCCCCCCCCCCCCCCCCCCCCCCGGGCCCCCCCCCCCCCCCCCCCCCCCCCCCCCGGCTCTGCACCCGAAGGAGTGACGTCATGACCACCACCACGAGCACGCTCGAGCACCACGGCCCCGATGGGACCGAGCGGCCGGCGCCCCGCCCGGCCGGCACCGTCGCCGAACTGGTCGGCCACACCCTGGCGCAGCTGGGCGCGGGCCACGTCTTCGGCGTGGTCGGCAGCGGCAACTTCACCCTGACCAACGCCCTGCGCCGGCGCGGAGTGCCGTTCACCGCCGCCCGTCACGAGGGCGGGGCGGCGACCATGGCCGACGCCTACGGGCGGATGTCCGGCCGGGTCGGCATCGTCTCGACCCACCAGGGCTGCGGGCTGACCAACGCCGTGACCGGGATCGGCGAGGCCGCCAAGAGCCGCACGCCGATGATCGTGCTGACCGCGGACAGTGCCGCTGCGGCTGTGCGGTCCAACTTCAGGATCGACCAGGACGGCCTGGCCCGCAGCGTCGGGGCGGTCGCCGAGCGGGTGCACTCGGCGCAGAGCGCCGTGGCCGACACGGTCCGCGCCTACCGCACCGCCGTCAACGAGCGGCGCACCGTGGTGCTCTCGGTCCCCACCGACCTCCAGGCCGTTCCTGTCGAGTCCACCGCGACGAACTCCGTGCCGGCCCTGGATCCGCCCCAGCCGGTCCGGCCGAGCGCCGCCGCCGTCGCTCGTCTGGCGGACCTGCTGCGCGTCGCCGAGCGGCCGGTCTTCGTGGCAGGACGCGGCGGGCGGGGCGCGGGCCCCGAGATCGCGGTCCTCGCCGAGAGCTGCGGGGCGCTGCTCGCGACGTCCGCCGTGGCCCACGGCCTGTTCGCCGGCGACCCCTTCGACCTCGGCATCTCCGGCGGCTTCTCCTCGCCGTTCACCGCGGCGGCGATCCAGGACGCGGACCTCGTCGTCGGCTGGGGCTGCACCTTGAACATGTGGACCATGCGGCACGGCTCCCTCATCGGGGCAGGCACCACCGTGGTCCAGGTGGACGTCGAGGACGCGTCGCTGGGCGCCAACCGGCCGATCAACCTGGGCGTCCTGGGCGACTGCGCCGAGACGGCCGCGGCCGCGCTCGAGGCGCTCACCGCCTCCGGGCACCACAGCACAGGACGTCGCACCTCCGAGACGGCAGCCCGGATCGCCGCCCATGCACGGTGGAACTCGGAGGAGACCGAGGACCTCTCCACGGCGGACGGCATCGACCCGCGCGTGCTGAGCAGGGAGCTCGACACCATCCTGCCGGCGGAGCGGATCGTTGCGGTCGACTCCGGGAACTTCATGGGCTACCCCAGCGCGTACCTGCGGGTCCCGGACGAGTTCGGCTTCTGCTTCACCCAGGCGTTCCAGTCGATCGGTCTCGGCCTGGCCACGGCCATCGGCGCGGCCACGGCCCGGCCGGACCGGCTCCCGGTGCTCGGCACCGGGGACGGCGGGTTCATGATGGCGATCTCGGAGCTGGACACGGCCGTGCGGGAGGCCGTCCCGCTGGTGGTCGTCGTCTACAACGACTCCGCGTACGGCGCCGAGGTGCACCACTTCGACGCCGACGACGAGGATCTGGAGATCGTCCGCTTCCCGGTGACGGACATCGCCTCGATCGCGCGCGGCCACGGCGCCGCGGGCGTGGTCGTCCGGACCCGCGAGGATCTCGCCGCGGTCTCCGCGTGGGTCGACGGACCGCGCGACCGGCCGCTCGTGGTCGACGCGCGCATTGTCTCCGACGGCGGGGCGTGGTGGCTGGCGGAGGCCTTCAAGGGCCACTGACCGCACCCCGGACAGCGGACGGCCCCCGGCGCTGCGCCGGGGGCCGTCCGCTGTCCACTGGCTGCTGGCTGCTGGCTGCTGCCCGCTGGAGATGTCCGGGGAGCTCGGCTGTCCGGGAAGCTCAGGAGACCGCGGTCAGCAGGTGGTCCCGGATCTCCGCCGGCCAGGGCGCGGAGGCCTCCGCCCCGGAGGGCACGCACACCGTGACGAACAGGCCGTCCGCGGCCACGCGCCGGGGAGCGCCCTGGAACTCCTCGCCCCAGACGCGGAAGGAGAAGGTCATGGACGACTCCCCCAGCCGGTCCAGGAACACCTCCGTGGTGACCTCCTGCCCGAACCAGAGCTTGGCCCGGTAGTTGATCTCCTGCCGGACGCGCGGGGCCTGGCCGAAGTAGCTGGTGATGCCGAGGTCGCGGAACAGCTGCGCCTCGCACGCCTCGACGAAGCGCAGGACGGCGGAGTTGTGCTGGTGGCCGGCGGCGTCGGTGTCGACCCACTCGACGCGGCGGACAGCGGTGGCGGTGGCGATCGGGGTGTCCACGGGGTACCTCCGGGAATCGTGGGAGCGGGCGCGGGAGCGGGAACGACGTCGTCGGGAACGGGAGCGGGAACGGGAACGGGAGCGGGGCATGAGGAGAGCGGGCCGGGGGTCCCCGGCCCGCTCTCGGCGCCGCAGCCTGCGCGGGGCGTTCGCCGGGTCAGCCGACGGGCTGGCCCATCCGCTGGGGGGTCCAGCGGACGTGGGTGGGCAGTTCCTCGGCGAGCGGGTCGCGCACCAGCGACAGCCGGGGCCTGACCGCGTCCGTGCGCGCCGACGGCGGCTTGCGCCGCCCGGCCCGGAACTGCTGCGGCCATTCGACCCCGGGGCCGCGGTAGTCCTGCTCCGCGGCGGCGTGCAGGGTCCACTGCGGGTCGTAGAGGTGGGTCCGCCCGAGCGCGCAGAGGTCGGCGCGGCCGGCGAGCAGGATCGAGTTGACGTCGTCGTAGGTGGAGATGGCCCCGACCGCGATGACCGCCGCACCCGCGTCCTTGGCCACCCGGTGCCGGATGACGTCCGCGAAGGGGGTCTGGTAGCTGCGGCCGAACTGCGGCTTCTCCTCCTGGGCGATCTGGCCGCTGGAGACGTCGATGCCGTCGGCTCCGTGGGCGATGAAGGCCCCGGCGATCTCGGCGGCGTCCTCGACCGTGTTGCCGTCGGGCAGCCAGTCCACCGCGGACAGGCGCACGAGCAGCGGCTTGCCGGCCGGCCACACGGCGCGCACGGCGTCGAAGACCTCCAGGGGATAGCGCAGCCGGTTCTCCAGGGCGCCCCCGTACTCGTCGGTGCGGTGGTTGGCGACGGGCGAGAGGAAGGAGGAGAGCAGGTAGCCGTGGGCGGCGTGGACCTCGAGGAGGTCGAAGCCGGCCTCGGCGGCACGCCGGGCGGCGTCCACGAACTGCTGCTTCACCTCGTCCATGGCGGCCCGGTCCATCTCCCGCGGGACCGCGCTGCCCTCGCCGTAGGGGACGGCGGAGGGACCCACGGTCTCCCAGTTGTCCTCGGCCAGGGGCTGGTCGATGCCCTCCCACATGAGCCGGGTGGAGCCCTTGCGCCCGGAGTGGCCGATCTGCGCGCCGATGGCGGCGGTGGAGCGCTCGTGGACGTAGTCGACGATCCGGCCCCAGCTGTCGCACTGCTCGTCGGTCCACAGACCGGTGCAGCCGGGGGTGATGCGCCCGGTCGCGGACACGCACACCATCTCGGTCATCACCAGGCCGGCCCCGCCCATGGCCTTGCCGCCCAGGTGGACGAGGTGGAAGTCCCCGGGCACCCCGTCCACGGCCGAGTACATGTCCATCGGGGAGACGACCACACGGTTCTTCAGCTGCAGGCTGCCGATGCGGTACGGCTGGAACATGGCCGGAGCCACCTGGTCGAGGCCCTGCTCCTCGGCGAAGGCCCGGTCCACCTCCGCGGCGAAGTCCGGGTCCCGCAGCTTGAGGTTGTCGTAGGTGATCCGGCGGGAGCGGGTGAGCAGATTGAAGCAGAACTGCACCCGCTCCTGGTCCTTGTACTGGCCGATGGTCTCGAACCACTCCAGCGAGGCCTGCGCGGCGCGCTGGGTGGACTCCACGACGGGGCGCCGCTCCGTCTCGTAGGCCTCGAGCGCGTCGGCGACCTCGGCGTGCTCGTGCAGGCACGCGGCCAGGGCGAGGGCGTCCTCCATGGCGAGCTTGGTCCCGGAGCCGATCGAGAAGTGGGCGGTGTGGGCGGCGTCGCCGAGCAGGACCACGTTGTCGTGGCGCCAGTTCTCGTTGCGCACGGTGGTGAAGTTGATCCACTTGGAGTTGTTGGTGAGCACCTCGTGGCCCTGCAGCTCCTCGGCGAAGATCTCGGCCACCCGGGCCACGGACTCCTCGTCGCTGACCCCCGGGGGGAACACCTGGTCCTCGGTCGCGTCGAAGCCGGCGGCCCGCCACACGTCCTCGTGCATCTCCACGATGAAGGTCGAACCCTCGTCGGAGTAGGGGTAGCCGTGGATCTGCATGACGCCCCACTCCGTCTCCTTGACGAAGAACTTGAACGCCTCGAAGACCAGGTCGGTGCCCAGCCACATGAACTTGGACTTCCGCGGGTCCAGGGTGGGCCGGAAGACCTCGGGGAAGCGGTTGCGGATCCCGGAGTTGATCCCGTCCGCGGCCAGCACGAGGTCGTAGTCCGCACGGAGCTCCTCGACGTCGGGGGCCATGGTGCGGAAGCGGAGGTCCACGTCGAGCTGCGCGCAGCGGTGCTGCAGGATCTCGAGCAGCTCCTTGCGGCTCATGGCCGCGAACCCCTGTCCGCCGACCGTGGTCATCTCGTCCTGGAAGTGGATGTCGATGTCGGTCCAGCGGGCGAACCGCTCGGCCATGGCACCGGCGACGACGGTGTCGGCGTTCTCGATCCCGCCGAGGGTCTCGTCGCTGAAGACCACGCCGAAGCCGAAGGTGTCGTCCGGGGCGTTGCGCTCCCAGACGGTCACCTGGTGCGCGGGGTCCAGCTGCTTCATGAGGGCGGCGAAGTACAGCCCGCCCGGGCCTCCGCCCACGATGGCGATCTTCATGTCAGTGTTCCTCTCTCAGGACGGGAATTCTGGGGGCTCAGGACGCCGTGGTTCCGGCGAGCTGGCCGGCTTCTGCTTCGATCTGGCGACGCAGCCGGAAGTGCTGGAGCTTGCCGCTGGGATTGCGGGGCAGCTCGTCCACGAAGCGGACGTCCCGCGGGTACTTGTAGGGCGCGATGGTCTGCTTGACGAAGTCCTGGATCTCGCGCCGCTTGGCGTCGTCCCCGGCCGTGCCGTCGCGCAGCACCACGAAGGCGCAGACCACGCTGCCGCGCTCGGGATCCGGACGGCCGACGACCGCGGACTCCACGACGTCGGGATGGAGGTTGACCGCGTTCTCGACCTCGGGGCCGCCGATGTTGTAGCCGGCGGAGACGATCATCCCGTCGGTGCGGGCCTGGTAGTGGAAGTAGCCGTCCTCGTCCTGCAGGAAGGTGTCCCCGGTGACGTTCCAGCCGTCGACGACGTAGTTCAGCTGCCGCTCGTCGTCGAGGTACCGGCAGCCGGTCGGGCCGATCACGGCCAGGCGCCCGATCCGGCCGGGACCGAGCTCCCGGCCGTCCTCGTCCAGGATCGTGGCGCGGTATCCGGGCACGGGCCTGCCGGTGGCCTCGGGACGGATGTCCTCCCCCGCCGCGGAGATGAACACGTGCAGCAGCTCGGTGGCGCCGATGCCGTTGATCAGCTCGAGGCCCGTCCGCTCCTTGACCTCCCGCCACGTCTGCGCCGGCAGGTGCTCCCCCGCGGAGACCGCCGTGCGGAGCCCGGCCAGGAGGGCCTCCTGGTTCTCCTTGAGGACAGCCCGGTAGGCGGTGGGAGCGGTGAACAGGACGGTCACGCCGCGGTCGTGGACGAGCTGGGCCAGCTCGAGCGGAGTGTTGCGCTCGGTCAGCAGGCTGGAGGCGCCGAAGCGCAGCGGGAAGACCACGAGCCCGCCCAGGCCGAAGGTGAACGCCAGCGGGGGAGAGCCGGCGAACACGTCGTCGGCCCGGGGCTTCAGGATGTGCCGGGCGAAGGTGTCCGCGTTGGCGAGCACGTCCCGGTGGAAGTGCATCGTGATCTTGGGGACCCCGGTGGTGCCGGAGGTCGGGCCGAGCAGGGCGACGTCGTCGGCGGCGGTCGGCACGGCCTCGAACCGTCCGGACTTGGTGGCGCAGCGCTGGACGAGGTCGTCGGGGTCGTCGCCGCCCACGGGCACCAGCCGGACGTCCTCGCCCAGGGCCTGCGGGAGGTCCGCCAGGAAGCGGACGTCGCTCAGCAGCACGGTGGGCCGGGTGCGCTCGACGAGCTGCAGGACCTCCTCGGAGCGCAGGATGGGCATGGTGGTGACCACCACGGCGCCGGCCTTGAGCACGCCCAGCCAGCAGGCGACCAGCCAGGGGTTGTTGGGGGCGCGCAGCATGACGCGGTTGCCGGGGACGACTCCGCAGTCCTCCGTCAGCACCTGCGCCACCTGGTCGGCCCGCCGCTGCAGGTCGCCGTAGGTCCACGTCTCGCCGTCGGGTGTGTGCAGGGCAGGACGATCCGCTCCGAAGACCCGGACTCCGTCGTCGATCAGCACGGAGGCGGCGTTGAGCCGGTCGGGGTACTGCAGTTCGGGGAGGGTGAACTCCAGGACCGGCCACTGCTCGGCCGGGGGCAGGTTGTCCCGCGCGAAGGTGTCCTGGTGCGCGGAGGGAGAGAGCTGCATGGTGTCCTCTTCGTCGTCTGGTGCAGCGGTGGATGTCTCGTGGCGCGCGGTGCGCGCCGGTGGGGCGGTCTCAGGCGCCGGGGCGGATCATGCCCTCCTGGGCCACGGTGGCCAGCAGACGCCCGCCGCGGTCGAAGAACTGGCCGCGGACGAGACCCCGGTTGCGCTGCAGGGAGCAGGCGTCCTGCACGTAGAGCACCCACTCGTCGGCCCGGCCGTCACGGTGGAACCACAGGGAGTGGTCGAGGCTGGCGGTCTGCAGTCCGGGGGCGGCCCAGCTCAGGCCCTGGGCACGCAGCAGCGGCTCCAGGATCGTGTAGTCGCACACGTAGGCCAGGGCGGCCCGGTGCAGGTCGGGGTCGTCGGGGAGCCGGTCGAAGGCCTTCACCCACACGGCCTGGCGGGGCTCGGTGCCCGGGGCCGCGTCGACGTAGAGAGGGCCGTCGACATGACGCATGTCGAAGGAGCGCCCGTGCCCCCAGTACTCGGCCGCCGGGCCGTCCACGCCGGAGAGGACCTCCGCCGAGGGCGGCAGCGTCTCCGGCGCGGGCACCTGCGGCATGGCCGGGGCGTCGTCGGGCCCGTCCTCGGGGACGTGGAAGGAGCCGGTGGCGTCGTAGACGGCCTTGTCGTTCTGGAAGGCCCGCACGTGCCGGGTCGAGTAGCCGCGGCCGTCGCGCACCCGCTCGACCTCGTACCGGACGTCCGCTCCGATGTCGACAGGGCGCATGAAGTAGCTGTGCATCGAGTGCAGCACCCGGTCCTCGCCCACCGAGCGCATCATGGCGGCGGCCGCCTGGGCGACCATGTCCCCGCCGAAGGCCTTGGGCCAGGGGACGTACTGGGTCCGGGCGGTCCAGGCGTCGTCGTAGTGCTGCGCCTCGGCCGGCCGGAGGTCCATGGCCGCCGTGAAGGTCGCGGAGGTGGGGCTCACGGTGGTGGTCATGGTGGCCTCAGACCCGCCGGTAGTCCGCGAGGGACTCGTCGGGGACGTCCTCGAGGTTGACCACGAGGTTCTCGGGCGTGCGGGCGGTGAGCCACACGAGGTCCTCTGTGACGGACATGTTGGCCTCGACGTGGGGCATGAACGGCGGGACGAAGACCCAGTCGCCGGCGGTCATGTCGATGAAGTCCTGGTAGCCCTCGCCGAAGTAGATCCGGCCGTGGCCGCTGAGGACGTAGCCGCCGGTCTCGGCCTCGCCGTGGTGGTGCGGCAGGGAGCGGTAGCCCGGCGTGTTGGAGACCTGGCCGAACCAGATCTTGGTGGCCGGGGTGTGCTGGATGCTCACGCCGGACACCCGCACGCAGTCGCCGGACTGGGCGGTGTTGGTGTCCTCGTGGCCCGCCCGGGTCACGACCGGGACCACGCGCCCGTCGGCCCCGGCGTAGACGCTGTTGTCACCCTCGGTGCGGTACTCGCTGACCGTGCTCATCGGATGTCCTCCCTCGTTGCGTATGTCGCTTTTATGACGACCGTCACGTAGAGTGAATGTAACACGGGTCACAGGGGCTGTGCCAGAGGTTTTCTCCCCACCCCGCAGCCCCGACCGACCGCCGAGATCCCGACATCCCGACAGAACGGAGCCACCACCATGCAGAACATGACCGTCAACCCCGCGGCCCTCCCCGCGCCCTCCGGCTACGCCCACGCCGTGCGCGCCGGCAGCACCGTCTACCTGGGCGGACAGACCGCCCTCGACCAGGACATGCGCATCGTGGACGGCGGGATCGTCGAGCAGTTCGTCCAGGCCTTCCGCAACGTGCTCACCTCCCTCGAGGAGGCGGGCGGTCAGCCGCGGGACCTCGTCAGCGTGACGATCTACCTCACCGACGTGGACGACTACATGGCGCACGGCCGGGAGATCGGCCGGCTGTGGCGTGAGATGGCCGGACGCGACTACCCCGCGATGGCGGGGATCGGCGTCAGCCGGCTGTGGCAGAAGGAGGCCCTGATCGAGATCCAGGGCGTCGCGGTGATCCAGGACGAGGCGTAGGCGCCGTCCGGCAACCGTCGCTACTCGTCGCCGGCGAGGACGCGGTGCGCGTGGGCGTCGGCGGGCGCCTTGAGCAGACCGTGCAGCTCCCCGAACAGCTGCTCGGCCACCAGGCCCCGCCACCCCTCGGGCAGCATCTCCAGCGGCAGCCCGGGGTCGAGGTAGGGCAGGCGCCGCCACTCGGTGACCATCGGGATGTAGGCGGCGAAGGCCGCGCACTCGCCGTCGTCCGCCGCGCGGGTGTGCTCGACCCACCGGTCGCGCACGGGCGCGTGGCGCGCCACGAAGTCCGCGTACTGCGCCTCGAGCGCCCCGAGGTCCCACCACTGCCCGACGGCGTCGCTCATGGCGCGGGCCCCGAGGTAGTCGCCGCGGAACCAGTCGATGTACTGGGAGAGGTCGTGACGGTCCATGTAGGCGTGGGCGGCGTCCCGCAGGTGCTCGGGGGCGATCCACACGCCGGGAGCCACGGCGCCGAAGCCCATGCGGATCAGTCCGCTGCGGATCTGGTGCCGCAGGTTGCGCTGCTTCTCGGGGACGGTGAAGACCGCCAGGATCCAGTGGTCGGTCATCGCGGCGCGCCGGGCGCTGAAGATGCGCTCGTCGCCCTCCCGGAAGGTCTCCTCCAGGCCGGGGGCGACGGTGTAGCCGCTGAGTCCGGAGACCTTGACGCTGCGCAGGACCCCGCGCTTCTTCAGCCGCGAGATCGAGGAGCGCACGGCGGGAGCGTCGACGCCGAGGTCGGCCATCAGCCGGATGAGCCCGGACACCGGCAGGGCGCCGCCGTTGGAGCGGCCGTAGAAGCCGAACAGGGTGATGATCAGCTGCTGGTGGTTCAGCAGACCGGTCTCGGCGCGGCCGCGGACGCCGTTGCCGCTGTCCTCGATGCTCATGGATGACACCCTAGCGGCGGGCAGGAGGAGCGATGGACGGGCTCCCGGACAGCCGATGGACGGCCGCCGGACGAGGAGAGGAACGGACATGGACACGGACAGCACCGCAGGACACCGGGACGCCGCCGTGGCCGAGCAGGAGACGCTCCGGGGCCTCCTCGCCCGGCCCGAGCCGCCGGACACGACCCTCGCCTACGGTCCCGCCGCGGACCACGTGGTCGACGTCTTCCGCCCGACGGCGCTCCCGCGCCGCGCCCTCCTCCTCCTGCACGGCGGCTACTGGCGCCGCGCGGTGGACCGGACGCACGCGACCCCCCTCGCCCGGGAGCTGGCGCGGCGCGGGCACCTGGTGCTCGTGCCCGAGTACCGCCGCGGGAGCGGGGCCTGCCCGGCGACGCTGGAGGACATGGAGCTGCTGAGCGCGCGGCTGCCCCGGCTGCTGGAGCGCGCGGGGCACCCGGAGACCGCCCCGGACCTGCCCCTCACGGTGGCCGGCCACTCCGCGGGCGGGCACCTCGCCCTGTGGTGGGGCATCTCCGGGCTGGGTCACGGCGCCGGCCCGGTTCCGCGCATCCGCGCCCTCGCCCCGGTGGCCGACCTGACCCGCGGTGCGCGGGAGGGGATCGGCGAGGGAGCCGTGGTCGACTTCATGGGTGGGACGCCCGAGGAGCTGCCGGAGGCCTACGCGCACGCCGACCCGGCCGCACGGTGGCCGGAGGCACCGGCCGACCGCCGCCGGACGGTGCGCGCCCTGCACGGGGACCGGGACCGGCGCGTGCCGGTGGAGCACACCACGGACTCCCCGGTGGAGTCCGTGATCGTCCGGGGCGCCCACCACTTCGACGTCGTCGACCCGGCCTCGGCGCACTGGCCGGCCGTCCTGGAGTTCCTGGAGACCTGACCACTGCGCCGGCCACGAGGGCGCGGGGACTCGTGCCCAGGCGGCGCCGCCCGCCTCCGCGGGGCACGGCCCGAGCGGGCGGACCGCCCGGCCCAGAGACCGAGGACTGATTCCGTCACCTGCGCGGCGGCCCTGTCACCCCCGGCACCGGGTTCCTAGAGTCGTGCCATGGGGACACGGCGGAGGACGGCGGCGAGCGCCCGCGGAACCAGCGCGGCCTGGGTGTGGTGGGACGCCCGCCGGGCCCACCGGAAGGGCTCGGCGGCGATCCGGTCGCGGCAGCGGGAGCGCTTGGCCGAGCTGGTGGCCTTCGCGCGGGAGCACTCCGCCTACTACCGGCGGCTCTACCAGGGGCTGCCGGAGCGCGTCGAGGACGTCACCTCGTTGCCGGTGACGGACAAGCGGCAGCTGATGGCCCACTTCGACGAGGTGGCCACGGACCCGGCGGTGACCCTGGCGGCGGTCGAGGAGTTCGTGGCGGACCCGGCCCGGATCGGGGACCGGTTCGCCGGGACGTACTTGGTGGCCACCACCGCCGGCACCACCGGCACCCGGGGCGTCTTCGTGCTCGACGACCGGTACCGGGCGGTGACCTCGGGGCTGATGGCCCGGCTGTCCACGGGCTGGCTGTCCGGACGGGACGTGGTGCGGCTCACGGTGCGCGGGGGCCGGTTCGCCGCGGTCGTCGCCACCGGCGGTCACTTCCTGGCCGTGGCCACCAGCACCCGGGAGATGCGGGAGCGGCCGCGGCGCCACCGCCGGCTGCGGATCCTCTCGGTCCACCGGCCGCTGCCCGAGCTGGTGGCCGAGCTCAACGCCTTCGGCCCGCTCATGCTCGGGGCCTACGCCAGCATGCTGCGCCTGCTGGCCACCGAGCAGGAGGCCGGGCGGCTGCGCCTGCGCCCGGCGCTGGTGCTCAGCACCGCCGAGGGCCTGCCGCCGGATGAGCGCACCCGCCTCGAGCGGGCCTTCGGGGCGCCCGTGCGGGAGGTCTACGGGTGCACCGAGTCCGGCTACGCCGCCTCCAGCTGCGCGGAGGGCTGGCTGCACCTGGTCGAGGACTGGCTCATCCTCGAACCGGTCGACGCCGAGCACCACCCCGTCCCACCCGGAACCGTCTCGCACACGGTGCTGATGACGAACCTGGCCAACCGGGTCCAGCCGATCATCCGCTACGACGTCGGCGACCGGGTCCTGATGAAGCCGGAGCCGTGCACCTGCGGGAACCCGGCACCGGCCCTGCGCGTGCAGGGGCGCTCCTCGGACGTGCTCACCTTCCCCGACGACGACGGGCGGAGCCGGATCGCGGTGCCCCCGCTGGCCCTGGGGACCGTCATCGACCGCACCCCGGACGTGGAGCTGTTCCAGATCGTCCAGACCACCCCGACCAGCCTGCAGGTCCGGCTGCTTCCCGCGGCCGGTGCGGACCCCGAGCCGGTGCGGGCGGCGGTGCGCGAGGGGATCACCGGCCTGCTCGCCGATCTCGGCCTGGCCCACGTCACCGTGGAGATGACCACCGAGGCCCCGCAGCAGAGCGCGGGCGGGAAGTACCGCACGGTGCTGCCACTCCCCTCGCCCTGAGGGGCTCGGCGGCCGGCGGCGGATCCGTGACGTCACGGCCCGTCGGTCCCGCGGCGTCGGCCGCCGAGGCGGTGACCGGCTCCGGCGCGCCCTCGGCGGTGCGGGCCCGGTCGCGGACCGAGGGCTCCGGGGTCGCATGGTCCGGTCTGGCCGCGGGGACCACGACAGGCTCACGGCGAGGACCACGGCCCTCCGGCGTCATCGGCTCACCCTCTTGAGCCCTGCGGGGTCCGGTGCCGGTGCGGCGGAGGAGGACCGCACCTCGGACCAGCGCTTCGTGGCCGGCAGCACCGCGAGGATCCCGATGACACCGGCAACGGTGAAGGCCAGGGCCGGGGCGCCGGGGCTGAACAGGACGCCCAGCACGGCCGAGCCGGCCGCCTGGCCGACGGCGAGGGCGATGAACAGTGCGGCGGTGCCCTCGGAGCCGTGGTCGGGAACCACACGCTCGGCCCAGAGGATGAGCACACCGCACACCGCGGTGTAGCCGGCCCCGAACAGGGCCACGGAGAGGTACGCGGCGAGGGGTGCGCCCGGCGCCGCGCCCAGGAGGATGGTGGCGCCGGCCATGACCACCACGGTCACGTTCCAGGCCGTCCGCAGGCTCCAGGCCTGGACGATCTTCCCGGCGCTGGCCCCCAGCACGCCGAACGCCCCCAGGACCATCCAGGCCACGATGGAATACGTCTCCTCGCCCGTGCGGGCAGCAGCCATGGCCGTGCGGCCGAAGGTCCAGAGCGCCGCACTCGAGGCGCCGGCGAGCGCGGCCGCGACGAGGGGCCAGGCCAGCGGCGCCAGATCACGGACCCGCGCCCGTGGCGGCCGGTCCGTGGCCTGGTCCTGGTGCGCGGACCGGTCGGCGCGCAGGGTGGCCACGGTGGCCAGGGCCACCATGGCCGCCATGAGCGCCCAGCCCAGGCGCCACTGGTCGATCACGAGGAGCAGGATGATGCCGGCGACGACGATGCCCGCTCCGGTGCCGGCGTTGACGACCGTCTGGGCGCTCTCCTGGCGCGCCGGTGCGAGGTTGCGCTCGATGAGCGTGACCAGGCCCGGGGTGGCGAACCCGGCGCCGGCGCCGGCGAGCACCACGCTCACCGCGAGGACGGCCGCGGTGGGCGAGGCGGCCACCCCCGCCGAGCCCAGCGCGGCCGTCGCCCCCGCGCACACCACGACCAGTCGCGGGCGGGCGGCCAGGCGCGAGGCGAGCACCGCGGCGAAGCAGAAGGAGAGGAAGCTCCCGGCCTGGATGAGCCCGGACACGACCGAGCCCATCTGGAAGGCCTCGGTGAACCGGGGCAGGAAGAGCCCGTAGCCGAAGCGCGCCAACCCGTAGGTCGCCGCGATCAGCGCCATTCCGCTGACCACCAGAGCTCTCATCGGACATCCTCCAGAACCTCGATCGACAAAACGCTCGTTACGTTACACCAGAACGATCGTTCTGAAACAGTGGCCGGTACAGTGGTGTCGTGACCACCGCCCAGCGACTCCCCGCGCGCACCCGGCTGCTGCAGACAGCCGACCGCGTGCTGTTCGACCGCGGCATCCGAGCCACGCCCGTCGACGAGCTGCTGCGCGAAGCGGACGTCTCGGCGGCCACCCTGTACACGCACTTCGGCAGCAAGGACGCCCTGGTGGCCGAGGCGCTGCGGGTCCGGCTGGCGGACTGGCGGGCGGTCTGGGACCAGCACGTGGTCGCGGCCGCCGACGACACGGCGCGCCTGCTCGCGGTGTTCGACGCCATGGCCGTCTACCGGAGCGACCAGCACCACCCGGCACGCTGGTGCGCCTTCCTGGCCGCGGCCACCGAGCTTCCCGAGACCGCGGACGAGATCGACGACGCCCTGGCCGCGGACACCGCCCTCCTCGCGGAACGCCTCCTGCACCTCTCCCGCCCTCTCGCCGGGGAACGCGCCCAGGACCTGGCGGACGAGGTCCTCCTGGCCTACGGCGGAACCCTGGCCGCCTTCCTCCGCGGCTCCCCCCGGTCACCGATCGAGGCCGGCCGGCGCCTGGCCCACTCCGCGGTTCGGGCCCACCGCCGCGCCTGATCCCTGGTCCGCGGCCCGCCCCTGGGTCCCGGCCAGACCCCTGGGCGGGGGGCGTGCCGATCGGGCCGTGGCGTCAGCGGTGCAGCCGGACGCTCAGCCGGGGCAGCAGGTGCTGGACCAGCGGCCCGATGGCCAGCGCGTAGAGCACCGTGCCCAGACCCACCGTGCCGCCGAGCAGCCACCCGGCGAGCACCACGACCACCTCGATCGAGGTGCGCACCACGCGCACCGATCCCCCGGTCCGCCGCACCAGGCCGGACATCAGTCCGTCCCGCGGACCGGCCCCCAGATGCACCCCGATGTAGGCGGCGGTCGCCACGGCGTTGAGGAGCACGCCGGCGAGCACGAGCAGCACCCGCAGCGGCATCGACTCGACCGGGGGCAGCACCGCCAGGGTCGCGTCGAGCACCAGCCCGACCACGATCGCGTTGCTGACGGTGCCGATTCCGGGCCGCTCGCGCAGCGGGATCCACAGGAGCAGCAGCAGCACGCTGACCACGATCACCACCGTGCCGATGCTCACCCCGAACTGCCGGGACAGTCCCTGGTGCAGCACGTCCCACGGGGTGACACCGAGTTCCGCGCGCACGAGCATCCCCAGGGTGATGCCGTAGAGCACCAGGCCGGCATAGAGCTGCACGAGCCGGCGGGGGATCCTGCGAGCACCGGGAGGGTGCACCCCGGCCCGGTCGGTCGAGAGGTCGGGGCGGCGCGGGCGACGTGTCATGGAGACCATCCTCGCCCGTGCAGAGCACTCGAGGTGCACGAGCACCCGGCGACGAGCGTCACAGGTGGGACGGCCGCCCCGGAGGGGCTCCCGCAGCACCGGACAGCGGGGCGGACCGGGCGCCGCGTCCAGCGGGCGCCGCAACGCACGACGCAGCACCGATGCGCTCAGTCATCAGCAGCGCGTCGAGGGTGTGCGAACCCCGGCTGCGGCAGGTCAGCCGGCCCGGCCCACCGTCTCCGCCAGCATCTCGGCGGTGGGGTACCGCGAGCGCAGGAAGTCCACCGGCAGGCCGGTGCGGCGCGCCACGAGGTCGTGGGTGGGCGGCTGCCCCTGACGGCTGAGGTCGAGCACCGTGGCTCCGATCAGCTGTTCGCGCTTCCGGTGCCGCCGCTCCTGCAGGTGCTGCACGTCCTCCGGGCTGAGCCGCCGCTTCTTGCGCACCGGGCGACGTCGACCGCCGCCCGCGGCACCGTGCTCCGGCGCACCCGGCGAGGCGTCGGGCGTCCGTGCGGCGTCCTGGCGAGAGGCCCAGGCCCGTGTCCCGGCCACGTCCCGGTGCAGCTGCTCGACGAGCTCCTTCGACCCGGAGTACCGCCGCTGCGGCCGGAGCCGCTCGTGCAGCCGCACGAGGACGGTGTACCCGTAGAGGTCGCCCGCGAAGTCGAGCAGGTGGGCCTCCAGAAGGCGCACTCCGTCCCTGCCGTAGTAGGTCGGCCGGCGGCCGACGGACACCGCGGCCAGGTGCACCGGTCCGGATTGGGCCGGGTCGATCTGCACGGTGGCCGCCCAGACCCCGTCGCGCCACGGCTGGTCGGGCACCGTGACGTTGGCGGTGGGGAAGCCCAGCAGCCGGCCGCGCTGGTCCCCTGTGACGACGGCCCCCTCGACCTGCCAGGTCACGGCACGGCGCCGGCTCAGCTCGAGGGCCCCCTGGGGGGACGGGGTGCGCGGGTCCGGGGAGGACGTGTTCGCGGGCGCGTCAGGGGCGGGCGGAGGATCCGCCGGGCGCGAAAGCACGGCGGTCGGTGCGGCGGTGTGCGGGTTCTTCATGCGGGGCTCCCGTGGTGCTCTGGTCCTGTTCCGGGGCGAGCTGCCCACCCCGGAGGGGGCGTGTCTGCTCCGGTCCGCGCTCAGGCGTACCGGAGCCCGGCGGCGGCGTACCGGGCGTAGTCCTTGCGGGCGCTGGTCCGGAGCGCCTCGGTGACCTCGGCGGCCGCGTCCTGCATGGCGCGGACCCACTCCTGGACGGTGGCGCCGTCCACCGCCGCGGGCAGGTGGCACAGGCGCAGCACCAGGCCCGAGTTGGCGGGCTCGTCGGCGTCCGGGGCGAACACGGGCACCACCACGCTGGCCAGCTCGATCCCGGTCTCCGAGGCCTCGACGGAGCCGCCGAAGAAGTGGTTCGCGCCGGCGATGGTGGTGCGCACGGCACGGTCGCGGGCCGGGGTCAGCTCGCCGCCGGCGTACTCGCTCAGCGCCTCCCCCAGCCGCTCGTAGCCCTCGGGGTCGTGGTCCACGCGGGAGATGGCGTACCCCTGCTCGCGGACCCGCTCCGCGGCCTCGCGGTAGGCGGTGCCCACCTGCTCGTCCTGCGGCTGGATCCGCGAGACCCAGCGGTCCACCTGGTCCGGGCTCCAGGCCACGGCGGCCTCGCCCAGCGGCGGGATGAGGGGCACGCGCACACCGATGCGCTCGTCGGCGTCGGCGTCCCCGCCGTAGGAGGTCGCGCCGATGGTCTGGTCCAGGGCGCTGACCTGCACCAGCGCCGCGGCCGAGCACCCGAACCGCCGCGCGAGCCGGTCCAGCTGCGTGCGGGCCGCCTCGGCGATCCGCACGGCGGAGATGAGCGACTCGTCCACGTGGGCGGACAGCCCCGTCGTGGAGAAGCCGCCGTAGCCGCCCTGGAAGAACAGCAGCGGCGTCACCGGCCGGCTCACCGCGATGTCGTCGACGGCCACCAGGGTGATGTAGTGGTCGCCGGCCTCGATCTCCCGCTCGATGCGCCCGTGGATGTGCGCCACGGCGCCGGCGATCACCGGCGCCCCCGAGGGCGAACGGCTCCACTCGACCTTGCCGAACTTCTCCGGGTCCTTCGAGGCGAGGGTCCGGCAGGCCTGCAGCTGGTCGTGGGCGAAGACGCTGATGCACACACCGTCCGCCGCCCGCAGCTTCGCGTAGGAGGCGGAGGTGGTCATCGGCATGAAGGAGACCAGCGGCGGCTCCAGCGAGACGGAGCTGAAGGTGCCGACCACCATGCCCACGGGCGCGTCGTCGACCATGGCGGTCACCACCACCACGCCCGTCGGGTAGTGCCCCATGACGTCGCGGAACGCCCGCGGATCGAAGGTGGTCGGGGTGTCGAGAGTGCTCTCGCTCATGGCGTTCTCCTCGTGGTGTGGATCGGCGACCCCTCGGCCGACGGTTTGCACTATCAAGACTAGAATATATTCGTGATCCGGATCACGCCACCCATGTTTCGAAGTTGCTTGATCGCGTGTCATCCACACGAGTGGGGACAAAATCTTTTAGACCAAATTATGCAGAATCCGTTGACAGTGTCATAAATCACACACAGGATGGGGCATCAGCACCCGGACCCGTGAGCTCATGCGGAATGTCCGGAGAGACCCACGGAGAGGCCATCGTGAACCGACTCAGATCAGTCAGCGCACCGCTGCTCGTCTTCCTGCTGTTCATCGCCGCGTTCTTCGGCTATCCGCTGCTGATGCTCGTCTACGGCGCCTTCCGCAGCGGCCAGCCGGGCACCAGCGGGGACTTCGGGCTCTCCGGGTTCACGAACGCCTACGGGGACCCGGCGACGTGGGAGACGCTGTGGGCCTCGGTCCTCTACGCCGTCGGCGTGCAGTCCATCGGCATCGTGGGCGGGTTCGTCTTCGCCTGGTTGTCCACCCGGACCAACACCCCGGGAAGCCGAGCCATCACCGTCACGATGATCACCATCTTCGCCATCCCGACGCTCTTCTTCGCGATCAGCTGGGGCATGCTCACGAGCCCGACCGGGCTGATCACCCAGGTGCTCGGCACAGGACCGGAGGGCGGACCCCGCCTGGACGCGTTCTCCTGGACCGGGCTGATCCTGGTGAGCGGTCTGAAGGGCATCGCGGTGATGTACCTGCTCCTGCTGGGCCCCGTGCGTGCCCTGAACCGCTCGATGGAGGAGGCGGCCCGGCTGTCCGGGGCAAGCCGGCTCCGGCTGTTCGTGGACATCAACATCCCCATCCTGCTGCCCACCCTGTCCGGCCTGGCGATCCTCGGCTTCGTGAACTCCCTGGGGCAGCTCGACGTCGCCCTCATCCTGGGCGTGCCGGCCGGCATCTACGTCTTCCCCACGCAGATCTACGACTTCCTCGCCACCACCCCGATCCGCTACGACTCCGCGAGCGCGCTGGCACTGTTGCTGATCGCCATCATCTACCTGCTCGTCCTGCTGCGGTCCAAGGCCCTCGGCAACCGGAACTTCATCACCGTGACCGGCAAGGCCTACCGCCTGGAGCGGGAGGACATCGGCGCCTGGAAGTGGGCGGGCCTCGCGCTCTTCCTGCTGTACACGGCCGTGGCGCTGGTGGTGCCCCTGGTCCAGCTCGTCATCGGCTCGCTCCAGCCCGTCCTGGGCGTCTCCGGCTTCACCCTCAAGCACTACCTCGACCTCTTCGACTCGCCGAACGTGCTGAGGGCCCTGCAGAACACCTTCTTCGTCGGCGTCACCGGCGGGTTCTTCGCCACGTCGCTGGCGGTGCTCATCAGCTACCTGGCGCTGCGGAGCAAGAGCCGGCTGGCCAAGGCCCCCGAACTCGTCGTCTGGGCCGTCGTCGCGGTGCCCGGGATCGTGCTGGCCCTGGCCATCACCTGGGCCTACCTGAGCCTGCCCGGCCTTCGGAACCTCTACGGGTCGATCTGGATCGTGCTCATCGCCCTGATCATCGTGGTCACTCCGATCGCCCAGCGCGCCACGAGCGGGCCGGTCGGCCAGCTCGGCGTCGAGCTGGAGGAGTCCGCGAGGGTCCACGGCGCCTCCGCCCCGCGCATGATGGGCACGATCGTCATCCCCCTGATCGGGCCCACCTTCCTGGCCTCCTGGTTCATCACCGGCGTGATGGCCGCCGGCAGCCTGGACATCCCGATCCTGCTCTCCAGCACGCGGACGGAGACCGTTTCGCTGCTCGTCTACAACTACTACACCCAGCTCGGCAACGGGTCCCGGGCCGCCGCCCTCCTCCTGGTCCTGCTCGTGCTGCTGGCCCTGGGCGGGGCGCTCATGCTCGGCATCGGGCGCCTCCTGCGCCGGCGCGCCGAGCGCAGGACCAGGTCCCGCGGCGCCCTGGTGGACGCCGTCCGGCCCGACCCGGAACCCGACCGGACGACCCCCGCGCCCGACCCGGACCAGATCCCCGACGACACCCGCGCCGTCAGCGCGGCCTCCACCCGATAGGAAGAGCCATGGCAAGAGTGATCATCGAGTCCCTGGAGAAGCGGTACTCCCCCAAGGCGGCGCCGGCCGTGCCGGCGCTGGACCTGGAGATCGAGGAGGGCGAGTTCCTGACGCTCCTGGGCCCGTCCGGGTGCGGGAAGACGACCACCCTGCGCTGCATCGCGGGACTGGAGCGCCCGACGGGCGGCCGGGTGTCCATCGGCCACGAAGTGGTCGACGCCCCCGCGGAGCGCCGCCACGTTCCCCCGGAGAAGCGGGACATCGGCATGGTCTTCCAGAGCTACGCCCTGTGGCCACACATGTCCGTGGCCGCCAACGTCGGCTATCCGCTCCGGATGCGCAAGGTCAGCGTGCCGGAACGGGCCCGCCGGGTGCGCGACGTTCTCGAGATGGTGGGTCTGGACGAGTACGCGAGCCGCATGGCCACGGACCTGTCCGGAGGCCAGCAGCAGCGCGTGGCCCTGGCCCGGGCCCTGGTCGCCGACCCCCGCCTGCTGCTCTTCGACGAGCCCCTGTCCAACCTGGACGCCCGGCTCCGCCAGGACATGCGCAGCGAACTGCGGGACATGCACCGCCGCGTGGGAACGACCTCCATCTACGTCACCCACGACCAGGAGGAGGCCGTCTCCCTGTCGACGCGCATCGTCCTGCTCAACAAGGGCGAGATCGAGCAGGTCGGCACGCCCCGGGAGATCTACTGGCACCCCGTCTCGCACTTCGTCGCCGACTTCGTCGGCTACGACAACTTCCTGGGGGCGACGGTCGTCACCGCCGACGCCCACGGCGTCGCCGTCCGCCTCGACGGCACCGACCTGCGGCTGGACTGTCCTGCCCGCGCCGGACTGGGCGAAGGGGACCAGGTCGAGATCGCCATGCGCTCGGCCTCCGTCATCATGGGCGAGCCGGCCGAGACGATGCCCAACCGGTGCACCGGCACGGTGGTCGACATCGTCTACCTCGGCGACGAGTACATCTACGTCCTCGAGATGGGCCCGCAGCGCTTCTCCGTCTCCCTGCGCACGGCGGAGGTCGCCAACATCTGGCCCCACGGCGCACCCTCCCGCGGCGACACCGTCACCGCGGCGATCCCCCCGGACTCCCTCGCCTGCCTGCCCCTCTGAACCCTCACGCACCATCATCACGAAAGGTCCACACATGAAAGCACGTAAGAGCCTCACCGTCCTGGGTCTGGCCTCGGCCCTGGCGCTGACCGGCTGCGGCGGGGACGCCCCGGCCGCCGAGGGCCTGGGCGCACGCGAGGGCGTCGACGCCGAAGCCGGCCTCGGCGGCGCGGAGGCCATGGCGGAGTTCGAGCAGATGTACGCCTCGGCGGTCGAGAGCGGACAGACCACGGTCAATGTCTACACGCCGCTGACGGCCACCTGGCCCGCCGTCTTCGAGGGCTTTCAGGAGCGCTTCCCGGAGATCCAGGTCGAGCCCCTCCAGATCGTCGGCGCCGAGCTCGACACCAAGGTCTCGCAGGAGCAGTCCTCCGGCCAGCGCATCGCCGACGTGGTCATCACCGGCGACACCGGTGCCGTGGCGCTCGCCGACCGTGACTACTTCTCCGAGTACCGCCCGTTCAACGCCGAGGAGCTCACCGGTGACCCGCAGTTCTCGCTCGACGCGGGGACCCTCACCGCGGTCTCGGCCTCGCCCCGCGGATTCGTGTACGACACGCGTCAGGACGTGGGGAGCGTGCCGGAGAGCTGGGACGACCTGCTCGACCCGGCTCTGAAGGGCAAGATCACCATGACCGATCCCGCTACCGACGGCGGCGGGATGCAGTGGGCCGATCTCGTGCTCAACGAGGACTCCCTCGGGGAGGAGTACCTCGAGAAGCTGGCCGACCAGGACGTGGTCATCGCGTCCAACACCGCCGAGTGCCACAACGCCGTGGTCCAGGGTCGCGCCTACGTCTGCCTCATGGGCGCCATGGGCAACTACCTGACCCTGTCCGGGGACGGGGCGCCGGTGGAGATCACCTACCCCGTCGAGGGCGGCAACTGGGCGACCTACTGGTACGCCGGGGTCATCGACGGCGCCGAGAACGCCGACGCGGCGAAGCTGCTCACTGCCTGGCTGAACAGCCCTGAGGCCAACGGGATCAAGGCCGAGGCCGGCCACGGCCCGGTGACCAACGCTGAGGACGTCGACCTGGAGTTCGAGAACCCGGCGGACGTGCCTCAGCTGCCGCGACCGGACCTCGCCGACGTCACCGACCGGCAGAAGTCCAGCCAGCCGGTGATCGCGAGCATCTTCGGCTGACACCCGACGAGCGGCGGGGGGGGCCCCCCCCCCCCCCCGGCCCCCCCCCCCCCCCCCCCCCCCCCCCCCCCCCCCCCCGCGCCCCCCCCCCCCCCCCCCCCCCCCCCCCCCCCCCCCCCCCCCCCCCCCCCCCCCCCCCCCCCCCCCCCCCCCCCCCC
>NZ_CANMRA010000043.1 GCF_947500125.1 uncultured Kocuria sp. | reverse complement strand
ACGATCATGCCGAGGACCGGCCGGTCAGCACCCCTCCATCCTGCGGGACGGACGAGCTAGGAAGAAGGTAACGGGGGCCTCGATGCCGGTTGTACGGATTGGCCGGCTTCTCGTCCGTTTAGGTCATCCGTCACGAGGGGCTCGGATGGCCGATACGCCCGTCTCGGCGGCCGCGTGGCCTGCCGGGCGCCCGCCCGTGAGGTGATTGGATGTCGATGTTCCGCGGGGGTGAGCCGGGCATCAGTGTGGGACAGCGGAGACATCCGTGGTCAGGTAGAGCCCAGATCGTTCCAAACCTGACCCGATGGTCTTTCCTGCCGCCATCAACCTGATGAATCAGTACGCCCAGGCCCACCATGTCCAGGGTCACCATCCAGTTTGGTGGGCCGCTCTCCAAGGCAGCCACGCCTTCTGGCAGGACCATCCCTGGACCCGTTGGTCGGCCGGAGGTCCGTCCGCGCCCGCAGACACGGCAGAACAGTCGGTGGAGGCAGAGGGCAGCACCGAAGACGTAGCCACGGGGAGGATGCCGACGGCCAGCCCGCCCTGACCGCCGAACTTCCTCGGCACCGATTGCTCCTTGAAGGTCACCGCCGTGTCCTGGGAAACCGCGACTTCCCAGGACACGGGGGTAACCACGCTCATGGCAGACCCCGCACCGAGTCCGTGGAACTCATCGCCTGAGGGTTCAGCGTCGAACTCAGAGGGCCCGGGTCTGTTCCTGGGCGAGGAGTTCCTCGGCCTGTTCGAGGCACTTGGTTGCTGCCTCACGGGCTCGGGTCAGAGCGGTTTCCAGCGGGAGCTTGCGGTGGGATTCGGCCAGGATTTCCACGCCCCAGTGGCCACGCCAGCCTGCCTGGTAGATGGTCTTGATGAACTGGGCGGTCTCGAAGTCGCCCTCGCCCGGGTAGAGCCGTTCGTTGATGGTGTCGTCCCAGAGGGAGCCGACGACCTCGGTCTTGGCATCGTCGATTTCGATGATGAAGACCTTGTCCATGGGCAGGAGCGCGGCCAGATCCGTATAGCTGGTCCCGGCACGGCGGACGTGCCAGGTGTCGATGGTCAGGCCGCCGTAGGGGTTGTTGACCTCGTTGACGAATTTCGCCCCGATCTCCACCGTTTTGAGGTTGTTCATGGGCATGGGCTCGAGGGCGACGCGGGTGCCCGCGTTTCCGGCCTGGGTGGCCAAGATGTCGAATTCCCGGTGGAAGGCTTCCTCGTCCACTGGGGCCGGTTCGCCGGTGAGGGCCAGTTCCGCGCCGATCTTGATGGTTTTGGCGCCAAGGACCTCGGCAGCGTCCAGGAGCACGGAACGCCAGCGGTCGGACTCGGCGCGCAGCGCTCCGGACTTCCACCAGTCGGCCAGGAACTCCAGCTCCACGTGCTGAATGCCGTTGTCGTCGAGCAGCTGCTTGAGGCCCTTGAGCCCGATGGTTTCCTGGATGGCCGGCAGGTCTGCGTGGATGAAGCCCACTCCTTGCCAACCGGTTCTCGCCGCGGTCTCGATGCGGGTACGGATGTCGATCGGGCTGGTCTCGTCGCCGCGCAGCGGCGCGGCATCTCCTGCCCAGGTCCAGCAGGAGGCCAAGAGGTCCTTGTTCTCGATGATGTTCGAGGATGCCATGGGGGTGTCCTTGTCTTAGTTTCCGGTGGTAGCGGGGGGCGTCAGGTGGGGGGAACCGTCGGGGGCGAGCATGACCTTGATCTCCCGGTTGGAGTCCTCGGCGCGGGCGATGGCTTCCTCCGCCTGGGAGAACGGCAGGATGGAGGAAACCATCGCTCCGAGGTTGAGGCCGGTGTTGGCGACATAGCGGATGGCGGCGGGCCAGATCCCCACCGGTGCTCCCGTGGAACTGGTGACAGTCAGGTTCCGCTCCTGGAACAGACCGAGACGGGCCGGGACCGGCCTCGGCTTCGACACGCCCATGAGCAGGACCCTGCCGTCGTTGTCGGCGCTTTCCAGGGCTGCGGCTTGGGCGAAGGGGTTGCCCGAGGCTTCGATCACGACGTCGGCGTAGGGGCGCCCGATGGCGGCTTCGGCCGCCTGCACGGTGTCGCTGACCTCCAGGGGGTTGATGGCGGCGCTGGCCCCGAGCTCAAGAGCTGCGGTCCGGCGCCGGTCGCTGGGGTCGAAGGCCACGACGCGCGCCCCTGCCCTGACAGCCTGCACGAGTGCGGCCAAGCCGATGGCGCCCAACCCGTGGATATGCACGGTATCGGCGGCGCTGAAGCCCCCGATTTTCTTCAGACCGTTCACCACGCACGCGAAGGGCTCGATGATGGCCGCGGTGAGCATGTCGACGTTGTCGGGCACATGGAAGCACATGTCGGCCGGAACCGTGAACAGGTCTGAGGCGGCACCGTCGTGGGTGACGCCGAACCAGTCGTTGCCGCCCAGATGCCCGTGGCCCAGGATGCGGTCGCCCACCGCGAACCCTGTGACGTCCGTGCCGACCTGCTCCACCACGCCGGACCATTCGTGGCCCATGACGTGGGGATAGTTGATCTTGAACGTCTCCGGCATCCTGCCGTGCAGGATTTCGAGGTCGGTCCCGCAGATACCGACATACGCGGTGCGGACCAGCAGCTGCGTCGGTGCCAGTGGGCCGACCTTCCGGGTACCGGGAACTGCCGAAATGGTTCCTTCGCTGTCCCTCTGGACAAAGACCGCGGCGACGGCGGTCGTTGCAGGTGCTTGTTGATCAAGCATGGTGGTGCCTCTCACTGGATGTCTGGGGCTAAAGGTCAACGGGGTCGCCGTTGAGCGCGGCGGTGACGAGGGCGCGGATGCCCTCGGCAGTGACCGGACGCGGGTTGGCGTAGGGGTTGCGGGTTGCCTGTCCGACGATGGTGTCCACGTCGTCGTCGGTCAGTCCGAGCTCACGCAGGGACGAGGGGGCGCCCAGGTCCAGGCTCAGCTGGCGCAGGTAGGCGGCCGGGTCCTGGGCTCCGGTGGCCCGCTGGAGTGCGGCGACGGCCTCGGGCGCGTGGGCGGCGTTGTAGGCCAGTGCGTAGGGCAGGACGACGGTGTGCGTCTCGGCGTGGGGCAGGTTGAACGTGCCGCCCAAGGTGTGGCAAAGCTTGTGGTGCAGGGACATGGTCGTCGCCCCCAGGGTGGCCCCGCACAGCCAGGCCCCGTAGAGGGCGTCCGAGCGGGCCTCTGCACCGGTGGGGTCCTCGACGATGAGCGGCAGCGCGTTGACCAGGGCGCGGGTGCCTTCCTCGGCCATGAGGGAGATGATCGGGGACCCGTCCGGGGCGTAGAGGGCCTCGACGGCATGGGCGATGGCGTTGAAGCCGCTGGTGACCGACATGTTCACCGGCAGGGTCAGGGTCAGTTCGGGGTCGTAGATGACGCTGGTGGGCAGCACCTTCGGGTCGCGGCCGGTCTTCTTCTCGCCCTCGGCGGTCAGTCCCCAGATGGGGGTCATTTCCGAGCCGGCGTAGGTGGTGGGCACCGCGATGATGGGGGCTCCGAACTCCAGGGCGATGGCTTTGCCCAGGCCGGTGGTGGAGCCCCCGCCGACGGCGACGTACCCGTCGGCGCCGGCGGCCTGGGCGACCTCACGGGCCCGGTGTGCCGATTCGATGGGGACGTGCATCTCGGCTTCGGGATGCACACCGGCGCTGAGCTCCCCGAGCTGGTCGGAGACGTCCCGGGCCAGGTCCTCCTGGAAGGGGGTCGACAGGACCAGCACCCGCTGGAGGCCCAGGTCGCGGACTTCCTCCGGCAGCGACTTGAGGGAACCGGCGCCGAAGGTGACGCGCATCGGCAGGGCCTGGTACTGGAAGTCCTTCATCGGGCAATCTCCTTGGTCGTTGCGTCGTGGGGGGTGCGGTGGTGGAGGGCAGGGTGCAGGACGATGTCGATGACGCCTTCGACGAAGGGGGAGGCCACTTCGAAGGCGGCGGCCGCCTCGGGATCCGGGTTGGTGGTGAAGGGCTTGACGAGGCTGTGCTTGACGGCGAACACCGCATCCGAGTCGATGTAGTCGCTGTCGCCGACGAAGATGTGGGTGGTCAGTTCCTTGAAGCCTGGTGCGGCGACGATGAAGTGAATGTGCGCCGGCCGGTAGGGGTGCCGGGCGGTCGCGTTCAGCAGGCTGCCCACCGGACCGTCGGTGGGGATCGGGTAGTAGCTGGGCACGACGCTGCGGAAGAAGAACTCCCCGTTGTCATCGGCCGTGAACAGGCCGCGTCCGTTGCCGATGCTTTGGATGCCCGGCTGTTGGACGTCGTAGAAGCCCTTGGTATTGGCTTGCCAGACGTCGATCCGGGCCCCGGGCACCGGATCCCCTGTCACCGAGAGGATCCGTCCCCGGACCACGCACACCTCGCCTTCGCTTTCGGGCGAGATGTTCTCGCCCAGGGTCCGCTCCGGAGACTCGACCATGTGGAAGGGACCCAGCACCGTGGAATCCGTGGCGTCCGGGGTTTCCTCGTCGTTGATGGTCTCCACCATCATCGAGACCCCGAGCACGTCCGAGAGCAGGATGAACTCCTGCCGGACGTCGTCGCACTTCTGCCCGGTGGCGGTGAGGAAGTCGATGGCCGTTTCCCATTCCTCGATGCTGGGAGCCACTTCGCGCACGAAGCCGTGGAGGTGGCGGGTGAGGCTCTCCAGAACGGTCTTGAGCCGCTCGTCCGGTGTGTTTTTGAAACTGTCGATGACGGCTGCGGTGAGCGTTTCAGGCCCCAGGTCCGTGGTCATGATGGGATGTTCTCCTTGGTTCAGGTCGTGCTGGAGGCAACGGTCAGACGTTGGTGAAGCCGCCGTCGACCACCAGCTGGGCGCCGGTGATGTACGAGGCGCCGTCGGAGGCCAGATAGGCGATGGCGTCGGCCACCTCATCGGCCCGGCCCGCCCGACCCATGGGTGTCTTGGCAACCAGTTCCGCGGAGATCGCCTGGTCCTGGCTGTCGGTCAGGGGTGTGGTGATGAGTCCGGGGTGGACCGAGTTCACCCTGATTCCCTGGGTCGCCCAGGTCGCGGAGGCGTTCTTGGTCATCAGTGTGACCGCGCCCTTGGAGGCTTGATAAGCGGCGACGCCTGGGGCACCGACCAGCCCCCAGATCGACGAGACGTTCACGATCGCACCGCGTCCCTGGTGGAGCATCGAGGGTGCCACGGTCCGCATCCCCAGGAACACACCGGTCTGGTTGACCCCGATGATCCGATGCCAGTCAGCGAGGTCGATGTCGGTGATGGAGTCGTAGGAACCCACCAGGCCTGCGTTGTTCACGAGGACGTCGATCCGGGTATGGGCCTGCAGGATCTCCTCCACCAGGGACTTCCAACCGCGTTCGTCGGCGACGTCGAGATCGCGCCATTGGATGCCGCCGGCATTGTCGGCCTGCGGTTGGACGATATCCGCGCCGTAGACGGCCGCGCCCTCGGCGGCCAGACGAATGGCTGTGGCATAGCCGATGCCGCTGGCGGCGCCGGTGACGATGGCGACCTTGCCGGTGAACCGCTGTCCTGAATCCATGGTGTAGTTCCTTGATCTGTCCTGGGTGGGCTGTGGCTGCATCCAGTGTCTTCTAGACGACCCGGCGGGAACGCTTGGAACCGGCGAGGTAGTTGAAGACCAGGGCGCCGAGGATGATCAGGCCGTAGATCGCCTCGATCCAGAACGAGGGCACCTGGGAGAGCACGAGGATGTTCTGGATGATCCCCAGCAGCAGGACCCCGCAGAGTGCGCCGATCATGCTGCCCTTGCCACCGTTGAGGCTGATGCCGCCGATAACGGCCGCGGCGAAGACCGTGAAGATCATGCCTTCGCCCTGGCTGGCCGTCACGGAGGCAATGCGGCCGGTGAGCATGAGCCCGGCAAAGGCCGCAATGATGGATCCAGCGACGAAAACCCCGATGGTCAGCCGGGTGGTCTTGATGCCGGCCGCGGCGGCGGCGGCGTTGTTGCCACCCATGGCGTAGAGCTTCCGGCCCACGGGATGGCTGCGCATGAAGACGGTGGCAGCGGCCAGGATCAGTGCGAACAGCCAGATCTGGATGGAAATGCCGAACCACCGGGTGCTGCCCAAGGCCAGGAACTCCGGCGGAAGCCCGGAGAGGGTCTGCCCGCCGGACAAGCCCATGGTCAGCCCGCGCAGCAGGATCAGCATGGCCAAGGTGACGATGAAGGCGTTGAGCCTGAGCCTGGCGACCAGGGTGCCGTTGAGCAGGCCCACGACGATGGCCAAGACGAACATCACGGCGAATGCGGCCCAGGCCGAGAAGCCCCAGCCCGACCCCCCGGCGGCGGCCGGAAGGACCAGCCACACGGCCAGCATCGGCGCCAGCCCGACCACGGATTCCAGGGACAGATCGAAGTACCCGGAGATCAGAATGATGCTCTCGGCCACGACCACGATCCCCAGCACGGCCGAAGTCACGAGGATGTTGTTGAGGATGTTGTTGGCCGTGAGGAACTGCGGGGACATGAGGGCCCCGACAATCATGGCCAGGGCGATGACCGGCAGCAGTGCCAGCTCGCGCGCCCAGTTCGATGAGGTGATCGATCTGCCAACCTGTGCGGCTCGCCCCCGCGGCGGCGTGCCCGTAAGGGTGGGGGTCTGCGTGGTCATGGTGGGTTCTCCTTGCATTTCCTGTGTACGTCGCCGGTGGGTGGTTATGGTCGTCATGCCACTGCCTCTTCGGCTCCCTGGACGGCCCCGACGAGTTCCCATTCCTCGTAGCCGGCTGCCAGTTCGGCATGGACGGTGCCCTTGTACATCACGACCACACGGTCACAGATGGCCAGATCGTCGTCGTCGGCGGAGACGATCAACAGGGACTTGCCGCTGTCCCGGAGGGACTGCAGAGATTCGTAGATCGACTCCTTGGCCGTCATGTCGACGCCGGCTGTCGGATGGACCAGCACGAGGGTGTCCGGCTTCGAGGCCAGAGCCCGGGCCAGAACGACCTTCTGCTGATTGCCTCCACTGAGTTCTTCGACCGCCTGGGTCGGTCCGTCGCATTTGATCGCCCAGGTGCCGGAGAGCTCGTTGAACAAGCGGCGGCGTTGTTTGGTATTGATCAGCCCGCCCGCGCTGCGCAACCGGTCGACGATCGAGAGGGTCGCGTTTTCTTCCACCGACATTTCCGGCACATAGCCGTTGAAGTGGCGGTCCTCCGGCACGAAGCCCACGCCGGCGTTGATGGCGTCGATTTCATCGCCTGTACCCAGGGGCTTGCCCTTGTGGAGCATGGTGCCTGCATCCATCCGCAGCTGTCCGGCGATGGCCTGGGCCAGCTGGACGTGTCCCGCCCCGTCCAATCCGGTCAGTCCGACACATTCGCCGGCGCGCACGACCAGGTCCACTCCGGAGACCCGGTGGCCGACAGAGGCACCTGATACCTCAAGCACCACTTCTCCGGGTTCCTGGCGCTGTGTCAGGCGGGCGTGTTCGTCCTTGTCCCGGCTCTTGGCGGATGCTTCCTCGTCGGTGACACCCGCCATGACGTTGACGATCTTCTCCACCGTCAGCTCCGATGTCGGGGCTGTCAGCACGTCCTTGCCGTCGCGCAGGATCGTCACTGAGTCGCAGACCTTGAAGATTTCCTCGAGGTGGTGCGACACGTAGATGACGGTGACACCGCGCTCACGCAGACTGTTGATCTGGGCGAACAGTTCGTGCGAGCCGCCCTCGTCCAGCCCGGCCGTCGGCTCGTCGAGCAACAGGATCCTGGGGCCCCTGGAGAGGGCCCGGCAGATCTCCACGATCTTCTTCTCGAGAGGCTCGAGGTCGGCGACCGTCCGGTCCGCGATGTGTTCGTAGCCCCATTCCGTGAGCTGTTCCACGGCGGTGGAGCGGATGGCCTGCCAGTCGACAGGACCCCACTTCTTGCGCGGATAGGCTCCGAGGCTGATGTTCTCGGCGACTGTCAGGTCGTTGACCAGAGTGCTCTTCTGGTAGACGCAGGCAATCGAATCGGCGCCTGCACCGTCCTTGACCTGGCCGTCGGTTCCCTGGATCCGGATCAGGCCGGCGTCGGGCCTGACCAGGCCGGTGAGCATGGCAATCAGGGTTGACTTGCCTGCACCGTTGCGGCCCAGCAGAGCTCTCGATTCCCCGGGACGAACCACGAGGTCGGCACCGGCAAGGGCCTGCGTGGAGCCGAAGGCCTTCCGAAGATCGCGGATTTCAATGGCGTAGGTTGGATCCGAGGTGACCACCGTGGTCGTCCTTTCTAAAGGGGGCGGTCCTGGGGTAGAGCTGCCGGACTCGTCCGGGCTCATTCCTTGTTGCCCCACAGGGACTCGTCGTCGACGTTGTCCGTGGTGATGACCGGTGAAGGGAGCATGTCCGCCAGGTTGCCCTTGTACTCGACGATCTCGCTGTCGTGGTCCGTCGGCCCGACCTGGTATTCCTTGCCGGCAATGGCGTCCTGCAAGTAAGAGACGCCGTACTTTCCATAGAGGTCCACCGGCTGGGAAACCACCGCGTCGATGTAACCGTCGCGGATGCCCTGGAGCGAGTCAGGGGAGCCGTCAATGGTGACCAGCGGCAGGTGTCCGGGCTCGCCGGCCGGAACCCACTTGCCCTGGTTCTGCAGAACGGTCTGGACACTGGAGAGCATGACGGAGTCGCTGGCCAGGAACACGGCATCGACATCGGAGGTGCTCAGCACCGTCTGCGCCTGCCTCACGGCTTCGGCGGACTCCCAGTTGGTGTCCTTGGAAATGATCTGGACGTCCGGGTACTGGGACTGCATGCACTCGTTGAAGCCCTTGTTGCGGTCAAATCCGGAAGTGGTCGACAGGGCGCCGTGGAGTTCGAGTACGGTGCCGCTGCCGCCGATCAGCTCCCCGATCTGCTCGCAGACGCTGGTGCCCATCGCCACGTTGTCGGCTCGGATGTTCATGTAGACCTCACCGCCGTTGGCGGCGGTGTCCACGGTGACCACCGGGACGTCGGCCTGGTTTGCCGCCTGGATGGCCGGCACGATGGCGTCACTGTCACGCGGGATGGTGACGATGCCCTCCACTCCCTGGGTGATCAGGGTGTTGAAGTCGGTGACCTGCTTGGCGGGATCGCCCTCGGCGTTGGAGGGCGGGAGCATGTTGAGTCCGGCATCGCCGGCTTCGGTCACCACGGAGTCGACCAACCCGGCGGTGAACGGGTTGTCGAGAACGCCGGCAGAGAAGCCCACGGTAGCGGCTTCCCCGTCCCCGCCGTTGCCGCCTGCGCTACCGCAGGCCGACAGGAACAGCAGGCCGGTCGCCGCACCAGCGGCGGTGGTCAGACGGAGGTACTTCTTCAGGGAGGGTCCCTGGTGGTGATGGTTCACGGTAACTCCTGATAGGTCAAAGTGAATGCTGAATGGATCGTGCCGATGCGAGTGCGCCTGGGTGGGCGCTGGGGCGATCGGAGAGGTGGTCAGCCGGTGGGTTTGGGGGTGGGCCGGTAGGCCAGCAGCTTCCACGCCTCGTCCTCCCGCACCCATACCGCCAGCGAGGTGTTGTCCAGCTGCACGGGACGGCCGTGGATGTCCAGATCGGCCTGCATCTCTCCGATCACCAGACCCACGTCGCCCACGACGACGATGTCGCTGACCGGGTGCTCGATGCGGTGATAGCGGTAGAGGCCCTGTGCGCACTTGTCCAGGTACGAGGCCAAGGTGTCCCGCTCCCCGTTGGAGTGGAAGTAAACGAGCTTGTCGTGGCACAGGCGGGCGAACGAGTCGAAATCAGCGTCCAGAACGGCTTGGTATCTCTCGTCCTCAAGGCGTTCGAGCTGGCCTTCTGCGGTCGTGGGCTTGTTCATGGGTGATCTCCAAGAAGGGTCTCGTGATGGGGCCGCGGGCATCAGATGATGCTGCGGATGCTGCCGCCGTCGACGCCCCAGACCGATCCGGTCACGAAGCTCGCCCCGTCGCTGCATAGGAACGTGATGACCCGGGCCACCTCCTCGGGCCGGCCAAGGCGCTGCAGCGGCAGCTGGCGTTGTTTCATCTCGTGCTCTACTGCCGCTTCCGGCTCCATGCCATAGGCGGCGGCCATGGTCTCGGCGAAGCCTCCCGGCTTAGTCCAGAACGGGGACCAGATCGGCCCCGGAGCCACCGCGTTGACACGGATTTTCGGGCCTTCTGATCGAGCCAGGGACTTCGTCAGTGCCAGAACCGCCGCCTTGCTGGCTCCGTAGTCCACCGGCATGGCCTCGGGCTGGCGGGCCAAGTCAGAGGCGTTGTTGATGATCACCGGTGCTGCCGACTGCCGCAGCACCGGAAGGGCCAAGCGGGTCGTGCGCACATAGCTCATGAAGTTCAAATCCAGCGTGCGCTGCCAGTCCTCGTCGGTGAGCTCCTCGAAGGTATGGATGGCTCCTGCCCCGACGTTGTTGATCAGCAGGTCCAGCCCATCCAGCTGACCCAGAGCGGCCGAGACCTGACTGGCGGTAGCGGCCGCATCAGTGAAGTCCACCTGGACAGTCCGGACAGAGCCAGACATCCCCTGGGCGTCACCTTCGAGTGCCTTGAGCGCCGCCTCGTCGATGTCAAGGGCGGCAACCGTGCAACCCTCCCGCACCAGCTCCAGAGCCGTAGCCCGGCCAATTCCCGTACCAGCGCCAGTGACTAGCGCCTTTTTCCCCGACAGACCCAGATCCATGGCTAGTCCTTCCGTTTTCTCCGCAGAGAGCGGAGTAGTGTTCTGCATCACTTTCGCCTTGTCCATGAGCGTAAAGTGACACTCGCCATACTGTCAACTACTACGTGACACTGGGTTTACAAGGAGGTCAGAAGCAAGTCGCTTCCTCGCTGCACAGGGCCCAGCGTTCCTCGGAGCAGGTAGTGGGATGCGATTGGCACCGCCAAGCCGGACGCCACAACATTTTGGGCGCGGAGCGACCTCACTAGGCACGACAGTGGAGGAACCGTTGGATCCAGGAAAGCCAGGCGTGAGCAGGAGATGAGTACCGGTGCCCCAAGACCCCTGTCGGGGACTTCGCGTCCCCTTTCCGCTGCCGGGAGCGGCCGGCGCACTACGCCCCCTCACTTTGGGGGGTACGCCCGTGCTGACCCTCAACAGACGTTGGAGCGATGCCCGCTGCCGGCAGCACTCCCCAGGAGTGCCCGCCGTGCACCATAGTTGGCTGTTCACCAGCCTTGAAGCGCCTTGTCAGCTCCAGGAATGCCAGCAGTGGAGGCACTCCGAGCAGCAGTGGTTGCGAGCAGGGTGAAGTGGACACGCTCGGCAAGGAGGACCACGTGTGTAGCATTGGTTTACACTTGGTGTAGAGCGTGGCAAGTAGAGCACACGTGCCGTGCCGAAGATGGATCACCCGAGGAGTGCCACGATGAGCCAAGCAGCTCACCCGCTAGTCAATGGGCTCGCTCCTGCCGCCCTGGGCTCCCAGTTGCGGGATGCCCGAACGCAGAACAAGATCTCGCTACGAGAGCTCGCCCGTCGCGTGGGCGTTTCCGCCAGCTTCCTCTCACAGGTCGAACTGGGCAGAGCGAAGCCTTCAATCGGTACCCTCTACTCCATCGTGTCGGAACTAGGACTGTCCCTGGACTCGTTGATGAACGAGGAGGACCGCCAGCCCTCCCCGTCGGAGCACACGGTGGAACGAACACGCCTGCGCGGTCGTATCCCCGGCCTCCAGCGCGCCGAGGACCGACCGGAAATCAGCATGTCGGGGGTCCGCTGGGAGCGACTGACCGAACAGGACGACCCACTGGTCGAGTTCCTCCGAGTCACCTACACGGCAGGCAGTGAATCCTGCCGGCCGGACAGCATGATGCGCCATCCCGGATGGGAGTACCTGCACATCCTGTCGGGGCGCCTGGATGTGCAGGTGGGTTTCAACGGGGAAACCATGGAGCCCGGCGACAGCCTGAACTTCGACTCCAACACTCCCCACCGACTCAGCAATCCCTATGACGAGGACTGCGTCGCGCTGTGGGTGGTGGTGGGACGCCAGGGCTTTGCCCACCCCATGGACCTCGCTGGCAGGAACACCGTGCAGGACTCCTCAACCGTCACCGAACTGGCCGTGCAGGGCCATTTCAGTTCTTCGGCGCCGGCGTCCGCGCCAGACGCTCACGGGTAGAGGCGGTATCAGCGGAACGCTTCCTCGGATGCTCGTCCCGGCCACTCCGTGCCGACCAGTGCCACCCAAGCCACAGAACCATCCCATCTGCTCCTCGCAATTGCTAAGAGCCTTAAAAATGGAGAAGGGGCCTGCTACACGATCACCTGACATCTCAGCTGGCTTGATGGCTGCTATCGAGCCATATGTAAAGCAGGGCACTGTGGCGGGCTCGACGTCACTCGAGGCCGCGGCTACGCCTCCATCGTTCCCCCTATGGCGCGGGACCGGCCTGTTACCACCTACGGGTGCGGCAGAGTCGAACGAGCGGCCGCCTCATGCTGGGTCGGCGTTGATGGCGCCGATTGCCTCATCGCGGGCACCGAGGACGTGATCAAAGGCGAGATCACGGGCGTGTGTGGGGTCGCCGGCGGCAATCGCTGCGACGAGCTGGCGGTGCTCGGCCAGTGCGGTGTCGCGTCGTTCTTGTGTGCGGTTGGTGTAAGCGCGGTAGCGCTGCATCTGGTTTCCGATCTGCTCGTGGAAACGTATGGCCCACGAGTTGCCGGCGATCGTATTGATGCGGGCATGGATATCCCCTCCCACCTGCATGGCATCCTCGGCGAAGTGCACCAAGGCGGCGTTTCGCTCGAGGAGGGCTTCCAAGCTGGCGATGTCGTCGGTGGTGGCGACCTTGCAGGCCTGGGCCGCCATGAGCGACTCGAGGGAGGCCCGGACCTCGTACAGCTCGGCGATCTCTTTTGCCTCGAGCTTCGGCACCACCACGCCGCCGGTGGGCAGCGAGTCGAGGAGGTTCTCCGCCAGGAGCAGCCGGACGGCTTCACGAAGCGGAGTGCGACTGACCTGCAGCTCGGTCGCGAGCCCGGGTTCGTACAGACGCGTACCGGGTTCGATCTCGAGTTCCAGAATGCGCCGCTTCAGCTCGGCGTAGACGAGTTGTGCCCCCGAGGTCCGCACTGCCTTGCTCTGCGTCATTGGACCAGCCTACCCGGCCGTGAACTTGTATACAGCCGGGTAGGCATGGCGGGCTAGGTCAATGGTGGTCAGTGGCATCGACTTCGATGGGCGCGTTGCGCGGTAGGTTTTTGACCTCCACGATGGTGCGGGCTATGCCTGAGGTTTGACCAGCAGGATCGGAACTTCGATGTCCAGGATCAGGCGCTGGAGATCGTGGCCGAAGAGCAGCTTGCCCACGGTCGAGCGGTGGTGCATGCCGATGACCACGGTAGAGGGCTTGAGGATCCGCACCCGGTCCACCAGGGCCTCGATGTGGTCTCGTCCTGGCGAGATCAGCTCCGCTCGCCACTGGGTTTTGGCATCGATTTGCCGCTTCAACTGGTCTTCGAAGGCTCGGGCCTCCAGGCCCGACGCCGTCGGGGCGTCGCTTCCGGAGCCGGTGGCGAGAACGACCAGGAGCTCGTCGCGTTCGCGACTGAGGTCCTGAGCGGCGGCCAGGGCCGCCGCGTCGTCCCGTGAGGAACGCTGGATCGTGATGATAGGCATGGGATCTCCCTTCGGGTCAGAGGCTGGCGAGGATGTACAGGACCGTTGCGAACAAAGATGCCCAGACACCGATCATCGTTTTCACGATCGTCCAGGTCTTGAGCGTTTGGGTCACGGTCATGCCGAGCAGTCGGCTCATGAGCCAGAATCCGGAGTCGTTGACGTGGGGCAGGATGCCGGACCCGCCGGCCATCACCAGCACCAGCGCAGCAAGCTGGACAGGGTTCGGGTCGGAGGCGGCGATGGTGGCGCCCATCAGACCTGCCGCCGTCGTGATGGAAACGGTGGTGCTGCCGACAGCGGCGCTCATGATCGCGCAGATCAGGAACAGTGCGGCCGGAAGCGGAAGCCCACTGGCGTCCAGGGAGCCGGCAACGGCGTCGCCGATGCCGCTGGTCTCGAGCACGACGGCGAACATGCCGCCGGCCCCGGTGACCAGGATGACCGAGCAGACCGGCTTGAGGGCGTTGTCGAGCATGTCTTCCAGGACCATCGATCCGACTCCGCGGCGGGTGCCGAGGACGTAGCTGGACACGACCACCGTGATGAGCAGCGCCATCGGGACCGAGCCGATCAGCCCGAGCACCTGAACCCACTGGGCGTTCTCGTCGAGAGTGCCGGTGCGCACCAGCATGGCCGACCCGGTGTTGAGCAGAATCAGTACCAGCGGCAAGCAGATCAGCGAGACCAGCACGCCCAGGCGCGGCGGCGCCACCGTGGTGTCGACGGACGCGACGGCCTCGGTCCGGGAGTCAAGCAGTGCCACCGAGCTCGCCCCGCCCGTGCCGGCACCCGGCGTCGCCGCATCGTCGCGGTCGGCGGACTCGCGGCTGCTGGGGGCGGGGCCGGAGGAGGCATAGGGGGTGTCGACCTGAGGGCCCCCGGTGAACGCTTCGGGTACCGGCAGCATCAGTCGACGTCCCATCCAGGTCGCCAGCAGGTGCCCACCCAGGTACCACGACGGCACCGCAAGGATCAGCCCGAACATCATCACCAGTCCGATGTCGGCTCCCAGCAGGATGCTGGCCGTGGTGACACCCGGGTGCGGGGGCATCAGCATGTGCATGATCGACAGCGCAGCGGCCGGGCCGAGGACATAGGGCAGGATGCTGCCGCCGACGCGTCGCGCAACACCCAGGTAGAGCGGGAGCATCACCAAGAACGCGGCGTCGAAGAAGATCGGGATCCCGAAGACCAACGAGGCGAGACCCAGAGCCAGCGGCGCTCTCTTCTCTCCCAGTTTCCCGACCAAGGTGTCGACCAAGACCTTGGTGCCGCCGCTGAACTCGATCAAACGGGCGAACATCACACCGAAAGCGATGAGGAAGGCGATCTCGCCCAGGGTCTCCCCGAGCCCGCCCAAGAGCAGGTCCATGATCGATCCGGGCGGAATGCCGGTCGCGAAGGCGGTGCCGACGCTCACGATCAACAGTGCGACCACGGCGTGCAGTTTTACCTTGAGGATCAAGAACAGCAGGACTGCGATCGCGCTGGCGCAGATCAACAACAGGGGAGTTGTCGCCAGCGGCTCGAACTCGATGTCCATGGGACCTCCATCGGAATGGCCTGCAGGGCCGTGGTGACCGCGCAGGGAAGAAAACTGGGAAGAGCAGTGAAGGATGAAGAATTCAGCGCGCCGGCGGCGCGACGGTTGCTTGTGCGCCGCTGCGGCGCAGTTCTCGGTGGACGAAGCCACTGGATTTCAGGAGCTCGACCTGCGCAGCGACTGCCCCGACGATTTCGGCCGGAAGGCCGCGTCGCATGCCGACCGCCTGCCGGATCTCCATGAACGGCGGCTCCAGGACGTAGTGCCCCTGGGCTGTGGCGTACTCGGTCAGGGGCTGGCGGATGCCTGCGCATACCGGCAGGTCCTCGTCCTCGAAGACCTCAGGGACCTCGGGTCCGCGGACGATCTCGGCCGCGGCCACAGTGCGGGTGAGGTACAGGTCGTAAGCCGATCCGGTCCGCACCCCGATGCGGACGCCGGGAGCATCCACCTCGTGCGCTGTGTTGAACCCGGCGTTGGCACGGGCGATGTAGATGCCTTCGATCAGTGCGTAGGGGGCGGTGAAGACCACCCCGTCCTCGCGGGCCGGCTCGATGGCGAGAAAACACAGGTCCACCTTCCCCGCGGTGATGGCACGATAGGCGTCGCGGGCCGCGAGGACCGACGCGATCTGCAGCGGTGCTCCCAGCCACCTCGCGAGCTGGTGGGCGATCCCGACCGTGACTCCTCGGGGCGCCTTGGCGGTCCCTTGGGCCAGGACCGGGTTGCCGAGGTTGATGACGACCCGCAGCACGCCCGTGGGGGCCAGCGCTGACCGGACCGAGGCAGGCGCCATGCTGCGCGCCAGCGGGCCGCGCTCCTCGCCCGGACAGTTCGACTCGCCGGTATTCATCGGACCGCGACCTGACCGCGCATCAGCGGGCGCGCGGTGCGGAACAGGGAGGCGCTCACGACTTCAGGCAGAGCGCCGTGAGTGCGCACCGCAGCACTGGAAACGACGACTCCTGACGGGGTGGCAATGCGCAGTTCATGGCCGGCACCCGCGGACAGATGCTCGACCAGGGTCCCGGCGATGTTGGCCGCGGCGGCGGTGCACAGAGCGGCCGTTCCGGGAATCGCGCGATGAATCGACTCCATCGACACGACGCGAACGACCACATCGCAGTCCTCGGCAGCGACCTGCCGGCCGTCGAGCAGCGTAGTGGTAGCGGGCGCCGCGACCATGGCGACCTTGGGTACGGCCAGCGGCGCCTCCTCAGGTGCCCGGCACATGCCCATGGCCACCGCCGCGGCACGACGGATCCGGTCGAGTGAGGCCATCACACCGGCGTCGGCATCAAGGCTCTCCGGGGACTCTCTGCCAGTGACGCCGATGTCACCGGCGGCGACGAAGACCATGGGCGTGGCGACGTCCACCAGTGACACCTCCACCTCGCGGCCGTCGAGATCAAGCCTGTCCACGGCATGGCCGGTCGGCAGGACCGCACCCGTCTTGGCGCCACCGGGGTGGAGGTACTCCAACTCGATGGGTGAACCGGTTCCCGCGACACCGGGCAGCACGAAGTCACCGTCGGTTTCCGCCAACCCGCCGGTGACGCACAACTGGACGGCGATGAGCTTGTCGGTGTTGGTGTTGTGGAGGACGACCCGGGCCGGGCCGTCAGCTTCAACAGTGTGGATGCCGGCCAGGAGCGCGAAGGGAACCACCGCGGAAGAAAGGTTGCCGCAATTGCCCGAGTAGTCCACAACAGCTTCGCCGACCGCCACTTGACCGAACGTGTACTCGACGTCGGCGTCGGGGCGGTGGGACGCGGCAACGCTCACCACCTTCGACAGTGACGAAATCCCGCCTCCCATCCCATCGAGCTGGCGCCCGAACGGGTCCGGGGACCCCAGGGCACTGGTGAAGACCGTGTCACGCTCGATGCCGACAGCCGGAAGGTCACGTTCATCGAAGAACACGCCCTTGCTCGTCCCACCGCGCATGAAGGTCGCGTTCACCCATCGGGCCATCGGGGACCTAAAACTTGTATACATGTATGCATTGTGACTGCAGGCACACTCAACGCGCAAGCCTGCGCCCGTAATCCACCGTTTCGTTGCGCGACTACAGCCAGCTCGTCACGACCTCCCGATCCCCACCAGCCCCATCCCTGGCCTTACCGGCGCAATCCTCAGGCTGCTAACGGGCCATATGTAAAGCGAACGCGGAGGAACCTATTCTGGCCGCGCCGGCGCCAGTCCCCCTGCACCCCATCAATCCATGTGTGCAGTTGCACATGTGTGTCTGGTGGGAGGCCGTCTCCGCCTGGTAGGCAGAAGTAGCGGAGCAGCACCTGCGCAGCCAGGGGCATACGGACAGGGGAAAGCATGCAGAACACCAGTGAGATCACCATCGTGGTGGCCTTCTTCGCGCTGATCGTCGTGTGCTCGGTATTGATGTACGGCCACCGCCTCCTCGCCCAGCGCCTGGTGAACGACCCGGAAATCCGGCCGCAGCGCAGCGTGAACTTCGCAGCGTTCTGGCCGTTGATCGTGCTCGCCACCGCCTTCCCCCTGATGGCCTTGCTGGCCCCCTTCGGCGTCGATGAGGAACCAGCTGGCCAGTGGATGATGGTGGGCTTCTTCACCATCGCGGTGCTCTGGTTACTGGTGGTCCGGAAGTGGGACTGGTACCTGCGGTATGCCACGAACACGATGTTCGCCGTGACGGGCGGATCCCGAGAACACGGAGAAACCCCTGAGATGTACCGTGACGCCTTCCAACGAGCCCTGCCCTGGGCCACCGCCCTGATGGCGGTGGCGTTGGCGGCTTCCCTGACTCGAGCGTTGATCTAGCGCTGCCCGAAAGCGCAGGCGATCCGCGCTACGTCGAGGGCCGTCCCCTCGCAGGCATCAGAAAGACGATGCGCAGGACGTGTCCCCGGACACTGACCCCCGGAGATCGAGAGCTGGTTCACCACGACAGCGGCAGGAGAAACATCATGGACGGCACCAGGGACCGGCGCACCAAGCAGGTACAGCTGCTGTGCGGACTCCTGGCCATCGGGATGGGCCTGGTCTCCGTCGTAGCGAACTGGCCCTACCTGCTCGGCACCACGGGCCAGGACCGCTGGGCGGCCTGGTTCGCGGCCGCCTCCGGGGCGGCGGCCATCGCGGTCGGGGCGTGGCTGCTGCGCGGACCCCGCAGCCACGGCAAAGCCCTGGTACTCACCCGCCGACAGTGGCGGTACGGATTCGCGGCCGTGATGGTGGCATTCCTCGCCGTCCTGATGGTGGAGGCCCTCAGCCTCACGCAGCCGCAGGTAATGACCGCAGTTCCGTCGCTGCTGGTGATCACCTTTCTCCTGCAGCTCTTCGTGGTCGAAGGCAGCGAGGAAGACCACGTCGTGGCGTTCAGCGAAGCCCAACACCGGACCTGGAAGCGTGGCATCGCCGGTCTGATGACCATCGGCCTCCTGGCCATCGCCGGCGCCATCGCACTGGCCGTAGCCGGCAACCTGATCGGCGCGGGCTTCCTGATCCCCTTCGGGGTGATCTTCCTGATCTTCGCCACGATGATGAGACGCCAGCTCATCCGACGTCGAGACAAAACTCCGCCCAAGGCCCACTGAACACGGATGCGTGACAACAAGCCGAAGCACCTTCGGAACCCCTACCGCAGCGCCAGCATGTCTGGGGAGTGAAACAGGCGGCAACGCATAAGAGGGGAAGATGCGCGGAGGGCAACCCCTACCGCAATGCGGCTCGTCGCGGAGTCCACCAAGTCTCCATCAGTCTCTGGGCCTGTGGAGCTCCGCTCGTCAAGACTCTCGGTAGGTCCCCACAAGTGTTCATTCTCGAAAGCGAACCACCCCGGTAGCGTGGCAGATAGGCAGGGAGGGGCCCATGAACTATCGACGCATGGAGGCCACGGCGCTGCTCGTCTTCGCTGTCTGTGCCGCGGTGCTCGGGTTGGCCACCGCGTGGTTCGACCTCACGGAGACGCAGGCCTTCGTTGTCTGCGCCGTGTACTTGATCGGCGGGCTACCGGCGATTCTCCATCTGCACTTCATCGCCAAGGCTCAGCGGGACTCCTCAAGGACAAGGAATCGGCCCAAGTCCGCGAATCTCCGATACGCGTTGTGGGCTCCACCCGTGGCCATCTGGGTCGTTCTCGCCGTGCGCGCTGACGACCCAGTGACGAGATGGCTATGGGCCGGGGCTGCGGGTCTAGCCGTGGTCGCCATCGCCATCGACTGGTGGCTGCGACACCGGGGAAAGAACACCCCACGCGCAGAAGGGGCCGAGAACACTTAGGGACTCGTACTCCGGACATCCGGAGCTCCACGATGTGCCGCGAACTGCCATCGCAGCTCTCGAGCACAAGACGTACCACCAGATGGGGGAAGATGCGGAACTACTTCTTCACGGTCGCGATGGGGCTGTGCGTCCTGATTGGGGTCGTGAGCCTGGGAACCACCAGCAATCCAGGAACGGCGTTGATGGCGCTTTTCGCGGCCACGCTGGGCTTGTTCGGGGTGGGGTTGGGGCTCTATCAGATCCGGGCTTCTCACAAAGCCGGCCGGACCCTGTCCATCTTCGGGCCCCCTGCCGGCCTGGAGGTGTATCAGCGGCGGGGACCACGCCACGGGACGCGCGGGGAGAATTGGTTCGGTGTCTTCATGGGCACCTGGATTGCCGCCTCGTCCCTGTGGCGCCTGGACGATGGGTGGAATGCTCTGGACATGATCTTTTTCAGCCTCGCGCTGGTGATCGTCCTGGTGTCTATCGTCCGCCTGGCCCTGCTCCGTCGGACCAAGCAGACCCCGCAGGCCACGTCGCACTCCACGACAGCACATACCTCCGGACACCCCGACAACCCTCACGACTGACACCGCTTTTAGGCGGGCGAAGAAGACCTTCCCTCGCGCCGCCCGATTCGGTTCCACGCTGCCGGGCGGCGAGGGCCCCATGTCGATCTCACCGAGTACTAGATAGATGGTGCCGAAGCTGTAGCGATGCACCGCCTTGGTTCTCAGGACGGGGCTCAGGCGTGCCGAGCATCGCCCGCGGAGGCAACACCCCCCGTAGGCTGACCTCGTGCTGCACCTCCTCATCGACACCTCTACATGTCTCGACCTTGCGCAACGTCGAGACGGGCAGCGCTGGATCCTCGCTCTGCGGGTACTCATTCGTCAGGGAGAGGTGAAGCTGCTGGTTCCGCCCGTGATCATTGAAGAATTCGACCGCAACGAAGCCCGCGTGCAGGCGGCAATGACGTCCAGCATCGCGGGCCGGTTCAAGCAGATCCGCCATGACCTCGTGACCTACGGCAGCGACGACGATGCTCACGCCATGGAGGTCATCGAAAACCTCGGCCGGCACCTCCCACTCGTCGGCGCGATGACGACCCGCAACTTCCGGGAAATCCATGAGCTCCTCGTCGCCGGTCAGATCGTCGAGCAATCCGATGCCGAGACGACGCGCGTCGTCGAGCGCGGGTTGAGAAAAGCCGCGCCATTCCACAGCGGGAAGAACAGTGTCGCCGACGCCGTCATATTCGAGCTCTACCAGACCGCTACACAGGGAGCGGACCTCGCGGAGCACCCGCACGCCTTCGTCACCACCAACCACACCGACTTCTCTCGGGCGTATGGCGATAAGCGGGAGCCGCATGACGACATTGCGAATGCGTTCGACGGAACCGGTAGCCGCTACGCCCTCGGGGTGGACGGCCTCGACATGGTCCTGCGCGACCACTTCGGTGAGGAAATCGAGGAGCTCTTCGAGGCGACTGACTTCCAAGAAGAGCCCCGTCGGCTGGACGACATCGTCGCCGCGGAGAAGGAGATATTCGACCGCATCTGGTACCACCGGTCCTTGCAGACCGACTACCGCGCCGAACGGGAAGGGGACGCAGAGGAGCTCGAGCGCAACCAGGCCATCGCCGGCCCCGGCCGTGCAAGCGTTGAGGCTACCTATACCGAGCCCGGGCAACTCGGGCCGTACACGGACTTCGAAATCGGGATGCTGAACGGGAAGATGAGCGCGCTGCGGTGGGTACTGGGTAGCGAGTGGGACTTCCTCGACACCTGATGCGCCGTACGTAAGCCGGACCTCGAGCGGGCCCGGATGCACCCATGCGGATCTCAGGCAACCAGGCGTGTGGTTGTCATTCCCGTTTACCCCGCGCGATGAAAAGCCCGCACAGGTGCGTCATACGCACCACGGTGTCCACAGGTAACGACGGACTCAGATGGTCGTCGCTTGCGGCAGCTCCCTGATCCGCCGGTAGAGGGTGGCCCGGGACATCCCGAGGTCGCGGGCGACCTGGGTGGCCGGCTCCCCACCGTCGATCAGTCGGAGGGCGTTGCGGATCTGGGAGTCGGTGAAGGTCTGGCGCCGACCGCCGAGGTCCTTGCCGGCGGCCCTTCGTTTGGCCACCGAGTCGGTGATCCGCTCCCGCTTGATCTCCAGCTCCATCTGGGCCAGGGCGGCCATGACGGTGAAGACCATCGAGCCCATCGGGGTGGCGGTGTCCACGTCTCCCCCACCAAGGTTGAGCACCCGCAGCCCGGCGCCTCTCCCCCGCAGTGCTTCGGCGAAGGTCAGCATGTTCTGCGTCGACCGTCCCAACCGGTCCAGCGTCGTGATGACCAGCGTGTCACCCTCCTCGAGCGCAGCGACCGCCCGGTCGAACTGCGGGCGTGACGCACGACCTCCAGACACTCCACTGTCGACATAGATGTCATCGCGCCGCACACCGGCATCCAGCAGGTCAGACACTTGACGGTCCGCGTCCTGCTGCCGTGTCGACACCCGGGCGTAGCCGATCAACTTCCCCATGTCCACCTCATTTGTCTCGCAACTGACGTTGAGTATCGAATTCTAGGGGCATGAATAAAGCACATAGCTACGAGACAGGCCGACCCGCGGAAACATGCGTGTGAACCGCAACGATAAGTGGCGGCGTTCTGACGGAGCTAAATGGCGGCATCGAGGTCTTGTCTCCCGATCGGAT
>NZ_CANMRA010000042.1 GCF_947500125.1 uncultured Kocuria sp. | reverse complement strand
GACCACCGACCCCCTGACCGCCCTCACAGCCTGACCCCCACACGAAGGATCGCTACACCACTCCAGGGGGCTTGACCTAGCGTGGGGCGATACCGTGCCCCCCTGGGTAATTGGGGCAGCCGCATTTGCATACATATCATCGAGGCTGGGCCGATACAGAGTGGCGGTCCAGCCGAGCGAGGCCGGGAAGGGTCTCGCGGAAGGATGATCAAGATGGCTTGCCGTCAGCAGTTAAGCCGACGCTCCCCCCAGGGCATAGGCACCCAAGGCGCTATACAGCTCTTGCACTCGCGCCTCGTTGAGGCTGTAGAGCATGGGCCGGCCACGGCCAGGAATCACTGCAGCGTGTACCACTCCAAGGTCTTGGAGCTCGCGCAGCTGAGTGCTGAGGGTATCCACGCCCAATCCGGTGCGCTCAACGATTTCTCCACGGCGACCCGGCCCGTTTTTGAGCGCACGGATGATCGACAGTCGAACGGTGTTGCCGAACACTATGGCGGCCTGAGCCACAAGCGGGGACTGGCCTTCGGGGCGCACTACGGCGGGCATGTTGTTCATCTTGTCTGAACTCCGTCTCTAATCCCAAGCGGATTGCCCTCACGTGGGGACATTGCTCTACTGCGTTGAAGAGAACTTATTATGTAAATAATGAACATAGTATGTCTCATACAGACTTTTATGTGTATAATACACATGGTTGGGCTGACCGCTTTGGGAAGGGAGGTGGCTCATGGAAGAGGACGGGTCCAAGGGCTCCTCCGGCCTGATTTTCGCTGCTCTGGCGCTGGTCGGGGTGGTGGCCGTGGGCGTGCCCGTGGTGGGTGTGGCCGGTCTTGCTTTGGTGTCGGACATGCAGGCATCGGCCGGTGAGTGCACACCGTCCACGGTCGTCTCCGGTGAGGGCTCCGAGGATGGCGTGATCAATGTGCCCAACGACTGGGGGCCCCTGGTCGAGGAGGCCGCTAAGACTGCCGGGATACCGGTGAGCGTGGCCGCCGCCCAGTTGAAGCAGGAGTCCAACTGGAACCCCAACGCGGGCAGCTCCGCCGGGGCGCAGGGCATCGCCCAGTTCATGCCCGACACCTGGGCCGCCTACGGTCAGGGCGGGGACGTCACTGACCCCGAGGACGCGATCCCGGCCTATGGGCGGTACATGGCCGCGTTGCGCGATGAAGTCAAAGACGTGGCTGGCGAGGACGCCGACGAGCTCGTGCGCCTGATGTTGGCGGCTTACAACGCCGGGCCTGGTGCGGTGGCTCAGCACCAGGGTGTGCCGCCGTTCGCGGAGACGCAGCGCTATGTGGAAATCATCCTCGACGGTGGCCAGGTCGAGTTCTCCGCCGGCTGCCAGGTCCCTACAGGGGCCAAGGAGTGGGACGGGGACCTGGGCGATGGGGAGTGGACCACGCCGCTGCCCGGGGGGAAGTTCACCTCCGGCTACGGGCGGCGCAACGTTGCCGGCCTACCGGATTGGGCCCAGGACCACGTGGGGGTGGACATTGCCACTCCCGGTGCCGGCTCGGGTGCGGGAGGCCCGGTGATCGCGCCGACCGATCTGCGGATCACTGGGTTCAACAACGAGGACGGGTGCGTGATCGCCAAGGAGAACGGCGATGACCCCGATTTCGGGTTCGCCTTCTGCCACCTGAACTCCTACGCCGTGAAGAAGGGTCAGAAGCTCTCTCGCGGTGACGTGATCGGCACCGAGGGCAACCGGGCCGGCCTAGGGGCCGTGGCTACGCACCTGCACTTGGAGATTTACCAGCCCGGTGCCCCCGACGTCGTTTTCCCCTATGAGGGCTTCAACATCGACCCCGAACCGATCCTGCGCGAGAAAGGAGCGTGGCCGAAATGAGCCACCGCCGCCCCCACCTGATCACCGCCCTGGCCCTGTGCGCCTTGCCCCTGGTCGGGTGCTCTGCTGAGCCGACGCAGGAAACCTCCCAGTCCTCCAGCGCTGCCCCCAGCACCACCAGTGCCGGGCCTGCGACACCGACCAGCACCCCGGTCCCCGAGGTGCCCGGCGACGGGACATTCCCGGCCATTGCGGACGTGGACCGCACCGATGTGGACTCCACCGCGCGCACCACGGCGATTCTGCTGCACTCCTGGGACACCGCCCTGGACCGCACCGAGACGGCCGCGGCGATCCGGGCCAAGCCGCTGATGTCCGATGAGTGGGCGGCGAATCAGATCGAGCCGCAACGCAATTCTTCTCAGGGGGACTGGCTGGAGCCCTCCGAGCACCGGGCTTACAGCCGGGCCCAGGCCGTGCCCTCGATCGGGGACGTCTCTCAGGACGTGGCCGAGGACAAGGCAATCCGGGCGTACACGGTGACCTGGCGGTGGGCCAGCCGCGACGGTGAGCCGGCTGAGGGCACCGGACGCCGGCAGGTGGTGATCTACCTGGAAAAGCACTCCGGGGCTTGGGAGGTCGTCGGTCACCGGTTCTCCGACATGGGCGCCACCGACACTGAGGGGCAGTCGTGAGCCCAATGGTGCACAACTGGCCGGTGATCGCCCTGACGTTCAGTCAGGAGCAGATCGTGGCCGAGGCCAACGGGGAGGTGCTGACCTACCCCGTCCTCGATGCGGCCGCTACCCATGAGGTGGCCGCGGATGCGGCGGCTGAGGTGTGCCGGCGGCTGGGGTTGAAGGCGTGCCGGGTGCAGGGTCACACCGAGGACGGGTCCATGTTTGAGATGGTCGTGGACGCCGAACTGGGCACCTTGGAGGAGTACGAGCCCCCGGCTGGTCCCGGGCCGACTGGTCCCGGGTCTGCTAATCGCAGCGCAGCCCGGCGGGGTGGGAGCACCGCCCGGACACGCACGGCGGGTGCCCGGTCGGGAAACCAGCGCCGTCGCGCCCTGGCGATCTGGGGCAGCGTCGGGGTGCTGGGCCTCACCGCCGGCACCTCGGTGGCGATGAACCTCACCGAGGACGACCGGGAGCCGGTGGCGGTGGTGCACACCCCGCCCCCGGCCCAGTTGCCGGTGCCGGCCCCGGCCGGATGGGACACCTACGGTGCGTGGGCCACACCCATGTCCGGGTCTCAGGTGCAGGCGGTCCTGGACTGGGAGGGCCGTCCGGTCAGTGTGGACGGGGCCAAGCTCATCGGCCACGACCCCGACACCGGGGTGGAGCAGTGGAGCCGTGGCGCGCCGTTCACCGTGACCCAGCTGGGACTGTTCACCGTGGACGGGCAGACCCGCCTGGCCGCCGCCACGGGCAAAGAGCTGGTGCTGTTCACCCCGGACTCCACCGAGCCGATCCGGGTGGAAGTGCCGCAGGAGGCCACCGTGGTCCTGGACGGGGGCACCGTGCCCCGGCTGGATCTGCCCACCAAGAAGTCCCTGCTGGTTGGTGCGGACGGATCTACCGCATCCCGGGTGGTGCCGGCGGCTGCCAAGCCGCTGGAGGCCCAGGGGGAGGACCTGATCGCCGCCGATGCCAAGGCGGGGAAGGTGTGGCGGGTCGGCACCGATTCGGCGGCCCTGCCCAAGCCGGCGACCCTGCCGGCCCCGGCCAAGGGCGCCGAGCTGACCGGCATCCTCGGCAGCGTGGAGGGCCGGGTGGTGGCCGCGTGGAAGGACGGGAAGCAGACGCTCGTCGGGTTCTACGACGTGGACGAGGCCACGGAGGCGACCGCGGTGAAGCAGGTCGCGGTGCGCGAACTCGACGGGAACCAGATCACCACCTCCACCGTGCAAGCCGATCGGGTCCACGGGCTGCTGCTGGCCTCCTCCGTGTTGGTCGATGTGGAAGCCACCACCGCCCACCGCCTCGATGGCCAAGCCACGCTGGCCGCCGGCTACGCCTGGGTCACCGATGACGGCGAGCAGGCCCAGGTCACCCGTGACGGGCAGACGGAGGCGACCACCCGGGCTGATCAGGCGGCGGTGCCCGACGTCATCACGGACAACGGAATGGCGATGACCCGGGTGGAGGGGTCCACCGATGGCTCCCTCTACGCCCTGGTCGAGACCGGCCCCACCCCCACGGCCAGCCCCACTGCGAGCACTTCACCGATTGCGAGCACTACCCCCACTGCTAAGGAGACCCCCTGATGAGAATGACCGTGATGATCGACTCCACCGGTGCCGTGGAGCTGGACACCGCCGGGCAGATCACCCGTGAGAACCACTCCACCGTGGCCGATGCGCGCCGGGCCGTGATGGCCACGGCAAAGAGCCTGGCGGAGCAGACCAGCCAGGACATGCAGCTGCACATCGAGGACCCTGCCGGGTCTCGCACCTTCCTGGTCGGCGCCGATGGCACGTCCCGGCAGGAAAGTGTGGCACCGGCCACCATCGAGTCCCCGGCCCCGGTCGAGCCCGCTCGGTCCGAGTCGGTGCCTGCCGTGGAATCGGTGGTGTCGGCTCCGGTGGAGCCGGTGTCCGCTGCCGAGCTTGAGCCGGTAGAGCCGGCGTCGGGAGAGACCGTCCCGGTGGCTGCGGCGGCGGAGGAGGAGCAGGCCCCCGCTGCACCGGCTACGGCGGCTGCTCCCGCGCCTAACCCGTTCCTCGGTGGCCGCCCGTCCACGGCTCGCGCTGCGGAGCCCGCGGCGGCGGAGCCCGCGGCAGCTGGCAGCCGGCGGGAGTCGTTGCCGTCCTTCGTGGACCGCCCCGAGGTGGACGCCCCTGCCCAGCACGGGTGGCGCGGGGCGCTGAACTCGATGGGTCTGCACCTGGCGCCCTCGGCCGCCGAGCTGAGCCAGCGCCAAGACGAGGCCGCGGTCTCCGCGCACTGGCCGGGCCCGCGCACGATCGCTGTCCTGAACCCCAAGGGCGGGGCCGGCAAGACCCCGACGGTGATCTGCCTGTCCGCGGTATTCGCCCGCCTGTCCGGGGGTGGGGTGCTGGCCTGGGACAACAACAACTCCCTGGGCTCGCTGGGCTGGCGCACCTTCGACGCCGGGCATGAGTCCACCGTGGTCGATCTGCTCGGGCGTACTGAGCACTTCATGACCTCGGACGCCCGGGTGGGGGACCTGTCCGAGTACGTCCACCACCAGCCGGCGGACCGGTATGACGTGTTGCGCTCCGATGACCGCTCCGGGGATCAGGAGCGGCACATGGTCACCGGGGATGAGGTGGACCGGCTGCACGCGGTGGCCGCGAAGTATTACCGGGCGATCGTGATGGACTCGGGCAACACCGAACGCGGGGCGAACTGGCAGGCGATGATCGGCCACGCCGATCAGGTGGTGATCCCGGTGAAGTCCGTCGATGACGCCGCCGAAGGCGCCTCCCGGGTGTTGGCGGCCCTGCACGCCGGCGATGAGCACGCCCAGGAGCTCGCGCGCAACGCGGTGGTGGTGGTGCTGTGCTGCGAGCCTGGCCACCAGAAGACCAAGGCCAAGGAACTGGCTGAGGAGTTCGCCCCCTATGTGCGGGCGGTGGCCACGATCCCGTATGACCGGGCCCTGGTGGAGGGCCGGGTGCGGTTCACCGCGATGACCCCGGCCACCCGCCGGGCCTGGCTCCGAGCCGGGGCCGCGGTGCGGGAGGGCCTGTGATCGTGGACAGCCCTCGCAACCCCTTCGTGGCCGCACCCGAGGTGATCGAGGAGGAGGACCCGATGGAGGAGGACCCTATCCTCGGGTCCCGAGACTCCATCCGCGGCCCGCAGAACCTCCAGCAAGCCCTGGCCGAGGAACCAGTACCCGCCGAGGAACCGGCCACCCCGGTGGAGGTCACCCCGGCCACGCTGTGGCTGGTCGGCGCCTCCGGTGGGGTGGGCACCTCCACCCTGGCCGGGCTGTGCTCGGAGTCCATCGTGGATGCGGCGGTGCAGGAGCCGGAGTGGGCAGGGCGGGCGCTGTTGGTGTGCTCCACCAGCGCGGCCTCCTTGGAGTCGGCCGCCCAGCTCGCCCGGGCCTCCGCCACCGGGCAGCTGCCCTATGAGCTGGTCGGGCTGGTCATTGTCCATGACCGGCCCAAGAACCGGATCACCAAGCCCACTCTGAGCTTCGCTCGGGGTGTGGCGCGCATGTTCCCGGTGGCCATGACCGTCCCCTACGAGCCGACGTGGCGCGAGGTCGGCGTCACCCCCAGCCCTTCCAGCACCCGGCTGAAAACCGTGCTGCGGAAGATCCACAAAATCGCCCAGACCGGGCACTGAGAAAGGAAACCCCCCCAATGCTGACCAACACCCTCAACGCCCTGATGATCCCGGCCATCAACGCCACCCCCACCCAGCCCCCGGGCATGGAGAACGTGACCATGATCCTCGGCTGGATTCTCTGGGCCGCCGGGCTGGTGCTGTTCGTCTACTTCATCTTCGGGCTCGTCACCGCCGGGCGGAACCGCCGCCGCGGTGATGAGGTCGAGGCCCCCGTGTGGCCGCTGGTCGCCGCTGCCCTGCTCGGGGCGGCCGGGGCGATCTGGAACATGATCACCGGCGGCTGAGCCGGCCCCCGTTCCTCACCCGGCACCGCAACGACAGGGAGACCCCCCGATGGACACGAACAACAACGACGCAACCCGGACCCGCCCCCGCTGGTTCGGCCCTGCCCTGATCGCCCTGGTGCTGCTGCTGGTCGGGGTGGCCGGGTGGATCATTCGGGACCTGACGGCCCCCAACGAGGCAGAGGCACCCACCGCGCCCGCTGCTTCGGCTGCCCCCACCCAGGGTGCAGCCGAGGCGGCTATCCCTCAGCTGGGGGAGGACTTCGCCTGGGACTGCCAAGCCCAGCTGAACCAGGACGCGGTATCGGTGGCCGATGAGGCCCCGGAAGTGCAGGACTGGGTGGCCGCCGGCTACAACGTCGTGCCTTCCTCCCCGGAGTTCGGCGGCTGTGAGCGACGGGACTCCGGGCTACGAGTCGGCTACGCCCACTCCGAAGCCGGGGCGCTGATGGCCGCGGCGACCTATGCCATGTCGCTGGACCCCTCGGTGAGCGAGGAGGCCGCCAAGGACGTTGAGGTGGCGATCGCGGAAGGCTCCAACCGGGACCGGCTGGAGGAGAAGGCCCAGCGCATTCGCGACGGCCTGGAGGAGGGCGACGACGGGTTGGCTGCTTCCACGACGACGCTGATCGGCTACTCCCAGGACTTCTACTCCGATGAGGCCGCCTCCTACCAGCTGATCTACAACCTGCCCTCGGGCAACGGGCTCTCGCAGAAGATCGCCGGTCAGATCGACCTGGTGTGGGAGGACGGGGACTGGAAGCTGGACCCGGCCTCGGGCACCTCGATGATGACCGGGGACCGGCACCAGGGCCAGCCCTACGTGGAGTGGGGCCCGAAGTGATCACGGATTGGGTTTCCGACCTTGCCGGCGGTATCGCCGGGGACACGGTGGAGAAGCTGATCCTGTTCATGGCCGGGTGGCTGGTGGAAATCTTCACCACGATGCTCGATTTTGTGGGCACCTGGTGGCTGAACATCGGCGCCCCGGCAATGGGCGCCGGCTCGGCCACGGAGCGGGTGCAGATGGCCACCACGACGTTCGTCGGCGTCGCCGGCATCATCGGCACCGCCTTCGCTGTCATCAAGATCGCTCGGGACCACAGCCGGGAGTCGGCCGAGAACCTGGTGATGGGTCTGATCCGCACCGTGGTGGTCTCCGGGCTGGCGGTCTCGATGGTCGCGCTGTCCTTGGCGGTCACCGATGAGGTGGCCCCGTGGCTGGTAGACGTCATTGCCGGCAACGCGGCCCGGGACGGACTGGGACAGTCGATGGGCCTCGATGCCGTGGGCGGGTCCGCGATGGCACTGACCACGGCGGGAATCCTGATCGTGCTCGCTCCCTTCGCCATCCTCGGGGCGATCCTCAACGCGGCCCTGGTGATCTTCTCCTACGGGGTGGCCGGGGCGCTGTGCGGGCTGCTGCCGATCTTCGCCGCTGCCTCGACCACGGAGCGGGGACGCAAGTCATTCGACAAAGCGGTGGGCTGGCTGATTTCGGTGATCCTTTTCAAGCCGGTCGCGGCCGTGCTCTACGGCTTCGGCCTGGCGCTGATGAACGGGATCAGCGGCACCGGTAATGATGAGGTGGCCAATCAGGTCATCACACTGATCACGGGCACCGTGATCATCTTCACGGCCTGCCTGTCGATGCCCGCCCTAGCCCGCGTCATGGTCCCGGCCGTCAGTGCTGGGCCCCGTGGTATGGGCGCTGGTGGGCTGGCGATGCTCGGTGGTGCGGTGGCTATTGGCGCGGTGACTGCTGGTGTCGGCGCCCTGGCCGCCGGGGCTGCTGCTGCCGGAGCCGGGGCCGCTGGCGCTGGTGCCGCTGGGGCCGGAGCTGCCGGGGCTGGTGCCTCGGGCGCGGGTGCCGCCGGGGCCGGCGCTGGAGCTGCCGGAGGCGCTGCTGGCGCTGGGGCTTCGGGTGCCGGGGCCGGTGCCTCGGGTGCCGGGGCCGGCGCTGGAGCTGCCGGAGGCGCTGCTGGCGCTGGGGCTTCGGGTGCCGGGGCCGGCGCTTCGAGTGCCGGGGCCGGCGCTTCGGGTGCCGGGGCCGGCGCTTCGGGTGCTGGGGGAGGTGCCTCTACCGGCTCCGGCGCTGCCGGGGCGCCGGGATTGGCTGGTGCTGGCGCACCTGGCCGTGGGTCTCCCTCGGCCGGGGGACCGGCCGGTGCCGAGAACGTGGAGAGCACCACGGCCGGTGCAGCTGCCACCTCCGCGCCAGGAACCACGACCGGTGGGGCCTCGGGTGCGGAGAACGTGCAGACCCCCAGCACGGGTGCTGCCCCGAGCAGTGCGGCCAGCACCGGCACGGGTGGGGCTTCGGGGGCGGAGCAGGTGCAGACCTCGAGCTCGTCCCCGGCAGCGGCCGGTGGGGCGTCTGAGGCGTCCGGGCCGGCCGGTGCGGAGCCGGTGGCTGCGACCAATGGCGCGGGGCCGAGTGGGCACCCGGCTGGGGAAGGGTCCTCGGCCACCGGGGCGAAGAAACCGTTGATCAACGGCCAGCGGATCGAGTTCGGGCTGCGGGAAGTCGTCCGGGACGCTGAACAAGCACTAGAAAGTGGTGAGGATCTGTGAGTAGCAACCAGGTGATCGTGCGGCAGTACGGCAACATCGCCGAGGACAAGACGGCCGGGCTGTTGGGGTTCTCGATGGCCTCCACCGTGGTGCTCGGCGTCGGGTCGGTGCTGGTGTTCTTGTTCATCATGGCCTCCCAGATTTGGGTGGCCGCCGGCATCGCGGTGGCGGCGTTCATCGTGGCCACCGTGCTCGGCTCCAAGGACCGCAACGGCCGGTCCAAGCCGGAGCGCTGGATCGCCCGGTCCATGTTCTCCCGGGCGGAGAAGAAGCAGCGCACCACGTACAAGGCGGGGCCGACCTCGCAGCTCCCGGACGGGTCGTTCCGTGCCCCCGGCGTGCTGGCGGCCACGGAGCCGGTGACCTTCACCGACCTGTTCGGGCACCAGGGCGTGATGCTGTGGCACCCGAAGTTGAAGACCGGAACCGTGTTCGTGATCGCCAACTCCTCCGGGTTGGGGCTGCTGGATCAGGACCGGGTGGACCGGATGGTGGGCACCTGGGCCGCGTTCCAACGTGATGCCGGGTCCAACACTGAGCTGGTGCAGGTCTCCGTCACCACCCAGTCCACCACTGATCCGGGGGAGCGGCTGCCCGATGCGGTGGCGGTGGGACGGGCTCAGGCGGGGTCCCAGTCGGTGCCGGCTTTCGCCCGGGCGACGATGGACGAGGTGGTGGCCAACCTCAACCAGGACGTGCCCAAGCTGGAGCAGTGGATCGCCCTGACGTTCAGCGCCCGAGCTAACGCGGGTGAGGGCGTGCCCGAGCGCACCGCCGAGGAGCTGGCCACGGACGTGTCCTCGCTGCTGAGCGGGTTCTTGGAGCAGCTGGAGCAGGCCGGGGCCGGGTCGGTCTCCCTGATGCAGGAGCACGACCTCATCGACCAGACCTATGTGGCCTATAACCCGTTGGCGGCCGCCGCCGTCGAGAAGGCCCGGCTGTCGGAGGCCGGCACCGGGCTGCGGTGGGAGGAAGTCGGCCCCGCCGCCGCCCGGGTGATCGGTTCCCCGGGCCGGTACGAGCACGGCGGGGTGGTGTCGAAGTCCTGGCAGATGTGGCGTCCGCCGGCCGGCACGTTCCGGGAGAACGCCCTGGTGGCCCTGCTGGCGCCCAACGCGGAGATGCTCCAGAAGCGGGTCACGGTGTTCTACCGGCCGCAGTCCCCGGACAAGTCCGCCACCCAGGTGCAGCAGTCGTTGACCAATGCTCAGTTCGCGGCGAACCAGAAGAACCGCCGCCCCACCAGCTCCCAGATCATCGCCCTGGAAAAGGCGCGGAAGGCCGAACGTGAGCAGGCCGAAGGGGCCTCGCTGGTGCGGTTCTCCATCGTGGTCACGGCCACCGTCGAGCGGGTCGAGCAGCTGCCCCGGGTGGCGGCCACGCTGCGGCGCAATGCCTCCCAGGGGGTGCAGCTGGGGCTGCGGGAGTGCGATTACAACGACGACGCGGCCTTCGCGTTCAACCTCGGCCTGGGTGTGGTCCCGGATGCTGTGGCCACCATTCCGGCCGATGTGCGAAAGGCGCTGTGATGTCTGTCTTTGACCAGATCACCGATTCGATCCTCAACAAGGTCTTCGGCCGCTCCGCCGCCGCCGGCGCCGGGGCGTTCCGGGAGCTCACGGAGAAGGGCGTAGACGTCGCCCACGGCGGGATGAACTCCTGGGTGGAGGCGCCCCCGGAGTTCACCGCGACCTCCAACCAGACCGCCGGGCTGTGGCCCTTCGCCGTGGGCACCTCCTCACCCCTGGTCGGGGCGGTGCTGGGACGCAACCAGCTCAACGGCTCCGTGGTCTGCGGGGACCCGATCAACCTGTTCCTGCGTGGCATCATCTCCTCCCCGTCCTGCTTCATCCTTGGCTTGCAGGCCCGAGGGAAGTCCTCGGTGGCGGTGCGCATGGCCCTGGCCCTGGTGGACCAGGGGTTCTTGTTCGTCGGGGCCAGTGACGTCAAGCCCGACCTGGCCGGGCTCACCGTCGAGGTCGGCGGGCAGGTGATCCGGGTCGCCCCCGGGGTGGGGTCGATCAACCCCCTGGACGCCGGGCCGCTGTGGCGCCGGCTGGGGGAGCTGCCGGAGGCGTTGCAGCGGCAGATGCGCGCGGAGATTCACAGCCGCCGCCTCAACGCCCTGACCGGGTTGCTGGAGCTGGTGTTCAAGGCACCCTTGGATGCCCGCCAGCAGGAGCCCACGGTGCTCTCGATGGCGATCACCGAGGCCGCCGAGCACGCCGAGGCCCAGGGCCGGCAGCCGATCATTCAAGATGTGGTGGACGTGATCACCGCTGCACGGCCGGCGATCATGGCCGCGATCCTGGTCGATGACGAGACCTCCTATCGGGGGCAGGTGCGCAACCTGCTGGCCGGCCTCAACGCCCTGGGCGCGCATGGCCCGTTCGGGGACGTGTTCTGCCGGCCGACCTCCGAGGAGATGCAGATCGACCAGTCGGTGGACTTCGATCTCTCCGCCATCGACGAGACGCTGCTGGACCTGCGGGCCGCCGTGCAGATCGTGTGCTGGTCCTATGCCCAGGCCGGGATTTCGGCGGCTAAGACGTTGGCCGAGGCGGGGCTGATGGAGGAGCGCCATCACCTGATGATCATGGACGAGCTGTGGCAGGCCCTGCGCGCCTCGGAGCTGCTGGTCCACCAGATCGACGGCATCACCCGGCTCAACCGCACCAAGGGCCTCGGGCAGCTGCTGATCACCCACTCCATGAAAGACCTCCAGCTGAGCACCGAGGAGCTGACGAAGATCGCCACCGGGTTCATGGAACGCTCCTCCATGAAAGTCCTCGGGGGACTGGCGCAGAACGAAATGGGGATGCTGGAGACGGTCTTCCCGCTCTCCGAGCAGGAGAAGGCGCTGCTGGTGGCCTGGTCGGCCGAGGGCTCGGTGAACCCCAAGACCGGGCGCACCTCGCCCCCGCCGGGGCGGGGCCGGTTCATGCTCAAGACCGGGGAAGCTCCGGGGGTGCCGTTCCAGACGAACCTCACCGCCGGAGAGTTGCGGGTCCACGACACCAATGCCGCCTGGGCGGCCGCACAGGCGAGGGTGAACGCATGAACCACGACCAGAACAAGAGCTTCATCGGCATCCTGATCCTGTTCACCGCCGTCATGGGCGCGGTGGGCCTGACCCATCTGGGGAACGTACTGACCCCGGTGACCGGGGACCTGCCCTGGAACCCGTTCACCTTGGGCATCCAGCTGGCCACCGGGGCGGTGGACTGGCCGACGGCCGCCACCTTCCTCGTGGGCCTGGAGGTGGTGGCCGGTGTGGCCGCGCTGATGATCTGGGGCACCCGCACCCCGTCCAAGACCCAGGAAGCCGCCCGGCGGATGAGCCCTCCGGGGCGGATCAACCCGGCGATGGCTGCTGCTCGCACCACGGAGGCCCACCGGCTGCACCCCGAGGCCGAGAACATCGGCCCCGGCCTGACCATCGGGCTGGTGGGCAAGAACCCGATCTATCAGGGCTGGCGGGAGTGCTCGGCGCATGTGTGGGGCACCGGGCGGGGCAAGACCACCTCTCAGGTCATCCGGCACGCCGTCGAGGCGCCGGGGGCGTTCGTGATGACGTCGAACAAGGTGGACGGGGTGGCCGAGGTACTAGCCGCCCGAACCACGACGGGCAGCACCGTGTGGCTGTTCGACCCCCAGCGCATCTGGCGCAACAGCACCCGCCCCGCGATGGTCTTCAACCTCCTGGCCACCGTCACCGACACGGTGTCCGCCGGGGAAGTCGCCTCGATCTTTGAAACGGCTTCCGCCTCCGGTGCTGCCGGAGGGAAGGGCGATCCGCAGTTCGACTCCCAAGGCCGCGACTACCTCTCCTGGTGCCTCTTGGCGGCGGCCAAAAGCGGAAAGACGCTGGCGGACGTGCTGACCTGGGTCTCCTCGGCCGAGTTCCTGGAACCGGCTCGGGCCCTGAAACAGGCCGGCCACGCCGGCCCCGCGGCGGCTTTGCAGGGCATGGGGGCTCAACCCGATGACACCCGCGGGTCGGTGGCCGCCAGTGCCCAGCGCATGTCCTCCGCCCTGGTCCACGACGAGCTGCTGGCCTGGACCACCCCCACCCCGGGGGTGCCGGTGTTCGACCCGCAGCGGTTCGTCACCAGCAAGGACACTTTGATTCTGCTGACCCAGGACGCTGCCGGGTCCGGGGCCGCGTTCGTCTCGACCCTGGTCTACGCGGTGGTCACCGCCGCCCAGCAGGCGGCACGACGGAACGGGGGCCGGCTGGAGGTGCCGCTGGTAGCTGACCTCGATGAGGTCGGCAACGTGGTGAAGCTCAAGCAGCTGCCCGAGTGGTATTCGTTCTTCGGGTCGATGGGCATCGTGGTTTCGGCCTACTTCCAAACCCGCGGCCAGGGCGTGGACATGCTGCAACGCACCGGATGGGACACCCTCTGGTCGGCGGCCGCGGTGAAGGTCTACGGCGGTGGCTCCGATGACGCGGAGTTCCTGGAGTCTCTGCGGAAGCTCATCGGCACCTACGACGCGAAGGTGCGCAGCACCTCCACCTCCCGGGGCGTGGCGTCGCGGTCGGTGCAGACTCAGCAGCGCGACATCATGCCGGTCTCCAAGCTCTCCGAGCTGCCGGCCGGGCACGCCTGGGTGAAGACCTCCACCGGCGGTGGCACGATCGTGCGCACCGTGCGGTGGTTCGAAGACAAGGACCTGACAGCCCGGATCACCCCGGTGCTGGAGCGGATCACGGAAGGACAGCGGCGATGACCGATCAGGTAGCCCAAACCGACGAAAACACGCTCAGCATGGAGGACTTCATCGAGTGGGTCGAGGACACGATGGCCGATGTGGAGTCCGTCGACCGCTCCGCCAACATGCACTGGTGCTCGCAATGGTGGGCCCACCCCGAGGCCATCAAACGACTCAAGGCTCTCTACGAGGAATGGCTCGCCCGCCAAGCCGGGGGCGGCATGTCCTCCTGGTGGGTCGATCACTTCGACCGCCACGCCGCCGTCCTGTTCGCCAAGAACGGCCCCTTCGGGGAATGCGGGGTCTCCCACGTCGAAAAGGGGATGCGGCGCATGTTGGAATGCGAGCAACCTCCTAATGACTGGAGCTGGTGAGCACATAGACCAGGGGTAGAAGCACAGCCTTGTCCCAGTAGGCGCCCTGCCCTTGTCTGGATAGAAAAAGCGTCGAGGCCATGAGGCAGTGATCTACCTGTCCTCGCGGTCGCTGAAGTGCTCGTCCCAGGTGGTGAAGAGTCTTTCGGAGCGCCATCCACATGCTGCGCATACGGTCGATTCGTAATAGCCGTCTTCCTCCACCTCGGGCTGGAGGTCCGTTGTGACCCGGTAGGAGGCGCAGCGAGGACAGCGTTCGGGTTCTCCTGCCTCCCTACGATGGATAATCTGGCCGAAGGTTCCGATGAGGTGGGAGGTCGCCTCCAACACGAAGTCAGCGTCCGCGGAAGTGGCGTTGGCGTAGTGCTGAAGCCACACCGTCAGGTCCCATGTCTTCTCCACCAGAGCCTTGAGGTAGTTCCTCAGCTTCCCGTCCGTAAGTCGTTCCGCGTAGATGTTGCCCCAGCCTCTGAAGTCGGCGCCCTTAGGCGGCTCAGCCACCTCGCCGACCCATGGTGCGTCCTGGTGCGACCTGGCCAGAGAGATCAATGCGTCCCGGCATTTGATCCCAACGGACTGAAAATCCTCCGACTCCGAAGCCTCGTCCATCGTCTGCAAGGCGTCGCGGAATCTGCGCCAGGCGGCCGGCACGTACTCCTCATGTTCCTCATCCATCCTCCCCCGTTCACGTTCCACCAGGACCGCGCCTAGACCGATGTGGAAGATCAGGGCCTGCTCAGCATCTGGAAACTGCTCCTGGGAGTACAGGTTGGTCGGATCGGTGATGACCCACCATCTGCTCTCCTGGCAGTGCACGTCGAAGACCTCATGGACTCGGCCGAGAATCCTCCGAGACCGAACACGCTGCACGAGCTTCGTTTGATCCTCTGGCGGGGACTGACCGTTCACGTAGCTCCGGATTGCGCGTTCCTCGTGCTCTGCCAGATCACTCACGATGCCTCCAAGGGTCAAAATGAACAGCTCAACTCTAGGGATACGAGCGGACGTCAATTCCGAAAGCCTGTGAAGGCTCCTGCAATGCGCCATGAGCGTCGAGGCGATTAAGAGAAGCCGAGCGCATCTCAACCGGCACCCCAAAATCGCGCTGAGCGACGTGCGCTACTTACCGTTCCGCCCCCACATCCTCCTGATCCAGCTCTTGGATCCACGGAGAGTGGTCCTCGGCCGACGAAATCTTGTACGGATCCGTTCGAGAGTCCAGCGGGTCGGCGGGCAGCCCCTTAGCCATGCGGACCAGCTCTCTGAGGTCCTGCTTGGAGTCTCCCTGCAGAGGCACTAACGGCTCGCCGTCCTTAGGAACGTTGAGCTTGACCTGCACCTGCTTATACCTCTTGTTGTACTCCGACACGTCCAGCTCGGTCCGCTCGATGAGAAGATCCAGCTCCTCAGTAGGGTCGGGGATGCCGATGTACATGGTGATGCTGCGCTTGCGAGGACGAAACTGCACGTAGTTGCGAGCCACTCCGGAACGGGCAAGCCCGATGTACTTCTGAGTGAAGTTAAGCTGCATCTGCTCCCCGACCGAGTTGACGATGAGCAACAGGTTCTCCACGACCTTGACTGCCTGCTCACTGGCCTTGTCCACCCAGTACGCGCGGTCAGCTCCTGGAGCGACCTCCTCCTCATCCTCTGTTGCGGGCAGAGCAAGGTCGAGCACCTTGGTGGCGAACAGCGTCATCTTGCCCTCGACCTCTAGTGCGGTGATCTGGATGGCGATCAGCGGGATGGCCTTGTTGAACAGCCCAATGACGTTGTGGAACCGGGATGTGACCTCCTCCGCCACGATGACGGCGATGTGCTCGTACTGCGGTCTCAACCGACGCTCCACGTCCCAGTACTCCAGGGTGCGGATGATGTGGGATTCGTCGGTGGCGCCGAGTTGGATCTCCACCTCATAGCGGACGTCGCCCTCGGGGTCGGCGAGCAGCATGTCCAGCCTTCCGCCACTGATCTGCTTACGCTCCAGATCCTTGACCACAAGGTCACCCAGCCCGAGTAGTGCGGGGTCATCCGAGATGAGGGCCTGCAACCACGCCTCGTCGTGCGAGGTGCTGTGCTTAAGGCTGATTTTGTTGTTCTTCACGTACTCCAATGAGGTCACTCCTAGTCGTCGCGGATGAGGCACTCAACGGTGCCCTGAAGCGGCCTCCACCAGCGCAGCAGCCTGAACCCCTCGGGCACCCGCTTGAAAGATCGTGACCAGCATCATGATGACCAGCCCCAAGGGGAGGAACCCTGCGCGGACGCTGTCGGTGAACAGCAGATTCCCGCAGATGAGCAAAGCGCCGGCCACCCCTGCGAACACGGACCACCCGAGCCTGCGCAGTGCCACCGCGTGCCCTGCCCTCCACGCCATTCCCGAGGACAGGCTGGCGGTGGTGCGCAGCCCAATCCATCTGTTCCGCGGCAACCGGCCGGAGGCCGCCGCGGACACCACCAGATACACCGTCACCGGCACCAAGCTCATCATCACGGCCTGTACGACTGCGGCGGTCATCTGCTCATCTCATCTTTAGGCGCCAACACTGGCGGGGGAACCAGGAGTCGCCGTCGGCCATGTCCTCAGTATGGGTCTTGGACCGCTACGAGCCTGGGAGGTTCCAGAAGACACTCCAGTGCCCCGATGGCGTACCCCGTGAGTTGAGACGTAGCGAGAGTCGAACGCGTCGCAGTCGGCGTCCAGACCGACGGTGAGCTAAAGGCTGCGCCCGCCGTCGCGGCGGATGCTGTCGGCAGCGCGGCGGGTTGCTGCGGCGCTGTCCTCCTGACGGTGGGACTTCTGCTCGATGCGCTGGGCGGCCTTGTACCGCTTGATGGCGTCTGCCTGTTTCCGTTCCACTCCAGAGGTGAACTGGCGGCGGGTGGCGTCGTTCTGGGCGTTCTCGGACACGGGGCTCTCCTTTTTCTGCGGCTCCGGCGTGGGGGTCGCCGGCTCGTGGGGGGCAGCTGCATCGGCGGTCGGGGTGGCCTGCTGGGTTTGGGCCCGGTGCTGGGCCACAACGTGGGCGATCAGCTCCTCCCTGGTCAGCACCCGCCGGGGCTCCTCGGCTACCGAAGTCGTAGCGGCCGCGGTGACGGCGGCCTCCCTCGCCTGCGGAGCCGGCAACGGATCGGCGGCCTCGGCGCGGGTGGCGCGCAGCGCCTCCACGGCCTCCTGAGCCGGTGCCGGGGTGCTGCGCACCCGCTCGGCCACATGCGCCTCATCGACGGCCTGACGGACCTGCTCCGGGGTCTGCGGGGCGGCGGTGGTGAGCGCGGAGTGCTTGTGCAGCGCGGTGGCCCGAGCCACCAGCGCGGCCGCTGCCGGGTCGTCCCGGTGGGCCGGGAGGATCAGCGCGGTCTCGTGGGCGGGGACGTTGTAGCGGTTGCGGTACGCCTCGACCTCAGCGGCCACCTGGTACCACTCGGCCGCCTTGGCAGGTTTGGCCGGCACCGGGCCCAGGGCCGCAGTCCACTCCGGGGCTGCCTCGGCCAGCTCGGCCCCGCGCACCATGACGCGCTCCTCCAGGCGGGTGCGCAGCCGCTCCAGCTGCTCCCGGTACTGGGCCGGCACCTGCGGGTCGGTGATCAGTGAGGTGGGGGCCAGGTGCTCGCTGACCCGCCGCCCGTCCTGCACGGGGACCGGTGCGGGGGTTTTGGCGGCCACCGCGCGCACCTGCTGCTCGGCGGTGATCGCCTCCCCGATCGACACGTCCGTGTCGGTGCGGGGGCGCTCTCCGCGGGCGATCTGCTCCACCGCCGCCTGCTCCGGGGACAGCCCCGCCCGGCGCTCCTGCTCAGCGCCCATCGTGCGGGTCATCCAGTCCAGGTGCAGTGAGGTGGTGGACTCCCACATTTCCGGGGGCAGGGCCAGGTTCTCAGCCTCCGCGCCGGCCTTCGCCGCAGCCAACTGGGCCGAGGGCATCCAGGCGTAAGGGTGTGCCGCCCACTGTGGGTCCTCGACCGTGGGTTGTGCCTGGGCGGCCGTGGTGCGCTCGGCCAGCCGCTCCAGGTGTTCGTCGGTGACGTTGCCCAGGGGCCGGCGGTCGGTGTTGTCCAGGATGCGCTGGGCGGCGTCGATCTGTTGCTCCAGCCGCCAGGCGAGCACGGCGGCCGGGTCTTCGGCCCCGCCAAAGCCGCGCTGGTGCACTGCCCGGTTCAGGAGTTCGGCCGGGTCCATGTCGGCCTCTTGGGCCGTGTGCAGGTGGGTGGCCACCGCCCCCCACGCCTCGGTTCCGGTGAAGTCCGCGGCCTTGTTCGCGCCCATGACCTCCGTTGCCATCGCGCGGGTCTTGGCCATCCAGGCAGCGTCGGCGGTCTCGCGGTAGACCTCGCTCAGGGTGGCGACGTCGCCGTTGCGCATGGCCTCGGCCGCCACGGTTTCGTGGGCGGAGAGGTTCCGGTCGTAGGCTCCGGCGATGGCCTCCAGCACCTCATCCCGGGACTGTCCCTCGGCCAGGGCGACATAGAGCTGATTGGTTTCGCGTCCGCGGGTGGCGGCCACGTAGGCAGCGGCCCGGTCGGTGGCGGAGTCCACGATCGCGTGAGCGGTGTCCACGGTCGCGCCCTGGGCCCGATGCACGGTCGCCGCATAGCCCAGCTGGCCGTGCTGGGCCAGGTAGTCGGCGTCCAGGGTGATCTTGCCGCCGTGGCCGGTGTGGCGCAGCGTCGCCTTCTCTGCCCCGACCTTCTCCACGGTCCACACATCGTTGTTCTTCACGAAGTCGCGGCCGCCGTTGAGCTGCAGCCTCCGGTCGTTGCGGCGGGTCACCACCACGTCCCCGGCGTGGGCGGTCAGCCCGTCGCGCAGCACCACCGATTCGCCGCTGGCATCGAGTTGCCCTGTGGCGATCCGGGCGGCTTGGGCCCGGGCGTTCAGGTCGGTCACGGTGGTGTTGTCGGTGGCGATCAGCAGGGATCGCTTGCCCGCCTGGGTGTCGGTGATCCACGCGCGCAGCGCCGTGTCGGTCATGGCCTCGGTGTCTCCGGCGACCACCCGGCGGTTCTCCAGATACCAAGCCCACGGGACGTCGGCCCCGGCCGCCGGCGGCTCGCGCAGCGCCAGCGACGCGGCCGCCTCACCCTCGGTGCGGAAGCGGTGCACGGCCTCCAGGCGGGTCGCTCCCACCTCGTGGTCCAGCAGGCGCAGCGCCCCACCGGAGCCGATCGCCCCGAGCTGGCGGTCATCCCCGATGGCGCGCACCACCGCCCCGTGGCGGGCCGCCACGTTCACGAGCTCGGCCAGCTTGGGGGTGGTGACCATGCCCACCTCATCGAGGATCACCACATCCCCCGCACTCAGCTGCGCCGCCCCGGTGCGCCCGGTGCGGTGGGCGATCAGAAAGGCGTCGATCGTGGTCGCCTGCGCCCCAATGTCCTCTGACATGACAGCAGCCGCGGCCGCCGTGGGCGCCAGCCCCACGACGTTGCCGCCGGTCGCGCGCACGGCATCGGCGGCCAGGGACAGGCTGGTGGTCTTACCGGCACCGGCCGGTCCGATCCCCAGACTGAGCAGCTTCTCGTCCGTGGCGAAGGCCCGAGCCAGTGCCACCTGACCCTCACTGAGCGGACCGGTGTGGGCGGCCAGCACCTCCTCGAACCGCTCCGCCGACACGGCCGGGATGACGGTGCGCTGGGCTGCGGCGAGCACCTGGTGCTCGGTCTCCAACACCTCCCGAGAGGTGAACACCTGAGCATCGGAACGGATGAACTGGCTCGTACCATCAGCACGGGTGAACTCCGCCAAGCGCGGCACATCAGCGTGAGGGGTGACCGACAGGCTGTGCGTGGTGGTGGCCTCTTTGACGACTGCGGCCACCAGCTTATCGGGCACGGGGTACCCGATCATGGTCTCTTTCAGGTGCCGGCGGGTCTGAGCCTGGACGTGGTTCACACTCCACGTGGCCCGCTTCTGGGACAGCTCGTGGACCACCAAACGGGCGTGCTCAGAGACGTCGATCTGGGCGGCGTCGGCGCCCAACGGCGCGTTGCCAGCGGCCGCCCGCACGTGGGCCAACAGATTGTCTCCGACCGGCATCTGCACCTGCTGCCTGTACTCCTGTCCCCACTGCTCGACCAGCTCGGACAGGCGCCGGGCGGACTTCTTGGTGGGCCGGGATTCCAGAGTGGCTTGCTGGGCCAGGGCGATCTTCTGCTTGGCATTGGGGGCGTAGCCGTGGCGGTCGGTGAACTCCGCGTGCAACCGCTCCACGGTCCCGGCAATGTCCGCCCGGCGGGAGGAAGCGTGGTGAATGGCGTCCAGGTCCACCCCGGCAATCTCAAAGATAGGCTCGTCCCCACCGGCCATCCGCGGCACCGCTGCGACCCCCAGGGAAGCGGTGACCTTTTCCATCACCTTCGCGTTGTAGGTCTCTGAGGCGGACACGCCCATGCGGTACAAGGTGCGTCCGTCCAAAGCCGACCACTGGCCGTCAGCGCCCAAGACCTTGTTGGAAATGACCACGTGATCGTGCAGCTGGGGGTCCCCGGTCCGGGAGTCGTAGTGGCGGAACTGGGTGGCCACCAAACCGCCCTCCACGTCAATCTGGCGGACACCGTTGTACCCGCGACGGGTGAAAGTGGCCTCCTGCTCCAGGAAGCTCAGGGTCTCCGCGATGGCCTCGTTATGCGCCGCTTCCACGGCTTTGCGGGCCTCGTCCCCGCCCAGGGCCCAGAGCAGGGAGACCGACTTGGCCGGGGAGAACACCAGGTCATAACCGGCCACCGTCTGCTGCTTCGCAGTGGTCTGAGCGGTGATGAACCTCCCCAGTTCTTCCTTATTCCGCACATCGCGCCCGTGCGTCTCACGGAACAGCTGACCCGCGACGCGACCGCGGATCGCCTGTCGTTCCTCCCGACTCGGGGCGGCACCAATGGTGCGTTCGTGCCGGGCAGTCTCCTCGTCCAGGCGGCGGGTCAGCTCCGTGTTGGCCGTGGCATAACGGCGATACGGCCGCCCCAAAGCCACATCTTTCGTGCTGCCACCATCGGCCAGAATGCGGTCCGCGTCCGGGTGGATACCCTCCCCGAACAGGGCGGCCATCTGCGCCTCGGTGACCTCCCCGGACACCCCCAGCAGCTCCTTGGAATGGGCGACCCACTGCCCCGGGGGCATGCCCTCGACGGTGTAGTAGTCGCCCAGCTCGCGCCCCTCGGCGCGCAGCTCATCAGCGGAAGCGACCTCGGACGTGTAGTAGGCATACCCGTCCCCAGCGCTGAGCTTATGGACGGTCATCACAGAAGCAATCATGCGCGTTTTCATCCTCGGTTATCAACAATGCAAGAGGTGTGACGTTCTGATAGGGCGTGGAGGGCCGATGCGAGCTTGCGAGTCATTGGACTGGAGCGACCCAGAAAGTCCGTCACGGATGTGACGCGGTTGTGCCCACGAGACGGTGGGTGTGGGCAGGAGATGCCAAGGGCAGGACGAGGAACGAGGACGAACCGCAGCGCATCAGCTGTCCACACCCACCGTCGACTGGGTGCAAGCGAAACCAGGTTGTCCACATGCGCTTTTCGTGTGGGCAACCTGCACGAGCTGGGGTGGGGGCTGTGGGTCCGGTGGAGAGACCGGAGGATGAATCTCGGAGGCGGTCCACAGCCCCCACCAAAGCTCACAACACTGCCGCCGGCGCGGCGTCGTTTTTTGCACCGCCGGCTGGGCCGGCGGACGGGTCGGCGTGGAGAAGTTGGTCTATGACCGTTAGGCCGTGATTGGTGTTCAATGGGAGGGAATGGTGTTGCTGATGTGAAGGAGTGATGATGGCACCGCGTAAGAGCGCGACGAAGACCGAGGCGCGGGAGCGGGCCCGCCGGGCGGCTGCGGAGTCGATGGCCCGGGAGCAGCGGTTGCTGGAGCTGGGTGAGGAGTTCTTCGTCGCCCAGGGTGAGGCCGAGCAGATCATGGAAACGGCTGAACAGCGCATCGCGGAGATCCGCGCCAAGGCGGAACAGGAGGCGGCGCAGGCCAAGGAAGCACAGTCGCGTGTGGTGGCCGGCATGAAGGGTGAGCGGGTCGCCGTGCCGGAGATTGCCCAGCGTTTGGAGCTGTCGGCGGCCGAGGTGCGCGGCCTGCTCAAAGACTCCGCGGCCGGTGCAGCTGGCGGCGACGCTGGTGCCACCGGCGAAAACGGCAAGGCGGACATTGGGCAGGAAACCGTTGAGGCACCCGAGCAGGAAACGGTAGACGCCTAGCGTGGCGGAGATGTTGACAAGTGGCGGTCCAGGATCGTGCCGATGACCCCTCAATCTCAGTGGACGGATTCCCCTGACCGCGACATTCGTGTTTGTTTTGTGGGAGATTCCTTCGTGGCCGGCATCGGGGACTCCACCGGGCTCGGCTGGGTCGGTCGCGTCACTGCCGCAGGGCTTGCCCGCGGTTTACGCCTCACGACGTACAACCTCGGTGTGCGCCGGGAGACCTCAGTACAAATTGGTCAACGGCTGGTGGCAGAAACCACGCCACGCCTGGCAGCCGCTGAAGATCCGCGGATCGTGATCTCCTGTGGCGTCAACGACACCATGCACGAGCAGGAAATACCCCGAGTGCCGCTAAGTGAAACCGTCCGGGCGCTAAGGAACATGCACGAGGTAATCAGCCCCACAAGACTCCTGCTGATCGGCCCGCCAGCTGGTCAAGCCCCCTGGAGTGGTGTAGCGATCCTTCGTGTGGGGGTCAGGCTGTGAGGGCGGTCAGGGGGTCGGTGGTC
>NZ_CANMRA010000041.1 GCF_947500125.1 uncultured Kocuria sp. | reverse complement strand
CCCCCCCCCCCCCCCCCCCCCCCCCCCCCCCCCCCCCCCCCCCCCCCCCCCCCCCCCCCCCCCCCCCCCCCCCCCCCAGCGCAAGGCACGGCCGGAGACCCTGACGGGGCCAGTGCAGGGGTCAGCCGCTGGTCTCCACTGCTGTGTTGATCAGGGCGCGCAGTGTGCTCTTCTCCGCGATCCCCAGCACCCTGGCCGAGATGCGTCCGTCCTTGTCGATGACCACGGTGGTCGGCACCGCCTGCGGGGGTACGAATTCGCTCAGACCCATGGCGATCGATCCGTCGGTGTCCAGGGCGCTGGGGTAGGTGATGCCGAAACTGCGCTCGAACGCTGAGGAGGTCGCCTGTTGGTCCCGAAGGTTGATACCGAGAAACTGCACCTCCCGCCCGCCGAACTCCTGGTCCAGGGCGTCCAGGTCCTCTTTCGCCGCGGACTTCTCGGCCGCAGCGCCGGCTGCGCTGAACTCCTCGTTCAGTGCCTGCAGATCAGGAGCTTCCACCCGGCACGGGGCGCAGGCGGCGTACCAGAAGTTCAAGACGGTGACCTGCCCTTCAAGGTCCGCCGTGGTGATGACGGTCCCGTCCTCGAGGGTCGCCTCGAAACTGCTGATCGGAGCACGCTCCCCGGGGGGATACTCGGCCACCGAGCCGTCCCCCGCCACGTAGTTCGTGTTCGCCGCCGAAGCCTGCTCGGCCAGCGGGTCCGAAGTCGTGCATGCTGCCAGCAGAAAAGAGGAGACCACCAGCAACGCAGAGGCCTTCCACAGCCTGCGCGGACTTCCGGACCGCGCAGCTCCCCGACGCGGGCCGCGACCCGGCGTGTAGGTCCACTTGCGATCTTCGACGGTCGTTTCCATGCGCGTTTCCCCTCGCTGTGCCGGACGTCATCGCCTGCGGCTGGTGATCATCACCAGCTATACTATCAACCATAGTATCAATGGCCTGCACCCGTCGGCGCCGCAACGGCAGAGATCATGCCGCTGCTGCCGATGTCCGGTCACCCGTTCAGCAGTGACCTCGTGACCAGTCCCTCCATGCCCGGTTGGATGTGGGCACAAACACACGCCCGGGGTATACATGGATACCCCCATGGGGTATAAAAGAGGTGGAGACGAACTGGCCCCGACAGCACCGACCACGGAAACGAAGGAGTCTTGGCATGAGCACCACCACCACCTACGCCGTCACCGGCATGACCTGCTCGCACTGCGTCCACTCAGTGACCGAGGAAGTGGGCAAGATCGCCGGCGTGCGCAACGTCGAGGTCGATCTGGTCCCCGGCGGGGCCTCGGAAGTGACGATCACCAGTGATGCCGCGCCGGCGCGCGAGGACGTCCGGGAGGCCGTGGACGAGGCCGGATATGAGCTCACGGGCACCTCTGCCTGAGTCAGTACCGGCTGGCTCGGCCGGCCACGGCCACACCAGGAAGGAGAGGGGTCGATGAACCAGCAAGACCTTGAGCTCGAGATCAGTGGCATGACGTGCGCATCCTGCGCGGCGCGCATCGAGAAGAAGCTCAATCGGATGCCCGGGGTGGAAGCCAGCGTCAACTACGCCACTGAGAAGGCGCAGGTCGCCCTGCCGGAAGGCACCTCGGTGGAGGACGCGGTCGCCACCGTGGAAGCCACCGGCTACACCGCCCGGGTGCGGCAGCCGGCCGCCCCCCGCCCCACCCCTGGGGCCGAGCAGACGGAGGAGCAGGTGACGGGTCCGGATGAGGCCGCGCCCCTGCGGCAGCGGCTGATCCTCTCGGCCGTGCTCACCGCCCCGGTGGTGGCCCTGGCCATGATCGCTCCCTTGCAGTTCGACAACTGGCAGTGGCTGTCGCTGACATTGGCCGCGCCGGTGGCGACCTGGGGGGCCTGGCCTTTCCACCGGGCCGCCTGGACCAACATCCGCCACGGCGCGGCGACCATGGACACCCTGATCAGCCTCGGGGTGCTCGCCGCCTTCGGCTGGTCCCTCTACGCACTGTTCTTCGGCGGAGCGGGGGAGCCGGGCTTCCGCATGGACTTCACCCTCATTCCCGAACGCGGCATGGGAGCCCACGAGATCTACCTCGAGGTCGCCGCCGCCCTGACGGTCTTCCTGCTGCTCGGGCGCTACTTCGAGGCCCGCGCCAAGAAGCGCTCCGGGGCGGCCCTGCGGGCCCTGCTGGAGATGGGCGCCAAGGACGTCACCGTGGTCCGCGACGGTGAGCAGGTGCGCATCCCGGTGGAGCAACTGACGGTGGGGGATGAGTTCTTCGTGCGCCCCGGCGAGAAGATCGCCACCGACGGGACCGTGGTCGAAGGCACCTCGGCGGTGGACGCCTCCATGCTCACCGGGGAACCGGTGCCCGTGGAGGTCGGCCCCGGCGAAGCGGTGGCTGGGGCCACCGTCAACGTCGGCGGACGCCTGCTGGTACGAGCCACCCGGGTGGGGGCGGACACCCAGCTGGCGCAGATGGCTCGGCTGGTGGAGCAGGCCCAGACCGGCAAAGCCCCGGTCCAGCGGCTGGCCGACCGGATCTCCGCGATCTTCGTGCCGACCGTGATCACGATCTCCCTGGCCACCCTGGGTTTCTGGCTGATCGTGGGGGCCGGGGCGGAGATGGCGTTCACCGCCGCGGTGGCCGTGCTCATCATCGCCTGCCCGTGCGCGCTCGGACTGGCCACCCCCACAGCGCTGATGGTCGGCACCGGGCGCGGGGCCCAGCTGGGGATCCTGATCAAGGGCCCGCAGATCCTGGAGTCCACCCGTCAGGTCGACACGATCGTGCTGGACAAGACCGGCACCGTCACCGCGGGCAAGATGCGCCTGGTCGACGTCGTCCCCGCCCCCGGTGCTGAAACCGAGCAGGTGCTGCTGATGGCCGGGGCACTGGAGGACGCCTCCGAGCACCCCATCGCCGAAGCCATCGCCACCGGTGCCCGCGAACAGGTCGGGGACCTGCCGGCGGTGGAGTCCTTCACCAGCACCCAGGGCCTGGGGGTGACCGGTGTGGTCGCCGGCCACGCGGTGGCCGCCGGACGGATCTCCTGGCTGGTCGAGCAGTGGGCGCTGACCCCCGACCCCACCCTGGAGACCGCCTTGGAGGAGGCCGAGGCGGCCGGGCGCACCGCAATCGCCGTGGGCTGGGACGGGCACATCCGTGGCGTCCTGGTGGTGGCCGACACCCTCAAGCCCACCTCCGCCCAGGCCGTGGCCGAGCTCAAGGACCTCGGGCTGCGCCCGGTGCTGCTCACCGGTGACAACACCCGTGCGGCACAGGCGATCGCCGCCGAGGTCGGGATCGAGGAGGTCATCGCCGAGGTCATGCCCGAGGACAAGGTCGACGTCGTGACCCGGCTGCAGAAATCCGGGCGGGTGGTGGCCATGGTCGGTGACGGCGTCAACGACGCCGCCGCCCTGGCCCAGTCGGATCTGGGCATCGCCATGGGCACCGGCACCGACGTGGCCATCGAAGCCTCCGACCTCACCCTCGTCCGCGGCGACCTGCGCACGGCCGTGGACGCGGTGCGGCTGTCGCGGCGGACGCTGACCACGATCAAGGGCAACCTGTTCTGGGCCTTCGCCTACAACATCGCCGCGATCCCCCTGGCAGTGTCCGGACTGCTCAACCCGCTGATCGCCGGAGCGGCCATGGCATTCTCCTCGGTGTTCGTCGTCAGCAACAGCCTGCGCCTGCGCGGCTTCCGGGCCGTCTCCATCGACCCCAGCCCGGGGCCGGGTGCCGGCCGCGGCGCCGACGAGCCCACCGCCACCGTCGCCGCCTGACAGTCCCGGCACGGCCTGCGCCCGCCCCCTTTCGAAAAGGGGCGGGCGCAGGTCGTACCGACGGGCCTACTGCTCGTCGTCTGCCAGGACCCGCAACCGTTCCCGGTACTCCTCGGTGCTCAGTTCCCCACGGGCGTAGCGCTCCTCGAGGACCTCCCGCCCCCGGCCAGCGCCCGCGCCGGTTCCGCTCCTGCCTTTGTCCTGGGACCTGCCGGAAAAGGCCCGCACCAGGACGACCGCCAGCACCACCACGCCCCCGAGTAACAGCAGCCCGGCCAGCCACATCATGGCCATACCGCCCGCGCACCCCATACCGCCCATGTCCCATCCATTCGTCATGACTTGGTTCCTTTCCCTGTGACAGCTTTCGGGTCCACCGCAGCCATGGGCGACAACGAGGGCAGCGGCCTGGGCCCCGCATCACGGCGTCCGAACATGCCGGCAACGTCCCGGCGCCACCAGCACCTGCTGCCGGCGGCGCAACCAGGGAACCGTGGGTGGGTCCGGGGTTGCCGGTGGCCGGTATAGCCCCCATTGAAACCCACTGCTACTATTCTACATAGTAGGGAGTTGACGAGGTGGTGGATCCCGCCACTGGCCGCCTGCTTGTGGATCAAGGAGATGAAGATGTCGGAACTGCTGTTGGGGTTGGCTGTGCTGGCGTGCCCATTGGGCATGGGGGTGATGATGTGGTTCATGATGCGGGGCATGGGGAACAACCAGGCCGCTCCTGCCTCGGCCCCCGCTGGTGACCCTGTCGCCGAGGCCGAGCTGCAGCTGCTGCGCCGCGAGGTCGATCAGCTGCGGGCGGCCCAGCAGGCACCGAGCACGGGAGGCGGGACGCTCCGATGATCAGCACCGGGATTGCCGCTGCGATCCTTGCCGCATCTGTGACCTTCACGTATTTCTTCTGCCTGCGCCCGATGAAACGCGGTCAGTGCGCGATGACATCCTGCATGCCCACCAGCAAGCCGATGGGCCGCGAGGCAGAGATCGTGCAGCTTCGCCAGGAGATCCAAGACCTGCGACGCTAGCGCCCACAGCAGGGCGGTGATGTCGCCCGCCAATCCTTGCGCGTTGAAGGCGTGGCATGAAATCCCTGGTGGTCCGCCGAGCTCGTCCCGTCACGCGAACCTCTCCCTTGGCGGCGCCCTGGAAGCCCCTGGGTGGTGGCTCAGCCGTTCACCGCATCGCACGATCGATGCTTTGATGCGCCGTACCAGTCGAATCTGTGCCGGGCGGTTCGCGCAAGAAGTCCTGAATCGCTCGATACAGAGGCGGAATCTGAGGTCGTGTGCGACGGACAGATCGCATGACCGCGGTGCGCATCCCGGTAGCCGGGATGCGCACCGCGGTCCGGAGGGCGCTTTGAGTCTGTCCCACCACAGGCACTACTATGAAACATAGTAATAAGTTGACCGGTACCACGCACGAAGGAGACCTCTCATGTTCACTGCTACAACGTCGATACTGGCCGCCGCAGCAGTACTCGCCGGAGGTGCTGTCATCGGCACCTCCGCCCCCGGGCCCGCAGATCCGGCCCCGGGCGCGTCCGTGTCCGAGACCCAGCGCCAGGAGGCCGGCACCGGCAAGCATGACCACCCGGACATGGCCCAGATGGCCCAGATGCACGAACGGATGATGGCCGACCACCCCGAGATGGTCCAGATGCACGAACGGATGATGGCCGACCACCCGGAAATGGAGCGGATGCACGAGCAGATGATGGGCGGCATGGGCGGAGGAATGATGGGCGGCGACTCTGGCATGGGCATGCAGTAGGTCCCGACTGCGCACGCCGTTCCCGAAACTTTTGAAAGCGATCCGATGATCCGACACATCTCTGCAATTGGCGGCCGCACGGCCCGTCTTACCGGGCTGGCCACGGCCACCGTCTTGCTCGTCTCCGCCTGCGCCCCGGACGGCGGCGAACAAGGATCCATTTCCGGGCAGGGAGCGAGCGGGTCGGAGAACCCGTTCGGTCACGTCCACGGCCTGAGCGTCGACCCAGGAACCGACGACCTGATGCTGGCCACCCACTACGGGGTGTTCGACCTCAGCGGCGAGGAGCCCGAGCAGATCGGGCCAGTCAATGACTACATGGGCTTCGCCGTCGCCGGCCCCGACCACTACTACGCCTCCGGCCACCCCGGCGAGGATTCGGACCTGCCGAATCCCATGGGGCTGATCGAGTCCACCGACGGCGGCCAGACCTGGCAGGTGCTCTCGCGCCAGGGCGAGTCGGACTTCCATGCCATGGCCGTCTCCTCCGAAGGCGTCATCGGCTTCGACGGGACCCTGCGGTTGACACCCGACGGGCAGGAGTGGTCGGAGGTGGACGAGCAGATCCAGCCCGCACACCTGGCGGCCTCCCCGCAGGACCCGGTCGTACTGGCGACGACCGAACCGGGCGTGCAGCGCTCGACCGACGGTGGTCGCAGCTGGGAGCTGCCCGAGGGCGCCCCGGTGCTGCTGGTGACCGGATTCGCCGACGCGGACACGGCCGTGGGGGTCGACCCGGACGGTGCCGTGCACGTCAGCCGAGATGCCGGGGTGACCTGGGAGGAGGCCGGTGGGCAGACCGCCCAGCCGGCGGCGGTCGCCGCCGAGGTGGTAGACGGGGACCTGCGCATCTGGGTCGCTACCGAAGAAGGCATCGAGTTCTCCGAGGACGGCGGGGCCAGCTTCTCCACCACGATCCCGGTAACGGAGTAGACGCACGCCGATGGCCTACCTGTGCACCACCGGTCGCGCCGCCCGTGAGGGGCGCGGCCGGTGATCCTGCTGAGCATCGGAGAGTTCTTCGCCCAGAACGTCCAGTCCGGTGCCCTGCTCGTGGCGATCCCCCTGGCGCTCATTGCGGGGATCGTCTCCTTCATCTCCCCGTGCATCCTGCCCCTGGTGCCTGGCTACTTGGGGTACGTCTCGGGGTTGACCGATCCCACCGCCGCAGGTAACCGGCGCAGGGTCCTGACCGGTGTGGGTCTGTTCATCCTGGGTTTCGCGGCGGTCTTCACCCTCTACGGGGCCGCGTTCGGGGCCATCGGCGGGTGGTTGTTGCGCTGGCAGGACCTGATGATCCGCATCCTGGGCGTGTTCGTCATTGGGATGGGCTTGGCACTGATCGGGCGCCTGCCTTTTCTGCAGGGAACGACGAAGCCCTCCTGGCAGCCGCGCCGAGGCCTGGCCGGTTCCCCTCTGCTGGGCGTGGTCTTCGGCCTGGGCTGGACCCCGTGCATGGGCCCGACGCTGAGCGCCGTGCTGGCCCTGAGCACCACCACCGGCACCGCCTGGCGTGGGGCGCTGCTGGCCTTCGTCTACTGCCTCGGACTCGGCATTCCCTTCGTCATGGTCGCCCTGGGCATCGGCTGGGTCTCCAAGACCCTGGCGTTCGTCCGCCGGCACATGCGCGCCTTCAACCTCGCCGGTGGCTCCGTGCTGATCCTCGTGGGAGTGCTCATGGTCTCCGGGATCTGGGTGCGCTGGATCTACCAGCTTCAGAACCTCTCCGGCACCTACCTCACCCCCGTCTGATCCCTGAGCTTGGCTATACCAACAGTGAGGATGGCAACGACATGGCCGGGCCTAGCGAGAAGTGCACCGGTCCGCATCCAAAAGTCCCAGCCCTCTGCCCGCAGTGGTTCTCCGACAACCACTCACTGTCCACCCGGCAACCACGAACCCACCGCACCATTAACGAGGAGCACACATGGCGAAGATCTACAACGACGTCACCGAGATCGTGGGCCGCACCCCGCTCGTCCACCTGAACCGGCTCGACGAGGGCCTGCCCGGCAACGTCGCCGTGAAGCTGGAGTTCTACAACCCGGCCAACTCGGTCAAGGACCGCATCGGCGTGGCCATCGTCGACGCCGCGGAGAAGTCCGGGCTGCTCAAGCCCGGCGGCACGATCGTCGAGGGGACGTCGGGCAACACCGGCATCGCGCTGGCCATGGTCGGGGCCGCGCGCGGCTACCAGGTCATCCTGACCATGCCCGAGACCATGTCCACGGAGCGCCGGGTCATGCTGCGCGCCTACGGCGCCCAGATCGTGCTCACTCCGGGTGCGGAGGGCATGCGCGGGGCGGTCGAGAAGGCCCAGGAGATCGTGGACAGCACCGAGAACGCCGTGCTGGCCAAGCAGTTCGCCAACGAGGCCAACCCGGCGATCCACTACGCGACCACGGGCCCCGAGATCTGGGAGGACACCGACGGGGCGGTCGACGTCTTCGTCTCCGGGGTGGGCACCGGTGGCACCATCACGGGCGCGGGCCGCTACTTGCGCGAGCAGAAGCCGGACATCCGCCTGCTCGTGGTCGAGCCGGCCGACTCGCCGCTGCTGACCGAGGGCAAGGCCGGCCCGCACAAGATCCAGGGCCTCGGCGCGAACTTCGTCCCCGACAACCTCGACCGGCAGATCTACGACGACGTCTACGACGTGACCGTCGAGGACTCCGTGCGGGTCGCCCGCGAGCTCGGCACCAAGGAGGGCATCCTCGGCGGGATCTCCTCGGGCGCCATCGTGTGGGCCGCCCTGCAGGAGGCCGCCAAGGAGGAGAACCGGGACAAGCTGATCGTCGCGGTCGTGTGCGACTTCGGCGAACGCTACATCTCCACCCTGCTCTACGAGGACATCCGCAGCTGAGGCCCCGTATCCGGCTCTGCACACTGTGCCGGGGTTCCGGTGGGCGATGCAGTGCCTGACGGGACCTCGGGGCGATGCTGCTACTGGGTCCATATAAGAACCTGCAAGAGCAGAAGATCACCGTGAACCGGATCTACAGTCGGGCCACCGGTGATGCTCGGCGCAGTCTCGACTACAACATCGTTGTGACCGACGTCTCCGTCTTCATCGCTTTCCTGATCGGCGGGATGGGCCTGCTCTCGGTGGCCGCCGAGCTGCCCCAGTCCTCCGGCGGACTTCTGGAAGCGGTCACGGCCGTGGATCTGAACTTCCTCGGGATCACCGTGATCGCCTTCTTCGCCCTGGCCTGGATGGCTACCGCCGCCGCACGCACGGCCAAACCTTCCCCGGCTCTCCTCCGGTCCCCCAGAGGACAGCGACGGTGAGGCCCCCGCCCGCCCCCCCCTTGTTGACGCCCAGGGGCCCGAGAGGTCAAGACTGACCTGACCAGGCACTACGAGCGATCTGACCATGTACGACGAGAGACGAAGGAGCACGATCATGATGAACGGCGGCGGTATGGGCGGTATGGGGCTGATGTGGATCTTCGGGCTGCTGACGCTCGTGGGGGTGATCGTACTGGTGGTGGTGCTGGTGAAGGCCTCCACCGGCAGGTCCTCGACCACGGGCGGGCCCGACCACAGCCGTGGGGCGAGCACGGGCACCGGCCGGGGGCGGGAGATCCTCGAGGAACGCTACGCCCGCGGCGAGCTGAGCACCGAGGAGTACCGCGAACGTCTCCGGACCCTGGAGGAGGATGGCCGGTGAGCCCGTTGACCCGCCGGCAGCTGCTGGCACTGGGCGCGGCCGGGGCAGGGGCCACCGTCGTGGGCGGGGCCGGGCTGTGGTGGACCACCACCGGCGGCCCCGGCTACACCGGCGGTGAGGACCTGGCCGAACCGGACGTGCTGGCCAGCCGCGACCGCGTGCTGGAACTGGAGCTGACCGCCGCCCCGGCACGGATCCAGGTCGGCGGCCGGGAGGCCTCCGTCCAGGCCTTCAACGGCTCCCTGCCCGGACCGACCCTCCGGGTGGCACCGGGGGACACGATCCGGGTGGCGATGACCAACGAGATGGAAGCCCCGACGAATCTGCACGTGCACGGGCTGCACGTCTCCCCGGAGGGCAACGGCGACAACCCGTTCGTGAGCATCGACCCGGGCGAGTCCTTCGACTACGAGTTCGCCCTGCCCGCCGACCACCCGCCGGGCACCTACTGGTACCACCCGCACCGCCACGGCCACGTGGCCGACCAGGTCGCCGCCGGGCTCTACGGCGCCATCGTCGTGGAGGAGCCCGAGCCGGTCCCGGTCACCCGGGAGCGGGTCATGGTGGTCTCGGACCTGACCCTGGACGCCTCCGGCAACCTCGCCGACGTCTCCCCGATGCAGCAGATGATGGGCCGGGAAGGCGAGGTCGTCCTGGTCAACGGCCAGGTCCGCCCGCAGCTCACCGCCGCCCCCGGGGAACGAGAGCGGTGGCGGATCATCAACGCCTGCCCCTCCCGCTACCTCCGACTGCAATTGGACGGCCAGCAGGTTCGGCTGCTCAGCCGCGACCTCGGGCGCCTGCCGATCCCCGAGGAGATCACCGAAGCGGTCATCGCCCCCGGCAACCGCATCGAACTGCTCGTGGACACCACCGCGGGCTCCGCCACCCTGGTCGCCGCACCGGTGAACCGCGGTGGCATGGACGCCATGATGGACGAGGGCATGATGGGCGGGACCATGATGGGCGACAACGAGCCCGGCAACGACGAACCGATCGAGCTACTCGCCCTCGAGGTGTCCGGGGACCCCGTCGAAACGCCCACACCAGTGCCGGAGGGCCCGGCCCTGCGAGATCTGCGCGAGGAACCGATCACGTCCCGTCACACCCTGGACTTCGCCATGGGCATGGCCGGGGCCATGGGTGGCGGCGGGGCGATGATGGGCGGTGGAGGCGGTGAGGAGGACACCACCATGATGGCCTTCACCATCAACGGCCAGGAGTTCGACCCCGACCGGGTCGACACCCTGGTGGCGGCCGGGACCGTGGAGGAGTGGACCCTGGTCAACTCCAGCCCCATGGACCACCCCGTCCACCTGCACGTGTGGCCCATGCAGGTCGTCCAGGATGGGGACCGCGACCTCGCCGAACCGAGGTGGCAGGACGTGGTCAACGTCCCGGCTTTCGGGGAGGTGAAAGTCCTCATCGCCTTCGAGGACTTCCCCGGGCGCACCGTGTACCACTGCCACATCCTCGACCACGAGGATCAGGGCATGATGGGCACCGTCGAAGCCCGCTGAGGCCGGGCTCCCCGCAGTGCGGCCTCGTTGCGGAGGGCCCCAATGGCCGGTGGCTGCGCCGGGGCGGCCTGGAGTCGGAGGAACGATCCCGGCCTGCGGATGGCCGCTTGCAGAGGCTGGGCTAGCTGGCCGTTGCGGTGCCTTCGTAGATGAACGCGTATGGCTTGGGGATGCCCTCGGCGTAGTGGGTGTTCAGCCGAGTGATCTTCATTCCTGCCGCTTCGATGATTGAGGGGATGTCGCGGTTGAGGTGGCACCCACCACCGATGCGCTGCTGCATGCCGTTGAGACGGTCCTGCCATCGGCGGACGCCGTGTTCCGGTGCCCGACCGTGCTCGGCGAAGTGCAACTGCCCGCCCGGTGCGAGCACGCGTGCCATCTCGCGCACCGCCGCCTCTGGGTCGGGGATGGTGCACAGGCTCCAGGTGCACAGCACCGCATCTGCGGAGTTGTCCTCCAGGGGCAGGTGTTGCCCGTCGAGGCCGACGATCTCCACGGGGACCTCCGAGGCGGCGATCCGTTCCTGAGCCAGGGCGATGCTGCGCTGGGAGGGCTCCACAGCTTGCAATCGGGTCACCTCGGGCGGGAGGAAGGGCAGATTGTGTCCGGTGCCGAACCCGATCTCCACCACCTCGCCCTGCAGGCCTGAGCACACACGCTGTCGGATCTCTCGGATCTGCTTGGCGTTCATCACCACGTCGATGACGTGTGGGAGCACCCGGTCGTCGTAGAAACCCATGCTTTTTCCTTCCCCCCACGTTGCCGCCCATCATCTCAGGTCGTGTCTGTGCCACCATGCCGTGGCCGTTGGCTCAGCTGCACGTGGGTGATGTGCATCATCAACATAGTGGGCGCCATCCTCGGCATGTACCGACGCCTTGGGAGGGGAGATCGGTGCGTGCGACGCCTCAGGAGCCGAGGTAGACGGAGATCGCGGCGAACAGCGCGAATCCGCCGGTGAGCAGGATCGGGCCCCATACGCTGGTGTCGCCTTCGTGGGCTTCGGTGAGCATTTCCTCGACCACCACGCTGGTCAGTGCCCCACCGGTGACCGCCAGGACCGACAGGGTCAGGATTTCCGGGGCCTGGCGCAGGGCGAAGTAGCCCAGGGCCGCCCCGAGCAGGATCGGGGCGGTGAAGCTCAGGGCCATCAGGATTCGGGCGCGCCGGGGGATCTGAGCCCGGCGCAGCGTGGCGATCGCCGCGAAGCCCTCCGGGACATCGGCCGGGACCTGGCCCAGGGCCAGCAGCAGGCCCAGGGACGGGTTCAGGACGGTGGCGGTGCCGATCATCACCCCGTCGCTGAACAGGTCCAGGGACACTCCGCTGAAGATCGCCAGAGGGCCGCTGCTTTCTTCTCCTGCTCCGAGGCGTCGCCGGATGGAGCCGATGGCTCGTTCGATGCCCATGAAGGATGCTCCGCCGCCCATGAACGCGAGGATCGGCACCCACGGTGGGGAGGCGCCCAGGGCTTCGGGCATCAGCTCGAGGCCGACCACGGCCATCACGATGCCCGCGGCCAGATGCAGCGCCAGGGACAAGGCCCGTTCGGAGACATCCACCATCTCCGCGGCCAGTCCGCCCAGAAAGTTCCCCGCCGCCGGCAACGCGGCCAAAGCCAACACCAGCACAAAACCTTCCACGGGCCACCCCTTCAGGCTTGAACGACGACGGCGGGATCTGTCCGGGGCCAACCACGTCCGGACCGGCTGGTCCGGACGTGCACAGTCTGGCAGCCGGGAATCGGGATGTCCCGGCCCCTATGGCTTCCCGGAGGCGAGCAGAATCACATCGTCGCGGGCGAACCAATCAGGTTTGGGCGATAACATCGAACAATGACGAAAACCAGTTGTGCGACTGGCCTGGACCCGGCCGTGGCCCTGTTCCACTCCCTGTCCGACCCCACCCGCCTGACCATCGTGGCCCGTCTGGCTCAAGGTGAGGCCCGGGTGCGGGACCTGGTCGAGCAGACCGGGCTAGCCCAATCCACCGTCTCGGCCCATGTGTCCTGCCTGCGCGAGTGCGGGCTGGTGGCCGGGCGCACCGAGGGTCGCCAGACCTTTTACGCCCTGGCCCGCCCGGAGCTGATGGACCTGCTGGCCACCGCCGAGACCCTGTTGGCGGCCACCGGTTCGAAGGTGGCGCTCTGCCTCACCTACGGCACGTCCACGGAAGAAGACTGATGAGCAACCCCACCACCGACTTGTCCCCGACCGAGACCGAAGCCCTCACTCGTCGCGGGCTGCGCCTGGCCCAGTTCACCGTCGGCTACAACGTCATCGAAGGCATCGTGGCCGTCACCGCGGGGCTGATGGCGGGACTGGTCTCGGTGGTCGGTTTCGGCATTGATTCGGGCATCGAGTCCATCGCCGCGGTGCTGGTCGCTCTGCGCCTGTCTGCCCGGCTGCGCCACGGCGAGGCCGACGAACGCAAGGAGCGGGTCACGCTCAAGCTCGTGGCGGTGACCTTTTTCATCCTCGCCGCCTACGTCACCTACGAGGGCATCCGGTCCCTGCTCGAGGGCGAGACCCCGGAGTCATCCCCGGTGAGCGTCGTCGTCCTGGTGCTTTCGCTGATCATCATGCCGATCCTGGCCGCAGCCAAGAAGAAGGTCGGCACGGCCCTGGGTGACAACCTCATCCTGGCCGATGCCGCCGAGACCAGGATTTGCGTGCTGCTGTCGGTCTCCACGCTGGCCGGGCTGATCATCTTCGCTCTGACCGGGGCGGCGTGGGTGGACCCGGTGGCCGGGTTCATCATCGCCGCCTTCGCTCTCCACGAGGGCAAGGAGGCCTGGGAGGGCGAACTCGTCGAGGGCGGCGACTGACCAACACGCTCTTCCTTCAGAGACAAGGCGAGACCGCCCATCGGGTCTGGCAGCAGCACCTGCTACTGGACGGCACCGAACAACAGCGGAGGGGCCCTGTCAATGGCAAGGCCCCTCCGCTGTCCCCGGCGAGGTCATGCCTCCGGTGACACGGCGCCCTCCAAATGTTGCAGGGTTTATGCGTTGCGGTAGGGGTGTTTTGGTAGGACGTTTCCGCAGTGAGACCTTGACCTTCCCCTGCAGGGCAAGGTGCAGGCTGGGTGCCTCAGGACATAGAAGGCTCCCTCGGGGCTTTCCTCACGGACTTATGGAGGCCGGTCATGCCTGAAGTTGGAACGTACGAGGTGGATCTGGCGATCATCGGTTCTGGTGGTGGTGCTTTCGCCGCCGCGATCCGGGCCACCAATCTGGGCCAGCGGGTGGTGATGATCGAGCGGTCCACTGTCGGGGGGACCTGTGTGAACACCGGGTGCGTGCCGTCGAAGGCGCTGCTGGCCGCCGCCGAGGCGAGGCACACGACAATGGATGCTGCCCGGTATCCCGGGATCACGGCCTCCACAGGTCCGGTGGACATGCCCGGTCTGATCGCCGGCAAGGACGCCCTGGTGGAGGGGATGCGTGCGGAGAAGTACGTGGATCTGGTCGGGGAGTACGGCTGGGACCTGGTTACGGGTGAGGCGGTGTTCACCGGCACCGCTGAGGACCCGGCGCTTGAGGTCACCGGAGCCGACGATGCCCGCCGACAGGTGCGGGCGGCCCACTACCTGGTGGCCACCGGCTCCACCCCGATCGTCCCGGACATCGAGGGCCTGGAGCAGGTGAAGTATCTGACTTCCACCACCGCCATGGAGTTGGAGGAAGTGCCCGAGTCGCTGCTGATCATCGGTGGCGGGTACGTGGCGATGGAGCAGGCCCAGCTCTTCGCCCGTTTGGGCTCGGCGGTGACCATGGTCGTCCGCTCCCGCCTGGCTGCCCACGAGGAGCCGGAGGTCTCCCGGACGCTGATGGGGGTGTTCGCCGAGGAGGGCATCCGGGTGATCCGCCGCACCACTGTCTCGGCGGTGGCCTCCGATCCGGACACCGGGGAAGTGATCGCCACCTCCACAGGCCCCGGCGGGCAAGAGACGCTGCGGGGGGCCAGGCTCATGGTCGCGGTCGGGCGCCGGGCGGTCACGGACGGGTTGGACCTCGAGGCGGTCGGGGTGGACACCGGTGAGCATGGGGAGATCGTCGTGGATACCCGGATGGGCACCTCCAATCGGCGGGTGTGGGCGGCCGGGGACGTGACCGGTCACCCGCAGTACGTCTACGTCGCTTCAGCCCACGGGGTCACCGCGGTGGAGAACGCGTTCAACCACACCGGCCAAGAGGTCGACTACACCCACTTGCCGAGGGTCACCTTCACCACCCCGGCCGTGGGGGCGGTGGGGATGACCGACAAACAGGCGAGGGCGGCCGGCATCATGTGCGAATGCCGGGTCCTGCCCCTGGAATACGTGCCGAGGGCGCTGGTCAACCGCGACACCCGTGGGTTCATCAAGATCGTCGCCGAGGCGAACACCGGGCGGATCCTCGGGATCACCGCGGTCGCCAAAGACGCCGGGGAGCTGGCTGCGGCCGGGGTCTACGTCGTGTCCGCGGGCATGACGGTGGACCAGCTCGCCACCCTATGGTGCCCGTACCTGACCATGGCCGAAGGCCTGAAGATCGCAGCCCAGTCCTTCCGCACCGACGTGTCCAAACTGTCCTGCTGCGCCGCGTGAACCCCGGCCTGTCACAGTGGGGCGGGCCCTCCCTCTACGGGGCGAACGAGACACCTTGATCGTCGGTGCCGCCCGGAGGCCCGGGATTCAACAGTCGCTACGCGGAAGGGATGCTCATGGCTGAGCGGTTGGTCGTCATCGGTGGGGATGCTGCGGGGATGAGCGCGGCCTCAGCCGCACGCCGCCAGGTCCCCCCGGACCAGTTGGAGATCGTGGCCTTCGAACGCGGTCACTACACCTCCTATTCGGCCTGCGGGATCCCGTACTTCATCGGCAAGGACGTCGCCGACGCCACCACCCTGATCGCGCGCACTCCTGAGCAGTTCCGCGACAACCAGGGCATCGATGCCCGGATCGGGCACGAGGTCCTGGAGATCAACCTTCACCGGCGGGCCGTGCTCGTGCGCGAGCTGCCCACGGGACGGGAGATCTGGGAGGAATTCGATCAGCTCATGATCGCCACCGGCGCCACCCCGACCCGCCCTCCGCTGCCCGGGATCGAGGCCCAGGGCATCCACGGGGTGCAGACCCTCGACGACGGCCTCGCCCTGCGGGCGGTGCTGGAGCGGGAACGGCCGGGCCGGGCGGTGGTCGTCGGGGCCGGCTACATCGGCCTGGAGCTGGCCGAGGCCCTGTCCGCATGGGGCGTGCAGATCACCGTGATCGGGCGCCCCCCGGCCCCGCTGCCGGGCTTGGACCCGGACATGGGCGCGCTCATCGCCTCCGCAATGGAGGGCTTCGGGATGGACGTGCGGATGGAGGAGACAGTCACCGGCTTCGACACCCACAACGGCCAGGTCGCCGCGGTGGTGACCGATCAAGCCACCATCCCGACCGATCTGGTGATCCTGGGTCTGGGGGTGGCCCCGAACACGGCCCTGGCCGCCCAGGCCGGGATTCCCCTCGGGTCCAGCGGGGCGGTCGCGGTGGACCGCAGACTGCGCACCGGCATCGAGGGGGTGTGGGCGGGAGGGGACTGCGTGGAGAAGTTCCACCGCGTCTCCCGCCGCCACGTGACGCTGCCGCTGGGCACGCACGCGAACAAGGAGGGCCGTACCGCCGGGATCAACCTCGGCGGCGGCTACGCCACCTTCCCCGGAGTGCTGGGCACGGCCGTGACCAAGATCTGCGACGTCGAAGTCGGACGCACCGGGCTCGGGGAGTCTGAGGCGCAGGCGGCCGGGTTCGATCCCATCACCGCCGTGGTCGACTCCACCACCCGGGCCGGCTACTACCCCGGGGCCAAACCGATCCGTACCAACCTCATCGCCGAACGCGGCACCGGACGGCTGCTCGGAGCCCAGATCGTCGGGGAGGAAGGCGCGGCCAAACGCATCGACGTGCTTTCCGTGGCGCTGTGGCACGAGACCCCGGTGGAGGAGCTGCTGAACATCGACCTGTCCTACGCCCCACCGTTCTCCCCGGTGTGGGATCCGGTGCTGATCGCCGCCCGCAAGGCCTGGCAGGCCGTGGAGGCCGACCGATCCCGCACCGAACCCGGGTGACCACCGGGGACGGGGCCGTCCCCGTCGCGCAAGGTTCAGACAGCGCCCTGCGTCCTGCGCCAGCACCTTCCTCTACCGTGGAAGACCAAGGATCAGTCCAGGATCGAGGTGCACCGTGCGTATCGGTGAAGCGGCCGCAGCCGCCGACATGACCACCAAGGCCCTGCGGTTCTACGAGCAGCAAGGACTACTCCCCTCGGTGCACCGCTGTCCCAACGGATACCGCGACTACCCACCAGAGACCGTGGCCCGACTGGAATTCATCCGCCGCAGCAAGGTCGCCGGGCTCACCCTGGCCGAGATCCGCGAGATCCTGCAGGTCCGCGACGCCGGTCAGGCCCCCTGCACCCACGTAGCCGCCCAGCTGGCCCAGCAACTGACCCGCCTCGATCAGCAAATCGCTGAACTCACCGCTCTGCGGGCCTCCGTGGCCGACTACCACCAGATCGCCGCCCAGGGGGACCCCGCCCAGTGCGACGCCGAGCAGATCTGCAGCTACCTCTGAGGTCACCCCTGATGTTCAGATGTGGATGAACACAGCGATGAACCCGAAGAGCGCTACCACCGCTTTACATATGGCCCGTCTATCGGACAGTCAGGTAATCGTTGTAGCAGCTCAGGCGGTCTCTTCGCCCTGGTCGTCGACCTCATCGATCCACGGCGGCGGCTCGTCGCGGCCCTGCTCCTCGTCCTTCTCGGCGTCTTCCGGTGCCTTCTGCACGATGCCCTGCGCGTGGTGCGTGGGCGCGTAGATCGCATAGAGGCGCAGGGGCTCGTCCCCGGTATTCTCCACGTCGTGCCACGTGCCGGCGGGCACTTGGATGCTCCAGCCGTCCTCGACGTCTTGCTGGAACGAGAGATCGTCCTTCGAGGGCCCCATCTTCGCGCGACCCTTGCCTGCGTCGATGCGCAGGAACTGGTCGGTGCCGTGATGCACCTCGAGACCAATCGCTCCGCCGGGCTCGATCGACATGAGCGTCACCTGCAGGTGCTTGCCCGTCCAGGCGACGCGGCGGTAGTCAGCGTTCTCCGTCGTAGCGCTCTCGATATCGAACGCGTTCGGCTTCGGCCCGTTGTCGGTGATGTCCATGACCGCATTCTGTACCTCTCCCCGGAGGATCACCAGGGTGGAGAACCGTCCGACGCCGATCCACTTGTCCCCGCGGCGCCCGGTGGTGGGGAGTGAACACACAGTGTCGGTGATCTTCTCGTCGCCGGTCCGAGGCACCCGGACTTACATCAGCTTGCCGATGACCACTCGGTCGGGTGCCCAAGGCCGGTGACAAGCCCACGAATGTGCTCCTCGATCACCGGGGATCAGCTCCAGAGGGGTCCGGTCATGGAGCGGCGAGGTCAGGCTAGATGACCTGGGCGTGTCGGGGGGCCACCGGCTACCGGCGGATCCGGGAGCTACCGCAAGTGAGGAGCGCCTGAGTTCGTCGGTGCCTTTGGAGTGCATCGGGAAGTGGGTGCTGTGCGGGATCTCGGCCAGTTCCACCGCGTGTTCGGTCAGGTGTCCCAGGTAAGACAGATCGTCGTTCTGCTTCCCGTACATGAACACCCGCGGAAATGGCAGAGCGAGGCCCTTCTTGGAAACATGTGCCCGGACGAGGTGACCAAGTTGTGCGGATCGTCGTATGTGCGCCGATCATCGCTAGGCGAGTCGCTCCGGTCATGCCGTCGCCGTCACTGGTTCGAGGGACGTAGGTCCGCCTCGGCTCAGCGCGCGGCGCCCCGGGCCGGTGCCAGTGAGCCAACTACGCTTGAGCTCCCAGCAGTTCACCGCAGCAGAGGAGCGCACCCGTGTCCGTGGAGATTACCGAAGTCGGTGTCGTGGTGGCTGCTGGCCAGCCTGTCGACTACGCCACCGCCTACACCTGGGCAGTGGACAACCCCGAGAAGATCACCTCGCTGGTGGAGGACACCAAGGCGTTCGTCACGGTGATCGCCGACGCCGAGACCGCCCCGCTCGAACGACAGCAGTCCGCGGTGCGCGAGGCGTTCACCGCTGGCCGACCCAAGCAGCCCGGGGATTCCTGGAGTTCCTGAGTACCGGCCGGTGACACGGCGAAGCCCCGCCCTCCTGTTCCCTGCCGGGACGAGGAGAAGCGGGGCTTCGTGCTGATGGGGGATCAGCTCTCGCAGGCCACGCCGTCGCCATCACGGTCGAGCTTCGGGGCGTAGCCCGGGGACCCGGCGTAGAGCGGAGCCGCACCAGCGGCCTTGGCCGCAGAACAGTTGGCGAACCCGCCGGCCGGGCCGGCCGGAGCAGCTGGCGCTGCGGGCACCGGCTCGGGCTTCGGAGCGGGAGCGACCGGGGCCGGTGCCACCGGGGCGGGCTCGGGCACGACCGGCTCGGGCACCACCGGGGCCGGCTCAGGGGCCTTTCGCACCGGGGCGGGTGCCGGCTCGGGCGCCTCCACGACCGGGGCCGGGGCGTTGGCGTCGATGTCGGTGAGGACCGCGGCGGTCGGGAGCTCCTGGCCCTCGCAGTCGGCGAGGACCTCGGTCATGGCGGTCTTCTCCGGGACGGTGACCCACAGCTCGTACTTGGCCTTCACTGCGATCTGGATGGCGACGAACTCGCAGCGGAAGTCCACGTTCGGTGGCAACCACTGATCGGCGGGCTTGTCGGACTTCGCCTGGTTGGTCGGCCCGTCCACCGCCAGCAGGTTCAACGGGTCATTGGCCAGCTCCACGCGCTGGTCCTGTGAGAGGTTGCGGGCCCCGGTGATCCAGGCGTTGCCGAGCGACACCACGTGGTCAATCTGCACGTCGGAGGAGGTGGCCGGTCCGCGCACGAAGTTGATCGTGGTGTCGGTGTAGGGGTCCGGGTTCAGCACCCCGGAGTCGACCTTGCACCCGTCGGCGGAGACGACGTCGTCGAGGTCGCGGTGGAGGATTTCCTGGCGGGTGTCCTCGCAGTCGCCGTCAGCGTCGATCCACCCACCGAACAGACGATCACGGTCGTAGTCGGACATGGTGCCGCGGGCGGCGACCTTTAGCCCGTTGAGCGCCGTCAGAGCCTCGGAGGAGGCGGCCGCGGGCGCGGCCGGGGTCTGTGACGGTGTGGTCGCGGGCTCCGCAGGCGCGCTGGAAGCCGTGGGGGAGGGAGCCGCCGTGCTCGCAGCGGTGGCGGGGTTGCCACCGGGGTCGGCCGGGGCGCTGGTGCAGCCGGTGAGCAGGGCCAGGGCCATGGCCGCCGAGGACCAGGCCGTGGCGGTGCGGCCGCGGGCGCGGCGGGAGGCAGAGAGGGAGAGGGGCATGTCGCTCCTGGGGGAGGGGCCGGGTCATCTCGGGGATCACGGAGGTACCTGGCGCGGGGGATCGAGGCGTCTCTCATCTTCCTACCGGCCGGTCACCAAAGCGAACAGGCCGTGGATGTGACGGTCCAGCCGCAGCACGTCACCACACAGGCTCTCGTGCGGCCCTGTAACGGCCTGCTGTCACCAGTTACCGGTGGGCGAAGGCCGGCTGAGGGTCACCTGGGCGGGAACGCGGTGTCCCGGAGCGAAGGGACGCCCCCACCATCGCTGGTGCAGGCGACCGAGCAGGGGAAGGGCTTGCGAGGCGTCGCGGGCAGCAAGGATGCGGCACCAGTAGTCCCTCGAGCCGCCGGAGGCAGGGCTCCGGCGGCGGTGGGCAGCGCCTCCGTAGGCTGGTCGTATGCGAAAGAGAACACCATGAGTGAGCCGCTGGTCCACATCGACGACTTCCGAATGGTTTTCGGGAACACCATCGTCATCAACGACCTGTCTTTCGACGTGCACGCGGGGGAGACCTTCGGGTTCCTCGGCTCCAACGGGTCCGGGAAGACCACGACCCTGCGGGCCCTGCTGGGGATCTATCAGCCCACCGCCGGGGTCCTGCATATCAACGGCAAGTCCTTCGAGCCGGCCGACGGGGCACGGTTGGGGTATCTGCCGGAGGAGCGGGGGTTGTACAAGAAGGAGCCGGTGCTCGAGACCATGGCCTACTTCGGCCGACTCAAAGGTCTCGACAAGACCAAGGCCAGGTCCTGGTCGCTGGAATACCTCGAACGCGTCGGGCTGGCCGAGAAAGCCTCTGCCCGCCTGGACAAACTTTCTGGGGGCCAGCAGCAGAAGGTGCAGCTGGGGGTGACGATCATGAACACCCCGGAACTGCTGATCCTGGACGAGCCGACGAAGGGCTTCGACCCGGTCAACCGCCGGCTTTTGATGGACATCATCGAAGACCAGAGACGGGCAGGGGCGACGGTGGTGATGGTGACCCACCAGATGGAAGAGGTCGAACGGCTCTGCGACCGGGTGATCCTGCTCAAGGACGGCACCTCCCACGCCTACGGCACCGTCCGAGACGTGCAGGAGCAGTTCGGCGGCACCACCTACCGGGTCACCCACACCGGTGCGGTACCTACCTCACGCCACTACACCGTGGCCAGCACACGGGAGATAGGGGAGGGGCTGGTGTCCGAGCTCGCCCCGGCCCCGGGGGCCGACGAGACGGCGGTGCTCACCGAGCTCGTGGGCGCCGGGGTGCCGGTGTCCGGGTTCACCACCGCCCGGACCTCATTGGAGGAAGTCTTCATCCGGGTCTACGGCGCCGACAGCCTCCAGAATGACGAGGCCGAGATGGCGGGGGTGGGTGCCTGATGGCACAGCACAACCTCTCCACCGTGGTGGGGTTCGAGTTCCTGCGGACGGTGCGAAAGCGCGGGTTCTGGATCGCGATCCTGGCGGTGCCGGTGGTCATCGCGATCATCTTCGCCCTGTCCTTCGTCTCCGGGACCTCGATGAGCGATAACGAGGCCGCCCAGGCCGAGGCCGAGATCGCCTTCGCCTACACGGACGCTTCCGGGACGATCCCGGACGAGCTGGCGGACGCCTTCGGCGGTCAACCCGCCGATGACTCTGCTGGGGCGATCGAGGCGGTGAAGGCCGGGGAGCTGGATGCGTACTTCGCCTACCCGGTCGATCCGGCTGCGGAGCCGATCGAGGTGACCGGGGCGGACCGGGGGCTCTTCGACAACGGGACCTATGAGGCGGTGGCCGAGTCCCTGCTGACCACCGCAGCCCAGCAACAAATCGGGGACCCGGGCCTGGCCGCGGCCGCGGCCGGCGACCTCAGCGTGGAGTCCACCATCTTCCGCGACGGGGAGGTCACCGGCGGGTTCACCGAGGCCATCGCCCCGCTGGGGCTGCTGGTGGTGTTCTTCCTGGTGATCGTGATGCTCTCCAACCAGATGCTCAACTCCACCCTGGAGGAGAAGGAAAACCGGGTCACCGAGATGATCCTCACCACCGTGAACCCCACGACGCTGGTGATGGGCAAGATCCTGGCGGTGTTCGCGGTCGGGGCGGTGCAGATCCTGGTGGTGCTGGCCATCGGGTCCGTGCCGAACTTCGAGCACCAGTCGCGGCATCGTCGCTCCAGGTTCATGCGGCCAGCGAACCCCTGGGGAGTCGTCCCTCACTGGTACTTTCATGGCGACGATTATTGGACATCGAGCTAAAGCAGGTGTCGCATTTGCTGGAGCTCCCTTGGCCCGATGGCCGACGGGCCTTATGTAAAGTTGTGCGGTGGTTGCATCAAGGCATTACACCTTGTCAGAAGTCATCCGCAGGGCATATCTTCCGTGCATGATCAATGCGCAGCGGCTTCAGGAGATCTCCCGTTTTCATGCGGCATTGACTACGAGGTGTCAGGCGGATCCCGCAGCGCTCAATGCGTTCGAGCGCCAAACTGTGGTGAACATGATGTCCGAGCTGATTGAACACGCCCGGACAACTGCCGCGTGATCAGCTGAGCTCATCTGACTTGTCCGCGGGGCCGTTGCAACCGAGTCCCCAGGGGTGCGGTTGTGCAGCCTCCGGTCGGTCAGCACACATCGGGCATAGGGCACTTTGTCCTAATTGATGGGAAAGTGCGTTATCCGTTTCTTCGGTGATCGAGGTCATCGGGGCTGTTGGCGTTTCAGGTCGATGTAGT
>NZ_CANMRA010000040.1 GCF_947500125.1 uncultured Kocuria sp. | reverse complement strand
GGTTCTCCGGGTTCATCGCCGAGTTCCAGATCTTCGCCGGCAGCGTGGCGCTCGCCCCGGTCACCGCGGTCGCCCTGCTGGGCATCCTGGTCACCGCCGCACTGTTCCTGCGGGCCCTGCAGCGGGTCTTCACCGGCCCCGCGGCCGGGCACACCCCCGGGTTCGAGGACCTCCGGGCGCCGGAGCTGTGGTCCGCCGGTCCCCTGCTGGGCCTGTCCCTGCTCATCGGCGTGCTGCCCCGGGTGCTGCTCGAGGTGATCGAGCCGGCCTCGGCCGCCCTCGTGAGCCTGGTGGGACGGTAGCCGGTGGAGGCCTCGATGCAGATGCGCCCCGAGCTGCTGCTGCCCGAGATCGTCGTCCTCCTCGGTGGGCTGGTGGTGCTGCTGGGCGGATCCTTCCTGCCCCGGGACCGCCAGTGGATCGCCCGCGCAGTCGCCGCCCTGGCCCTGCTGGTCGCCGCGACCGCCGCGGCCCTCGCCATGGCCGGGCCCGCGCAGAGCGCCTTCAGCGGCACCTTCACCGTGGACACCGCGACCGGCGCCGCACGGGTGATCGCCACCCTGACCACCCTGCTGGTCCTGGGCGTGGCCTCCGGGGAGATCGCCGGGTCCCCGCGGGAGTCCGACACGTACGCCCTGCTGCTCCTCGCCACCACCGGGGTGATGGTCCTGGCCGGGTCCACCGACCTGCTCGTGCTGATCGTGGGATTCCTGCTGGCCAGCATCCCCCTGTACGGGATCGTCGGCCTCACCGGCGGCCGCGCCGGGGCCGAGGCCGCCATGAAGACCTACCTCATGGGGGCCCTGTCCGGGATCCTGCTCATGGCCGGGGTCACCGTGCTCTACGCCCTGGCCGGCGGCACCGACTACGCCCTGCTCCAGGAGGAGCTGCCCGTCGCCCCGGCCGCGGCCGTGGGCGCGGGCGTGCTGGGCGTGCTCGCCGGGCTGCTCTTCAAGGCCGGCGGGGTGCCCTTCCACTTCTGGGTGCCCGACGCCGCCCAGGGCACCGGGGCCACCGCCGCCACGTTCCTCACCACCGTCCCGAAGGTGGGGGCGCTGGTGGCCGTGTACCGACTCGTGGCCACGGTCTCAACCGGGGACGACTCCTGGTTGCTCGTCGCCGCACTGCTGGCCACCGCCTCGATGGTCCTGGGCAACCTCGCCGCCTACTGGCAGACCGACCCCCGCCGGCTGCTGGGCTGGTCCACGGTGGCCCAGGTCGGGTTCCTGCTCGTGCCCGTGGCCGCGGCCGGGCGCAGCGACCTGGCCCTGCCCTCACTGCTGTTCTACCTCGCCGCCTACGCCGTCACCAACGTCGCCGCCTTCGCCGTGACCGCCGCGCTGCCCGAGCACCGGGAACTGGCCGCCTACCGGGGCCTGGCCCGCTCCCGCCCCGGCCTGGGGCTGGCCCTGCTCGTGGCGCTGCTCGGACTGGTGGGCACCCCGCCGCTGGCCGTGTTCGTCGGCAAGCTCACCACCGCCACCGCCGCCTGGGACGGCGGGCACGGCTGGCTGGCCCTGGTGGTGATGCTCAGCAGCGTGCTCAGCCTCTTCTACTACCTGCGCTGGTTCGCCCCCGTCTTCGCCCCACCCGCCCAGCACGCCCCGGGGTTCCCCGGCCGCGGCGGGGCGGCCGCCTGGCCGGCCGCCACCGCCGGGGTCGCCGCGACCGCGAGCCTGGGGATCGGCGTCCTGGCCGGTGTCCTGTGGGCCGCCCTCGAGGGCCCCGGGATCATATAGGTCCGGCGACCCCGCCCCGTGGACGCCCCGTGCCGGACGCCGGGGCGGGGGAGCGGAGTTCAGGTCCGCGGGCTCTGGCCGTGCTCGCCGGCATAGGCGGCGAAGACCTCACCGGGGTTCTCCCCGGTGCCCACGAAGTCCTCCTTGATCTCGGACCCGAGCTGCTCCAGGGCCGAGGACAGCCGCTGGGCGCTCAGCCGCGCCGCCGCCTCGGGCCGGGCCATGGCCGCATCGACCAACCGCAGCGCATACGGCAACTGCCGTGCCAAGGACAGATCGGGGTCGCTCTCCTGGAAGTAGAAGCCCTCGGTGTGCTGGGTGAAGTCCACGGACACCTTCTTCACATCGGCAGTGAGGGTGTCCAGGACCCGGGAGGCGGTGGCCGCGTCCAGCTCACCGATCGCCTCGGCGTAGCCGGCATCGGCCAGGCCCTTCAGCTCCAGGGCCAGCGCCCGGCGCCGTGACAGGGGCGGGTAGATCTGGGTGAACCAGGTCAGGGCGGCCGTCAGCAGCGCGAACCCGGTCAGCGCCTCGAAGGGCGAGGCCGCCCGGATCCACGGGTCGGTGGCCACCACGTCCCCGTATCCCAGCGTCGACAGCGTCACGAAGGAGACGTAGAGGGCTTCGACGGCGTCGGGGTAGTTCGCCGGGTCCACCCCCGAGGAGTACATGAACCCGCCCGGCACGTGCGGGTACCAGACCAGGGCCCAGCCCACCCCCTGCGAGGCCACCCACAGCAGGATGACGGCGACCATCGCCGCCGGCCCCACGGCAGAGCCCGCCCGGTGCCCTGCCGCCTTCGAGACCTTCCACACCGCCGAGAGCACCAGCCGGCTCAGACGCCCCTGGCCACTGGGATGCAACAAGGTGTGGAACATGTCCATCAGCCCGGCCACGATGACCACGATCCCCAGGACTGTCAGAAATACGCCCACTATCATCCTCCGTTGTTCGTTCTGGTTCTTTGAGCCCGCCCACCGGTCCTACAACGCGGGTATCAACGATCGGCGGGCCGGACATCGTTTCGGCCTTCAGGAGGGACATGCTCGAAGGCGGATTTTCCGGCCTCTGGGAGACGGGGCCGGCTCAGCGGGCGGAATGACGTTCCGACGCGCCTCCCTCCGACGCGCCTCCCCCCGACGCACCTTCCTCCGAGGCTTCGTCGGGCCGGCGGCGGACCACCACCCACTGGACCACGACGATGGTCAGTGCCACCACGGCCGTGATCACCAGGGTGAACGGATCGGACTGGGCCTTCAGGATCAGGAACGGCAGCAGCACCGCGATATCGAGCACGATCGCGACCCAGGGGATCCAGGGCCTGGCCCCGACGTCGTCCTTGAGGTGGCGGAGGATGCCGAGGTGGATGGCGATGTCCATGGCCAGGTACAGGATGGCGCCGAGGGAGGCGATCTGGCCCAGGTCGAAGAAGGCGGCCATCAGGATCGCCAGTCCGGCGGTGATGTACAGCGACTGGTGGCCCTGGTGGCCGGGCAAACCGGGCGCCTGTCTCATGTCGCGGAGCATGTCGTAGAGCTTCGAGACCGAGAACAGGCTCGCTACCAGGCCCGACAGCGTCGCGACGACGGCGATCACCACGGTCAGCGTCACGCCCCAGGACCCGAACATCGGTTCGGCCGCCTCGGCCAGGGCGTAGTCCCGGGCCTCGACGATCTGCGGCACACTCAGGCTGCCGGTGACCGCGACGGTGATCAGCAGGTAGAGCACGGTGCACAGGGCGATGGAGATCATGATGGAGCGGCCGATGTTGCGCTGCGGCTGCTGCAGGTCCGCACCTTGGTTGGTGATCGTGGTGAAGCCCTTGTACGCCAGGATGCACAGGGTGGTCCCGGCCAGGAAGCCCAGCCATCCCGCTTCCGGTGGGGTGCGGTCGGCGGCGGTGAACAGCCGGCTCAGGGAGGTCACCCCGGCCGCGAGGATGCCCGCGACCGCCAGCACGGCGATCCCGACGATCTTGATCGCCGCGGTCACCGTGGCGGAGCGCTCCACCCACCGGTTGCCCACCAGGTTGACCAGGGCGGCGGCCGCGATGGCCACCACCGCCAGCACCGGCACCCACACCGCGGAGCCCTGCATCCCGAAGGGACGGAGCAGGTAGGTGCCGAAGGTGCGGCCCAGCAGGGACTCGGCCAGGATCATCGACACGTACATGAACAGGGAGAATGAGCCGGCGACCACCCCGGGGCCGTAGGCGGCCTTGAGCAGCATCGCGATCCCGCCGGAGGACGGGTTGGTGGCGGAGTAGCGGATGTAGGAGTAGGAGCTGAAGGCCACGACCACCGCTCCGGCGAAGAACGCCCAGGGCACCCATCCGCCGGCCAGCTCGGCGACCTGTCCCACGAGGGCGAAGATGCCCGCGCCGATCATCACCCCCGTGCCCAGGGCGACGGATCCGGTCAGGGACAGCTTCTTCTGGGTCTGTGTGCTGTGGTCCATCAGGAGCTGCACGTCCTTCCTGCCGGGGCGCGATCGCTTCCCGGCGGCGGGGTTGTCGGACAAAATTGGAGTGGGTAGGTCCTGCGGGCTTCGACGGTGCCCACCATGCCGAGGTCCTCGTGGTCGAGGAGGTGGCAGTGACAGACAGTGGGGCCGCCGTGGTCGTTGAAGGCCACCCACCCGAAGGCGGGGATGTTGGCCACGTCCAGCCAGAGCGGCTCGGTAAGATCCCGCTCCCCGTCCTGGACGACCTGCATGGGCCACACGTGCAGGTGCATGGGGTGGTCCATGGGGCTGGAGTTGGTCAGCGTCCACTCTTCCACTGACCCGGCTGCAACCGTCTGGTCGGTGCGCCCAGCGTCGAACTCCTCCCTGTTGATGGTGAAGGACAGCACCGCCCCGGCCCCGCCCATACTGTCCGTCACCCCGTCACCCCGCCGCCCCTCCCGCCCACGCCCATGCCGCCGTCGTCCATCACGACTGGGATCCTTCTTGCGTAGATACAATCCTTCGATCAACTGCACGATCGAGGTAGTCCTGGGTTGTCGTAACCCTTTCTCAGGACCCAGCCGGCAGCTCCTCGAGCATCCGGTTCATCTCGGCGATTTCTGCCTCCTGGGCGGCCACGACGTCCTCGGCCAGCTCGAGCGCCTCAGGATTGGCGCCGTTTTCCATCTGCTCCCGGGCCATGTCGATCGCGCCTTCGTGGTGGACGGTCATCTGCTCCAGGTACAGCCGGGCCGCTTCGGTCCCCTGGGCGTCCTCGAGCTGGCCCAGGTCCTCCTCACTCATCATCCCGTTCATACCCGGTTCGGAATCGGAATCCATGGAGCCGTGGTCCATGCCCTCCATCTCCTCGGCCTCCGCCGTGGTCGGCTCATCCCAAGCCTGGAGCATCCGGTCCATCTGCTCGATCTCGGGGCCTTGGGCAGCGATCACGCCTTCGGCCAGCTGACGGACCTCCTCAGGGATGCCCTCCTTGGCCAGCAGCGTCTGGCTCATCTCGACAGCCTGCTCATGGTGCACGCGCATCTCCTGGGCGAACATCACATCCGCGTCATTGTGCTCGGCCGAGATCTCGGCCCCGGCGGCGGAGCCGGACGGGGAGGCCGACTGGTCGGCGCCGGCCTCGGGGCTCGAGGGCGCGGAGCTGGTGGCCTCGGAAGCGGTGTTGCCGGCGGACTCCCCGGTCTCTCCGGCGCATCCGGCCAGAGCGAGGACGGAGATCAGGGCGAGGCCGGCAAAAGTGGTGGAACGGTTCACGTCGGGTCCTTACTGGGTGAGGGAACTGGGGCGGGCAGGACCTGCGTGGGGAGCGGGCCCAGTAGTCGAGGGCTGGTCAGGCGCTGACGAGGGCGTAGCCGGCTTCCTCCACGGCGGCTCGGACCTCCGTCGTCGACAGCGGGCCGGCGGCGGTGACGGTGACGGCCGAGACGCCACCGGCCACCAGGTCGATGTGCACGTCGGTCACACCGTCCAGGGCGGTGATCTCCTCGGTGACGCTGGTCGCGCAGTGGCCGCAGGTCATGCCCTCCACCTGGTACGTCGTGGAGGTGCCGGCCGAGGCGGGCGCCTTAGCGGCGGGAGCTGACTGGTCGACGACCGGGGCGGAGGCGCAGCAGGCGCAACCGGTGGAGGCCATCGGCAATGGAGTGTGGGGGGTGTTCGTCATGGGGTGCTCCTTGGATCGGATCGTGCGGGGTGGGAGGGGCCCAGAGGGTCACTACATCCCTAGGGTATATACCCAGGTGGGGTATATTGCAAGGGTGGGGACCCTGTGGTGGTTCCGGCCGCCCGTGGGCTGTGCTGTGGGTGGCGGGGTAGCTTCACGGTGAAGGCCGCTCCGGCGCCGGGACCGGGCGAGGTGGCGGTCAGCGTCCCGCCGTGGGCCTCAACCAGGGCTTTGGAGATGGTCAAGCCGATCCCGGAGCCGCCGTGGTCGCGGTCGCGGGCGGTGTCGCCGCGGTAGAACCGTTCGAAAATATGCGGCAAATGTTCGGTCCTGATGCCGTCACCGGTGTCGGTGACGCGGACGGCGATGCCCTCGGAGTCCTCTGCAGCGGTGCTAATTTTCACCTGCCCGCCGGGCGGGGTGTGGCGCAGGGCGTTGGACAGCAGGTTGCCCATCACTTGGCCCATCCGCTGCCGGTCCACGTCCACCGCGGATTCGTCCAGGGCAGGGCCGTCGGCATCGATGTCCAGGTCAACGCCCTTGGCGGCGTAGGCTTCGCGGTGGGCCTCGGCGGCAGCGCGGATGAGTTCACCTACAGACTGCTCGGTGCGGTCCAGATTGATGCGGCCCTCCTCGGCCCGGGAGACGTCGTTGATGTCTTCGACCAGGCGGGTCAGCCGGCCCAACTGGTCGGCCATGAGCTCGCTGGTGGTCTCGTCCCAGTAAGTGACCCCGTCCTGGAGGGCCTCGAGATAGATGGTGAGCACGGAGATCGGGGTGCGCATCTCATGGGCCAGATCCGAGAGCATCCGTCGGCGGATGTCCTCGGTGCGCTCCAGCTGGCCAGCCATGGTGTTGAACGAAGCAGCCAGGGCTTCTACCTCAGTGCCGGCCCCCATGTCCGGGACCCGGATGTCGTAGTGACCGTGAGCCATGCTCTGTGCTGCCTCCGTCAGCCGCCCGAGTGAGACTTGGATACGGCGTGACAACCAGAAGGCGGCTAGCACAGCACACGCCAGGGCGGTAACCAAAGCCACCACAAGGGTGATCAGGTTCGTGTCCCGGTAGGCCTGCTCAGCGTGGAGTAGTTGCGCGGAATCACGCACCACCCCGGCACGAAGCAGGTGCTCGTGAAACAGGAGCGGGCCCGCAAGCGAAGCGACCACGACGGCGGCGACCAGACTGGCGGCCACCACCAGCAGCTGGGCGATCAGGAATCGAGAGGCCAGCCCGTGGGGGTGTCGCCGGCGGATCATCGAGCCACCATCCGGTAACCGACCCCACGGACGGTATCGATGTAACGGCTGGCGTCCTCGCCGAGCTTGCGGCGCAGGTGCCCGATGTGGACATCCACGATCCGCTCATCACCCACCCAGGCCGGGTCCCAGACGGTGTCGATGAGCTGACGGCGCGAGAGCGGTTGGTGCGGGCGGGCGGACAGGGCCACGAGCAGATCGAACTCGGTGCGGGTCAATGCCACCGGGGCCTGGGCCACCCGGGCCTCGTGGGTGGCGAGGTCGATGACGAGGTCCCCGACCACTCGCTCCGGCTCCGGTGGTGCGATCGTGGTGCGGGGCCGGCGCAGCACCGCTTGGACCCGGGCGACGAGCTCACGGACGCTGAAGGGCTTGGTGATGTAGTCATCGGCCCCAACCTCCAGCCCGGCCAGCTTGTCCTCTTCGTCCCCGCGGGCGGTGAGCATCAGCACGTAGCACTCCGAGAAGGCCCGCAGTCGGCGGCACACCTCGATCCCGTCCAGCCCGGGAAGCCCCAGGTCCAGGACGACGACGTCGGGCTCCCGGGTGCGGGCGGTCTGAAGGGCATCGGGGCCGGTATGGGCGGCGGCGACGTCGAAGCCGGCCCGAGTCAGGTAGGTGGCGACCATCTGGGCCAGGGGCTTCTCGTCGTCCACCACGAGCACACGCCCGGCCGGGGCCGCGGAGTCGGTGCCGGAAGTCATGCCCCCTAGTGTCCCCCCGTCGCATAGGGCAGATCGCCGCCGGGTACCGGATTCTCCACAATCTTCGTCAAAACTTCAAGGAAACCGGGCTCTTTCCTGCTCCTGACCCGCCGAAGATGGTTCTGGATCCCCATCTTGCCTAATGACCCGGAAAGGAATTCATGAACACCCTCTCCCGCAGAAGCCTGGTGGTCGGTGGGCTGGGCCTGCTCGGCTCCAGTGCCCTAGCGGCCTGCTCCGCTCCTTCCACCGCCTCCATGGCCGGCACGGGGTCCAGGGCTGCCTCTGCGGGCGCCGGCCAGCGCGTTGTCGCCAAAACGCTCACCGCCCGGCCGGTGCGCCTGGACCTGGGTGGGCCGACCGTGTCGACATGGGCCTACGGCGACAGCGCCCCCGGTCCGCTCATCCGCGCAACCGCCGGGGACCGCCTGCGGATCACCGTCGACAACCAGTTGCCGGCGCAGACCACCGTGCACTGGCACGGAATTGCCCTGGACCAGGCAGCGGACGGGGTGCCCAGGGTGACCCAGGACCCGATCGCAGCCGGTGCCACCTACACCTACGACTACACCGCCCCGGATCCAGGAACCTATTTTTACCACCCGCACGTCGGGGTCCAGCTGGACCGCGGCCTGTACGCCCCACTGATCATTGATGACCCCCAAGAACCCGGGGACTACGACCACGAGTGGATCCTGGTCCTCGACGACTGGGTCGACGGCACGGGCCGGACCCCCGACGACATCCTGACCACCCTGACCTCCTCAGGGGAAGGTGGCATGGACCACGGGAACATGGCCGGCATGGCCGGCACGGAGGGCACGGAGCGCATGGAGGGCATGGACATGTCTTCTGGCTCCTCGGAGGGTATGGCTGGAATGGATCACGGCAGCATGAGCTCCGGTGACTCCCCATACGGCGATGACGCCGGGGACGTGGCCTACCCGCACTACCTAGTCAACGGGCGGGTGCCGGCTGCCCCGGAGGTGTTGACCGCGAAGCCGGGCCAACGGGTGCGGTTGCGGATCATCAACGCTGCTGCGGACACCATCTTCACGGTCGCCCTGGGCGGGCACCGGATGACGGTCACGCACACCGACGGGTTCCCCGTGCAGCCGCAGGACACCGATGCCCTCTATCTGGGCATGGGGGAACGCTACGACGCGACCGTCACCCTGGACGAGGGTGTCTTCCCGTTCGTGGCCGTGCCGCTGGGCAAGGAGGGGCAGGCCTTGGGTCTGGTGCGCACCGGTTCCGGTGCCGCTCCGTCGCCGTCCGTGCGACCGGCGGAACTGGACAAATCCGTGCTCATCGGCGCCGACCTGACACCGGCGGACAGCGCCCGGCTCGAAGCCCGGGACCCCGACGTGCGCCTGGAGCTGGCCATGACCGGACAGATGAATCCTTACGCGTGGGGATTCAACGGGGCCTCTTACGGGCAGCACGACCCTCTGGAGATTCAAGAGGGACAGCGGGTGCGGCTGACCGTGGCCAACCACACGATGATGGCCCATCCCCTGCATCTGCACGGGCACACCTTCGCGTTGCCCAACGGTCTGCGCAAGGACACCGTCCTGATCGCCCCGATGCAGTCGATGGCCATCGATCTGCAGGCTGACAATCCCGGGAACTGGCTGATCCACTGCCACAACATCTACCACGCCGAGGCTGGCATGACGACCGAGCTGAGATACCGCCCATGACCGTTGTCACCCGACGCGCCTTGTTCTCCGCCGGCCTGGTTGCCGGGACGGGGTGGGCTGTCACCGCCTGCTCACCACAGTTACCACAGTCGGAGTCCTCGTCCTCTTCCGGCAGCGACGGTGGCACGGCCATCACCCACGTGCACGCCATCACCCGGGACACGGCCACCGGGGTGATCCTGCTGGCCACCCACCAAGGCCTGTTCCTGCTGGAGAACAAGGAACTCACCCAAGTCGGCCCGACCGTGGACTTGATGGGCTTCACCTCCACCGGCGACGGACGCTACCTGGCCTCGGGCCACCCCGGCCCCGGGGTGGAGTTGCCCGAGCCGCTGGGACTGGTCGAGTCCACCAACGGGGGCCAGACCTGGAGCGTGCTGTCGCGGGCCGGGGAGTCGGACTTCCACGCCCTGACCGCGGGCCCGGATCGGATTCTCGCCTTCGACGGGCAGTTGCGCACCAGCACCGATGGGCGCAACTGGGAGACCGTCGCGATCCCCTCCGCCCCGATGGCCCTGGCCATCGCCCCGAGTGGCGGGGCGACGCTGGCCACCACTGAGGACGGCCTGTTGCGATCCACCGACGACGGGGCCACCTGGACGAGCGTGGACACCCCGCAATTGATGTCCCTGGTGGCCTGGGCCGATGATCACACGGTGGTAGGTGCTGGGCCCGACGGCCGCTTGCTGATCAGCGACGACTCCGGGCAGACCTGGACGGCCACCGGGGAAACCTTCGGGGAGGTCACCGCCCTGGGGGCGAGCATGACCGGCGACGGGGCGGTGGAGACCCTTCTGGTGGCTGGCTCCACCGTCCTGCGCATCACCGACGGAGGAAACACCGTCGAGCAACTGCTGTGACCGGCAACATCCACGCCCTTGCCGCGGAGCAACAGCGGATTCCGCCACGGACGTAGTGATCTTGGAGACGACAAGGACAGTGACGAGGAGAGCGATGAGCGACCGCCATAGAACCGAAGCCCCCGACCGGGCCACTCCTCCAGAGGATTCCCCCACGCGGGGACGGCTGGTCGCGATCGACGCTGCCCGGGGGCTGGCGCTGATCGGGTTGACCGCCATCCATTTCCTGCCCGCCTCCGATGAGGAGACACACGAGCCGACCTGGTCCTGGATCCTCTTCGCCGGGGACTCGGCGGCGTTGTTCGCCTTGCTGGCCGGGGTGGGGCTGGCTTTCGGCACAGGTGGGCGCACCCGTCGGCAGGGGCAGTTGATGACGGCCGCCCGGGTCGGGGTGGCGGTCCGGGCCCTGCTGATCGCCGCAGTGGGCATGTCCATCGGGTACCTGATGCCTGAAGACCCCCCGGCCGTCAACATCTTGGTCTACTACGGGGTGTTCTTCCTGCTGACCATTCCCTTCCTCCACTTGCGCCCCGTGACCCTGGTCATGTGCGCGATGCTCTTCGGAGTCGTGGCACCGGTGCTGATGCAGATCCTGCGGGGCCGGTTGCCGGAGTTCACCGCCTACAACCCCACTTTCAACGACGTGGTCACCGATCCCGGGGCGACAGCGGCCCAGTTGTTGCTGACTGGCACGTACCCGGCCCTGCCGTACATGACGTATCTGCTGACCGGCCTGGCCCTGGGGCGTCTGAACCTACGCAATGTGCAGGTCCAAACCTCGCTGGTATTGATAGGGGCCGGGCTCGCCGCATTCGCCTACCTGAGCTCCTACGTTTTGCTCTACGTTGCCGAGGGCTACCACCAGTTGTTGCCCAGCGTCCCGGAACAGAGCGAGGAAGTGGTGGACGAGATCCTCGTGTGGGGAACCGACGAGGGGCTGCCGACCAGCACCGGTTGGTGGCTGGCCGTCACCACCCCGCACGCGAACATGCCGCTGGCCATTGCCTGGAGCCTGGGGATCGGGCTGGCCGTGCTGGGGACCTTCCTTCTCCTGGCCCGCACGATTGGACCGTGGCTGCTGCCTCTGTCGGCGATGGGAGCGATGACCCTGACCCTCTACTCGGCCCAGCTGGTGCTGTTGTCCTTCGAGCTGCACTACGACCAACCCGAGATCTGGTTCCTGGCCTATCTTCTTCTGGCCGCCCTGTTCGCGGTGGGTTGGCAGCGCGCCTTCGGGCAAGGGCCCTTGGAACGTCTTGTCAGCATGGCCGCCAAGGGATCCGGCCGCGCCGTGGTAGGGAACCGAACTCGCCCCGATCCCCACTGAACAGTCACGAGACAGCTTCCCCGGAGCAGCGGGCTCCACCCGAAGCCTTCACCTGGTGCATTCACCTGGATCGATCGCCGATGGCAGGAGATACTCCTAAGTTCGCCCGAGACGATTTTGCGACGGCCGGCCGCCTTCGGGGCCTGCACCGTCGCGATTGACGTTACCTAACCCATACCGTCCGCCACACGTTTCAAGCCTTAACTGTTGCGGTAGGTGCTCCCTGCATGCACCGAGGAAACGGCCGGGGTGCATCTTCACCAAATCTTCAAAGACGAGTGTTTCAAATCACCAGGTCGGCAGTCTACTGTCGATCACATGGCGGACTGGTTCCAGCCGGTTCGTCTCCCGGATCTAACCGACGAAGGAGCAAGCCATGATCGACAACGTGACTTCGATGCTCGCGACCTACCCAAAGGATCTGGGTGGGGTGGACCGGCAGAAGCTGGCCGCGTGCATCGCTGCCTGTTTCGAGTGCGCCCAGACCTGTACGGCGTGTGCGGACGCGTGCCTGTCCGAGGACATGGTTGCGGAGCTGACCAAGTGCATCCGCACCAACCTGGACTGCGCAGACATCTGCGAGAGCACCGGCCGGGCCCTGTCGCGGCACACCGGCTACGACGCCAACATCACGCTCGACACGATCAAGGCCTGCTGGATCGCCTGCAAGGCCTGTGCCGACGAGTGCGAGAAGCACGCGGACATGCACGAGCACTGCCGGATCTGTGCCGAGGCGTGCCGGCGTTGCGCGCAGGCTTGCTCCGAGCTCGTCGACGCCCTCGGCTGAGCAGAGATCTCCGGAGCAACCGGTGCGGCACCTGCCGCACCGGCACTCGCACTGAGGACCGCCCCCGTGGGTTGCGCCCTGGGGCGGGGCGGGCCGCCGGGTGTCGGCGCGTCTCACCCCAGGTCTCCGGAAACGACGAATGGCCCACCATAGCTCGAGGAGTACCGATGAGCACCGACCTTCCCGCCGCTGTCGACGTGCTCGTGGTCGGTGGTGGCCCGGCCGGCCTGTCGGCGGCGACCTGGCTGGGTCGGTACCAGCGATCCACGCTGGTCGTCGACTCCGGGCAGCAGCGGAACTTGCCCGCCGACCGCGCCCACGGCCTGCTGGGCCGGGACCCGACCACCCCGCAGGAGTTCCTGGCCGAGGCCCGCGCTGGGGTGGAGCAGTACTCCGAGGTGGTCCTCCATCACGGGGCGGTCACGGCCCTGCACCGGGACGAGGCTGGGACGTTCCTCGCCACCGTCGACGGCGCGCAGGTCTACGCGGAACGGGTCGTGCTGGCCACCGGAGTCCGGGACCGGCTCCCGGAGCTCGCCGGACTCCACGATCACTACGGCACCGACGTGCATCACTGCCCGGCCTGTGACGGATACACCGCCCGGGACCGGGTGGTGATCGTGCTGGGCTCGGGTGAGCAGGTGCCGGCCTACGCCGCGGAACTGCTCGACTGGGCCGACACCGTGCGGATCGTCACCGACACCACCGCCCCGGCCTTCGACGAGGACCAGCGGGCGGTGCTGGCCGACCACGGGGCCGAGGTCGTGGACGGGGTGGCCGAGGCGCTGGTCGGGGCACCCGGAGCACTGGTGGGGGTGCAGCTGACGACCGGAGAGCTGGTAGAGGGTGACAAGGTGTTCTTCTCCTACGCCCATCACCCCGCCAACCACTTGGCCCGGGACCTGGGGTGCGAGCTCGACCACGAGGGAGGGATCCTCGTCGACGGGTTCCAGCTCACCAGCGTGGACGGAGTCTACGCCGCGGGGGACATCACCGCCGGGCTGCAATTGGTGCCGATCGCCATCGGCAAGGGTGCGGCCGCGGGCGTCGCCTGCGCCACCTCGCTGCGCGGGCATCCCACCAACGGCGCGACGCCGGCCCCGCCAACACGCCGGTTCACCACCAGATGATCATGACCAGACGGGTTCGAGGAAGAGCTCTGGCGGCGGATCCAACGCCGGGAGTGTCCGTGTCAAAGATGTCGGTTGAGCAGCCACATGAGCCGAGGAATCAGGCGCTGCGTTGTGAGGCCGGGCTTCAGCGGGTCGACAGCAACTGTTCCAGGTAACGGATTTCTGACTGCTGGCTGGCGACGATGGACTGTGCCAGCGACCGGACGGCTGGATAATCCGTCTCCGCCAAGGCGGCCTCGGCCATGGTGACGCCAGCCTTGTGATGAGGGATCATCAGTTCAAGGTAGAGCCGTTCGGCCTCAAGGCCCTCAGCCTCCTCGAGGGCTTCGATTTCGGCAGACGTGGCCATGCCCGGCATCGCGGGTGCGTCCTGCGTGGTTGCGTGAGAGGTGCTGTGGCCGGCGCTTCCCTCCATCCACGCCATGGCCGGTTGGGGAGAGGCCTGGGGCAGGCCCCAGACCGAGAGCCATCCGTACATTTGCCCGGCTTGGTGTTGCTGGGTGCGGGCGACGTCATAGGCCAGTTGACGGATTTCCGGATCCTGAGTGCGGTCCCGGATCATCATGCTCATCTCAACGGCTTGCAGGTGGTGGGCCTGCATGTCCCGGGCAAAACCAGCCTCCGAGCTTCTTTCAGATGGGCCAGAAGACATCGGGGCGCTCAGTCGCCCTACGGCCCAGCCGCCGGCCACCAAGAGTATGGCGGCGGTGATAGCCAGCAGGGCCTGTTGAGCTCCGCGTCCTGCTGGCCGGCTGGTCACATCCTGCGTACTCACGCGACGCGGCCGGGACCGTCGAGCCCACCGGTGCAGGCGGCTCCGGGTTCGGGCGCCTGGGGGGACTGCCAGTACTTGGCGACAAAATCTGCGATGCGTTCGTCATCGGGCGTCTCCACGGTTACCTGGGCGCCCCAGGCGGAGAGGGCAATAGGCGAGTCCAGACCCTCGGAGGGGGAGACCACAGCGTGGGTGTCCGGCAAGATTTCTTGCAGGGCGGTGACTTCGTCCTCAGTCAAGGCCGAGGGATCGTAGGCGGCCCAGACAGCGCCGTGTTCCAGGGCGTGCACAGCGTTCTCCTGGGGCACTTCTTCGGTGTAGACCCCGCAGTTGAGCCAGGTGCTGGCGTGATCACCGCCTACCGGAGGCTCTTGCTCATAGTCAACGGGGGTGCTCACATGCTCGGCATTGAGGTTTTCGAAGGTTTCCAGCCCCGCGATCTCAATGTCCTGGCGCGCCGGCGGAGGCGGGTCGTTGATCACTGCGATGGTCACTAAGGAACCGACCAGTGCGACGGCGGCAACCGCACCTGTTCCCGCAAGGATTTTCCGCTTGCGAGCCGCTTTGTTTTCGGCGGCCCAGTGCGCCTCGAGCAGGGCGGCACGGTCCTGCCTCGCCGGCCCGGAATTCTTGGCACTACCCATGGTGTGATCTCCTCAAGGATTCATTCAGTCCTCGTCTATGACGAGAAGACGCACCGGACCCGGTGCTGCCGTTGTAGTCGATGGCCCAGCTCAACCGGCCCACGCAGACGGCCTCGAGATCTTGAGCGCAGCTCGAAGCAAAGCTGATCGCTGCATCCGGGGCCAGGATCCTAATCCGACGAATCCGCGAGGGTAACCCCCGCGGATCGACCTCGCTGAGATCCCTGTCCGCGACCAGTCACGCATAGGTCTCAGCCGGATCGGCGGGGGAGGACCCGAGGCGTGTCCCGCCCATGCCGGCACCACCCTTCTTCTCCGAGGATCTGAGGTTCAACAGCCAACCACTTTTACTACGGAAGGTAGTATACGGTCGTCTGGGTTCGCATATCCCTCGTTCCTCTGTGCGGGGCCGGCAACGCGCATGCTTCTCCATGCGGTTGTCGCTCCCCTCGTTGCAGGGGTTGAATGCGTTCTGGCAGGTCTTGAGCGCCGGTCGAGTAGGACTGGCGTCGGGATTGGCGTGCCGGGCAAATATGTTGCCGGCGGCGGCCCTGGTACCGATGCGGCACGGTGTGTGCGGACAGGCGTGCGTCGGTGCGGTCGGTGCAGCTCTCTGGGGATGCGCGAAGTAAGTGACGATGCATGCGACCAGATTCCTCTCGCTTCTCCGCCTGGCCTCACAATCGTTGTGGCGCTACGGCGGCCTGCGCCAATGGGTGGCCGGCCCTGCGGCACGGTCGCCATGTCGGTCTTTATCGGGGTGTAACACTTTCCTACTATCTCCGATAGTATCCGGTCTGTGCCGATGATCGATCTGGTCGGCGCCCTCGTGCACATCGCCGAATTCTGCCGGTGCCCGGGGTTCCTGAAGAGATATCGCTTGGCAGAAGCGGGGGAACCATTTTCGGTCCCGGTGATCCGGGGCCTTGGGGTTAAGTCGACCCGGACGTATACGTCCGGGGCGGCCGGGTGTCTCCCACCCGCATCCGACAGCTCACCTCGTAGGCAAAGGGAGGAACACCCATGTCGCTTTTCAAGCACAACGCTGCCCGCCACCGCGCCGAGACTCCCTCGAGTGCGGTGCGCAACACCACGATCGCCGCCGCCGCCGGTGCCGCACTCATCGGCTCCATCGCTCCGGCTCAGGCCTACGCCGAGGTCCCCGCGGCCACGGCCACCGCCTACTCGGCCCCCGCCTCCGCACTGGCGACCTACACCTCGGCGGCCTCCCCGGCTGCGGTCGCCCCGCAGACCATCTCCACCGCCTCCTACCAGGCCGCCGACGCTCCCGAGCAGGCTGCTTCGACCGCGACGGTGTCCACCCAGTCCTCGGACATCACCGAGATCACCGGCGCCTCCGGGATCGTGGGCACCGCAATGCAGGGGGAGGGCACCGGCTACGTCTGGGGCGGGACCGCCTTCGGCGCCTGGGACTGCTCCGGGTTCACCAAGTGGGCCTACGCCCAGAACGGCATCGAATTGCCCCGCACCAGCTTCCAGCAGATCGCCGCGGCCACCCCCACGACCAATCCGCAGCCCGGTGACCTCGTCTCCCAGAACGGCGGGGCCCACATCGGCATCTACATCGGCGGCGGCAAGATGATCTCCGCGATGAACCCCATCCAGGGCACCTTCGTCCACTCCGTCAACGCCATGCCCCTGGACGGCTACTACACCTACCGCTGACCCGACCCCACAGCCGCGGCCGGCACCGGCCGCGGGCGGCCCGGAGGCGTACGACCTCCACCATCTGCCACCCCACGACGAGCCGAGGCGAAACCCGCATGCTGCTGAGCGCCACTTCCCCGATCCATGCCCTGATGTCCGTCCCCGTCCGACAGGGCATCCCCTCCCCGGACTGGTCTGGGTTCTCGATCGGCCCGCTCACCGTCCACGCCTACGCCCTGGCCATCCTGACCGGGATCGCCGCGGCGATGTGGCTGACGCTGCGCCGCTGGAAAGCGCGCGGGCTGGATCCGGAGATCGTGTGGGACGTGGTCATGTGGGCGGTCCCGATCGGGATCATCGGCGCCCGGGTCTACCATGTGCTCATCACGAACCCGGCCGGCTACTTCGGCCCCGGCGCCAATCCCGTGGACGCCCTGAAGATCTGGGAAGGCGGGCTGGGCATCATGGGGGCGGTGGCCTTCGGGGCACTGGCCGCGTGGTGGGTGTGCCGCCGCAACGGCATCCCCCTGTGGGTCTTCGCCGACGCCGCCGCTCCAGGGCTACTACTGGCCCAAGCGATCGGGCGGTGGGGCAACTGGTTCAACCAGGAGCTCTTCGGCCGCCCCACGACCCTGCCGTGGGGCCTGGAGATTAACCCCGCCAACGCCAACTTCCCCGCCGGGTTACCCGCCGACACCCTCTTCCACCCCACCTTCCTCTACGAGTCCCTCTGGAACCTGGCCGGGGTGGTGCTGCTACTGGTGCTGGACCGGAAGTTCCGCCTGGACGGCGGGAGAGTCTTCGCCCTCTACCTCATCCACTACGGGGTAGGGCGGATGCTCATCGAGCTGTTCCTGCGCATCGACCCGGCCCTGATGCTCCTGGGTCTGCGGGTGCACGTGTGGACTGCCCTGGGTCTCGTGCTGCTGGGCATTGTCATCTTCACGTCTGTCACCATGCGTCGCCGCCGGACCGGCCTGGAGACGACGGCACCGCCCTCGACCTAAGGCCACCGGAGCAGACCACTGCCACGGTGGCGACATCCCTGCGGTCCCGCCGCACTGGGATGGAGATGATGATGTGGTTGGTTGCCCTTCCCACTCTTCCACCAGAATCTGGGATTGACCCGTGGCCGCCCGCGGCCCCCTGGTGAGGCGGCCTCCTCGATCAGCCGCCCGGGGCCATAGGGGGCGAAGAGGGCGTCGATCGTGGATAAGCCATGGGTGGCCTCCACCACGATCGGTCTTCCTTTGCTCCTTCCTCGCCCGAGTTGGTGCGGTGAAACCCATCCAACTACTGTTTTCTATAGTAGATAGACCGTGGGGAGAGTCGAACACTTCATGCAACCGTTCCTTTGGGCGGGTCTTGCCGCCTCCGTGGTCACTGCGCTGATCCCCGCGCACGGTGACTCCTCGATGCCCGAGGGAACGAACGACTTCGTGTTCTGGGCGCTGCCTGCGGCGAAGTTCGTGTTCAACGTCTCGGGTGCGGCCGTCACCGGCGCCCTGCTCCTCGCCTGCCTGGCGCTGACGCCGGGCAGCCGCGAGCACGCCCGGGCGCTGAATCTCGCGGGCGCATCGGCAGTGGTGTGGATGCTCGCCGCGGTCGTGGCGGGACTCCTGGATTATCTGGACAACTGGGGCGAACCGGTGGCGTTCACCGAGTCCTTCGCCCGCCAGCTGGGCTACTTCTTCACCCACGTGGGCCTGGGCCAGCTGTGGCTGGCAACCATGGTGATCATCTCTCTCATCCCGTTGTTGTGCCTCGGGACCCGGAGTCTTACGGTGACGACCGTAGCGGCGCTGCTGGCACTGGCGGGGTGGGTACCCCTGGCGCTGATGGGTCACCCGAACTACGGAGAGGGTCACGAAGCCGGGATCCTCGCCTTCGCGTTGCACATCATCGCGGCCGCCGCCTGGCTGGGCGGGCTCATTGCCTTGGTCGTTTTGCGCCCGGTCCTGGATGTCGAGCGGTTGCGCGTGGTGGCCGGACGTTACTCGACCCTGGCGCTGTTCGCTTTCTTTCTCTTGGTGTTCTCGGGCTACCTCAGGGCCCAGGCCACCGTCGGGGTCGCGGAGAACCTGCTCACCCCCTTCGGAGTGCTCGTGCTGATCAAGATCATCGCTGCCACTGCCGTGGGCTTGGCGGGATACCTCCAGCGCCGGTGGATTCTGACTCGCATGGGCCGTAGCGCTCCGGGCAGCGTCCGGTGGTTCTGGGCTCTGGTGGGACTTGACCTGGTCCTGATGGGTGCTGCCTCGGCGTCCGCGGTGACGCTGCTGCGCCGGGATGAGCCCGTCCCGGACGATCCGGTGGTGAACTACCGTCTCCTGGCGGAGAAAATGGCCGACGAACCACTGCCGCCGGCCCCCGAGGCCTCCACGTTCTTCACCGAGACGGCGTTCGACCCACTGTGGTCGGCTGCGGTCGTGGCGGGCGTGCTCTGCTACGGGCTCGGCGTGCGGCGGATCCATCGCCAGGGCGGAACCTGGCCCGTGGCCAGGACGGTGTCCTGGCTGACGGGAATGGTGGCGCTGTTCTACGTCACCAACGGCGGCGTCAACGAGTACCAGAACTTCCTGCTCAGCGCTCAGATACTGCTCCAGATGGCACTGATGGCGATCATTGGCCTGCTGCTGGCGCTAGCGCGCCCGGCGACACTGATCCTGCGCTCGGTGCACGCCCGCCACGACGGCAGCCGGGGCCTGCGGGAATGGGTCCAGATCGCAGGGGGCTCTCGCCTCGGCCAGTTGTTGGTTCGTCCTTCCGCGGCCACCGCTGTGCTGGTGATCTCAGTGCTGGCGTTCTACTTCTCACCGTTGGTCGAATGGTCCGCCCGGGAACTTCTGGGTCACCAGTGGACGGTGATCTACTTCTTGGCCCTCGGCTGTCTCTTCGCCACGTCGATGCTCCGCTACCCCGACGGTTCGACGCAGAAGCAGCGGCGTTGCTGGGCCGCGCTGCTATTGGTGGCTGGGTTCTACGTTCTGTTGGGTGGCGTGATGGTTTCGGGCACGCACCTGTTGTCGGCGGATTGGTATGCGGCAATGGAACGGCCGTGGGGCATTGATCCGTTGGCGGACCAGCAGATCGGAGGCTGGTACATCCTCGTTCTCGGCATCGTTCAGGTGGCGAGCCTGGCCACCCGGTTGTTCATCTATCACCGGAATATGGCCTGGACTCACGAACGATCAGGTTTCTCGGCGGGGCCAGTGACCAGTGTGTCCTCAGTGAAATCGAGCATCGGCCCCCTGCCGAAAGTTGAAAGGCCAATATGAGCACTCCCACCCGCAGCGGGCGGAACGGCACTGACAGCGGTGTTGAGGGGCCCTCCTTTCCTGCCCCGGGGGAGCGTGCAGACGATACCCGGCTGCCCGCGCTGGGGCCCCTGGGCATGGCCCGGTGGGCCTGGACGCAGCTGACGAAGATGAACACCGCCCTGTTCCTCCTGCTGCTGCTGGCGGTCGCGGCGGTGCCGGGCTCGATCTTCCCGCAGCGGATCCAGGACACGGGTGCGGTGGCCGACTACATCGATGCCAACCCGACCCTGGGGCCGTGGCTGGACCGGCTGCAGTTCTTCGACGTGTTCTCTTCGGCGTGGTTCTCCGCCATCTACATCCTGCTGTTCGTCTCCCTGATCGGGTGCGTGCTGCCCCGGGCCGCCAAGCACTGGCGGGCCTGGCGGGCGCAGCCCCCGCGGACCCCTAAGCGGCTGGGGCGGCTGCCCGAGCACCACCGCCTGGTCCTCGGTGGGCCCGCGGATGCCCCGGCCCCGGACGAGGTCGTGGCTGAGGCTGCCCGACTGCTGCGCAAGCGCGGCTACCGGGTGGTCGTGCGCGACACAGGAGGACCGGCGCCGTCGGTGGCCGCCGAGCGCGGGATGTGGAAGGAGGTCGGCAACGTCGTCTTCCACCTGGCGCTGCTGGGGGTGCTGGTCTCCGTGGCGGTGGGGTCCCTGTTCGGCTACAAGGGGCAGAAGATTCTGGTGGAGGGCGAGTCTTTCGCCAACTCGTTGATCAACTACGACGCGTTCATCCCGGGCACGAACTACGACGCCGACCGGCTGGAGCCGTTCTCTCTCACCCTGGAGAACTTCGAGGTCGAGTTCTACCGCGACACTGTCGATCCCAGCCAGTACGGGACCCCGGTGGACTTCACCGCCGAGGTCACCGTCCAGGAGCCCGGAGGACAGCCGCGGCAGGAGACCCTGAAGGTCAACGCCCCGGTCAACGTCGACGGGGTGAAGTCGTTCTTGATCGGCAACGGCTACGCCCCGGTCATCCGGGTCAGAGACGGCAACGGGGACGTCGCCTTCGAGGGGCCGGTGGTGGGCATTCCTTCCGATGGGGTCTATACCTCCTCGGTGGTGCTCAAGGCACCGGACGCCGCCCCGGACCAGCTGGGCTTCACCGGCCTGCTACTGCCCACCGCGGTGACGGGCCAGGACGGGCTCCCGCGGTCGGCGGATCCGGGCCTGGCCAACCCGAAGCTGATCCTGTCCTCCTACTACGGGGACCTCGGGCTGGATTCGGGGGTACCCCAGAACGTCTACGTCCTCGACGTCGAAGGGCTCACCGAGCTCAACGGCATGCTCGCCCCCGACGGACCAATCACCTTGGACGCCGCGGACCCTGCCTACGAGCTGCCCCAGGGCAAGGGCAGCATCGAATTCCTCGACGTGAAGCGCTACGTGGGCCTGGACATCGTCTACGACCCCGGCAGGACGGGTGCCTTCGTGTCCTTCGTGCTGGCCTTCACGGGGCTGCTGATGTCGATGTTCATCTCCCGCCGCCGCGTGTGGGTGAGGGCATCGGAAGGCGTCGACAAGGACGCGGGGCCAGCCACAATCCTGGAGTACGGTCTGCTGGCCCGCGGAGAGGACCCGCGGCTCACGGCCGAGGCACAGCGGCTGGGCGAGCTGTTCACCGAGCAGTGGGGCAGCGCGCGTCCGCCCGCCGGGGCTGTTACACACCACAAGACGAGCAGGGCCCGCAGCGGTCCGGCCCACGACTGAGAGGACACCACCGATGACCGTCAACGAGAGCCTGGGCGCCTGGAGCGCACTGTTCATGCTCCTGGCCGCCATGACCTACCTGGTGGCCTTCGTGGCCTTCGCCTGGGACATGGCCTCCCACTCCAAGACCCTGCGTCGAGCCGAGCAACACAGCGGACAGGAAGGGCAGCTGGTCGGCGCGGCGACCACTGCCACCGTGAACACGGTGGAGGCCGCCGACACCCGGGCCGGGCTGGGCACCGGTGAACGCGGCCGCGGGTACCAGGCTTCCGCCCAGGCGGTGCTGGCCGCCCACGTCGCTGACTCCTCCATGCGCTACACCGGGATTCGCCGCCCGGCGGCCCGGGCGGCCGTGACCGTCATGGTCTTGGCCTTCACCCTGCACGCCGTGGCCGTGGTGACCCGGACGGTTGCTGCCGGGCGGGTGCCCTGGGGCAACATGTACGAGTTCTCCACCACCGGGGCCCTCGTGGTGACCGGGGTCTACCTCGTCTCCTTGGTGGTGCGCGACCTGCGCTTCGTGGGCCCGCTCGTGTCCGGGCTCGTGGTGATCATGCTGACCGCGGCCACCATCGGGTTCCCCACCCCGGTGGGCCCGCTGGTGCCGGCGCTGCAGTCCTGGTGGCTGGTGATCCACGTGTCCATCGCCGTGGCCGCCTCCGGGATCTTCACCATCACCTTCGCCATGGCCATCCTGCAACTGCTGCAGGCCCGCCGGGAGAAGGCGATCCTGGGCGGCGAGACCCCGGGCATGGGATTTCTGCGGATGGTGCCCTCCGCCCAGGCGCTGGAGAATCTCTCCTTCCGGCTCAACGCTGTCGGCTTCGCGTTCTGGACCTTCACTCTGGCCGCCGGTGCGATCTGGGCCGAGCAGTCCTGGGGCCGATACTGGGGCTGGGACGTCAAAGAAGTGTGGACGTTCGTGATCTGGGTGGTCTACGCCGCCTACATGCACGCTAGGGCCACCCGCGGGTGGACCGGCACCCGTTCGGCGTGGCTATCGATCGTCGGGTACCTGTGCGTCATCTTCAACTTCGCCGTGGTCAACACCGTCTTTACCGGCCTGCACTCCTACTCCGGGTTGTGAACCGGACTCGTCCACCCCGTCGTCTACCCCGCCGTCCGGGTCCGCCGATGGGACTCGCTCTTGCTGGGGCGCTGAATCTGAGGGCCTTGGGGCTGCGAGCACCGGCGGGCGTGAACTCTTTTCCTGCCGATGGCATCCCCCAGCACGGATCTTGGTCCGGTGATTTGCCTGGCGTTACCGGTGCCAGATATCAGTTCGCCGCCGTGCTCTACTATGGAGCCTAGGATTAGTGTCGGAGGAACGGCGCGACACGGGGAAAGGGATCACGGTGCATCGTTTGGGGCAGTTGGAGTCGACCATCATGGAACGCATGTGGTCGCGGTCGGAGCCGGCCTCGGTCCGGGACATCCTGGTGGATCTGCAGCGTGAGCGCGAGATCGCGTACATGACCGTGAAGACCGTCATGGACACCCTCCGCCGCAAGGGGCTGTTGACCAGGGAGCCGGATGGGCGCGCGTTCCGCTACCGCCCGACCCAGACGCGTGAGCAGTACACCGCCGCGCACATGGGAGAGGTCCTCGCCGGTGGTAGCGACCGCAAGGCCACGCTGCTGCACTTCCTGGATCAGATCCCGGCCGAGGACCTGGCCGAACTGCGGGAGGTGCTCAACCGGGCTGCCGGTCCCGAGGCTGAGACGGCCCCGTGACGGCGCCGCTGCTGCTCGTCAGCTTCGCGGTCTTGGCCGCGGTGGCAGGCCCGTTGCTGCGCCTGGGGACGTGGGCCGACCGGTCGCCGAGACTGGCGATCTTCGCCTGGCAGGCGGTGAGCGTTTCTGCCGTGTTGAGCGTGATCCTGGCCGGTGTGTCCCTGGCGATGCCGGTGATGCCCACGACGACCGGGGTGGCCGACTTCCTGCAAGCCTGTGCAATCGTGCTGCGTCAGCAGTACTCGACCCCCGGTGGTGCCGCCCTCAGCACGGCCGGGGCGACGTTGGCGATCCTGGTGCTGGGGCGGGTGCTCTACTGCCTGGTCGCCGAGCTGGTCTCTGCGCGCCGCGACCGGCTCAAGCAGCTGGGGTCGTTGTCGTTGATCTCCCGCCGCGACCCGGCCACGGGCATGCTGGTGGTCGACCATGACGTGCCGGCCGCCTACTGCCTGCCGGGGCGCCGTAGCGAGATCGTCTTCACCACCGCCGCCTTGGGCGCGCTAGATGCGGAGCAGCGCGACGCCGTGCTGCGCCACGAGCAGGCGCACCTGCGGGGGCAGCACCACGTGGTCCTCGGGGCTGCCGACGCGCTGGTTCGGGCCTTCCCCAAGGTCTCCCTCTTCGTCGTCGCACGCGCGGAGATGGGCCGGCTGGTGGAACTCATCGCCGATGACAAAGCGGCTGCCGGAGAGAACAACCGGCTCGCCGTGGCCACTGCCCTCGTACGGCTGGCCGAGGCCGGAAGCGCTCCGGCCTCGGCGTTGGCCGCCAGCGGCACGGCCACGGTGGTGCGCGTACGCAGACTGGCCGCACCGGCCGCTCCGCTGCGCCGCGTGCGGGTGGCGCTGACCGTGGCCGCGGCCACGACCGTGCTGGCCTTGCCCCTCGGGGTCGCGGCGACACCGGCCATGGCCACGGCTCAGGCGCAGATGTGCCCCCTGGAACTTCCGGAAATCTCCTGACCCATCGCCGGCTTGCACCACCACCGTTGCCGGCCCCGCGATGCAGGAAGAGTGCCCGGGCCTGATCATGCACCCGGTGTCCGCCTTCAGGTGACAGCGGCGCAACGCGCACCCTGGGCCCACCCGAGCGCCCGAGCCGGCTGCCGAGCACAACGACTACAGTCCTGGCACCGCCTGCTCAGTCCTAGGCCGAGGGGGTCCGCCCGACCATTCTCGGCGGGCCGATCGATGCCGTCGTCGTCTCATCGGGCCCGGGGGGGGGGGGGGGGGGGGGGGGCAGCCCAAGGCACGGCCGGAGACCCTGACGGGGCCAGTGCAGGGGTCAGCCGCGGGTAAACAAAGGGTTGTTTATACGGGGGCCCCGGGTGCGATTAAAC
>NZ_CANMRA010000039.1 GCF_947500125.1 uncultured Kocuria sp. | reverse complement strand
CCCCCCCGGGGGGGGGGGGGGGGGCGGGCCCCCCCCCCCGCCGGCCCCCCCCCCCCCCCCCCCCCCCCCCCGGCCCCCCCCCCCCGCGGGGGGGGGGGGGGCCCCCCCCCGGGCCCCCCCCCCCGGCCCCCCCGACCGGGTGCGGCCGCCCGGACCCGGGCGGCCGCACCGTGCACCACCGCCAGTCCCACGCACCCAGGCACACGGAAGGATCCCTGTGGTCAGCACCCGTTTCCTCGAAGACCTCGACGCGCACAGCTACCAGGACTACGCGTCCACCGGCCAGGGGCTGGTGCTCATCCCCACCGGGGCCACGGAGCAGCACGGGCCGCACATGCCGCTGGGCGTGGACGCCATGCTCTCCCGCGCCATCTGCGCCGCCGCGGCGGAGGACCTCGACGCCCTGGTGGCGCCGGTCTTCTCCTACGGCTACAAGTCCCAGCCGCGCTCCGGCGGCGGCAACCACCGCACCGGCACCACCAGTCTCTCGGCCCAGGCCCTCATCGCGCAGACCAAGGACGTGGTGCTGGAGTTCTTCCGCCACGGCGTCCGCCGGATCGCGGTGGTCAACGGTCACTTCGAGAACTACCAGTTCCTCTACGAAGGACTCGACCTCGCGGTGCGCGAGGCCCGGGCCGGCGGCCTCGACGACAGCCGGGCCCTGCTGCTCTCGTACTGGGACTTCGTCGACGAGCAGACCCTGGCGGCCGTCTTCCCCGACGGCTTCCTGGGCTGGGACATCGAGCACGGAGGCGTCCTCGAGACCTCGCTGATGCTCCACCTGCACCCCGAGAAGGTCGACATGTCCCGGGCCCCCGACCATCCCCCCGCTGACCTGGCCCCCTACGACGTTTTCCCCGAGGACCCTGCTCGCACGCCGAGCTCCGGATGCCTCTCCTCTCCAGCAGGCGCGACCGCCCAGCGCGGCGAGCTGCTGCTCTCCACCGTCCGCACCGGCATCGTCCGGGCGGTCACCAGCGAGTTCGGGAAGTGAGAAACACATGAAGAAGTCACACGCCTCCGCGGCGGCCGCCACCGAGGCCGTGACCGTGCCGCGGTTCCGGGGACGGCACCTGCCGGCCCTGGACCGGCTCGTCATCACGGTCCTCCCGCCCCTGCTCATCATCGCCGTGCTGGTGGTGGTGACCATGAACCCGGGGGGCGCGGCCGAGGCCATCTCCACGGCGCGCACCTTCGTCACCGGGCACTTCACGTGGCTGTTCATCGTCTACTCGCTGGTGGCGGTGGCCGTGTGCGTGTGGCTGGTCGTCAGCCGCATCGGCAGCGTCCGCCTGGGCGGCCCGGACGCCCGTCCGGAGCACGGCAAGTTCGCCTGGTACTCCATGCTCTTCGCCTGCGGACAGGGCATCGGGCTGATCTTCTGGTCGGTCGCCGAGCCGATCCTGCTCCGGGACGACAACCCCGTCGTGCCCGAGGGGCAGAACGGGGCGGCCGAGGGCGCCATGGTGTGGTCCTACTTCCACTGGGGCCTCACGGCCTGGGCCATGTACTGCGTGGTGGCGGTCTGCCTCGCCTACTCCCACCACAACCTCGGCAAGACCCTCACCTTCCGGGAGGCGACGGTCGACATCCTGCCGAAGTGGTCGCAGCGCGGGGCCGGCGTGGTCGTGGAGCTGCTGGCCATCATCGCCACCGTCCTGGGCCTGGCCACGTCCTTCGGCTTCGCCGCCATGCAGTTCAGCTCGGGCCTCGCGTCCTTCACCGGGATCTCCCCGAGCTCGGGCGTCTGGCTGCTCGTGATCCTGGGCCTGGGCGGGCTCACCGCCGTCTCCGCGTTCTTCGGCATCAACAAGGGCATGAAGCGGATCAGCGAGCTCAACTCGGTCCTGAGCATCGTGCTGCTCGTGGCCGTGTTCGTCTTCGGCCCCACGATCTTCCTCCTCTCCAACATCACGCAGACCTTCGGCTCCTTCTTCTCCCACTTCATGGCCATGAGCTTCTGGACCGACGCCGGCGCCGCGGGCCAGGACATCTCGACCTGGCAGGACAGTTGGAACGGCTGGTGGACCGTGTTCATCTGGTGCTGGGTCATCGCCTTCAGCCCGTTCGTCGCCGGCTTCATCGCCCGCATCTCCCGCGGACGCACCATCCGTGAGTTCGTCATCGGCGTCACCGTGGTCCCCTCCCTGATCGTGATGGCGTGGATCGGGGTCATCGGCTCGGCCGCCCTGCACTACGACGACGCCGGCGACCGCGGCATCTCCGCGTCGGTCGCAGCGGACACGTCCAGCGGGCTGTTCGTCATGCTGGAGTCCGTGCCCGTCGTCGGTTCGCTGCTGCTCGTGGTGGCCACCGTGCTCGTCGCCACCTACTACGTGACCTCCCTGGACTCCGGCGCCCACGCGCTGGCCGAGTTCGTCTCCGCGCCCCGCCGGGCCGGGCCCTTCTTCCGCGTGGTGCTCGTGGCCAGCATCGCCGCCGTGGCGGTCACGCTCCTCACGCTGGGCGGCACCGCGGTGGTCGACACGGTGCAGACCGGCACCATCATCGGGGCCTTCCCGTTCTCCTTCGTCATCCTGCTGATGATCGCGAACCTGGTCCGCCGGCTGCTCACCCGCACCCCGGAGACCGAGCGCCTGGAGCGGGAGGTCAACGACCCTTCGCCGGACGCGGTCGGCGGCGGGGACGCCGCGGCCCCGGAACGGGCGGCCCACGAACCCCCGGCCGAGGCGCCCGTCGTCGGACGGGAACCGGTCCCGGACGCGCTCGCGCGGCCGTGAAACCCGCCCGCGGCCGGCGGGCTCCGACCCCTGCCACGGGCGGCCGTCCCGGGGCACCGCCGCGGGCCGCCCGGGAGGCGGGACACGATCCCGCCTCCCGGACGGCACACGACGGCGGACCATGATGGTGGAGTGCGACGGCGGAACCGCTCCCCGTGCAGGAGAATGAGAGGTCCTATGACCGAATCACCAGCCAGCGCCTCGTCGCGCGACGCCCGCGCCGCCTCCGTCGTCTCTCACGCGCTGGGGGTGCTGCGCTGCTTCTCCGTGGACAAACCGACGCTCGGGGTGACCGAGATCGCCGCCCGCGTGGGCCTGCACAAGAGCACCGTCTCCCGGCTCCTGGCCACCCTGGAGCGCGAGGACGTGGTCGAGCGCGACCCCCAGACGCGGCGTTACCGCCTGGGGCTGGGCCTGATCTCCGTGGCCGGCCCGCTGCTCGCGGAGCTGGACGAGCGGCGGGTGGCGTACCCCGTGCTGCTCGAGCTGACCGAGCAGACGGGCGAGACCAGCGCGCTGCTGGTCTGGAACGGGGACCAGGCCGTGTGCGTGGAGCAGATCGCCAGCCCCCGCCAGATCAAGCACACCACTCCGCTGGGCACCCGGTACGGCACGGCCCTGAGCGCGTCGGTGCAGATCTTCCTCGCCGAGCAGCCGCCCGAGCGGGTCCGGGCGCTGCTGCTGTCCGGGGCCGTCGAGCTGCCGGACCCCACCGAGGCGGGCATCGACCTCTACCTGGAGTCCCTGCGGCAGGTCGCCGAGGACGGGGTGGCCCTCAACTACGGCAAGACCTCCGTGGAGGAGGTCGGGGTCGCCGCCGCCGTGCGCGACCACCGGGGCCAGCTGGTCGCGGCCGTCATGGTCGCCGCACCTCGCTACCGGGTCACGCCGGAACAGGCCCAGCTGCTCGCGGCCGCCGCCGTCGCGGCGGCGCGGGAGGTGTCCCAGCGGCTCGGCGCCTCCCCAGCGGCCCGCCGGGCCGGGCGGGCGTCCCTGGAGACGCGCTGACCGGGGTGCTCCTCACACCTCGTCTGCCACGGCACGCCCGATGGTCTCCCGCAGGATCTCGCTGGTGCCCCCGAAGATCGTCAGCAGCCGGGCGGCGAGATACGCCTGGGCCACCGGGTAGTCGAGGATGTAGCCGTACCCGCCGTGCAGCTGGAGGCACCGGTCCGTGACGGACTTCGCCCGCTCCCCGGCCCAGTACTTGGCCTTGGAGGCGCCGACCACGTCGAGAGCCCCCGCGTTGAACGCGTGCACCGCCCGCTGCACGTAGGCCTCGGTCACCTCCACCTCGACCGTCAGCTCCGCGAGCTCGAACCGGGTGTGCTGGAAGTCGAGCACCCGGGTGCCGAAGGCCGTGCGCTCGCCGGTGTACCGGAGGGTGCTCTCGAGGGTCGAGCGCGCGACGGCGCTCGCGGCCACGGCGACGGCCAGCCGCCCCTGGGGCAGCACCTGCTGGATCTGCCGCAGCCCGCCGCCCTCGGCCCCGACGAGGTTCGCGGCGGGGACCCGGACGTCCTCGAAGAACAGCTCGGCGGTGTCCGAGGCCCTGACCCCCATCTTGTCGAGCTGCCGGCCGGCCTCGTAACCGGGGGAGTCCGCCTTGTGCACCAGGAACAGGCTGAAGCCGTCCTCCCCGGCGCGCTCGGTCCCCCCGTCCGTGCGCGCCAGGACCAGGGCGGCGTCCCCGCTGATCGCGTTGCCGATGAACGTCTTCTGGCCGGTGAGCACCCACTCCTCGCCGTCGCGCACGGCCCGGGTGCGCACCCCGCGCAGGTCGGAGCCCGCGCCCGGCTCGGTCCAGGCCACGGAGGTGACAAGCTCCCCCGTGAGCATCCGCGGCAGCCACCGCTGCTTCTGCTCGTCGGTGCCGTGGGCGAGCAGGTGGGGCAGCACCCAGTCGTCGTGCAGGTGCAGGGCCAGGGCCACGCCGAGGGCGCCCTGTCGGACCAGCTCCTCGTCGAGCACGGCGCGGAACCGGTAGTCCGTCAGGCCCATGCCCCCGAACTCCTCGGGCACGGCAAGGCCCAGCAGGCCCGCCTCCCCGGCGGCCGTCCACAGGTCGCGGGGCATCATGTGCTGGGTGTCCCACCCGGCGTAGTGCGGCGCCACCTCGCGGTTCGTGAACTCGCGGGCCACCCCGCGGAACTCCTCGTGCTCCTCCTCGTAGAAGGGCTGGTGGAACGGCTGGGCGGACAGGGGCTCGGTCACGGGGTGCCTCCGGTGCAGGTGGGGGTCGGGTCGAACGCGGTGCGCAGCGCGGCCCAGGTCATCTCCTCGAGGGCGGCCCGGGCGGTGTCGAGCCGCCCTGCGTCCTGCGGGGTGCGCAGCCGGTGCGCCGTCCGCAGGGAGTGAGGGGTCGAGTTGATGAGCCCGAAGGCGGCCTGCGCGCGCAGGGTGAGCTCCGCGAGCTCGCGCCCGGGGGCCAGCTCGCGCAGGGCGTCCACCCACAGGGTCACGTAGCCGCGCTGCAGGGCGCGGACTGCGTGCCGGTCCTCCTCGGTGAGGTTCGGCAGCTCCCGGTCCTGCACCACGATCACGGCGGGCCGGTGCAGCGCGAACTCCACCTGGAACGCGATCAGCGCCCGCAGTCGCCGGGCCGGATCGGGGGACCGGTCCACGACCTCGCGGCCCCGGTCGAGCAGGTCGTGGCTGACCTCGAGCAGGATCGCGCCCAGGACCGCCTGCTTGCTCGGGAAGTGCCGGTAGACCGCGGGCCCGCTGACCCCCACGGCCGCGCCGATGTCGTCGATCGAGACGCCGGCGAAGCCGCGCTCGGCGAACAGCGCCGCGGAGGCGGCGAGCAGGTCCTGGCGCCGCTGGGCCTTGGCCTGTCCGCGCACGGTGGTGGGCGGGCTGGGGGTGCGCTCGGTCTGGGCCACGGGTCCTGCTCTCGGGGTCGGATTCCTGGACATTCTAGTGAGTCACCACTAACCTGAACTCCAAGTTAGTCGAGATTAACCGAAATGGCATTCCCAGGCTGCCGCCCGGACGGAGGGGACGGATGCGTGTGCTGAGCACCCAGGTCGATCCGGGCAGCGCGGAGTTCGCCGCCAACGCGGCCGCCCAGCAGGGACTGGCCGAGGAGCTGGCGCGGCGCCTGGAGCGGGCGGCACGGGGCGGGCCGGAGGCCTCCCGGGAGCGGCACGTGGGGCGCGGCAAGCTGCTGCCGCGCGAGCGGGTGGACCACCTCCTGGACACGGGCAGCCCGTTCCTGGAGATCGGCGCCCTGGCCGCGGAGGGGATGTACGACGACGAGTGCCCGGGGGCCGGCATGATCGCCGGGATCGGCCTGGTCCACGGCCGGCAGGTGATGGTCGTGTGCAACGACGCCACGGTCAAGGGCGGCACCTACTACCCCGTGACGGTCAAGAAGCACCTGCGCGCCCAGGAGATCGCCCTCGAGAGCCGGCTGCCCTGCGTCTACCTCGTCGACTCGGGCGGCGCGTACCTGCCGCTGCAGGACGAGGTCTTCCCGGACCGGGAGCACTTCGGGCGGATCTTCTACCACCAGGCCAATCTCTCCGCGGCGAGGATCCCGCAGATCGCGGCCGTGCTCGGCTCCTGCACCGCGGGCGGGGCCTACGTCCCGGCGATGAGCGACGAGACCGTGATCGTGCGCGAGCAGGGCACCATCTTCCTGGGCGGCCCGCCGCTGGTGAAGGCCGCCACCGGCGAGGAGGTCACCGCCGAGGAGCTCGGCGGCGGGGACCTGCACGCCCGGACGTCCGGGGTGGTCGACCACCTCGCCGAGAACGACGTCCACGCCCTGGAGATCGTCCGGGACATCGTGGCGACCCTGCCCCCGCCGGGGCCCCGGGCCTGGCCGGTGGCCGAGCCCGAGCCTCCGGCCGTGGCCGAGGACGAGCTCCCCGGGGCCGTTCCGGTCGACCCCAACTCCGGCTACGACGTGCACGAGGTCATCGCCCGGCTCGTGGACGGCAGCCGCTTCTCCGAGTTCAAGGCCGAGTACGGCACCACGCTGGTCACCGGCTTCGCCCACGTCCACGGGCACCCCGTGGGGATCGTGGCCAACAACGGGGTGCTCTTCGGGGAGTCGGCGCTGAAGGGCGCGCACTTCATCGAGCTGTGCGACCAGCGGGGGATCCCGCTGCTGTTCCTGCAGAACATCACCGGCTTCATGGTGGGCCGCGACTACGAGGCCGGCGGCATCGCCAAGCACGGCGCCAAGATGGTCACCGCCGTGGCCACCACCCGGGTGCCGAAGCTCACCGTGGTGATCGGCGGCTCCTTCGGGGCCGGCAACTACTCCATGTGCGGGCGGGCCTACTCCCCGCGCTTCCTGTTCCTCTGGCCCCAGGCGAGGATCTCGGTGATGGGCGGGACCCAGGCCGCCTCGGTGCTGGCTACCGTGAAGGCCGACCAGCTGGCCGCCCGCGGGCAGGAGTGGGACCCGGCCGAGCGCCAGGCGTTCATGGCGCCCATCCGGGCCCGGTACGAGGCCCAGGGCAGCCCCTGGTACTCCACCGCCCGGCTGTGGGACGACGGCGTGATCGCCCCCGCCGACACCCGGGAGGTGCTCGGGCTGGCCCTCGAGGTCTGCTCCCGGGTCCCGCTGCCCGAACCCGCCTTCGGCCTGTTCAGGATGTGAGCCCCGTGACCGCCAGCACGCCCCCGCGCCGCTTCGACGTCGTCCTCGTGGCCAACCGCGGGGAGATCGCCCGCCGGGTCCTCCGCACGCTCAAGGCGCTGGGGATCCGCTCGGTCGCGGTCTACAGCGAGGCCGACCGTGACGCCGTGCACGTGCGCGAGGCCGACGTCGCCGTGTGCGTGGGCCCGGCCGCCCCGGCGCAGAGCTATCTGCGCATCGACGCCGTGCTCGAGGCCGCACGGGCCACCGGCGCGCAGGCGATCCACCCCGGCTACGGGTTCCTGTCCGAGAACGCCGCCTTCGCCCGGGCGTGCGCCGCCGCGGGAATCGTGTTCATCGGCCCCGGGGTCGAGGCGCTCGAGACCATGGGCGACAAGATCCGCGCCAAGCAGCACGTGTCCGCCGCCGGGGTGCCCACCGTCGCCGGGGTCGCGGAGCCCGGCCTCGACGACGACGCCCTGGTCGCCGCGGCCGCCGGGATGGACTTTCCCATCCTGATCAAGCCCTCGGCCGGCGGCGGCGGCAAGGGCATGCACGTGGTCCGCACCCCCGGCGACCTGCCGGAGGCCCTGGCCACGGCCCGCCGGGTGGCCGCGGCCGCCTTCGGGGACGACACCCTGCTCCTGGAGCAGCTCATCGAGTCCCCCCGGCACATCGAGGTGCAGGTCCTCGCCGACGCCCACGGGGCCGTGGTGCACCTGGGGGAGCGGGAGTGCTCCCTGCAGCGGCGGCACCAGAAGGTCATCGAGGAGGCGCCCTCGCCGCTGCTGGACCCCGCCACCCGGGAGCGGATCGGGCAGGCGGCCTGCCGGGTGGCCCGCTCCGTGGGCTACACCGGTGCGGGCACCGTGGAGTTCCTGGTGCCCGCCGCCCAGCCCGAGACCTTCTTCTTCATGGAGATGAACACCCGCCTGCAGGTGGAGCACCCCGTCACCGAGCTGGTCACCGGCGTGGACCTCGTGGCGCAGCAGCTCCGCGTCGCCGCGGGGGAGCCGCTGGCCCTGGCGCAGGAGGACGTCGTGCTCACCGGCCACGCGGTCGAGGCGCGGCTCTACGCCGAGGACCCCGCCCGCGGCTTCCTGCCCACCGCCGGGACCGTGCTGGCGCTGGAGGAGGCCTCCGGGCCCGGGATCCGGGTGGACTCCTCGCTGGCGCCGGGGCTGCGCGTGGGCTCGGACTACGACCCGATGCTCGCCAAGGTCGTCGCGTGGGGCGCCGACCGGGCCCAGGCCCTCGACCGGCTCGATCTGGCCCTGGCCGGGACCGTGGTGCTCGGGGTGGGCACCAACACCGAGTACCTGCGCGCCCTGCTCGCCGATCCCGGCGTGCGCGCCGGGGAGATGGACACCACCCTCATCGAGCGGCGCCTGCCGGAGCTGGAGTTCACGGCCCCCGACGAGACCCACTTCGCGGCCGCGGCCGCGTTCCTCGCCCGGCACCACCCCGCCGATCCGCGCCCCGCCGGGGACCTGAGCCCCTGGTCCCGCCCGGACGGCTGGCGGGCCGCGGGCCGTGCCCGGCCCGCGGTGGTGCTGGCCCACGGGCTCGAGGTGCCCCGCCGCACCGTCGCGGACCCCGCCGTGCGCCTGAGCCCGCTGCCGGGCCGTCCGGCCGCGCACCTGCTCGAGGTCCACGGCACGTCGCGGGTGGTCCACGTCGCCGCCGCCCCCGACGGGCACAGCGTCTGGGTGGGGGAGGACGGCTTCGCCGTGGAACTCGCGGTCCTGTCCCGCGGGGCCCGGCTCGAGCGGGCGCTGGCCGCCCTGGAGCGCACGGCCGGGCCCGCCGCCCCGGAGCTGCACTCGCCCATGCCCGGCACCGTGGTCGCCGTCCCGGCCGCCACCGGGGACCGGGTCGCCGAGGGGCAGACCGTGGTGGTGGTCGAGGCCATGAAGATGGAGCACCGCCTGACCGCCCCCACCCCCGGCACCGTCGAGGTCTCCGTCCGGGCGGGCGAGCAGGTCACGCTCCACCAGCTGCTCGCCCGAGTGGTCCCCGACGTCGCCCCGGAGGAGACCGGCGACGACAGCCCCGGTGGCCACCCCGGCGCCACCCTGGGCGCCACCCGCGGCGACGACCCGGGCGACCACCCTGACGGCACCGCCGCCGACGTCCCGGCGGACCCCTCCGGCGGCGCCCCCGGGACCCGCTCCCGGACCGATCCCCGTGACCACCCGACCGACCAGGAGCAGAGCGCATGAACTTCGAGCTCGACGAGGAGTACCAGGACCTCTCCGACACCGTCCGCGACTTCGCCGACGAGGTGATCGCCCCCGTCTCCGCGCGATACGACGCGGCCCACGAGTTCCCCTACGACATCGTGGCGCAGATGGGGGAGATGGGCCTGTTCGGCCTGCCCTTCCCCGAGGAGTACGGGGGGATGGGCGGGGACTACTTCGCGCTGTGCCTGGCGCTGGAGCAGATCGCCCGGGTCGACCAGTCCGTGGCCATCACCCTCGAGGCCGGGGTGTCGCTGGGCGCCATGCCGATCTTCCGCTTCGGCACCGAGGAGCAGAAGCAGCGCTGGCTCCCCGACCTCGCCGCGGGCCAGGCGCTCGCCGGGTTCGGTCTCACCGAGCCGGAGGCCGGCTCGGACGCCGGCGGCACCCGCACCACCGCGAAGCGGGAGGACGGGCAGTGGGTGGTCAACGGCGCCAAGGAGTTCATCACCAACTCCGGCACGGACATCACCCGCCTGGTGAACGTCACCGCGGTCACCGGCACCACCGAGCTGCCGGACGGGCGGATCCGGAAGGACATCTCCACGATCATCGTCCCCACCGACACCCCCGGCTTCCGCGCCGAGAAGGCCTACGACAAGGTCGGCTGGAACGCCTCGGACACCCACCCGCTGTCCCTCCAGGACGTCCGGGTCCCCGAGGAGAACCTGCTGGGCGAGGAGGGCCGCGGCTACGCCAACTTCCTGTCCGTCCTCGACGAGGGCCGCATCGCCATCGCGGCCCTGGCCACGGGCGCGGCCCAGGGCTGCGTCGAGGAGTCCGTGCGCTACGCGCAGGAGCGGCAGTCCTTCGGCCGCCCCATCGGCGCGAACCAGGCCGTCTCCTTCAAGATCGCCCGCATGCAGGCCCGCGCGCACACCGCACGGCTGGCCTACTACGACGCCGCCTCCCGGATGCTCGCCGGCCGGCCGTTCAAGACGCAGGCCGCGATCGCCAAACTCGTGGCCGGGGAGGCCGCGATGGACAACGCCCGGGACGCCACCCAGGTCTTCGGCGGCTACGGGTTCATCAACGAGTTCCGGGTGGCCCGGCACTACCGGGACGCCAAGATCCTCGAGGTCGGCGAGGGCACCACCGAGGTGCAGCTCATGCTCATCGCCCGCGAGCTCGGACTGTGAGGGGGCGGCCGTGACCGAGGAGCGCAAGGTGGTCCGCCAGCGCGGGCTGTGGTTCGAGGAGTTCGAGGTCGGCACGGTCTACGAGCACGCCCCGGGCCGGACCGTCACCGAGGCGGACAACGTGCTGTTCACGACCCTCACCATGAACACCCAGTCCCTGCACCTGGACGCGGCGTGGTCCGGGCGCCAGCCCTTCGGCCAGCGGCTCGTGAACTCCATGTTCACCCTCTCGACCATGGTGGGGGCGTCCGTGGCCCAGCTGACCCAGGGCACCATCGTGGCCAACCTCGGCTTCGAGGAGGTCGCCTTCCCGCACCCGCTCCACCACGGGGACACCCTGTACTCGTCCTCCGAGATCCTCGGGACCCGCCCGTCCTCCTCCCGGCCCGGGCAGGGGATCGTCCGGGTCAAGCACGTGGGCCGCAACCAGGAGGGCGTCGTGGTCGCGGAGTGCACCCGCTCGGTCCTCATGTGGTCCCGCGACGCAGCCCCGCGGTGACAGCGCACCGTGATCCCCGCTGCGGCGTCCCGCCGTGACGTCCCGCAGCGACACCCCGCAGCGACGTCCCGCAGTGACACCCCGCAGTGACACCCCGCAGCGACACCCCGGCGAAGGAGCCCTGATGACCGACCCGTTCCCCCTCGGCCCGGCCCTGCTGTTCTGCCCGGCCGACCGCCCCGAGCGCTACGCCAAGGCCGCCGAGCGCGCCGACGCCGTGATCCTCGACCTCGAGGACGCCGTGGCACCGTCCGCCAAGCTCGCCGCCCGGGACGCCCTCGTGGCCACGCCCCTGGACCCCACCCGGACCATCGTGCGGATCAACGCCGAGGACACCGAGGACTTCGCCCACGACCTCGTCGCCCTGCGGCACACCGAGTACACCACCGTGATGCTGCCCAAGGCCGCCTCCGCCGAACGGCTCGCCGTCGCCGCGGAACTGGGCCTGCACCGTGTCGTCGCCCTGTGCGAGACCGCCGAGGGCGTGGTCAACGCGGCCGAGATCGCCCGGTCCCCCAACGTGGTCGCGCTGATGTGGGGCGCCGAGGACCTCGTGGCCTCGCTCGGCGGCCTCTCGTCCCGGCGCCCGGACGGCGCCTACCGGGACGTGGCCCGCCACGCCCGCTCCGCCGTCCTGCTCGCGGCGGGCGCCGCCGGCCGGCCCGCGATCGACGCGGTGCACGTCGACATCGCCGACCACGAGGGGCTGCGCGAGGAGGCGCTCGACGCCGTGGCCTCCGGCTTCGCGGCCACCGCCTGCATCCACCCCGGGCAGGTCGAGACCGTCCGGGCCGCCTACCGGCCCGACGCCGAGGAGGTCGAGGCAGCCCGCGAGCTGCTCGACGCCGCCCGCCGCGCCCCCGGCGTCTTCACGTTCCGCGGGCGGATGGTCGACGAACCCCTGATCCGTCACGCCGAGCGCCTCGTGCGCCGCGCGGAGGCCTGAGTGTTCCGCCCGTCCCGTCCTGAACCGTCCTGTTCCGTTCTGATCCGTCCTGTCCGGAGGAGACCATGAGCCAGCCCCTGACGATCGTCGTCCCCGTCAAGCACGTCCCCGACGCCGCGGGCGAGCGCGTCCTCGCCGGGAGCCCGCCCCTGCTCGAGCGCACGTCCGGGATCCTCTCCGAGCTCGACGAGTACGCGCTCGAGGCCGCGGCGCAGATCGTCGAGGCACACGGCGGCGCAGGAGCGGGGCACCGCGTGCTCGCGCTGACCATGGGACCGGCGGGCGCGACGGACGCGCTCAAGCGCGCCCTCCAGCTGGGCGCCGACGCCGGGTTCCACGTGCTCGACGACGCCCTCGCGGGCTCCGACGCCTGGGTCACCGCCCGCGTGCTCGCCGCCGCGCTCGAGCGGATCGCCCGGACCGAGGACCGCGCCGTGGACCTCGTGCTCACCGGCATGGCCGCCACCGACGGCGAGACCTCCCTGGTCCCCGGCCAGCTCGCCGAGCGGCTCGGCCTCGCCCACGTCGGCTTCGCGAGCTCCCTGGCGCTGGCCGAGGACGGCGCCTCGCTCACGGCCACCCGGCACACGGAGACCGAGGCCCTCCAGGTCGTCGCGGACCTCCCCGCGCTCGTGGCCGTCACCGACCAGGCCAACACCCCGCGCTACCCCACCTTCAAGGCGATCATGGCGGCCAAGAAGAAGCCCGTGCAGACGTGGTCGGTCACCGACCTCGGCCTGGACACGGACGCCGTGGGCCTCGCCGGATCGCTCACCGAGGTGCTCGACGCCGTGCCGCGCCCGCCCCGTGCCGCCGGCGAGGTCGTGGTCGACGAGGGCGAGGGCGGCATCCGCCTCGCCGAGTTCCTGGTGGCCCGGAAGCTCGTCTGAGCGCCCGGCCGAACGCCACCGGACCCCGATCATGTGCGCCCGCTCGCCGGGCAGGAGGAGGACGACCATGACCACGACCGAGAACGAGACTGAGACCACGACCGAGACCACGACCGGGACCACGCGCACGATCGTCGCCCTGGTGGTGCTGGGCGCCACGGACCGGCTGCGCCGCGCCGACCGGGAGCTGCTCGTGCTCGCGGGCACCCTGGGCACGGCGCACGTCGTCGTGCCGGCCGCGCCCGACGACGCCCTGCTCGGCGAGCTCGCCGCCCACGCGGTGCACACCGTGCACGCCCCGGAGGGCGAGCCCGGCGACCGGCTCACCACGCCGGCGGTCGCGCTCGCGGAGGCCACCGCCCGGGAGACCGGGGCGCAGGTGCTCCTGCTCGCCGGCACCCCCGAGGCCAAGGACGTCGCCGCGCGCCTGGGCGTGCGGCTCGAGGCCGGGGTGGTCACCGACGTCGTGGCCCTCGGCGCCGACCTCGTGGCCACCAAGTCCGTCCTCGCCGGGGGCTGGACCACCCGGTGCCGGGCCACGAGCCCGGTGCTGATCGCGACCGTCCGCCCCAACTCGGTCGAGATCCCCGCCGACCTCGCCGCCGACGCCGCCACGGGCGGCCCCGGCGCGGAGCCGGCCGGGGCGCAGCGCCCGCGGGTGCGCACGCACGCCCTCGAGGACACCGTGCCCGCGGCCCGGGTGGTGGGCCGGGCCGCGCTGCCGGCCTCCGGGCGCCCGGCCCTGGGGGAGGCCCGTGTGGTCGTGGCCGGCGGCCGCGGCACGGGCGGGGACTTCGGGCCGCTCGAGGAGCTCGCGGACGCCCTCGGCGGGGCGATCGGGGCCTCCCGCGCGGCGGTGGACGCCGGGTGGATCGGTCCCGAGGCGCAGGTGGGCCAGACCGGGCGCACCGTCGCCCCGCAGCTCTACGTCTCGTGCGGGATCTCGGGAGCCATCCAGCAGCGGGCGGGAATGCAGACGGCGAGGACGATCGTGGCCGTGAACAAGGACGAGCAGGCACCGGTCTTCGAGATCGCCGACCTCGGCATCGTGGGGGACCTGAAGAAGGTGCTCCCCCAGGCGGTCGAGCACCTCCGGGCGCTGCGCGGGTAGGCGCTGGTGCGGGGGCGCGCGGCTCCCCGGCACCCGGCCCAGGCGGCCGCCGTCGCGGGCGTCCCGCATCCTGCCGTTGACCTCGGTGGTGAGCTGGAGCTCCTCCCGGGGGAAGATCTCCTCGAGCAGCGTCCCGGACGGACGGGCCTGCGACCTCAGCGCACCACCGTGCGGTGGCCGGCGTCCAGCCGCCGGGTCCAGCCGCGGGCGTCGAGGTGCTCGAGCAGCGGGATCGCGACGCGCCGGGTGGTGCCGAGCGCCTGGCGCGCCTGGCTCGTGGTGAAGGGCTGCGGCAGCCCGGCGAGCGCGCGCATCGCCAGGGCGGGGGCGGTGGGGAGCAGCACGACACCGTCCCCCAGGCGGAGCAGCCGGCCGGTGCGCTCGGCCGCGGCGAGCTCACGGGCCCCGAGCCGCAGCGCTGTCAGGTCGTCGGCCTCCGGGCTCCGGAAGGGCTCGGCCGCGAGCCGCCGCTCCAGCTCGAGCACGGCCGTCTCGTGGGCGCCGAGGCCCCCGCGGTGCTGTGGGGACCGGATGTGCCCGCCGTCCTGCTCCAGGCCGGCGCCGCGGACCACGGGATCGACCAGCACGGCGTCCGGCAGCGCGAGCAGATCGCGGGCGGCGCCGCGCGAGAGACCCGCCGCCAGGGGGTCCCGGGCGTGCAGCTCGTCCACGGCGGTGCGCAGCCGCTGCGTCCAGGAGTCGAGCACCGGGGCGTGCACCCACCACTCGCCGAGCACGCGCACCTCGCCGGGCGGGGTGGCGCCCGCGGCGGGCAGCAGTCCGAGGCGGTGCAGGTGCTGCTCCCGCACCGCGCCGCGGCGGGCCACTTCCACGAGGACGTCCCCGCGGACGTCCATGCCGGCGAGCCGGGCGGCACGGCGCGCCCGGTCACCGCGCCGCCGCAGCGCGGGCGGATCGGCGTCGAGGACCTGTGCGCCGCCGAGCACCGCGCGGCTGCCGGGGTCGCGGAGCACCAGGCGGTCCCCGAGGACCAGGGGCAGGGCCCGGTCGAGGACCAGCCGGGCGTGGTCGTCGTCGAACGGGCTCAGCCGGGCGGGCACCGCCGCGGTGCCGGCATGGACCACGAGCTGCTCGGCCGTGGCCGTGAGGACGGGCCCCGTGCTGCGGCGGATGTCGAGGACCCCGGTGAGCGGCCACGTGCCGGGCGTGACCAGGGCGTCGCCCCGGTGAACGTCGGAGGCCGAGACCCCGCGCAGGTTCAGCGCCACGCGGGTGAACGGCTCCAGCGCGGTGTACGGCGTGTTGCGGCTGTGCATGCCCCGGACCACGACCGGCAGGGGCCCGCCGTGCCCGAGCAGATGCAGGCGGTCGCCCTGCCGGAGCGTTCCCGCGGTCAGCGTGCCGGTCACCACCGTGCCGGACCCGGTGATCGTGAAGGAGCGGTCCACCCACAGCCGCAGCCGCCCCTCGTCGGGTGCGGGCGCCCGTGCCAGGACGTCGTCGAGGGCGGCGCGCAGCTCGGACAGGCCCGTGCCCTCGAGGGCCGAGACGGTGAACACGGGCGCGTCGTGCAGACCGGTCCCGGCCAGCTCCGCACGGACCTGGGCGAGCACCTCGTCGGCGCGCCCGGGCGCCCGGTCGGCCCGGGTGAGCACCACCACGCCGTGCTCGATGCCCAGGGCCGCGACGGCGTCGCGGTGGTCGGCGGACTGGGCCTGCCACCCCTCGTCGAGCGCGACCACGAAGCAGACGACGGGAGCCGGACCGAGTCCCGCGAGCATGTTGCCGAGAAAGCGCTCGTGCCCCGGGACGTCCACGAAGGCCACGTCGCGCCCGGACGGCAGCGTGGTCCAGGCGTAGCCCAGGTCGATAGTCAGCCCGCGGCGGCGCTCCTCCTCCCACCGGTCGGGCTCCATGCCGGTGAGGGCCCGCACCAGGGTGCTCTTGCCGTGGTCGACGTGGCCGGCCGTGGCGACGACGTGCACGCTCACCGGGCCCGGCCGATGACGTCGTCCGCCCCGTCGAGAGCGGCCAGGGCAGCCTGCACCGCCGCGCGCAGGCGATCGTCGTCGGACTCGGGCACGCAGCGCAGGTCGAGCAGGCACGCGTGGTCGTGCACCCGGGGGAGGACGGCGGGGCGGCCGGTGCGCAGCAGCGGGGCCACCGACTCGGGCAGCCGCACCGCCCACCCCGGCAGGGGCACGCCGGGCGCACCTCCGCCGCCGACCCGCCCGTCGTGGGCGACCACCGGTGCGCCGACGGCCGCGGCGAGCCGCTCGGCCCGTTCCCGGAGCCGGTCGGGGGCCGCGTGCAGCGCGCTCACGACCGGGGCGGGCCCGCCGGTGATGGTGGCCTCCAGCGCGGCGAGCGCGAGCTTGTCGGCACGGACCGCGCGGGCGAGGGGGTGGGCGGCCATCCGGGCGACGACGTCCGAGCCGCCGAGCAGCAGCCCGGCCTGCGGGCCGCCGAGCAGCTTGTCGCCGCTGGCGATGACGACGTCGGCGCCGTTCTCGAGGGCGGCGGCGGCGTCGGGCTCGTCGGGCAGGCGCGGATCGGGGGTCAGCAGCCCGCTGCCGAGGTCGGCCACCAGGGGCACGCCGTGGGCCCCGGCCAGGGACCGCAGCTCACGGACCTCGACGGCCGCGGTGAACCCCTCCAGCCGGAAGTTGCTCGGGTGCACCTTGAGAATGCATCCGGTCTCGGGGCCGATCGCCTCGGCGTAGTCGCGCAGATGGGTCCGGTTGGTCGTGCCCACCTCGCGCAGCCGGGCGCCGGTGGACTCGATCAGGTCCGGCAGCCGGAAGCCGGCCCCGATCTCGACGAGCTCGCCGCGGCTGATCACGACCTCGCGGCCGGCGGCCAGGGCCGTGGTGGCCAGGACCAGCGCGGCCGCGCCGTTGTTGACCACCAGCGCGTCCTGGGCCGGGGGGCAGGCGGCGAGCAGCGCCGCCCGGGCCCCGGCGCCGCGGCGGGAGCGGGCGCCGGTCTCGAGGTCGAGCTCCACGTCGACGTACCCGGCGGCGGTGCGCAGCGCCTCGACGGCGGCCGCGGACAGCGGGGCGCGGCCCAGGTTGGTGTGCACGACCACGCCGGTGGCGTTGAGCACCGGCGTCAGGGTCGAGGCGGAGCGGGTCTCGAGCGCGGCGAGCACCGCCGGCTCGACGTCCTCGGGGGCGAGCTCGCCCCGCCGGGCCCGGTCCTGGGTCTCGCGCACCAGCGCGCGGACGACGCCCTCGCTCAGCCGGTCCCGCGCCCGGCGGACGGGCGGCAGGCCCATGAGCTGGTCGGTGCGCGGGATCAGACGACGCGGGTCGTCCAGGGCCACGGTTCCTCCTCGTCGCGCGGGACGCGGTACGGATGAGCGGTGCAGAGGTTGGCGGAGGCGGACGGGAATCGAACCCGCCAGACCGAGGTGCTCGGCCTCACCGGTTTTGAAGACCGGGGGGCCCACCAGGACCCGGACGCCTCCGCCACCCAACCTAGCACCGCCGTCACCAGTAGGCTGACGGCATGGAACAGACCCGGACGTCGACCTCGCCCCTGTCCCCGACCGGAGCGCTCCGGCTGACCGGCTTCGCCCACGGGGGCGGATGCGCGTGCAAGATCCCTCCCGGCGAGCTCGAGGACGCGGTCCGGGGCCTCACCGGCCAGTCGGGGGCCGGCGTGCTGGTCGGTCTCGACGACGGGGACGACGCCGCGGCCGTCCTGGTGCGCGACGACCTCGCGGTGCTGTCCACCGCCGACTTCTTCACCCCGGTGGTCGACGACGCCTACGACTGGGGCCGGATCGCCGCCGCGAACGCGCTGTCGGACGTCTACGCCATGGGCGGGCGCCCGGTCATGGCGATCAACCTCGTCGGCTGGCCCCGGGAGGCGCTCCCGATGGATCTGCTGACCGAGGTGCTCCGCGGCGGGCTGGCGGTCGCGTCCGAGGCGGGGTGCCCCGTGATCGGGGGGCACTCCATCGACGACCCGGAACCGAAGTACGGGATGGCCGTGACCGGCGTGGCCGACCCGGACCGGCTGCTGCGCAACGACGCCGCCGCGCCGGGGCTGCCCCTCACCCTCACCAAGCCGATCGGCGTGGGCCTGCTCAACAACCGGCACAAGGCGACCGGCGAGGTGTTCGGGGAGGCGGTCGCCACGATGACCCGGCTCAACCGGGACGCGGCCGAGGCGGCGCTGGCGGCCGGGGCCCGGGCGGCCACGGACGTCACCGGCTTCGGCCTGCTCGGGCACCTGCACAAGATGTGCCGTGCCTCCGGGGTCGGCGCGGTGCTCGACCGGGGGGCCGTGCCCCTCGTCGAGGGGGCCGCGGAGGCGCTGCGGGACGGCTACGTCTCCGGCGGGACCCGCCGCAACCTCGACTGGGTGCGCCCCCACCTGCGCTCGGCCGCGGGCGTCACCGAGGACGACCTGCTGCTGCTGGCCGACGCGCAGACCTCGGGCGGCCTGCTCGTCGTCGGGGAGGTGCCCGGACACCCCGTGGTGGGCCACACCGTGGCGGGGTCCGGCATCGACGTGCGCTGAGCTCCTTCCGGGGACGGCGCCGGGTGCTCAGCCGACGGTGGTGATCGAGTCGTCGGTGATCCCGGCGGCGCGGCGCGCGGCCAGGCGGGCCTTCTGCGGCTCGATCGTGTAGCGCGGGTCCACGGCGGAGTGCAGGCCGGCCTCCATGACGCCGAACCGGGTCAGCGCCGAGGAGGCCAGCAGCGCCAGCCCCGAGAGCGCGGCGATGCCCCGGTGCCGCCCGCCCAGCAGCGTGCCGAGACCGCCGGCGACCGCGAGCCGCTCGCTCCACGCGAGCATCGTCCCGGCCTGGCCGTGGTGCAGCGGCTCGGCCGCGACCGGGTCCATCCGGCGCTCCATGAGCTTCGTGGCGACCAGCTCGCCCGCCACCCCCAGCACCGCGAGCCGCCGGGCGGGACCGGCCTGCCCGACCGACGTGGTGACCATCGCCAGACCGCCCGAGGCGAGGCTCGCCGAGCTCACGAACACGAAGGCCAGGTCCTCGCGGGCGGCGTTCCACGTGGGGGTGGCCGTGTCGGAGAGCAGGGCCGCGGTGTAGGCGGCGAGCGGGCCGGCGAAGACCGCGGCCTCGATCCCGGCCGGCCCCTCCACGGCGCGCAGCACCGGGCGCAGCGGGCCCAGCGGCAGGCGGGAACCGGTCATCCGGTCGACCTCGGCCGCGACCGCGGTGCCCATGCCGGCCCCGAACGCGCTGAGGATCCAGGTCCCCATGCTCATCGGCGAGGTCGGCTTGAACGTGCGCAGCATGTGCAGGAAGCGCTCCGGTCGCCCGAGGTCCGCGACCAGGGCCGCCCCGCCGAGGCCGAGCGCGGTCACCGAGCCCAGTCGGGCGTTGCGGCGCAGCTCGCCCCGGCCGGTGAGCTGACCACCGAGCGCGAGCAGCGCCGAGCCGCCGGCCACGCCGCCGAGGAACAGGTACGCGGCGACCTCGTGGCCCCAGGGCGCCGGCTTGACCACCGGGCGCCCGTAGTAGGAGCCGAACTCCGGCTCCGGGACCATCGGCATCTCCCGGGAGCCGTCGCCCCCGCCGCCCTGCCCTGCGCCCCGGCGGCGCGGGCCGTTCCGGCGGCGGCGGCGCGGCGGCTCGGGCGGACGGTAGCTGTCGAACTCGGACAGGCTCACGAGCGGCCTCCCGCGAAGGCCAGGGCAGCGGCGGCGAGCATGCCCGCCGCGGCCAGCCCGGCCCGCTGGTACATCCGGGGCAGGTCCGCGGTCGGCACCCGCGGGTCCGGGGGAAGACCGTAGACCTCCGGCTCGTCGAGCAGCAGGAACACCGATCCGGTGCCGCCGACGCCGTCGAGCTCGTTGGCGCCGTAGAGCCGGGCCTCCGTACGCCCCTGGGCGTGCATCTCGGCGACCCGGTGCCGGGCCGTCTCGACCATGTCCTCGTGCTCGCCGTACTTGATCGACGTCGTGGGGCACGTCTGTGCGCACGCGGGCGTCTGGTCGTCCACCATCCGGTCGTAGCACAGGGTGCACTTCTGGGCGACGCCCACGTTCTTCACCTCGGGCTTGCCCGGCTGCCCGTCCCGCTCCGTGCGCGGTGCGGCGGTGCCGTCGGTGCGCCGCTCGATCACGCCGAACGGGCAGCCGGCCACGCACGTGCCGCACCCGTTGCACACGTCGTCCTGCACCACCACGGTGCCGTGCTCGGTGCGGAACAGCGCCCCGGTGGGGCAGACGTCGAGGCACCCGGCGTGCGTGCAGTGCTTGCAGACGTCGGAGGACATCAGCCAGCGGAACTCCGGGGTGTCCGGCGGGGTGGTGTCCTCGGCGGCCGGCTGCGGGCGCGCCTCGGGCGGGCCCACGCGCGGCATGCCCAGGCTCACGAGCTTGCGCCCGGACTCGCGGGCCTCCTCGATGCGCTCGCTGTCCTGCTCGACGAACGCCACGTGCCGCCAGGTGCTGGCGCCCAGGGCGCCGGTGTTGTCGTAGGAGGACTCGAGCAGCTCGAGCTCCCCGTCCTGGGGGTTCTGGTTCCACTCCTTGCAGGCCACCTCGCAGGCCTTGCACCCGATGCAGATCGAGGTGTCCGTGAAGAAGCCCTTCCGCGCGTGCGAGTGCTCCCAGTGCGCGTCGGCCGTGGGATCGGTCGGTCCGGCCAGCTGGCCCATCAGTGCTCCCTCATCGGGTCGGTGGTCGGGTCGGTGTCCGGATCGGCGCTCCGGTCGGTGCCGGGGACGTCGATCCGGGTGTTGCCGGTCTCCACCGTGGCGCCCGCGCGCTGCTGGTACTCCGCGACCAGGTCGAGCAGCTCGGGGCCCCGCGGCCGGCGGCCCGGGCGGATGTGGCAGGAGCCCACCTTGGAGTCCTGGATCTGCACGTTGGGCTCGAGGGTCAGGCCCAGCAGGTCGTTGGCGGAGTCGCCGCTGACCACGGCGTTCCCGCCCACGCCCCAGTGGTACGGGAGCCCGATCTGGTGCACGGTGTGCCCGCGCACCACGAGCGGGGTCATCCGCTCGGTGACGAGCACCCGCACCTCGATGGCCGAGCGGGGCGAGACGATCGTGGCCCAGCCGTACGGCTCCAGCCCGCACTCGGCGGCGAGCTCGGGGGAGACCTCGCAGAACATCTCCGGCTGCAGCTCCGAGAGGTACGGCAGCCAGCGGCTCATGCCTCCGGCAGTGTGGTGCTCGGTGAGCCGGTACGTGGTGAACACGTACGGGTACACGTCCGCCCCCGGCTCCCCGGCGCTCGGCGCGGTGAGATTGTCCTGGCGGGCGAACAGCACCCGGGAGGGGTTGCGCTGCTGGGCGTACAGGGCGTTGGCGACCGGCGACTCCTGCGGCTCGTAGTGCGTGGGCAGCGGTCCGTCCAGCACGCCCTTGGGCGCGTACAGCCACCCCTTGCCGTCGGCCTGCATGATGAACGGGTCGTCCCCGGCGAGCGCGGCCGCGCCCCCGGCGTCGGGGTCGGGCCGGGTGCCCGGGGCGAGGTGGAGCGGGAAGTCGGGCACGTCGTCCCCGACCCACCGGTCCTGCTCCTCGTCCCACCAGACGTACTTCTTGCGCTCGCTCCACGGCCTGCCCTCGGGGTCGGCCGAGGCGCGGTTGTAGAGGATCCGGCGGTTGGCCGGCCACGCCCAGCCCCAGTCCGGGGCCGCGGCGGCCTGCTCCTGGCCCGGCGTGCGGGCGGCCGCACGGTTGACGCCGTCGGCGTAGACCCCGGTGTAGATCCAGCAGCCGCCGGACGTCGAGCCGTCCGCGCGCATCTCGGTGTACGAGGACAGCGGCCGGCCGGCGTCCGGGCCGGTGAGGTGGCGGCCGTTGATCTCGGCGAGCACCGCCTCGGGGTCCGGCTCGCCGTGCGCGTCGACGGGGTAGTCCCACGTGAGGTCGAGCAGCGGGCGGTCGCGCTCGTCGGCGGAGTCGGCCAGCCGCTCCCGGATCCGCTGTCCCAGCTCGAAGAAGAACTGCAGCTCGCTCCGGCACTCGCCCGGCGGTGCCACGGCCTGGTGGCGCCACTGCAGCAGCCGCTGGGTCTGGGTGAACGTGCCGGACTTCTCCACGTGCGTGGCCGCGGGCAGGAAGAACACCTCGGTCTCGATGTCCTCGGTGCGCAGCTCGCCCGAGGCGATCTCCGGGCCGTCCTTCCACCAGGTCGCCGACTCGATGAGGTTGAGGTCGCGCACCACCAGCCACTTGAGGTGGGACATGGCCATGCGCTGCATCCGGCCGTTGGAGGACCCCACCGCGGGGTTCTGGCCGAGCAGGAAGTAGCCCTCCACCTCGTCGTCGAGCATGCTCGTCAGCGTCTGGAAGGTGCCGTGGGCGCCGGTGAGGCGCGGGAGGTAGTCGTAGGCCCAGTCGTTGTCCGCGGTGGCGGCGTCCCCCCACCAGGCCTTGAGCAGGCTCGTCGTGTAGGCGTCGGCCTCGGCCCAGTAGCCCTTCTGCTTCTTCGACGCGATCGCGGCCAGGTAGTCCTCGAACGTGTCGTGGGTGCCGGCCACCGGCATGGGCAGATAGCCGGGCAGCAGGTTGAACAGCGTCGGGATGTCGGTCGAGCCCTGGATGCTGGCGTGCCCGCGCAGGGCCATGATCCCGCCGCCGGGCCGGCCCATGTTGCCCAGCAGCAGCTGCAGGATGGACGCGGTGCGGATGTACTGCGCGCCCAGGCTGTGCTGGGTCCAGCCGACGGCGTAGGCGAAGCACGTGGTCCGCTCGCGCCCGGAGTTCTCCGTGATGGAGCGGACCAGGTACGCGAAGTCCTCGGGGGCGATGCCGCACACCTCCTGCACCATCTCGGGGGTGTAGCGCGCGTAGTGCCGCTTGAGGATCTGGAACACCGTCCGGGGGTCCTGCAGGGTCTCGTCGTGCAGCATGCGGGCGTGCTCCATCGGGGCGCCGCCGCTGCCGAGCTGCTGGCCGGCGGCCTCCTCCACCGCCTCGGCGCCGGCCTCGGCCCCGTCGTCGGGGTCGCCCGCGGGCGCGTCCACCTTGCCGTCGTGGCCCCCGGCGCCGTCCTCGTTCTCGGCGTAGGCCCAGGTGGACATGTCGTACTGGCCGGTCTCCGGGTCGAACCCGGAGAACAGGCCGTCGAGGTCCTCGGCGTCGCGGTAGTCCTCGTTCACCAGCGTGGCGGCGTTGGTGTAGGCGCGGACGTACTCCTCGAACCACAGGTCATGGGTGAGCACGTGGTTGATCAGCGCCCCGAGCAGCACGATGTCCGAGCCGGCCCGGATCGGGACGTGCTTGTCGGCGACGGCCGAGGTGCGGGTGAAGCGCGGGTCGACGTGGATGACCCGCGCGCCACGGGCCTTGGCCTCCGTCACCCACTGGTAGCCCACGGGGTGGCACTCGGCCATGTTGGAGCCCTGGATGACGATGCAGTCGGCGTTGGCCATGTCCTGCAGGGACTGCGTCGCGCCACCGCGACCGAACGAGGCTCCCAGACTGGGAACCGTCGAGGAGTGTCAAATGCGGGCTTGGTTCTCGATCTGGATCGCCCCGGCGGCGGTGAAGAGCTTCTTGATGAGGTAGTTCTCCTCGTTGTCCAGCGTCGCGCCGCCCAGGGAGGCGAAGCCCATCGTGCGGCGCAGCGGACGGCCCTGCTCGTCGGCGTCCTGCCACCCGTTGCGGCGGGCCTCGAGGACGCGGTCGGCCACCATCCCGACGGCGGTGTCGAGGTCCAGGCGCTGCCACTCGGTGGCCCGGGGCGCGCGGTAGAGCACCTCGGTCTGGCGGCCGGGCGCGTTGACCAGCTGCTCGCTGGCCGCGCCCTTGGGGCACAGGCGGCCGCGGGAGATCGGCGAGTCGGGATCGCCCTCGATCTGGACGACCTTCTCGTCCTTGACGTACACCCGCTGGCCGCAGCCGACCGCGCAGTACGGGCACACGCTCTGCACCACCCGGTCCGCGGTGGTCGTGCGCGGGCTCGTCGCCCGGGTGCGCTCCGAGGTCACCGCCGGGCCGCGACCGAGCAGGTCGCCCGAACGGATCTGCCGGAGGACCGGCCACTCCAGAGGACTGAATCGTGACATGTCAGGAGCATAGCCCGCCGGTGTGTCAGGGGCCACACCGGCGGGCGGTGCGGGTGTCGGCGCCGCCGGCGCGCGGGACCCGCTGGACCCGGCGGACTCCGTCGCCCCCCGGACGGGCGCGCCGAGCTAGACCCGCGGGGACTCAGCCGCCCGGGCGGGCGTGCCCAGCACCAGGCGGCGGGTGCCGCGCACGGCGGCCGCGACCCCCCGCTCGAGCGGCCCCTGGCCGAGCGTCCGCGCCCACAGCACGGCGAGGACCGCGGCCACGGCCACGTGCACGGTGAACCACAGCGGGCGGTCGTCGTCGTGGACCGCCGTGGCCAGGGCGAGCAGGTGGGCCGAGTACAGGCTCAGGGTGCGCCCGCCCATGGCGCCCAGGGTCGTCCACAGCCGATTCGGGCGCGCCAGCAGCAGGAAGAGCCCCAGCACCGCCAGGCCGGTGCCCAGGTCCATGAGCAGCGTCACCGGGGTGTTGCTGTGCGGTCCGGGGGTGAGCAGCCACCACCAGGTGGAGGTGGGCAGGTCCGGGCTCGGGCCCCAGACGATGATCTCGTCGATCTGGTCCTCGCTCAGCCACGGGGTGTGCCGCATCAGCTGGTCGTAGCCGCCCGCCTGCAGGACCAGCACCCAGTAGACGAACCACGCGCCGAGCGCCAGGACCACGCCGACCACGGCGATCCGGACCCGCACCACGACCTCGTGCAGGTCGGTCCGGCCGAGGAGCAGGCCGGCGCAGAGATAGGTCAGATAGGGCACGGCCGGGTAGGTGCCGGTCAGCAGGACCTGGGCCAGGGTGCCGCCGGGGTCCGTGAGCACGCTGCCGAGGGTGGGGTTGACGGCCGCGGGCTGGGGCAGGGCGGGGCCGAGGACGTGCACGAGCACGGGCCCCAGGACCGCGCAGACCGCCGCGGCGACGGCCAGCGTGCGGCGCCGCAGGCCCAGGAGCGGGACGGCGAGCAGGAAGAACGCGCCGTAGTAGACCAGGATGCCCAGCGCGGGCGCCGGCGACGGCATGACCTGGTTGATGGCCAGCCCGACGGACGCGATGAGCAGGGCCCGGACCACCAGTCCGGCGCGGGTGGCGGTGAGGGCACGGCCGCGGTGCGGGGCGCGCCCGCCCGAGGAGAACGCCAGGCTCAGCCCGGCCAGCAGCGCGAACAGCGCCGCCGCGCGCCCGCCGAACAGGCTCCACTGCAGGGTGGGCTCGAAGGTCTCGGGGTCGTGGACGGGGAGGATGTGGACCGCGATCATGCCGATCAGCGCCAGGCCGCGGGCGGCGTCCACCGCGACGAGGCGGGGTCGGCGGGCGGGCGCCGCGTCGGTCGTGCGGGTCGGGCCGGTGGTGGGGGCTTCGGACGTTCGGCTCATGGGGTCTCCGGGGGGGGGGGGGGGGGGGTGCCGCTATGGTTTTCGTCAAGCGGCCAGGGCCACCGGTGACGGGGCTTGGGGCTCGGGGGGGTCTTGGTAGAGGGTCCCGTCGCGCAGCATGGCGAACAG
>NZ_CANMRA010000038.1 GCF_947500125.1 uncultured Kocuria sp. | reverse complement strand
CGCGCCGGGCACGCCGGAGCCGCGCCTCGAGTCGCCTCTCCGCGCCGGCGTCCGGGCCCAGCCTGCGGGCCACGGCGGCACCGGCCTCGGGCCAGGGACTGCGCAGCAGGGCGCGGGCGGCGGGTCGCGCCGCGCCGATGGGGAGGACCCGGGCCGCGGGCAGCCAGAAGGCCTCGGGCTCGTCGTCCGGACTGAAAGGGCGGGGGGTGTGCGGCATGGCCTTCTCGCGGGGGTCAAGAGGGGCCGTCCCGGTCGATCTCGGGGCGTGCTGCGGGCGGGGGAAGACGCTCCTCGCCGGGTGGGGGGCCGGCGGGGGGTACTACTGATCGTCAGGGCTCAGCGTAGCAAGATATCGGCCCAGATCGTCCGACGAGATGGCCGCGCCGATCCCCGCCATCGCCTCGAGGTCGGGAACGACGACGGACTGCCCGTCCGGGGACACGCCCAGGCCGAGCTGCGGTGCTGTGGACATCTGCAGGTCAGCGGCGAAGAGACCGACCAGGTCGGGGGCCAGGCCCGCGAGCCACGACGAGTCGAGCCCCTCGCTCACCGTCAGGTAGGGCGAGAAGTCGCTGACCACGGTGTGCAGCCGGACGGGGTTGAGCAGCGTCTGCGGGCTCAGCAGCCGCTCCAGCACGGCCCGGACGTAGCTGCGCTGGTTCTCCACCCGCTGGAAGTCCCCGCCCTCGAAGGCCTTGCGCTCCCGGACGAACTCGAGGGCCCGCTCGCCGTCCATGTGCTCGGGGCCCTGCTCGAAGGTCATGCCCTCGTTGGAGACGAAGTCCTGGGGCACGTCGATCGTGACCCCGCCCAGGGCATCGGTGAGGGCCTGGAACCCGGCGAAGTCCACCTCGGCGACCTGGTCCACCCGGGTGCCGACGAGCTCCTCGACCGTCTCGACCATCAGCGGGACGCCGCCGAGGTCGAGCGCCGCGTTGATCTTGCCCTCTCCCACCCCGGGGATCGGCACCCACGTGTCCCGCAGGACGGAGATGACGTAGGCCTCGCCGCCGTCCTCGGGGACGTGCACCAGCATGATGGTGTCCGCCCGCTCCCCGACGACGCCCACGTCCGCCCGCCCGCCGGGCTGGCTGTCCGCGCCGAGGAGAAGCACGGTGGTGCCCCGGTCCTGGGCCGAGCCCGCCGCGGGCCGCCCGGTCTCCGCCGGGAACGCGTCCTCGACGACCTGCTTGCGGGCGTCGAAGGTCCGTCCCAGGTTCCAGACGAACGCGCCACCCGCCAGGGCCAGGACCAGCACGAGGCCCAGGAGCACCAGCAGCGCCCGCCGGACGGGGTGCCGGCGCCGCCGCGGCACCGCCACGGGGTCGGCGTCACGGTCTGCGTCGCTGTCGGCTGCACGGTCGTGGACGGACATGGAGGGCTCCCGGGTCGGTGGGTGGCGGGCGCCGGTCCCGGCGCCCGCCCAGGGCCGGCGTTCGTGCCGCTCATGCTAGGCCGCCGTTGCTTGGGGCTTGCTCGGAGGTTGCTGGGAGCCCGGGGGCGGAGAGGTGCGGCGGGCCGCTCAGGGCACCCGGGCGATCCACTCCGGGGTGGCGAACTTCGTGGCGACCAGCTCGCGTGCGGCGGCGAGCTCGGCCTCGCGGACGGCGCCCTCCGCGGCCCCGTAGCGTCCCGCGAAGACCTCCATGAGCTTGTCCACGACGTCGGCACGGGCCATGCCGGTCTGCCGGCGCAGCGGGTCCACGCGCTTCTTGGCCGACCGGTGTCCCTTGTCCGAGAGCTTCTCCTTGCCGATCCGCAGGACCTCGGTCATCTTCTGGGCGTCGATGTCGTAGCTCATGGTCACGTGGTGGACCATGCCGCCGCCCGCGAAGCGCTTCTGGGCCGCCCCGCCGATCTTGCCGTGCTCCGTGGCGATGTCGTTGAGCGGGACGTAGAACGCCTCCAGCCCCATCTGCTGGAACGCCTGCATGACCCACTGGTCGAGGAACGGGTAGGACTCCGAGAAGCTGAGGCCGTCCACGAGCGTCTGGGGCAGGTACAGCGAGTACGTGATGCAGTTGCCGGCCTCCATGAACATGGCCCCGCCGCCGGAGACGCGGCGCACCACCGAGATGCCGTGCCGCCGGGCGCCCTCCGCGTCCACCTCGTTGCGCAGGGACTGGAAGGACCCGATCACCACGGACGGCTCCTCCCAGTCCCACAGCCGCAGGGCGGGCGGTCGCCGGCCGGCGCCCACCTCGCGGGCGAGGACCTCGTCGAGCGCCAGGTTCTCCAGGGTGGGCCGGACCGTGGGCGGGATGACCTCCCATGCGTGGTCGTCCCAGGTCGTGGCGTGGGCCAGGGCCCGGCGGACCGCGGTGGCGATCGCCTGCGGGGAGAAGCCGAAGAGCACGACGTCGTCCGCGAGGGCCGCCTCGACGGCCCCGACGATCTCCTCCTGGGAGGCGTGCTCGCCGAGCCCGGTCAGTGCGGCGTTGATGTCCTCGAGGGCCTCGTCGGGCTCGAGGAAGAAGTCCCCGTTGACGGAGACGTCGGTCAGCCGGCCGTCGACCACGCCCAGGTCCGCGACCACGAGCTTTCCGCCCTGCACCTTGAACTCCCCGTGCCGCCGCTCCTGCGTCATCCGTGCCTCCCCGCCGTCCTGTCGTGCCGGCCGCCCCGTGCTGGTCGTCCCGTGCTGTCGATGGTCCCGGGTCAGCCTACGCCGGGAACCCCGGGGACGGCGCAGGCCCGGACCGATGCGGTCCGGGCCTGCGTGCGATGGTGCGGGGCCCCGCGAGCGGGACGAACCTCAGCTGCTGGACTTGCCGAAGTTCTTGAAGCGGGCGTTGAAGCGCTCCACGCGACCGGCGGAGTCCATGATGCGCTGCTTGCCGGTGTAGAACGGGTGGGACTCCGAGGAGATCTCGACCTCGATGATCGGGTACTCGTTGCCGTCCTCCCACGTCTCGGTCTTCTGCGAGGTGGCGGTGGAACGGGTGAGGATGGTCTTGCCGGAGGCCAGGTCGCGGAAGAGGACCGGGTGGTAGTCCGGGTGGATGTCAGTCTTCATGGGGTTCAAACCTTTTCGTTGGTGCCTGGATTTTGCCAGCCACGGTTTCGCTCGGTGGGCGGTGCGCCGTCGTCGTCCGTCCGCGCGGTTCGAGAGGGGCGGGGGCATCGGGCACCAGCGGTCCAGCGTACCGGATCCCCGGGGGAAATTCACGCCTGGGCCGCCGGCGTCTCACCACCGGTGGGCGACGTCGACGACGAGCCGTGATCCCCTGCCCGGCCCGTCGAGCACGAACACCCGGAACGGCAGCCGGGCGCGCACGCCGAGACCCAGGTTGGTCTTGGCCTCGAAGCTGCCGCCCCAGGCGACCTGCCGGAACGTCCGGTAGTCGTCGACGTCCACGAGTTCCCGGGGGTCGTCGAACGGGTAGGTGCCCCTGCCGTCCTCGTCGTAGGCGGGCGCGTCGACGACGATCACCAGGTCGGTGCCCCGCAGCGGGATGGAGGCTCCGGAGCCGATGCCCCGGAATCCTCGGTAGCTGACGTCGTACCCCTTCACCGCACCGTCCAGGTCGACGACGAGCCGGTCGAAGCAGGCGTGCTCCCCCGCCCTGACGTTCGTGACGTGGGGGATGTGCGGAGGAGTGACGACACCGCTCCTGCTCTTGGGCTGGGAGCCCCACGTGATGCCGCAGTACGGCGTCGCCGCATTCGCGCCGCCGGGGGCGATCAGCCCCAGACCCATGGCCAGCACCAGGGCCGCCAGCCACGAGATCAGCTTCTTCATGACACACCTGCTGTTCCTCTGCGCCCGGACGCCGGCTGGTGCCGCGGTTTCTCGGACCGGGCCTCGCAGACCCCTCCAGCTTAGTCTTCGCAGATGCCAACAGCACTGGTGAGAGCGTGATCGACGCCCGAACTGTGACCCACGGCGGCGGCGATGCGCCGGTCAGGGCGTGTGCGCGACGTCGACGACGAGCCGGGTGTAGCCGTCGGGCCCGTCCAGCACCAGGACCCGGAACGGCAGCTCCTCGCGCACGCCGAGCCCCATGGCCGTCCGTCCTTCGAAGCTGCCCTGCCACAGGACCTGCCGGAACGCCGGGAACCCGCTGACGTCCCACACCTCGTCGGGGTCGTGCGGTCCGTAGAAGATCCGGAAGTCCGTGCCGTCCAGCTCCCCGTAGGCCTGGGCCTCGAAACTGATGGCCAGGGCCGCGTCCCCGCGCGAGGGGATCGGCAGCCCGGAGCCGATGCCGCTGAGCCCGTCGACGTAGCCCACCACGTACCCCTGGAACTCGCCCTCCAGCTCGACGACCAGCCGGTCCCAGCACTCGTCCTGGCCGGCGCGGACGCTGAGCGGGTGCGCCGTCTCGTGCGGGAGCATCGACGGCGCCTGGTACTCCGCCTCCGTCCCCCAGTCGGTGCTGCACTCGGGCGCGGCGACGGCCGTCGCCGGGACGAGCAGGGCGGGGCCGAGGGCCAGTCCGGCGGCAGAGACCCACGAGAGCAGCTTCCGCATGACGCACCTTCTCGCTCGTCGTCGCGCGGCGGCGCGACCGTGTGCCCCTATGATCCACCGCGACACGCACCGGCGACCCACGTCAGCGCCTTGTTGGCGGCCGAATCGTTATCGTGCGGCCAGGGCTCTACCGGCCGGGCCGGGTCTCCCAGAACGCCACGGCCGAGGCGGCGGCGACGTTGAGGGAGTCCACGCCGTGGGACATCGGGATCCGGACGGTGAGCTCCGCGTGGTGGACGGTGGCGGCGCTCAGCCCGTCCCCCTCGGTGCCGAGGACCAGGGCGAGTCGCTCGTCCCGGCGCGCGGACAGCTCCTGGATGGTGATCGAGTCATCGCTCAGGGCGAGCGCCGCCGTGGTGAAACCCGCGTCCTTGATCCGCTGCAGATCGGCCGTCCAGTGCTGCAGCCGGGTCCACGGGACCTGGAACACGGTGCCCATGGAGACCCGGATGGACCGGCGGTACAGGGGATCGGCGCAGCGGGGGGTGACGAGCACGGCGTCGACGTCGAGCGCGGCGGCCGAGCGGAAGATCGCCCCCACGTTGGTGTGGTCGACGATGTCCTCGAGGATCGCGACCCGGCGCGACGACGCCAGGAGCTGCTCCAGTCCCACGGGCTCGGGGCGCTGCATGGCCGCGATGGCCCCGCGGTGCAGGTGGAAGCCCGTGATCTGCTCGAGCACCTCGTCCGATCCGACGTACAGCGGCACGTCCGGGTGCGCCACCAGCACGTCGGCGAGGTCCTCGAGCCACTTGTCCGCCATGAAGAAGGACCGGGGCGAGTGCCCGGCCGCGAGCGCCCGGCGGAGCACCTTGGAGGACTCGGCGATGTACATGCCGCGCTCGGGCTCGAGCTTGCGCCGCAGCTTGACGTCGGTCAGCCGGGCGTAGTCGGCCACCCGGGGGTCGTCGGCGCTCTCGAGGCGGATCAGGTGGGGGAAGTCGGTCACGGGGTCTCTTCGGGGTCGGGGCGTGACGGTCGGGGCGTCACGGTCGGGGTCGCCCCGATCGTAGCCGGTGCGGTGTCCGGACGGCGGGGCTCAGAACAGGCGGGACACCAGGTTGACGAGGGCCACGACGCCCAGCACCACGATGACGGTGCGCAGCACGAGCGGTGAGAGCCGGCGGCCGATCTTGGCGCCCGCCCAGGAGCCCACCGTGGAGCTGACGGCGATGAGCAGCACGACCCACCAGTTGATCCGGTCGAGCGCGAACAGGACGTAGGAGACCGCGGCCACGATGTTGACCAGGGCCACGAGCACCACCTTGACGGCGTTCGCGGCCTGCAGGGAGGCGAGCAGGAACACGCCCAGGATGCCCAGCAGGAGCACCCCCTGGGCGGCCACGAAGTAGCCGCCGTAGACGCCGGCCAGGAAGACCAGGGCGTACAGGGACACGGGCTGCGGCGCGCGGTCCGGGTCGAGGGGCCGCGGGGTCTCCCCGCGGGCCCGTGCCGCCGCGGCGGCGGCCTCGGCCTGGTCCTCCTTGCGGCGGCGCACCAGGGCCTGGAGCCGCGGCTGGAGGATCACGAACAGGAGGGCGACGACGATCAGGGCCGGCGCCGCGTAGCCGAACACGGACTCGGGCAGGTGCAGCAGCAGGGCCGCCCCGATGACGCCGCCGACCACCGAGAACGGAACGAGCTTCAGGAGGGTCCGCTCGACCCCCTTGAGCTCGTGGCGGTAGTGCCAGGCGCCCGTGAGGTTGCCGGCGATCAGGCCCATCGCGTTGGACATCGAGGCGGTCACCGGCGGCACGCCCATCGTGACCAGCACGGGGAAGGTGACGAGGGTGCCGGAGCCCACGATCGTGTTGATCAGCCCCGCCCACACCCCCGCGAGCAGGATGAGCCCCACCTGCCAGCCCTCGAAGGGCAGGCCGGCGAGGAGGTCGGTGACGAGCTCCCCGGCGTTCTCCCCGGCGTTCTCCACGGACAGGAACACGGAGCGGGTCAGGACCGGGCGAACGCCGCGTAGCGGTTGCCGACCTTCACGAGCTTGAGCGGCAGGCCGAACGTCTCGGAGAGGTTCTTCTGCGTCATGACCTGCTGGACGGGCCCCGAGGCGACGACCCGCCCCTCGCGCAGCAGCAGCGCGTGGGTGAAGGCGTCGGGCACCTCCTCCAGGTGGTGGGTGACCATGACGACGGCCGGCGCGGCCTCGTCCCGGGCCAGCTCGTCCAGCCGCGCCACCAGGTCCTCCCGGCCGCCCACGTCGAGACCGGCCGCCGGCTCGTCCAGCAGCAGCAGCTCGGGGTCGGTCATCAGCGCCCGGGCGACGAGCACGCGCTTGCGCTCCCCCTCGGACAGGGACCCGAACCGGCGCTCGGCCAGGTGGTCGATGCCCCACGCGGCCATGAGCTCCTGCGCCTGGGCCTCGTCGGCGTCGTCGTAGTTCTCGATCCATCGCCCGGTCACGCCGTAGGCGGCCGTGACCACGCAGTTGCGCACGGTCTCCCCCTCCGGGATCTGGGCGGCGAGCACCGTGGAGCTCAGGCCGATCCGGGGCCGCAGCTCGAAGACGTCCACCGCGCCGAGGATCTCGTCGAGGATGTCGACCATGCCGCGGGTGGGGTGCAGGCGGGCCGCGGCGATGGACAGCAGCGTGGTCTTGCCGGCGCCGTTGGGGCCCAGCACGACCCATCGCTCGCCCTCGTTGACGACCCAGTCCACGGACTCCAGGAGGGTCTTCTGCCCACGGACCACGCTGACGTCCACCATCTCCACCACAGCACTCATACCGGCCACTGTAGGGCACCGGCGGCGGCGGTCCCCGCCCCGGCACCCGTCCCCGGGCGGGTGCGTCCGGGGGCACGGATACACTGGCCGCATGACCACCGACCTCGCCGTGATCGCGTTCGCCCAGAATCCGGACCCGGAGGCCCGTGAGCGCATCCTCACCCTGGTGCAGGACACCGGCGCCGAGGTCGAACGGTTCTCCGGCGTGCGGGTCACCGGCCCCGGCTCCGCCGGCCCGGACTCGCGGGTCCCCGGCTACAACGCCTTCACCGCCTACGTGGCCGGCTCGGACGCGACCGCCCTGCTCGCGGCCCTGCGGCCCGACCCGCTGGAGCAGATGCTGCCCGGGGTGGACGTCAACGTGGTGCCGACCACCCTGTTCGACCCCGGGCGCAAGAAGCTGCTCATCATGGACGTGGACTCCACCCTCATCCAGCAGGAGGTCGTCGAGATGCTCGCGGCCCACGCGGGACGCGAGGCCGAGGTCGCCGCCGTGACCGAGGCGGCCATGCGCGGGGAGCTGGACTTCGCCCAGTCCCTGCACGCGCGGGTCGAGACCCTCGCGGGGCTGCCCGCGTCCGTGGTCGACGAGGTCCGCGCCGCGGTGCGGCTCTCCCCCGGCGCCGATGTGCTCGTCAAGGCGTTCCTGCGGGAGGGGCACGCCGTGGCGGCGGTCTCGGGAGGCTTCCTGGACGTCCTCACTCCCCTCGCCGAGCAGCTGCGGCTCACCCGGCACGCCGCCAACGCCCTCGAGGTCGTCGACGGGAAGCTCACCGGCAAGGTGCTCGGCGAGGTCGTGGACCGCACCGTCAAGGAACGGTGCCTGCGGACCTGGGCCGAGGAGCTGGACGTCGCCGCCGAGGACGTCATCGCCGTGGGCGACGGCGCCAACGACATCGACATGCTCGAGGCGGCCGGGCTCGGCGTGGCCTTCAACGCCAAGCCGGCCCTGCGCGCGGTCGCCGACGCCCAGATCAACCTGCCGAACCTGGACGCGGTCCGTTTCTTCGCGGATCTCTGACCCTCCGCGCCCTCGCCCCGGGGACGCCGCCCCGGGGGCACACCCGTGGGGGTCCCCTGGTCGTAGAGTGGGATGCACCACGCGCGGTGACCGCGCCCGAGACCACACCCGGCCACGAGGAGAGACAGTGACGGCACCCGGTGCGCCCCGGAAGCGCCCCGGCTTCCTGGCCCGGATGACGCTGCTGCACCTGGCCGTGGTGGCACTCGTCGTCGCCCTGTGCGGAGGCGTCTACGGCTGGCTCACGTACGAGCGCCTGGGCCGGGACGCGGAGGACCAGGCCCTTGCCATCGCCCGGGCCGTGGCCGGCACCGACGACATCCGGGAGGCCGTGGCGGAGGTGACCGCGGCCGGTCCGGAGGCCCTGGACCCGGAGGCCCTCGCACGCGGACCTCTCCAGTCGGACGCGGAGGACATCCGGCGGCGCACGCAGGCCCTCTTCGTGGTCATCTACGACGAGGACGGACTGCGCCTGTCTCATCCCAACCCCGCCCAGCTCGGCCAACGGGTCAGCACGGACCCGAGCGAGCCCCTGGCCGGACGCGAGTTCACCGGACAGGCCCGGGGCACGCTCGGCCGCTCCGCACGCGCCAAGGTCCCCGTCTACGCCCCCGGGTCGAGCACCGAGGTGATCGGCGGGGTCAACGTCGGCTTCTCCCGAGCCGATGTGTTCGCAAGCCTCGAGGAGGACATCGCCCCGGTGGCCGCCACCGCGGTCCTTGCGCTCGGCCTCGGGGCCGCCGCCTCGGCCGCGATCGCCCGCCGGCTCAAGCGCCTCACCCTCGGGCTGGAGCCCGAGGAGATCGTCACGCTCGCCCAGGACCAGGAGGCGGTGCTGCGCGGGGTCGACGAGGGTGTCATCGGCGTCTCGCCCGAGCACCGCATCACCGTGGTCAACGCCGAGGCCGGGCGGCTGCTGGGCGTGGCGGAGCCCTCCCGGCTCGTGGGGACCCCCCTGGCCGAGGCGGGTCTGCCGGCGTCCTTCCCCGCCCTGCTCGCCGCGGCGACCCCGGCGTCCCCGGCCGTGGAGCAGGTCGTCGGCCGGCACGTGCTCATCCTCTCGGCCCGCGCCGTCCTGCCCGCCCGCCCGGGACTGCCCCCGCTCGGCTGGGTGGTGCTGGTCCGGGACCGCACCGAGCTGCAGTCCCTGACCCGCCAGCTCGACGCCGTCGGCGCCCTCAGCACCGCCCTGCGCGCCCAGCGGCACGAGTTCGCCAACCGCCTGCACACCATCTCGGGACTGCTCGCGATCGGCGACGCCGGGGAGGCCCGCCGGTACGTGTCCGAGGTGACCGAGACCGGGCCCCTGAGCTATCCGGCCGAGCGGGCCGAGCTGCTCCGGGACCCCTATCTGCAGGCGTTCCTGGGCGCCAAGAGCGTCGAGGCCGCCGAGCGCGGCGTGAGCCTGCGCATCGGCGCGGACACCCTGGTCCGCGGCCGGATCACGGACCCGCAGGACGTCACCACCGTGATCGGCAGCCTCGTGGACAACGCCGTCCGCGCCGCCGTCCAGGGCGAGGCCGAGGACCGCTGGGTAGAGGTCGAGCTGCTCGACGACTGGTCCGGCGGGGAGGGCACGCTGCACCTCGTGGTGGCCGACTCCGGCGACGGGCTCCCCGTGCAGGACCCCGAGCCGATCTTCGCCCAGGGCTGGTCCACGGCGGTCCCGTCCGGCGGGTCCGGGGACGGGGACGGGCAGCAGTTCGACGTCCTGCCCGACGTCCACGGCCAGGGCTTCGGCCTGTCCCTGAGCCGTGAGCTGGCCCGCCGGCGTGACGGGGACGTGTGGGTGGCCGATCCCGGGCGCCCCGGCGGGCCGGGGGCCGTGTTCTGCGCACGCCTGCCCGGTACCGTGGTCCGCGACCCCGGGGCCGGAGCCGACGCCCGCGGGGAACCGTCCGCCCGTGGATCAGGAGGTGCAGGATGAGCGACGACCTGGTGGTTCTCGTGGTCGACGACGACTTCCACGTGGGACGGCTGCACGCGGGGTTCGTGAACGCCGTGCCGGGCTTCACCGCGCTGACCCCCGTGGGCACCGCCGAGCAGGCGATGCGCACCGTCCACGCCCACCAGCCCGACCTCGTCCTGCTGGACGTCTATCTGCCCGACGCGCTCGGGCTGGACCTGCTGCGGGCCCTCGACGTCGACGTCATCATGCTCACCGCGGCGGCCGATCCCGCCTCGGTGCGGACCGCCGTCCGCCGCGGCGCGCTCGCCTACCTCATCAAACCGTTCCCCAACGAGCGGCTGGCGCGCACCCTGCGGGCCTACGCCCGGTACCGCCGGCTGCTCACCGACCGGGACGCGCTTACGCAGGAGACCGTGGACCGCGCCCTGCACGCCCTGCACCCCGGTGAGACCGCCTCCCCCGGCGAGCGCACCCGGTCCGCGACGGAGGCCTCGGTCCTGGCGGCCCTGGAGCCCGGGGTCCCGCTCCCGGCCGCGGCGATCGCCCGCAAGGTCGGCATCTCCCGCGCCACGGCTCAGCGCTACCTCTCGGCGCTGGCCGAGGACGGCTCGGTCGAGATCCAGCTCCGCTACGGCAGCACCGGCCGCCCCGAGCACCGCTACGGGCCGGCCGCTCCCTGACACCAGGTTCATGCTCAGGGCCGGTCCCTAGACTGCTCGCCATGGCCAGCAGGGCACGACCGGAACCACAGGACCACTGCGTCTCCTGGCCGGACGAGATCTGCGACGACCCGGTGGCGGAACGGGCGAGGCTGTTCGCGGTGAACCTGCGGGCGGCCGTGGGATCCCGGCCCCTGCGCGAGGTCGGCGCCCTCACCGGCGTGGACCACACCGCGCTGTCACGCATCCTGGACGGTCACGTCTGGCCGGACGGGTTCACGGTCGCCCGCCTGGAGGTCAGGCTGGGCACCAGCCTGTGGCCCCCGTACGAGGAGTGAGCCGCACGCCCCGCCGGGCTCCGCCCGCGCACGGCCGGCAGCCGTCCCCGGCGCAGGCAGGCCCCGCGTAGAGTCGTTCCCATGGCACCGACGCTCTACGAGTGGATGACCCCGCAGCAGGCGGACGAGGCGCTGGGGCGCTTCGTCGCCGAACGCGCCCCGGCGCTGCAGCGGTTGCGCGCCCTCCTGCTGCTCGACCAGGACCGGGCCCCGGACACGCTGCTGGACGGCACGCTGGACTCCGTGGCTCCGGTGTGGGAGTGGATCACCGGCCGCTGCGCCGAGCTCGGGGTCGCCCGCGAGACGCTCGAGGACGACCCGACCCGGGACTCCTGGCCGAGCTGGGCGCGCCACGGCAAGCTCGTGGACCCGCACCCGCCGGCCCGGACGCTGGCGCTGCTCGACGGCTTCGTCAGCTACCTCGCCGAGGTGATCGTCGCGGCGGTGCCCGGCGCGCGCTGGCGGATCGGGGAGCACCGCATCAGCGACCACCCGCTGCTCAACTACCCGGTGCTCGCCACCGAGCACCACCAGCTCTTCCTGCCCGCCCTGCCGCTCTACAGCGCCTACCAGTCCGCCCACGGCCGTGACCCGATGGACGGGGCGGAGATGCTCGCCCACACCCGGCGGACGATCGCCGCGCTGAGCAGTGCCGGCCCCGGGGCGGCCGAGGAGCCGCCGGTGAGCGTGGTCGCCGAGGTGGACTGCTTCGACGTGGGGCTGCGGGCCGACATCGTCGCCCAGCACCCCGCCCTGGTGGAGCGGCTGGTCGCCGAGCTCGTCGACCGGGACGGGGTCCAGTCGGTCCACCGGTACGGGGCGACCGCCCTGGTGGTCGACGTCCCGGACTGGGACGAGCTGCGGCTGAAGCTGTGGCTGACGCTGTGGCTCCAGCGGCACCTCCCCTGATGAGCACCCGCTTCCGCCGGCCCGGTCAGGGGCGCGCGAGGTCCAGCCAGTAGGTGTCGCGCTCCGCGTCGTGGCGCAGCAGCCGATCGAGCGGCCCGTCGTAGGCGTCCAGGGCGCGGCCCACGAGCTCCCGCACGTCCCGTGCGGCGACGGTGACGGTGCCGCCGAGCTCGTCGTCGGCCGTCTCGCGCACCACCACGACCCGGCCGGGGTCGCCCCAGACGTACTCGCCGTCGGCGTCGCGCAGGGCGTCGAGGAAGAACTCCTGGTCGCCGTCGCGGGTGAGCACGTCCAGGCGCGCCGCGTCGGGGTGCCGGCAGGTGAGCTCGGCGGCCACCAGGCGCAGCAGGTTCCGCGCGTAGCTGCGCCGGGCGCGGTGGAGCGCCTCCTCGGCGGCCTGGAGCATGCGGTCGGGGGTCCGGGCGGTGGTGGTCATCGACGAGAAGCCTATGTGCATGCATGCGCCAGCGGAGTGCGTCTCCCCCCGTGTCGCCGCCGGGCGCTCTCGCAGAGGAGACCGCGGAGGGACGAGGGCGCCGGCGACCACGGCGTCGGGCAGAATGACGCCATGATCGACGCCCACCTGCACGTGATCGACCCGCGGTTTCCCCTGGTGCCGAACCAGGGGTACGTGCCGCCGCCCTTCACGGTCGAGGACTACCGGCGGCGGGTCCGGGGTCTGGGCGTGGTGGGCGGGGCGGTGGTGAGCGGCTCGTTCCAGGGACACGACCAGGACTGTCTGCGCGCGGCGCTGGCGGAGCTCGGCCCGGGCTTCGTCGGGGTGACCCAGCTGCCGCCCACCGTCGCGGACGAGCAGGTGCGCGAGCTCCACGGGGCCGGGGTGCGGGCCGTGCGCTTCACCCTCCACCGCGGCGGGGACGCGGACCCCGCCGGCATCGAGCGGCTGGCCCGCCGGGTGCACGACCTCGCCGGGTGGCACGCCGAGTTCTATCTGGACGCCGCCGCCCTGGAGCACCTCGCCCCCGTGCTGCGGCGGCTGCCCCGGGCCGGCGTCGACCACCTCGGCATGAGCGCGGCCGGGCTGCCCCGGCTGCTCGAGCTCGTCGGGCAGGGCGTGAAGGTCAAGGCCACGGGGTTCGGCCGCGTCCACCTCGACGTGCGGGACGCGCTGCGTCGGATCCACGCCGTGGATCCGACGGCGCTGCTGTTCGGCACCGATCTGCCGAGCACCCGTGCGGAGCGCCCGTTCCAGGACAAGGACGTGCGACTGGTCCGCGAGGCCCTGGGTCCCGACGCCGCGGAGTCCGTGCTGCACGACAACGCGGCGGCCTGGTACGGGCTCCCACGCCCGTCCCCGGCTCCCTGACCGTCCGGCCCCGGCCGGAGCGCACGGACGGTCGCGGACGGTGTCCGCTCCGGACCCGTGGTGCGCCGTCCTCGGGGGCGGGACGACGGGGTGCGCCTACTCGGGCCACACCTGCCGGTCCGGGCCCTGCAGGAGGTAGCGCAGCTCCACGGCGCCGCCCTCGAAGTGGGTGGTGCGCTGCAGCCGCAGGTCGCGCGCCGCCGCGGTCGGCAGCACGGGGTGGCCCCCGCCCAGGACGATCGGCATGTACGTCAGCCACAGCTCGTCGAGCAGTCCGGCGTCCGCGAACTGGGCCGCGAGCTGCCCGCCGCCCACCACCCACAGGTTCCGCCCGCCCGCGGACGCCACCAGGGCCTCGGCGTGCAGCGTCACCGTCCCGCTGACGAACTGCAGGTTCGCGCCCTCCATCCGCGGCAGCTCGCGGTGGGTGAACACCCACACCGGCAGGTCGCCGTAGGCCCAGTCCCCCTGCTCCAGGACGAACTCGTACGTGCCGGCCCCCATCGCGAGCGCTCCGACGTCGGCGAGGAAGTCGTCGTAGTGCTCCTGGTAGGCCTCGAAGCCGTACTGCAGCAACCAGTCGAGGTGGTTCTCCCGGTCGGCGATGTACCCGTCGGCGCTGGCCGCCACGTAGTACTGCGTTCTGCTCATGCGCACCAGGTTACGCACCCCGGCGGCGGCTTCCCAGGGTCCCTTCCCCCGCGGCGCGGACGGCGTCATGATGAGGGCATCGACCGATCGACGCGGAGGCCGGACCATGCCCATGCTGCTCAATCCCTACTTCTCGTTCCGGGACACCGCCGAGGAGGCGATGACGTTCTACCGTTCCGTGTTCGGCGGGGAGCTGTCGGTCAGCCGCTTCAGCGAGTACGGGGCCAGCGAGGATCCCGCGGAGCAGGACAAGGTCATGCACTCGATGCTCACCACCGGCACCGGCATGGTCCTGATGGCCTCGGACACCCCGAACAGCATGGAGCTGACGGTCGGGGACAACGTCTCGGTCTCCGTGGGCGGCGACGACGAGCCGCTGATGCGCGGCTGGTGGGAGGCGCTGACCGCGGGCGGCGCCGTCACGATGCCGCTGGAGGAGGCGCCCTGGGGCGGCCTGTTCGGGATGTGCACCGACCGGTTCGGCATCCACTGGATGCTCAGCATCGGCGACGCCGACTCCTGAGGCACTCCGCACCCCTGTTCCGCCCGTCCCGAGGAGGACCGTTCCATGAGGATCACCCACACCAGCGTCTTCGTCGACGACCAGCAGCAGGCCCTGCTGTTCTACACCGGCAAGCTCGGTTTCATGGTCAAGCACGACATCCCCGCCGGCGGCGCCCGCTGGCTCACCGTGGTCTCGCCCCAGGCGCCCGACGGCGTCGAGCTGGTCCTCGAGCCCTCGGAGCACCCCGCCGTGGGACCGTTCAAGGCCGCGCTCGTGGCCGACGGCATCCCGTTCACCAGCTTCGGCGTCAAGGACGTGCGGGCGGAGTACGAGCTTCTGCGCGAGCGCGGCGTGCACTTCGTCCAGGAGCCCACGGACGCCGGTCCGTACACCACCGCGGTGCTCGACGACACGTGCGGGAATCTCATCCAGATCGCGGGCCCGGCCCCCGGGTGAGGCCCGCCCGCGGGACAGCAGGAGGCGGCCGGGGGCGGGCGCCGGCACCCTGAGCGCGCCGCGCCGCCCGGTGGAGCGTGGATCCGGCCCGCCCGGCAGCCCTCAGTCCCGGGCGCGCAGCTGCTCGGCGAGCGGCCGGTAGTGCCCGGACATCGCGGGGTGGTAGTCGCGGGCGAAGTCGACGGCGTCCGGGCTCCCGCCGGTCTCGGCCGCGACCAGCCGGTCCAGGTAGTACTCCCAGCCGGGCCCCACCGACTCCACCTCGTCGGGGTCGGGATACCGGTGGGTGAGCTGCAGGACGGTCGTCCCCCCGTAGTCCACGAGGTCGAGGTCCACGCGCCAGGCGTCGGCCGCCGTGCCCAGCGTGAGCGCCAGGTGCCGTGGCGGTTCGCACCGGCGGATCAGCAGGGGCTCGGGCTGGTCCCAGTCCTCGGCGGTCATGAGGAGCTCGACGCGGCCGGAGGCCGGGTCCCCGCTCCACGTCCCGTACCACCGGGCGAGCCGGTCGGAGTCCGTCAGCGCGCCCCAGACCTGCTCGGCGGAAGTGCGGAACGTGCGGGCGAGGACGAGGTGGCCGCCCGCATCGAGACGTCCTGTGGGCCGTGGGGTCATGGTGGCTCCTCGCTCGGCTCCGCGCCGCGCGGAGGTGCTCCTGGCCGAGGCTCGGACGGCCTCGCGCCGTGTGGTCCATGAATAGCACCCGCGGCCGACGGGCGGCGTCACATTGCGGACGGTTGCGCGCCTGCACCCCGGGATCGGCCCCCCGGATCGGCGCCTCGGACGGGCCCGCAGTGCGCACGCGCGCCCGCACGCCGCTCCTGCGGCAGGGACGGCGGCGGGGCGGTCACCCGGGAAGGTGACCGCCCCGCCGTCGTCGTCGAAGGAAAGGGGCTACTTGCGCCCGGCCTTCGCCAGGAAGTCGTCGGCGCCGCCGACGAGCTCGACGTGCCCCGTGGGGACGTCCGCGGTGACCATCCTCGCGATCTCCTCGGCGAACTCCTGCACCGAGTAGAGCTTCCCGGCGGCCTCGCGGCGCTCCTCGAGGGCGCCCGGGCGGGCCCGGTTGAGCAGCGTCGCGGTCACGGTGCCCTCGATCATGTCCCCGGAGACCACCACGAAGGTGATGCCCTTCTCGGTCAGCTCCGGGATGCGGGCCGTGAGGGCGTCCTCACCGGCGCGCTTGGACCTGGCGACCTCCACGTACTCCGGCATGGTCTCGACGTCGTTGATGAAGTGCGCCTGGTGGCTGGTCACGAAGACCACCCGTCCACCGTCGGGCAGGTGCTCGAGGCCCGCGGTGAGGGTGTCGTCCTGCGCGTCGCGGTTGAGCTTGAGCGCGTAGTCCTCGCCGAGGTCCGTCTCCATGCCGCCGGAGGCGTTGAGCACGAGCACGTCCACCCCGCCGAAGGCCTCCACGGCCCGGGCGAAGAGGTTGCGGACGTCCTCGGGCTCCGTCATGTCGGCCTGGACGGCGATGGCCTTCCCGCCGGCCGCCTCGATCTCCTTGACGACCTTGTTGGCGCGGGGCGCCTTCTGCCGGTAGTTGACGACGACGTTGGCGCCCTCTGCGGCCAGCAGCTTGGCGGTGTCGGCGCCGACGCCGCGCGAGGACCCGGTGACGACCGCGGTCTTGCCTGCAAGTGAACTCATGGTGCTCCTTCGGTGGAACGTGCGGGGATCGTGGGCGGCGGGGCTCAGTGGCCCATGCCGAGGCCGCCGTCCACGGGGATGACGGCGCCGGAGATGTACTTGGCCTCGTCGGAGGCGATCCAGCGCACGACGGCGGCGACCTCCTCCGGCTCGGCGAACCGGCCGGCCGGGATGGTGGCCAGATAGTTCTGCTGGGTGTCCTCGGGCAGGGCCGCGGTCATCTCGGTGTTGATGAACCCGGGGGCGACGACGTTGGCGGTCACGTTGCGCCCGCCCAGCTCACGGGTGATGGACCGGGCGATGCCGACCAGTCCGGCCTTGGACGCGGCGTAGTTGACCTGCCCGGGCGAGCCGTAGAGGCCGACCACGGAGGAGATGAGGACCACGCGCCCGCGCTTGAGGCGCATGAACCCCTTGGCGGCGCGCTGCACCACGCGGAACGCCCCGGTGAGGTTGGTGTCCACGACGTCCTGGAAGTCCTGCTCCTTCATCCGCAGCAGCAGGGTGTCCCGGGTGATCCCGGCGTTGGCCACGACCACCTCGACCGGACCGAACTCGGCCTCGACGGCCTTGTACGCGGCGTCGATCGAGGCGGAGTCGGTGACGTCGGCCTGCACCGCGAAGAAGCCCTCGGGCGCCTCGCCGGAGCGGTAGGTGACGGCCACGTTGTCCCCGGCGTCACGGAACGCCTCCGCGATGGCCCGTCCGATCCCACGGTTGCCACCTGTCACGAGGACGGTGCGGGGTGCCAGGCTGCGCTGCTCGTCTGCCATGGGAAGAGGGCCTTTCGGTCGGAGGTCGCGGGCCCGCGGCCAGGAACGGTCGCGGGCCCGCGGGGAAATCCCCCCAATCGTACCGGTCGCCGCGGTCGACCGCCCGGCAGCCCCCGGAGGGCGCCTGCTCGAGGCCGCCTTCTCGATGTCGGACCCCGGTGAGACAATTGAACGTCTGTTGGGAGGACCATGAGCAAGCGCTATCTCACGACCGGCGAGACCGCCGGCCAGGACGACGTCCACTCCATCACCGCCACGGCGGAGCCGCACACCCAGGACATGGGCCACCGGATGAAGGTCTACAGCATCCAGATGGGCCTGCGCATCGTGTGCCTCATCGCCTTCGTGGTGGTCGACAACATCTGGGTCCGTGGTGTCGCGATCCTCGGCGTGGCCATCCTGCCGTGGATGGCGGTGCTGCTGGCCAACAGCAACGACCGGTCCACCCGCACCAGCCACTACTACGAGCCGCCGGGCGCGCCGGCGCTGGCGGCCGCGCCCGAACCGGCACCGCGGGCCGAGCCGCCGGCGATCGGGTTCGTGCTCGAGGGCGAGTTCGTCGCCGGCCACGGCGAGGGCGGCACAACCCCGGCGGGCCCCGCGAGCACGGCCGCTCCCAGCGGGGACCCGGATTCCTCCGCTACTGTCGAGGACGACACCACCCGGCGCCGCGGCGCGGCCTGAGCCCGCCGCGGGCCGTCCCGGGACCCGACCGAAGACCCTGAGGAGCACGACCGCCGTGGAGTTCGACCTGCTCGGATCGCTGTCCCCGCGAGGCGGAGACGCTCCCCCGGCCGGGCCCGACACCCCGCAGTGCTCTCGCAAGGGCTGCCGCGCGGACGCCGCGTGGCAGATCCGCTGGAACAACCCGCGTCTGCACGACCCGGAGCGCCGCAAGATCTGGCTCGCGTGCCCGGAGCACCGCAGTGACCTCGAGCAGTTCCTCGGCGCGCGCGGCTTCTGGAAGGACACCGTCCCGCTCGACGGCGCGGGCCCCGCGCAGGAGCAGCGGGGATGAACGACTACCGCTTCCTGCTCAGCGGCAAGTGGCTCGGCTTCTTCCTCCTGGCCTGCGCCGCCGCCGTGGTCTCCGTGTACCTGGGCGGCTGGCAGATGGACCGCAACGATTACCTCAGCGGTGAGAACACCAAGATCACCGAGAACTACCGCGCCGAGCCCCTGACCGGCACGGAGGCCGCCGAACAGTTCGCCGCCCACGACGGGCGCCTCACCTGGCACCCCGTGCGGCTGACCGGGCGCTACCTGCCGGAGGACCAGGTCCTGGTGCGCAACCGCCCGCAGGACGGGCGCGTCGGCTACGAGGTCCTCGTCCCGTTCCGCACGCAGGACGGTGACGTCGTGGTCCTCGACCGCGGCTGGATCCCCACGGGCGAGGCGGCCAACGGGATGCCCGACGAGGTGCCCGCCCCGCCCACCGGCGAGGTGACGGTCACCGCCCGGCTCCAGCCCGGGGAGCCCGCCGTCAGTCGCGGCGCTCCCGAGGGGCAGATCGCCTCGATCGACCTCGAGGAGCTGCGCGAGCGCTGGGACCGGCCGGTCGGCACGGAGGCCTACGGCGAGGTCTTCGCCGAGGACCCGGCGCCCGCGGTGGCCCCCGCCCCGGCCCCCGAGCCGGAGATCGACTCCGGTCCGCACCTGTCCTACTCGCTGCAGTGGTACGCCTTCGCGGCCCTGTTCTTCGTGGCCTACGGCTACGCCGCCCGCCAGCAGGCCCGCAACGACGCGTGGGACCGTCAGTATGCCGAGGAGATGGAGCGCCGCCTCGCACGGTTCTACGACGAGGACGGCACCTACATCGGCGAGGGCGACGAGGAGCTCGTGGTCCGGCAGATGGAGATGGCCGACGACATGCCGGCCCACCTGAAGTCGCTCATGCGGCCCAAGCCGCAGCGGAAGCGCTCCCGCCCCACGTGGGAGGACGAGGAGGACGCGATGCTGGACGCCCTGGAGCGCGAGCACACCTCCGCCGCCCGCGACTGACCCCGGAGAGGGCGCCGGAGAGGGCGCCGGCCGGCTCAGGCGAGGGAGATGAGGTCCTGGTACTCCTGGCTCCACAGGTCCTCGGTGCCGTCGGGCAGGATCACCACGCGCTCGGGGTCCAGGGCCTCGACCGCGCCCTCGTCGTGGGAGACGAGCACGACCGCCCCCTCGTACGTGCGCAGGGCGTTGAGGATCTCCCGGCGGGAGGCCGGGTCCAGGTTGTTGGTCGGCTCGTCGAGGAGCAGCACGTTCGCGGAGGAGGCCACGAGGGTCGCCAGCGCCAGGCGGGTCTTCTCGCCGCCGGAGAGCACCCCGGCCGGCTTGGAGACGTCGTCGCCCTGGAACAGGAACGAGCCCAGGACGTTGCGCACCTCCGTGTCGGCGAGGTCGGGGGCCGCGGAGCGCATGTTCTCCAGCACCGTCCGGTCCGGGTCCAGGGTGTCGTGCTCCTGGGCGAAGTAGCCGAGCTTGAGGCCGTGCCCCGGGACCACCTCACCGGTGTCCGGCTGGGCCTCGCCCGCGAGCATCCGCAGCAGCGTGGTCTTGCCGGCGCCGTTGAACCCGAGGATGACCACCCGGGAGCCCCGGTCGATGGCCAGGTCCACGTCGTTGAAGATCTCGAGGGAGCCGTAGGACTTGGACAGGTCCCGGGCGGTCAGCGGGGTCTTGCCGCAGTCGGCGGGCTTCGGGAAGCGGATGTTCGCGACCTTGTCCGCCTGTCGCTCGCCCTCGAGGCCGTTCATGAGCCGCTCGGCGCGCTTGATCATCTGCTGGGCGGCCACGGCCTTGCTGGCCTTGGCGCGCATCTTGTTGGCCTGGTCCATCAGGGCGGTGGCCTTCTTCTCCGCGTTGGCGTACTCGCGCTTGCGGCGGTGGGCGTCCTGCTCGCGCTGCAGCAGGTAGTTCTTCCAGCCCATGTTGTACAGGTCGATGACGCAGCGGTTGGCGTCCAGGTAGAGGACCTTGTTGACCACCATCTCCATGAGCTCCACGTCGTGGCTGATGACCAGCAGCCCGCCCTGGAAGTTCTTCAGGAAGTCCCGCAGCCACACCACGGAGTCAGCGTCCAGGTGGTTGGTGGGCTCGTCGAGGAGCATGATGTCGGCGTCCGAGAACAGGATGCGGGCCAGTTCCACGCGGCGGCGCTGACCGCCGGAGAGGGTGCGCAGCGGCTGGCCGAGGATGCGCTCGGGCAGGTCCAGGTTGGACGTGATCGTCGCGGCCTCGGACTCCGCGGCGTAGCCGCCGCCGGCGAGGAACTCCGACTCGAGCCGGTCGTAGCCGCGCATGGCCTTGTTGCGCACGGCGTCGTCCTCGGAGGCCATGTCCTGCTCGGCGCGGCGCAGGCGGGCGATGACGCCCGCGAGGTTGCGGGCCGAGAGGATGCGGTCGCGGGCCAGCTGCTCCATGTCGTCGACCTTCGGGTCCTGCGGGAGGTAGCCGATGGCCCCGGTGCGCGTGACCGTCCCGCCGGCGGGCAGGGTCTCCCCCGCGAGGACCTTGGTCATCGTCGTCTTGCCGGCGCCGTTGCGGCCGACGAGACCGATCTTGTCCCCCTTGTCCACGCGGAAGCTGACCTCGTCCATGAGCAGCCGCGCACCGGCACGCAGTTCGAGGTTCTGGACAGTGATCACGGAGGAGACCTTTCGAAGGGGAGTACGGGGAGGTGTGGGCGCCCTGACCGGGCAACCTGTCCATTCTACCGGAGCGGCCCCGGGTTGCCGATGTGATGTTGGACAGCCCTCCGACAGTCGCCTTAGTGTTGGGACGATCGCCGTCGTCCCGTCCGCGGTGCCCGCCCTGTCTTCCCCACCCACGCCCCCGAGGAGCACTCGCATGGGAAATCCCGCACGCCCAGAGCCGCACAGCACGCCGTCCGGCGGCTCGAGCGCCGCGCCGCTGCACGCCGAGAGCGTTCTCGGCGGCAAGCTCGACCCCGGCACGAGCACCATCCCCGCCACGGGCCCCGGAGTCGAACCCGCCGGTTTCGAGGAGACCACCCAGGCCCTCGCACCCGCCGTGAGCCCGTGGGCCGACACGCTGGGGCGCGCCGGTTCCCGCGCGGCGCAGACCCTGCTCGTCGCGGCCGTCGTCTTCGGCCTCGTCTGGCTCCTGCTGCAGGTCAAGGTCGTGCTGATCGCGGCCATGGTCGCGCTGATCCTCGCCTCCGCGGTGTCCCCGGTCGTGAACTGGCTCGAGCGCAAGGGCTGGTCGAACCTGCTCGCGACCCTGACGGCCTTCCTCGGCATCCTGCTCCTGCTGGGCGGGGTGATCACGGGCATCGTGCTCACCGTGCGCAACCAGTGGGGTACGCTCACCGCCCAGGCCTCGGAGGGCTGGAACGAGCTGCGCCGGCTGCTCGAGTCCACTCCCCTGCCCGTGGACACGGCCAGCGTCGACGCCGCCCTGCGCCGGGCCACCGAGTTCGTCACGAGCGGCAGCTTCGCCGGCAGCGCCCTGAGCGGCCTCTCCGCGGCGGCCTCCTTCATCACCGGGCTCGTGCTGATGATCGTCATCCTCTTCTTCTTCCTCAAGGACGGGGAGAAGATGTGGAACTTCGCGCTGCGCTGGTTCCGCGGCGAGCGCCGCGCCAAGCTCGCGGAGTCCGTGGACCGCGGCGCGCAGGTGCTCGGCGGCTACGTCCGCGGCACCGCCTTCGTCGCGCTCGTGGACGCCGTGCTGATCGGCGCGTTCCTGCTGGTCTTCGGCGTCCCACTGGCCGTCCCGCTGGCGGTGCTCGTCTTCGTCACGGCCTTCATCCCCGTGGTCGGGGCGACCGTCGCGGGCATCATCGCGGCCCTCGTCGCCCTCGTGACCAACGGCCCCGTCATCGCCCTGGCCGTGGTCGGCTGGATCATCGTGGTGAACCAGATCGAGGGCAACATCCTCCAACCCGTGGTCATGGGCCGCACGCTCAGCCTGCACGCGCTCATCGTGCTCCTCGCCCTGACCGTCGGCACGCTGGTCGGCGGCATCTTCGGGGCCATCCTGGCCGTGCCGTACACCGCCGTCGCGTGGGCGGTGATCCAGGTCTGGTCCAGCCGCTACCAGGTCGGCGACGACCCCGTGCTCGGCCCGGACCCGGTGAACCCCCAGGACCGCGTCGAGGCCAAGGCCACGATGGCCGAGCGGTGGAGGTACCAGCGGATGCGCTACCAGCAGACCCTGGGCGGCCGCTTCGGGGCGACGGAGCGCGACGCCGTCCGCCAGGACGACGACGCCGACGACGGCAGCCGCAGCGCGGACGAGAAGGGCCCGGGTTCCGCCGCCGGCGCCCGCAAGCCCTAGTCTGGGAGCCATGACCAACGTCGAACGCCGCCGCGCCATCACCGCCGAGGACCTCGCGAACATCGCCGTGTTCGCCGCCCTCACCGCCGCCCTGTCCGTGCTCCCCGGGATCCCCCTGGGCGCGGCGGGGGTGCCGCTGACCCTGCAGACCCTCGCCGTGTTCCTGACCGGCCTGGTCCTGGGCGGGACCCGCGGGCTCCTGGCGGTGGCGCTCTACGTCCTGGTGGGCCTGATCGGCGTCCCGGTCTTCGCGGGCTTCCGCGGCGGGCTCGGCGTGCTCGCCGGGCCCTCGGCGGGCTACATCTTGGCGTTCCCGTTCGCCGCGGCCGCGGCCGGCTACGTGGCCCAGTGGCTGATCCCGTCCCGCCGCGCCAACGACGGCGGCGCGACCAACGCCCGCTACGAGCGCACGGGCGCCTACACCCTGCGGCTGGTGGCCGCCGCCCTGGCCGGCTTCGTGGTGATCCGGATCGGCGGCATCCTCGGCCTGGTGGTCAACGCGCGCCTGCCCTTCCAGGACGCGTTCCTCGCCGACCTCGTGTTCTGGCCCGGCGACCTGATCAAGGTGGTGCTCGCCGCGGTCATCGCCGTGGGCGTGCACAAGGCGTTCCCCCGGATCGCGGGCACGCGCTGACCCGTGCCGGCCACCCTCGGGGCCGCGGCCCTCGTGTGCTCCCGCGTCACCGTCAGGGCACCCACCGCCTCGGGTGAGCTGACGCTGCTGCGGGACCTGGAGGTGCGCCTGGACGAGCAGCGGGTGGCCGTGGTCGGGCTCAACGGGTCCGGCAAGTCCACGCTCCTGCGGCTGTTCAACGGCCTGGTCCGCCCGTCGTCGGGCACGGTCACCGTGCACGGCACGGACGTGGCCCGGGACGTGCGCGCGGCCCGGCGGCAGGTGGGCTTCGTGTTCACCGATCCACTTTCCCAGCTGGTGATGCCGACCCCGGTCGAGGACGTCGAGCTGTCCCTGCGCGGGGCGGGCGTCCCCCGGGGACGACGACGCAGCGCCGCGCTCGAGCTGCTCGAGCGCGTGGGCATCGGCCACCGGGCCGAGCACAGCATCTACGACCTCTCCGGCGGGGAGCGCCAGTTGGCGGCCTTCGCGGCGGTCCTGGCCGTGGAGCCCGCCGTGCTCGTCCTCGACGAGCCCACGACCCTGCTCGACCTGCGCAACCGGGGACGGCTCATGGGGCTGCTGGACGGGCTCCCGCACCAGTTGCTCGTCTCCACGCACGATCTCGGCCTCGCCGCGACCGCGCCCCGCGTCCTGGTCCTGCACGAGGGGACCTTGGTGGCGGACGGTCCGCCCGAGGACGTCCTCCCCGCCTACGAGCAGTGGTGCGCCCACGGCTTTCCCCAGGAGGCCCGCCCGTGAGCCGGGGACCGGACCTCTTCGGCAGCTACTCCCCCGGCACCGGCCTCCTGCACCGCGCCTCGCTCCGGGTGAAGGGGCTCGGCATCGTCGTCGTGACCCTGGCCGTGGTGCTCTCCCCCTCGTGGCCGGTGCCGACCGCGCTGACCGTGGCCCTGATGATCGCGGGGTCCGCCGCGGGCATCGGCGTCCGGGAGTGGTGGCGGGGGCTCGCGCCCGCCCTGCCCGTGCTGCTCCTGCTGGCCGTGTACCACGTGCTGACCGCCGGCCCGGCCCAGGCCGCCGACGTGGTGCTGACCATCGTCGTCTTCCTCGTGGTCACCCGGGGGCTGATGCACACCACGCCCCTGCCGGAGCTGCTCGACGGCGTGGTGTGGCTGTGCTCGCCGGTGCGGCTGGTCGGGGCGGACCCGGAGCGCATCGGCCTGGCGATTTCCCTGATGCTGCGCTCGATCCCCTTCATCGTGGGAGCCGTGGGCGAGCTGCGCGACGCCGTGCGGGCGCGTGGCCTGCGCCCGAACCCCGTGCGGCTGGTCACCCCGGCGGTGATCTCCACGGTCGCCTACGCCCAGCGCACCGGTGAGGCCCTCGCCGCCCGCGGCTTCGACTGAACGCACCGACCGAGCGCTCCGGCCGCACCATGATCAGACGGCTTACACTTCAGCCATGAGTTTCGACGACAGTTCCCAGCTGGACGCCTCGCGCGTCGGCAGCGGCGGCGGGCGAGGACGCGGGATCGCCGTGGGCGGCGGACTGGGCGGCGGTCTGCTGCTGCTCATCGTGGGCCTGCTCTTCGGCCAGGACGGCATCGACGCCATCACCGGCGGGGACGGGCAGGACACCGGGCCGCAGACCGCTGTGGAGCAGGAGCGGGCCGAACGGTGCCAGACCGGTGAGGACGCGAACCGGTACACCGACTGCCGGATGATCGCCACCGCGCAGAGCCTCGACCAGTTCTGGGAGGACTACCTGCCGCAGGCCACGGGCGAGCAGTACGTGATGCCCGGCGTGGAGCTGTTCGAGGGGCAGACCAACACCGGCTGCGGCGCGGCGTCCTCGGCCGTGGGCCCGTTCTACTGCCCCGCCGACGAGACCGCCTACCTCGACGTCGCGTTCTTCGACGAGCTGCAGACCCAGTTCGGCGCCGAGGGCGGCCCGCTGGCCGAGGAGTACGTCCTCGCCCACGAGTTCGGCCACCACATCCAGAACCAGATCGGCACGCTCGGCTACGCCCAGCAGGACCCACAGGGACCGGAGTCGGGGGCCGTGCGCGTCGAGCTGCAGGCCGACTGCCTGGCCGGGCTGTGGGCCGGCGGCGCCGCCGGGGACACCTCCGGGGCCGTGGACCTCGGCGACATCTCGCAGGAGGAGCTCGACCAGGCCCTCGACGCCGCCTCGGCCATCGGCGACGACCGGATCCAGGAGACCACCCAGGGCCGGGTCAGCCCCGAGAACTTCACCCACGGCGCCTCCGCCCAGCGGCAGCTGTGGTTCTACGCCGGCTACCGCACCGGCGACCTCGACGCCTGCGACACCTTCAGCGCGCGCGACCTGAACGCCCCGCCGGCCCTCTGACCCACCCCGCGCGCCGGACCCGCACGCCGCCCCCCCTCCCGCCGACTCCCCAACGCTCGACGCCTTCCTGCCTCGACTCCCCAGGGCGGTCGCAGTTCCCCAGGATTCGGCGTGGGGACATGCGACCGCCCTGGGGACTCGACGCCATCGGAGCGGTGGCAGTAGACACAGCTCGGGTTGGCCGCCTGGGTGTAACCCATGGGGGGGGTCACTTGCGGCGGTTGTCCCGCACGAACACACCGTGGCTCTGTCGGCGGACGTCGAAGAGTCCCGTCGCCTCGACCATGCCGCTCAGCTTGGCGTAGCCGTAGTTACGCGGATCGAAGGACGCCTGGTTGCCGATCTGGTGGCCCACGGCGGCAAGATTGGCCCACCCGTCCTCCCCACCGGCGGCGTCGACGGCACTGCGGAGCATTTTCACGAGCCGGGCGTCACCGCGCAGCTTTTGTTGCGGCACCCGGGTCAACGCCGTCACCGGGCTCTCCGGGCTCTCCTGGTTCTCCGGGACCGACTCGCCCAGTCCCTCGACGTAGGTGAACTGGGAGCAGGCGTTGATGAACGGCTCCGGTGTCTGCCGCTGCCCGAAGCCGTACACCTTGGCGCCCTCCGTGAGGATCCGCATGACGAGCGGGGTGAAGTCGGCATCGCCGGAGACGACGGCGAAGCCGTCGACGGACCCGGCGTGGAGCAGGTCCATCGCGTCGATCACCATGGCCATGTCGGAGGCGTTCTTGCCGGTGCTGTAGTCGAACTGCTGGGTCGGGCGGATCGCATAGGTGTGCAGCACGGCCTCCCACTGCTGCAGGCGCGGGCTCTTCTAGTTGCCGTAGGCCCTCCGCACGTTCGCGGCGCCGTGGCGGGCCACCTCGGCCAGGACCACGTCGATCTTCGACGCCGGCGCGTTGTCGGCGTCGATCAGCAGCGCGATGCGCTTCTCCTCGGTTCTCACGGAACGACTCTGCCACGAAATGTGCAGGTGCAAACAATATGACGCGCTAAGTAGGTGTTGGGAAAGCGTGATGTGCTTCGGCGTGACTGCCGGGACGGAGGAGCGGATCGTGGTGGCATGGCGTCT
>NZ_CANMRA010000037.1 GCF_947500125.1 uncultured Kocuria sp. | reverse complement strand
GAGAACAGGGAGATCAGCTGTCCGTCAGCAGGGAGGTACGTGTCCGCCTACAGGGAGATTGGCATGTCCGCTAGCACTCGCCTGCTCCACAGGGCCTCGGAAGGCCAACCGCTAATCCGCCACATGTAAGGCAGTGGGTGTTGTGTCCTGGATGCGCAAGCCCGCCGGGGACAGCTGAGGGCCATGCCAGGCACAAGGCCCCTCAGCATTGCGTGGTGATCGTGACCAGCGTGGTGGAACGGGATGTCGATCAGTCCTCGTCCTCGTCGTCGCTCTCGACAAGCTCGCCCCGGACTCCTTGCCCTCGGGGAGGGCGAAGGCGAAGAGGATAAGCCCGGCCACCGGGTCTACCCACGCCGCGCCGGTCAGCGGGAAAAGGGTCAGCCCAGTCAGAGTGGAGACGGACAGCAGCGCGCAAATCCTGGTCTCGGCGGCACCAGCCAGAATCAGGTCGTCACCCAGGGCCGTGCCGGCCTTCTTCTTGACCGCGGCCAGCACCGGCATGATGACCAGCGAGAGCACCGGGATGATGATGCTCACTGGAGAGGGGTTGGGGGTCTTGCGATCGGATTGCCAATTGGGGCCCGCGAGCCAGTCTCGGATCCGTCGGATTCTTCGGTCCGGGCTACGTCGCTTCTCCACATTATCGACGGGTGCCCCAGCCTAAGGGGAGCAAAGACTGGGGCACCCTAACGCCCGTGCACGGGGTGATGAGAACGGGGTGTTCTCACTCGCAAACTATGCCCTCCCCGGTCCGGAAGAACAGCCCGTACAGCTACCAGAGGGCAAGTTATGGGGAATCTTCACGCCATCTTGAGGAAAACTATACAAACGACTTCGAAGTCAAGGCGGGAATCCTACGCTGAGCAGGGGCCACACTGCCGTGGGTGTCCTGATGACGAGGGACACTTCACCCCGTGTTGGCGGGTGAGTCCATCACCGGTCACGGCGACGACGGAAAGACACCGCAACGAGAGCCCCGCAGACCGCGACATCGGGCCCTGGGAGCACGGTTGCTCCCAGCGGGAACCCGGCTTCCTCCGCTACTGTCGAGGACGACACCTCCCGGCGCCGCGGCCTGAGCCTGACGCGGGGCTGTCCGGTGAGCCTGCCCGAGTACCCTGAGGAGCACGACCGCCGTGGAGACCGACCGGCTCAGATCGCTGTCCCCGCACGGATCCGCGGCACCACCGGCCGGACCCGACAACTTGCAGTGCTCCCGCAAGGGCTGCGGCGCGGACGCTGCGTGGCGGATCCGCTGGAACAACCCGCGCATCCACACCCCACACCACCGCAAGAGCTGGCTGGCGTGCCCCGACCACCGCGAGAACCTCGAGAGGTTCCTCCGCGCCCAGGGCTTCTGGAAGGACACCGTCCCGCTCGGCCAAGGCGGGCCCGCCGGGCAGGACCGACCGTGAGCGACGACCGGTTCCAGCTCAGCGGGAAATGGCTCGACTTCTCTCTGTGGGCCGGCGCCGCCGCGGCGGTCTCCGTGGACCTGGCCGACTGGCAGATGGATCGCAACGACCACCCCCTCGGGTAGGAGGCGGTCATTTCGCAAGGGCATGGCAGGCGTCGCCACGGCGAGGCGGATATCTTGTTGGCGTCTCGAGCGGCCGATGCCGTTGCCCGCTCGCCCCGCCGGTTGGAGGCCCCCTGTGAAGCGCACCAGCACCGCCCTCGTCCTGGGGTGCGCCCTGGTCCTGCCCGGATATACCGGCAGTATCGAGGAAGCAGCAGACGAAGCATCCTCCGGATTTCCCGTTGCCGCAAACGGAATCAACGTCTTGGAGGCGGCCGTGTCGATGCCGTCTGAACACTGACCCCCGGGCGTGCCCCTAAGGCCATGCAGTCGAATCACCTGCCGGCGAACACATCGATTCCTGTCCTGCCCTTGAGCGTGCCCGTTCTTCCTCTACACGCTGAAGGCATGAAGATTCGATGAAGAAATGTGCTTCGTTCGGATGGCGGATGGCGGATTACGGCAGATATGAGTGCGCGCTGAATTTATCCTCCCGATATTCTCCGAAGCCACCGCCCGAGAGCCTCGATCGCTTTTCTTACCCTACGCGCGTAAACCGCCCACCGCAGCCACCGGCGGTCTCCCAGTGCTGACAGGCCGCCGCAGGCGTGCCGAGGGTGTGCATCTTCGGGCCCACCAGGGACTCTCCCCGGCCACGCCCCCGCTAACGGTGAACACCCTGACGTTCCCGCTCGAAACGAAGCTCCGCTGGGTCGGGAACACGGTGCTGAGCACCCTCGGCAACCAAGGCGACCACCCGATCAGCGGCCGTGACCAAAACGTGACATTAGGGGGTGGGCCCTGTATCGTCCTCCGCGTGCCGAGAGCTGATCTTCTTGGCGCCCCCGTGGCACATCGCCGAGTTCTGCCGGTGCCCGGGGTTCCTGAAGAGAAATCGCTTGGCAGAAGCGGGGGAACCATTACCGGTCCCGGTGTACCGGGGCCTTGGGGTTAAGCCGTTCAGAGCGCGTGCGTTCTGCGGCCGGGTGTCTCCCACCCGCATCCGACAGCTCACCTCGTAGGCAAAGGGAGGAATCCACCCATGTCGCTTTTCACGCAGAACACTGCCCGCCACCGCGCCGAGACCTCCTCGCGCGCCGTGCGCACCACCACCGTCATCGCCGCCGCCGGCGCAGCGTTGGTGGGCTCCATCGCTCCGGCCCAGGCCTACGCCGAGATCCCCGCCGCCTCCGGGTCCTCCTATGCGGCTCCGGCCTCGGCGATGGCCGATCTGGCCTCCTACACCTACCAGGCCCCGGTCGCCGCGCAGCCCGCCGCCCCCGCCGACCAGGCCCCGGCCCCGCAGCAGAGCGCCGCCACCTCGAGCGTGACCCCGCAGTCCACCGCCACCACCGAACTCGCCCCGGCAGCCGGCGGCATCGTGGGCACGGCCATGCAGGGTGTGGGCACCGGCTACGTCTGGGGCGGGACCTCCTTCGGGGCCTGGGACTGCTCCGGATTCACCGGCTGGGTCTACGCCCAGAACGGCATCGATATCCCCCGCACCAGCTCCCAGCAGATCGCCGCGGCCACCCCGACCTCCACCCCGCAGCCCGGTGACCTGGTGTCCCAGAACGGTGGCAACCACATCGGCATTTACATCGGTGGCGGCAAGATGGTCTCGGCGTTGAACCCGACCCAGGGCACCTTCGTCCACTCCGTCAACGCCATGCCCGTCGACGGGTACTACACCTACCGCTGAGCCGGACTCGCTGCTGCGGTGCCCCACGGGGTCACCGCAGCAGCTACCCGGACCGCTCTCACCCGGGACCGGGCCGCCTCTACCTCACGCGCACCTGCTGCGCTCTTCACCTGCTGCGGGGGTGCTTCTCTCCGAAAACACCCCCGTCGGACATCGGTCGTTCCGGTGACACCGTCCGGGATCAGGCCTGTACTGCGGCGGTGAGTGATGCGCTGGGCGCGGCCGGAACCATTTTCCGCGGCTAACCGGCCGATCACTTGAGTCCGGCGCCCGCGTCTCCACCGTCCAGACCTAGACCGATGTCCTCGTCGACTGCTCCCCGGGGGCGCCCACATCGGGGTCCATCCCGGGGGTGGCGAGGCCGTGCACGGCGGCCGGAACGGCCACCAGGCGGTCCTCGACAGCGTCAACTTCGGCTCCGGGCCGGTCCAGGTTTGCCTACGCTGAGCCGGTTCAGGCATCACATACTCCGGGTGCGTCCTCTTTGAACGACCAGCAAGGAGTGCGCACCCGGTCCTCACATCCCGCCCCAGGCCTGGATCTTCTGCGTCGTCGCCGTTAGCCACCGAGGACGCGCCTCTCCTGCGCTCGAGGATGCACACTCGCCGACATGTCCAGGGGTGGGTGGTGGACGATCTTCCGAAGAAGGCCTTGCAGGAAAGGCTCAGCGCAGTGAGCTACTGTCCTGCCCGTTCATGAGGAGCAAGACCCTTTTTGGGCCTTTCAAGGAGGACGCATGGCTGGTGGTACGGACCCGGAGCGGGCGCGGCAGGAACGTGCGGCGCTGCTGGATCAGCACTGGGCGGCCGATGCCCGGGCCACCCGCAGGCGGCGGGTCCTGGCGGGCGCGGGTGCGGTGACGGCTGTCGCGGCGGTCGGGGCCCTGGTGACGGTGGCGGTGATCAACGATCCCCCGCCCCAGGCGCGGGAGGACATCGAGATCGCCGGGCTGCAGACCTTCGAGGGCCTCGGCAACTCCCACGTGGAGACCGCGGTGGACTACGAGCAGTCCCCCCCCGGTGGGCGGGGACCACGCCAGTGACTGGCTCAACTGCGGGGTCTACACCGAGCCGGTGCCCGAGGAGAACGCCGTGCACGCCTTGGAGCACGGGGCAGTGTGGGCCGCCTACGACCCCTCGGCCCTGTCCGAGGACCAGGTGGCTGAGTTACGCCAGGCCGTCCCGGACACCTACGTGGTGCTCTCCCCCTACGAAGATCTGGGCGCCCCCATCATGATCTCGGCGTGGGGGGCTCAGGTCGCCCTGGACTCCCCGGAAGATGAGCGCCTGGAGCAGTTCGTGACCAAGTACTGGCAGTCCCCCGACGCCCCGGAGCCCGGGGCATCCTGCACCGGCGGCATCGATGCCCCCAGCCGGGTCGCATGAACACCACCAGCACCACCGGCGCCGCCTCCAGGAGCTTGGCAGGGCACCGGGGACGGTGGGTCCTGCTGGTGCTGGCGGCCGTGCTGTTGGTGGCGGCCGGCTGGGCGGTGGGGCAGCTGAGCGCTCCAACGTCGTCCACCCCGGCGGAGGGCAGCCCGGAAGCCGGGTTCGCCCGCGATATGCAGACCCATCACCTGCAGGCGGTGGAAATGAGTTCCTTGGTCCGTGACCGTACGGATGACCCGGAGATCCGCCGGTTGGCCTACGACATTTCCCGCACCCAGCAACAACAGGCCGGGCAGATGTACGGGTGGCTCTCCGTGTGGGGGTTGCCCCAGGCCTCATCCCAACCGGCCATGGCCTGGATGGACGACGGCGATCAGGACCACACATCCATGCCCGGCATGGACTCCACGAGCCCTGGTCCGGACGCGCGGATGCCGGGCATGGCCACCGCCGAGCAGCTGGCCGAGCTGGAGGACGCCCAAGGCCAGGAGGCCGAACGGCTCTACCTCGAGTTGATGATCCCCCACCACCAAGCCGGAGCAGCCATGGCCCAGGCCATCCTGGAGCACACTGACAACCCCGTGGTGACTTCTCTGGCGCAATCGATCGCCACCAGCCAGGCCTCCGAGATCAAGTACATGGAGGACCTGTTGGAGAAGCGCCGCAACCCATCATGATCTCCGTTCGCACGCCAGGATCAGCACCCGTGGCCGGGTCCGCGCAAAAGCTGACGGGCCCAGACGTGAACCGGTTCCCATGCTCGGCCCAGCTGTGCGCCGGGGACCGGAATCCACCAGGGCTCTTCGGCCCCGATCCCCAAGATCGCGGGCAGGTCCGGGGAGAGGCCGGCGTGGCAGGCCCGTCCCTCCTGGACCGGTCCTGGGCTCAGGGCCCGATCCGGACCTCGGGACCGTTCTGTGGCATGCAAAAATGTCCTCATGGCAGTCGATGCTTTCCGTGACCATGGTTGACCGCAACATGGCCGGGCCGGTCTGGGTCCCGTCCGAGCCGCCGAGCTTGGAGAACTTCCTGGCCCCCACGTTGCAACCGATTCCACTCATCCCGGCCATCGCGCTGGTGCTGGCTGTGTTGTATTTCGCCGGAGCGACCCGGCTATGGAGGGCACGCCGGCGGTGGCCGGTGTGGCGGACCCTGTGCTTCCTCGCCGGGTGCGCGGTCACAGCGGTCACCATGGGCGCGGGAATCGAAGGCTACGGGTTGCACATGTTCTCCGTGTTCATGTTCCAGCAGCTGACTTTGATGATGTTCGTTCCCGCGCTGCTGGTCCTGGGCAGCCCGGGCACTTTGCTGCTGCGGGCTGCACCCCATCGCGGGCCCGGCGCCGTGGTGCTGCGCCTGGCCCTGTGGGGGTTGCGTTCGAGGTGGGGCAGGCTCGCCATCCATCCTGCCTTCTTGGTTCCGTTGTTCCTGGTCAGTTTCTACGGGGTGTATCTCAGCGGACTGGACGACCGGTTGCTGCCCACCTGGTACGGCCACATCGGGCTGGAACTGCTGTTCTTGGCCTCCGGGATCCTGTTCACGATCCCGTTGCTGTCGGCCGACCCGTTGCCAGCCAAACAAACCTACGGCAGTCGCTTGGCCGACATCGTCCCCGAGATGCCGTTGCACGCCTTCTTCGGCGTCATCGTCATGATGGCTCCGCTACCCGTCGTGGAGTTTTTCGCCACCCCGCCAGGCAGCTGGAACCTTGACCCGATGGCCGACCAGGTCCTGGCCGGCTCGTTGGCCTGGTCCTACGGTGAATTGCCGTCCGTGCTGATCCTGCTGTTCATCATGAGCCAATGGCACCGCGAGGATGCGCGCAACGCCGCCCGCGACGAGGCCGAGGCCACCGTCAGCGGCACCCCGGATTTGGATGCCTACAACGCCTACCTGGAGCAGCTGCAGCAGCGCACCGAGAACCGCTAGGGGCGTCGCCGCGCTGGGGAATCGATGTCGGTGAGCCCTTCTCGAGTGGTCTTCACCAGGCCAGGTCGTGGCAGCCGGGCCGATCGACGGGTTCCACCTGCAAGGTGGCGTGTTCGATTGCGTATCGTTCACGTAGCACGCCCTGAGCGCCGACGAGAACCTCCTGGTGATCCGTGTCGGGGGCCGCGACGAGGTGGGCGGTGGCCACGTTCATCCCTGAGGTCAGCGTCCACAGGTGCAGGTCGTGGACCTGAGCTACCCCCTCCACATCGCGAAGGGTGGCCGCGACGGTCTGGGGGTCAATGCCGGCTGGGGCGTGCTGGCCGAGCACGGCGAGCACTTGCCGTCCAAGGATCAGCGCCCGGACGATGACGAAGACCGCGATGAGGGCGGCCACGACGATGTCCCAGATCGGATTTCCCGTGAGGATGATCAGGGCACCAGCGATCATGACGCCCACCGAGCCGGCGGCGTCGGCCACCACCTCGAAGTAGGCGCCCTTGACGTTCAGGCTGTCCTTGGACCCGCTGCGCAGCAGGAGCATGGAGACTATGTTGATGACCAGTCCGATGAAGCCGACGATGAGCATTGTCCCAGAGGTCACGTCGGGGGCATCACCGAGCCTGCCGACGGCCGAGACGATGACGTAGGCGCCGACACCGAGCATGATCAGCACGACCAGGCCGGAGGCGAAGATCTCGGCCCGGTAGGAGCCATACGTGCGCCGACCCGTGGTGTCCGGCCTGGCGGCAAGGTGGGTGGCCAGCAACGTGCTGCCCAGGGCCACTACGTCGGCGGCCATGTGGCCGGCGTCGGAGATGAGTGCCAGGGAATTGGCGATCAACCCGGCGACGAGCTCGACGGCGAAGAAGGTCGCCGTCAGCGCGAACGCCGCAGCCAGCCGCCGGCGATAGCGCCCACCCGCGTGCCCTGCGGCGGGCATCGCCGGTCCGTGACTGTGTCCGGCGCCCATCAGGAGCTCCGCCCGTGCCGGGTGTGCTCACGGCTGAGATCGAGCAACATCCGCACGTGCGCATCGGAGAGACGGTAATACACCATCCGCCCGTCCCGTCGGTTTTCGACAACCCCGGCAGCGCGCAACAGGCGCAAGGCCTGGGATACCGACGACTCCGGGACCTCCACCGCGGCAGAGAGGTCGCACACGCACAACTCACCGGCCTCGCACAACGCGTAGAGAATCCGCACCCGCCGCGGGTCACCGAACAACCTGAACATCGCGGCGAGCTGCACTGCCTCGGCGTGCTCGGGAATATTCTGCCGGGTCAACGCCACCTTATCGGGGTGGGCCGCGACGACCACGCAGGTCTCCAGCGGGGTGACTTGGACCATGGGAACTCCTCACACCTGACTAGATCTGCATATGTTATCCCATGGCGCATCTGCCAGCATTCGGGCCCAGCGCCACCGTCGCCAGGGAACGCAACCGATACCGAAGTGGTCATGCCCCCGGCCCATTGGTGACCGGTCAAGGTCCCCGGTAGTCACCAGGACCTGAGTCCATCGAGCATCAGCCCCGTGCGTCGCGGGCTGGAGTACCTCGTGAGGAGTGAGCCCTTGTCCGTCCCGAGCTCAGCCGGGCCAGACAGGAACGGCGCTCTGCAAGCTGGCCTCCCTTCATCGTCTCCCAAGACGCCCCTCATTCCGCACGCGTGCCAATCCTCGTCACGCGATCCCGGCCAGGGGCTCGGAGAGCCCAGGCAGGTGCTCTACCCGCCAACGGCGGTGTCCTCATGTTCTGCCTCGGGCCACCAGCATGTACACAGGCCTGCCGATTGACTCCGACGGCAGGCCCCTTGACGGGGAACCGAGCGCATCCGGAGCCCGACGGGCCCATTCGCTGCAGCGGCTGGGTCCGGGCTCAGTCTTCGCGTCGAGCGGAGGTGAGGACGAGCCCACGTCCGGCGCCGGCGGTCCGGGCCAGGGCCCGCTCCAGCGGGCCCTGGCCGTAGGCGCGCTGCCAGGCTACTGCGAACACCGCCGCCCCGCCTGCGTGGATGAGGAACCACAGGAGGGGCACCTCGTAGTGCACCATGGCGGCCAGGGCCAGCAGGTGGGCGGTGTAGAGGGTCAGGGTCATGGAGCCCGCGGCACTGAGCGGCAGCAACCAGGCGCCGGCTTTCCGCCCGATGAGCAGGAACGCCCCCAGCGCGGCCGTACCGGAGCCGAGGCCGTAGAGGACCGCGATCGGGGTGTTGGTGTGCGGGCCGGGGATCAGCAGCCACCACCACGACGTGTCAGGCAGGACGGGGTCGGGGCCCCACACGATGATCTCGTCGATCTGCTCCTGGCTCAGTCCCGGGGTGGAGCTCATCAGCTGGTCGTAGCCGCCGGCCTGCATGATCAGCACCCAGTAGACCAACCACGCGGCCAGAGCCAGGACCAGGCCCGCCCCGATTAGCCGGCCCTGGACGTGCAGGGACCGCAGGTTGAGCCGGCCGATGGCTACGCCGGCAAGCAGGTAGGTCAGGTATGGGACCGCAGGATAGGTGCCGGTGAACAACAGTTGGGAGAGCACCGTGCCGGGGTCGGTGAGCACCCCGGTGATGGTGGGGTTGTAGACCTCCATCGCGGGCAGCACGCCGCGCAGGGCCTGCATCAGCACCGGGGCGGTCACCGCCGTCACCCCGGCGAGGATGAACAGGGTCCGGGCGGGAAGGTGCAGGAAGGGGATGGCCAGCAGGAAGAACATCCCGTAGTAGGTCAAGATGTTGTAGGCGGGCGGGTCCTCCGGCATGGCCTGGTTCACGAGCAGGCCCAGCACAGTGATCAGCACGGCCCGGATGAGCAGCCCCACCCGGTCGGCGGTCATCGTCCGGCCCCGGTGGGGCGTGCGCCCGCCGGTGGAGAACGCCAGGCCCACCCCGGCCAGCAGCGCGAACAAGGCCGCGGCCCGGCCGGCGAACAGCTGCCACTGCAAGGTGACCTCGTAGGTCTCGGGATCCCAGGCCGGCAAGATGTGGATGGAGAACATCCCGACCAGAGCCAGACCCCGGGCGGCATCGACGCCCACCAACCGGGACTTTTTCACCAGCGGGAGACCTGCGTCCCCAGTTGGCCCTCGCGTCCCCGAGGTCGGGTGGTGGATGCTGACCATGCTGATGGGCTCCTTCTCTGGGATGTACCGGCGGGCCCCCGCCCACCGGTCCGGGCCCTCGAGGCCCCTCCACCCCCATTTGACCAGGGCGGACTATCCCGGACTTATCCTTTTCCTGTGCCCTGGCTGTGTCCGCTGCCGCGTCTCCGGGCGCGCCGTGCGGGCCTGTGAACGGTCGCCTCCGACTCGGGCACCAGCAGCAACCCATTCCAGCCTCCAGGACCGGTGAGGTCGTAGAGTCATCACATCCTGGCCCACCACCTCAGCGATGTCCGACCCGATGGGCTTCTTCCCTACCGGGGCCGGACCCACCACGGATTCCGTCATCCGACGGAACCGCCGCTTCGTCGTCAGCGAGGCGACCGACCAGCAAGGACCTGCTGTGGGGCCGACACATTTGAGCCCGTGCTCAAAAACCATTCAGCTAGCCGTGGTCCTATTGCAGCGGCGCCCGGCGCCTAGACTTACTGGCCTGCCCTTCTGGCACTGCCGTGTCGATACAACGTTCAGGAGAACCCCTATGACCGACAACACCGCACAACATGCTGCTGCGGGATCCACAGCGCCCGCCCGTGCTGCTGGAACGGCCGCCCTCGACTTTCAGGATTTGGTGGCTCCGGTTCCGAAAGCGGTGCGCAAAGATTCCGGCACCCACGAGGTGTCCCCGGCTCCCTCCACCGGTGCCCGGTGGGCGGCGGAGTTCGCGGGCACTACCGTGCTGATTTTCGCCGGGGTGGGCACCGGGATTTTCGCCACCCAGGTCATCGATTCAGCACTGGGTTTCGGGCTGGGGCTGCTGGCGGTGCTGGTGGCTTTCGGGCATGTCTCCGGGGGTCATTTCAATCCTGCCGTGACCCTGGCGGCGGTCGTGGCCGGGCGCACTTCGCCCAAGGTCGCCATCGGTTACGTGGTGGCCCAGGTGCTGGGGGCCCTGGCCGCGGTGGGGTTGCTGTGGGCGGTGCTGATGACACTGATCGATGCTGCAACCACCGCCCAGGCTCTGGGGGCGGTGGCCAACGGCTACGGGGAGAACTCCACGTCCCAAGCCGGCTGGCCCACCGTGCTTCTGATTGAGTTCGTGGCGAGCACCTTGTTCGTCCTCGTGGTTCTGGGTTCAACCGCCCCACGGGCCAACGCGGTATTGGCCCCGGTGTCGATCGGGGCGACCTTCGCGTTCCTGCTCACCATCCTGGCGCCGTTCGACGGCGGATCGCTGAATCCGGCTCGCTCCACCGGCACCGCGGCCATCGGTGGCGCACAGAGCCTGTCCCAGTTGTGGCTGTTCTGGGTCGCCCCGTTGCTGGGGGGTTTGGTGGCGGGTCTCATCTACCGTGTGGTGGATTTGGGCCGCGCACCCCGCCCCGCCACTGCGCCATCCACGGAAGACGCCACAGCGAACAACAGCACCGACACTTCCAGCGCCCCGGAAGTGTGAGGGAATCGAGCAGTGTCTCGTGACGGGACGGTTCTATGCACCATGACGTCCCGCTGGAGCCATCTGGATCAACCCGCGCCAGCGCAGGCCGGCCGAGCGTCGGCGGCTGAGGACAGGTCGCGCGGAGTCCCCGGGAGAGGTGTATCCCATCTGGGGCTGTGATGTCTTGGGAGATCGTCTGCGTTGGCGGGGCGGTCAGAGAACACGCGTCAGTGACCGGTCGCCGTTTCTGGCCTGCGCATGGTCCCTGGGTTGCGGTGGGCGGTGCTGGTGCACCCCTGGTAGGCGGAGGTGGACGTCTGCTCCAGCACGTTGTTCGGCGTGGTGGGTCACGAGCACGACGATGCGGTCGGACAGTGCTGAGCGCAGGTCGGAGATCAGCGAGTGGGCAGCGGGTGCGTCGAGGTGAGCGGTGGGTTCGTCGAGGAGCATGACGTCGGCGCGGGTGAGCAGTGCCCTGGCCACGGCGACGCGTTGACGTTGCCCCCCGGAGAGCTCCCCGCCGCTGGGCCCGACTGGTGTGTCCAAGCCCCGGGGAAGGCTGTCCAGGAAGGGGCCCAGGCCCACACGGGTGAGGACCTCGTACATGTCCTCATCGGTGGGCCGATCGTCTTTCCCCCGGGCGAGCAGGAGGTTGCCGCGGATGGTGGAGTCGAACAGGTGCGCCTCCTGGGGGCACCAGGCGAAGCACCGCCGCAGCTGCCGGGCGTCGAAGGTGGTGCTGTCGCAGCCGTTGACCTGCCATGAGCCCTCCGCAGCGGGCAAGTGGCCGAGCAGGGTCGCCAGCAGGGTGGACTTGCCTGAGCCGGAGGGACCTTCAACGACGAGCCACTGGCCGCGGCGCACGGTGGCCTGGAGGTGGCGGAATGCCGGGGCCGGCGCATGCGGCCAGGTGACGGCCATGTCGGCCAGCGTCAGCTCTTGGACCTGAGCCGGAACCAGCCCGGCGGGGGGCTGCGGTCGCTCGTGGCGGGTGGTTGTGGAGGTGACGGCATGGACCTTGCGCAGCGACTGGGCCAGCGCGGGCCACTGCTGTACCGCATCGACCACGCCGAGCAGCGGATCGATCAGGCCCAGAGGCAGCAGCACGAGTGCGGCGACGACCGGTGCGGAAATCGTGCCCGCCGCCAGGGCTTCGGCGGTGGTTGCCAGCATCAGCACGGAGGAAAGGGAGCAGGCCAGCACCACGACGGCCTCGCCCAGGCCCCGCGCCCAGGCACTGGAGCGGGTCGACGTGTCCGCGCGCTGCTCGAGGTCGTCCAGCCGGGCGAGCATGTCCTTGGCTCGATCGTTGGCGCGCAGCTCGTCGGAGGCGGCGACCATCGCGGCGAAGCGGCGGATCACCCTGGAGCGCACGACGGTGAGGTGGCGGGCCGCCGAGCGATCGGCCAGCAGCGCCGCGACGGGCCCGGCGAACAGCCCGCCGAGGACGGCGACCAGTAGCGTGGGCACCGCGCTGGGGCACAGGGCCATGACGGCCACGACAGCCCCCAGGGCGGTGCCGACCCCAGCCATCGGTGGCAGCAGGACCCGCGGGGCCAGGTCGCGGACCCGGTCGGCGGCGTCGACCAAGTGCTCCAGCGCCGCCCCACCGGTGGCCAGGGCCCGGGAGGCCAGGCCTCGGGCGGCCAGCCCGGCCCAGATCCGGAACCTGAGCTCGGTGGTGGCGGACAGGACGGCGTCGTGGGTGGCCAGTCGCTCGGCGTAGCGCAGCACGGCGCGGCCGATGCCGAAGAAGCGGACGCCGACGATGGCGACCATCAGGTACATGATTCCCGGTTGCTCGCTGGCGCGTACGATCAGCCAGCCCGACAGCGTGGTGAGGGCGGCGGCGAACAGTGCTGCGGCCGTACCCAGGGCCGCCGCCCCCAGCATGCGCCAGCGAGTGGAGGCGAGGAACGCCGCGAGCTCGCCCAATGCACCACCGGAGGTCTCGACGGGCGAAGAAGTGAGCGCCCCGCCCTGGCGATCGGGGGCCTGCTGCTCATCCAGGGGGGTGGTTCCTGGCCGGCGGTGTTCGCCCTCGCCGCGGGGGCTGGCGGGCTGCCCCAGGAGCACTTTCTGGTCGGCGAGGGCGGTGATCTCGGTTTCGTGGGAGGCCAGGATCACGGTGGTGGTGCCGCGCAGGGCCTCGATGAGGGTTTCGACCCGGTGCGCGTTGGTGGGATCGAGGTGGGCGGTGGGCTCGTCGAGGAGCAGCAGCCGGGCCCCGGCGGTGAGGCGGGCCAGACCCCGGGCGAGGCCAAGGCGGCGCAATTCCCCGGGGCTGAGTTGGTTCGGGTCCGCCCCGGCCACCTCGGTGAGTCCGACCCGTGCGAGGGCGTGGTGTGCGGAGGCGGTGTCGTGGGCGTAGAGCAGGATCTCCTCGAGGACGGTCTCACCGACGGTATGGACGCGCTGAGGCACCCACGCCACCGCGGCGGGGTCGAGCCCGTAGATGGTTCCTTCTTGGGCTTCGATGGTTCCGGCGAGAACGCCGAGCAGGGTGGATTTTCCGCTGCCGCTGGGGCCTTCGACGCTGGTGATGGTTCCGTAAGGGATCTCGGCGTCGAGACCGGGTATGGCCGGGGAGGGCCGTCCTGGGTAGCGCACGACCACGCCGCTGATCCGCACCATGGGTGCCTGCTCCGCCGGGATGTCCGACTGAAGAACGATCGTGCCGGGGTTCGATTCCGGTGGCGTCGGTCTGCGGATGTCGGGGGCCGGGGGCTCGGCGACGATCTCACGGGAGCGGTGCAAGGCTGCCATGCCGTCCTGGGAGGCGTGGAAGGCTGCGCCGAGGTCGCGGAAGGGGGCGAAGCATTCGGGGGCGAGGATGAGGGCAATGAGTCCCACCAGGAGGTCGAGGTCACCGTAGACGAGGCGCACGCCGACGAACACCGCCACGACGGCGACCGAGAGCGTGGCGATCAGCTCGAGCACGAGCGCGGAGAGGAACGCGGTGCGCAGGGTCACCATGGTTGTGTGCCGGTGCTGCTCGGAGACATCGCGCAGCGCCGCAGCCTGCTCCTCGATCCGTCCCAGGCCCACGAGGACGGGCAGTCCACGGGCGAGTTCGACCAGGTGGTGGGAGAGTCGTTGAAGGGCGGCGGAGGACTCCTCAGCCTTGTCCTGGGAGTGCAGCCCGATCAGTGCCATGAACACCGGAATCAGGGGCACGGTGAGCACGATGATGAGGGCGCTGACCCGGTCGGCGGCCAGGATCCGCGCCCCGACCAGCAGAGGCACGGTGGTGGCGGCGGTGACCGAGGGCAGCACGCGCGCGTAGTAGTCGTCGAGGGCGTCGAGGCCGATGGTGCCCACAGTGGTCGTGGCGCCGACGTCGTGGCCGCACCCGGCCAGGAGGCGGGTGGCGAGTTCTCGGCGCAGCCCTCGCTTCGCCCGACCGGCGGCGCGGACGGCGACGACCTGGGTGGCCCAGGTGGTTGCGGCACGCAGCAGCCCGGCACCGACCCCGACCAGCAGAGCCCGTTGCCAGGCCGCCGTGTCATGAGCGATGACCCCGACGATGCCGCGGGCCAGGGCTTCGGCCATGCCGATCAGAGCCAGAGCCTTGAGCGCTCCGAGGAGGCCGAGGGTGAAGACTGTGGCAGCACCACCGGGGCCTAGCGGAGGACGTTTCATGCCTGCTGGTTCCCCTCCGCGCCCGTCCCCGGCACACCCTCACGTCGGGTACCCGCGGCGCGGCTTGGGGCAACGGCGGGAAGGACGGGGTGGGGGGCGGGAAGATGGCCGGTGGTCAGGCGCCGGCGGAACACCCAATAGCTCCAGCTTTGAGCGAGCATCACCGAGGGCAAGCCGATGGCCGCCACGACGGTCATGACCCCCAGGGTGTAGTCGCTGCTGGCGGCGTTGGCCACCGTCAGGTGGTGGGCGGGGTCGATCGTGGAGGGCAGGACCACGGGGTAGACGTTGGCGAAAATTGAGGTGAGGCCGCAGAACAGCAGTGCGGCGGAGCCGGCGAAGGCGCGGCCTTCCCGGCCCAGGCGGGCGCTGGTCCATCCGAAGAGCGCGGCGACGACCGCAGCACCGACCAGGGGCCAGGTCCAGGCCGTGTCGTGGAGCACTTGAACGGCCAACACCCACACGGTGAGCGGCACCAGCGCGGCCGGACCGAAACGGAGGAGGAACCGGCGGGCACGCACCCGGACCGGGCCCTCGGTCTTCAGTCCCAGGAAGGCCGCGGCGTGCACGAGGCAGAACCCGACCAGCGCCAGCCCACCGAGCAGCGCGTAGGGCGTGAACCAGGCGAAGGCCCCGCCGACGCGGTCGCCATTAGCGTTCAGCGGCAGGCCCGTAGTGGTCAAAGCCAAGGCAGCACCGAGCCCGAAGGCGACCAGAAACGACCCCGTCCCCAGGGCCCGGTCCACCCACCGCCGCCACCGGTCGCTGTGGACCTTACCGCGGTACTCGATGGACACCGCCCGGAAAATCAGCCCGACCAGAACGAACACGAAGGGGACGTACAGGGCAGAGAACAAGGAGGCGTACCAGTCGGGGAAGGCGGCGAAGAGCCCGGCGGCTGCGGTGATCAGCCACACCTCGTTGCCGTCCCACACCGGGCCGATGGTATTGAGCATCTGCCGGCGCTGGCGCTCATCGCGGGTACTGATGAGCATGAGCATCCCCACGCCCAGGTCGAAGCCGTCCAGGAGGATGAACCCGGTCCACAGCACCACGATGGCGATGAACCAGAGAGTGGGAAGCAGTTCCATGTCACAGACCGTTCTGTGGTCGTCGGGCTCAGTAGGCGAAGGCCAGCACGTCATCGCGCCGACTGGTCATGCCCTCGGGATGGGCGGGGTCATCGTCGTGATGGGCGAGCTCAGGCATGGCCGAGACGACCCCGCCGCGCACGTAGCGCACCAGCAGCATCGTCTCCACCACCAGCAGCCCCGCGTAGATCAGCCCGAGGGCGACCAGGGAGAAGATCATTTCTTCTCCGCCGACCCCTGGAGAAACGGCAGCGGCGGTGTACATGTACACCCCGTCCACACCACTGGGGTTGGGATTCGGGACGACCACGAACGGTTGCCGCCCCATCTCGGTGAACACCCACCCGGCAATGTTGGCCCCGAAGGGTGCCAGGATGGAGGCCACCGCCACCCACATCAAGGGCTTGGAAGCCGGGACGGTGCCCTTCCGGGTGAGCCACAGCGTCAGCGCGGCGAAGCCGGCGGCGAGCATGCCGAAACCGATCATCAGGCGGAACCCCCAGTAGGTGACCTCCATCAGGGGCAGGTAGTCGATCTTCTGGCCGGCCCGTTCGCCGTACATGGGGTCCTCAGGCAGGTGGGTGCCGTAGGCGGCCTCGTACTGTGGGATGAGGGTGTTCACGCCCTTGACTTCGGTGTCGAAGTCCCCGTGGGCCAGAAACGACAACAGGCCCGGGATCTCGATGACGTTGGTCACCTGGTCACAGTCCTGGGCTCCCAGCGGGCCCACCGCCAGCACCGAAAAGCTGGTGCCATCGTGGCAGGCCGCCTCAGCGGCGGCCATCTTCAGCGGCTGCTGCTCGAACATGAGCTTGCCCTGCAGGTCCCCGGTGGCGGCGACCCCGGCGAAGGCGACGGCGGCGACCACCGCACCGATGCGCAGGCTGGACAGCCACACGCCGTGGTCGACCCGGTCCCGCCCGGGAATATCGGCCCGCTCCCCCACAACCACGGCACCGGAGTCGTCGACGGTGTCGATGTTGTCCCGGCGGCGCTGCCACAGCTGATACCAGGAAACCCCGATCAGAAACGCCGCGCCCACTGCCACCGCTCCGGCCAGAGTGTGGGAGTAGGCCACCAGGGCCGTGTTATTGGTCAGCACCGCCCACACGTCGTTCATCACCGGGCGGCCGTCCACCATCTCCACGCCCACCGGGTGCTGCATCCAGGAGTTGGCCACGATGATGAAGAACGCCGAGACCACCGAGCCCAGCACCGCCGTCCACAGCGAGGCGAGGTGCAACTTCTTGGGCAGGCGGTCCCAGCCGAAGATCCACAGGCCCAGGAAGGTGGACTCGAAGAAGAAGGCGAGCAGGCCCTCCATCGCCAACGGTGCCCCGAAGACATCGCCGACGAAGCGGGAGTACTCGCTCCAGGCCATCCCGAACTGGAACTCCTGCACCAATCCGGTGGCCACGCCCATGATGAAGTTGATCAGATAGAGCTTGCCCCAGAACTTCGTCATCCGCAGCCAACGCCCGTTGCCGGTACGCACCCACATCGTCTGCATGAGCGCCACCAGCAGACCCAGCCCGAGCGTGAGCGGGACCATCACGAAGTGGTAGACGGTGGTGATCCCGAACTGCCACCGGGCGATCTCCAACGGATCCATGGGTTGTCCCCCAAGCCAGTTTACAGTGGTGTAGAAGTACTTCTACGAGTCGTAGAAGTACTTCTACACCACTGTAGAACACGTGGGTCGGTCCGCTAGAATCAGCCGGTGGCAACCAACGAATCGAAACGTGCAACCTCCTTAGGTGACCTGGAGCGATCCATCATGGAGATCCTCTGGCAGGCGGACACCCCCCTGTCGGCTTACGACCTTCAGGACCAGCTCCCCCTAGCCACCGACAGCGGCCGCCCCCGCGCCGCCACCACCGTGCTCACCGTCCTGTCCCGCCTGGAGCGCAAAGGCTTCGTCACACGGGAACGCACCTTCCGCCCCCACCGCTACTTAGCCGCAGCCTCCCGGGAGGAGCACATGGCCTCCCTCATGCACGAGGTCCTCGGAACAGCCAACGACCGGGCCGCCGTACTCGAACGCTTCGTCGGGGGCGTCAGTTCCGAGGAAGCACAAACGCTGCGGCGCCTCCTCGACGACCACTGAGTCCACGTGATCAGCGCCTCGATCGCCCTCGCAGCATTTGCCCTCGCCCTGGCCTGGCCCGTCCCAATCCTTCTCTCGCACGCCAAGTGGCCGACCTGCGCCCCCGCCACCGCACTGGTGCTCTGGCAGGCCGTCGCCCTGGCCGGCGGGCTGTCGATGCTCGGGGCCTTGCTCACCTTCGGCCTGACCCCTTTTGGGCCGGACTTGGTCACGGGCGGCATCAGCTTCGCCGCCAGCTTCTTGGGAGATCAGCCATGGGGCCCCGCAGGCCCGATGCACATCCTCGCGCTGTCCGGAGCAATTCTGCTCGGCGGGCATCTGCTGCTGAACCTGATCGTCACGATTGTGCGCGCCGAACACGATCGTCGGCGCCATGCCCAGCTGGTCCTGCTCCTGAGCACACCGCTGCCCGAGGCCCCCGGCACCCGGCTCCTCGACAACCCCGCCCCGATCGCCTACTGCCTCCCCGGGGCGTTCACCACGATGACCGTCCTCTCTGCCGGACTGCTGTCACTGCTCGATGAAAACGAGCTGGACGCGGTGATCGAGCACGAGAAGGCACATGCCACCCAACGCCATGACATCGTGCTGATGCTGTTCCGCGCCTGGAAGGCTTCCCTGCCCTGGTTCCCCATCGCCGACCGCGCCCACCGCGAAGTCGGGCTCCTCGTCGAGATGCTCGCCGACGACCGCGCCCGCCGGAGCGTCGACGACCGCACCCTCGCCCGAGCCGTCGTCCTCGTCAGCGCCGGTGGATTTGCTGCCCCCTCGCACCGCTTCCAGAGCACCTGGACGGGCGCGCCCCCTGCCGAGGACGCCCGTCAGCGCATCCTGCGGCTGGAGGCCACACCTCTGCCGACGGGGCAAAAGGCAACAGTCATCGGCGCAGCCGCTGCGCTCATCTCCGTGCCCACCATCTTGTTGCTCGCCCCCGGCCTCACCAATCTGCTCAACTGACCACAGGCGCGAACCACCCTGGCTGCCACGGCAACATCTGACCCACGACAGGGCGCCCTGACATCGGTATCTACCGCGTCCCGTGAGGTACCTCAGCGCCACTGCGCCGCCACCGAACCAGGAACCTCGAACCGGAGGGCGGCAGCTCTGCGCGTCATACAGCGTTGCGTCCCCGCACGACGCCGCATTAACGGGAGCGAAGACATATTCTCAGGAGGATTGTCCGTGCTCCTACGCGCACACCAATGTTTGCTGCCTGCGGTCCGTTGCTCGATCTTTCCGTCGCTGTCTGCGACGTCCTGGGGGGAAACACCATCATGCCCCGCGACTCCTCTCGCCGCCCTGCCAAGCCCGACCTCCGTCACCGCGCCTCCTCGCCGGTGAGCGCCCTCGCCGCGTTCTCGGCCCTCGTGGCGCTGAGCGTGGCCGTCAGCTCGGGCGTCACTCCGGGGGCCGGCGAAGAACGAGGGGCTGCCTTCGGGGCGTCGGCGGGATCCTCGACGTCCTCGGAGCGGTCGGACAGCGGGTGGAGCCTCTTCGCGTCAGGTCAGGAGCGGCAGCACCCCCCGGCGGCACCGCTGCGGCAGAACCGTTCCACCTCGCCCGTCCGTGACGGCGCCACGGGCAACGGGTCCTGGCGCCAAGGCACCGGCCCGGGCGACGGCGACCGGAACGCGGCCTCGACGGTGCGCCCGGGGCGGCACGCACCGAGGCTGTACTCGGGCGAGCTTCCCGTCAACACCCTCATCGCCCCCACCACTCCCGGGACCGTCCTGAGCGGGGGCACCTTCGGGTGGCGGATCGCCCCCGATCGCGGCGACCGCGAGTTCCACAACGGCACCGACGTTTCCGCCGCCGCAGGGCTGCCGGTCGTGGCGGCCGCCGAGGGCGAGGTGACGGCCGTGTTCTGGGACGTCTGGGGCGGCAACCGTGTGGAGGTCACCCACGCGGACGGACTGAGAACCACCTACAACCACCTCCAGGACGTCAGGGTGGCCACCGGTGACCGGCTGACCGCGTCCGAGCAGCTCGGTTCCGTCGGTGCCACCGGAACCCGGGTCACGGGACCAAACCTGCACCTCGAGACCTGGGTCGACGGGCAGGCCGTGGACCCCCAGTCCTTCGACTGGGTCGACGGCCTCCGCGTCATTCCCGCCTCCCGCAGCAAATACTCCTTGGAGGTGCCCGTGCCGGCTCTCCCGGAGGACGAGACCGCCGCCAAGAAAAAGGCCGCCTCAGGCGAAGAGGCAGTCGATCAGAAGAAGGCCGCCCAAAGGAAGGCTGCCGAGCAGAAGGCCGTTGCGACCAAGAAGGTCACGAAGGAGCCACAGCCCACGGCCGAGCCTTCCGCTCCTGCAAAACCCAGCCCCACACCGACTCCTGCACCGCCAGCAGCGCAAAAGCCCACGGCCTCCCAGACCAAGCCGGTAAAGCCCGCCAAACCAGCACCTGCTGCGACCCCGCCCGGGCCCCTAACGGCACCGTCCAAGCCGGCACCCCCCAAACCGGCACCGCCCAAACCCGCGCCGCCACCATCCGCGCCGCCACCGTCCGCGGGCACTGGGAAAGAGAAGGATCTCCTGCCCGGGGGGGCGCCCCGGGTTCCGGACACCAGACGGGACACCGATCGCGACGGCATCCTCGACATTGAAGACACCGACCTCGACGGGGACGGCATCGGCAACGAGGCTGACGACAACCTCGACGGCGATAAGTTCGTCGATGAGGTTGATCCGGACATGGATGGGGACGGCCTGCTCAATGAAGGAGACCCGGACATTGACGGGGACGGCATCCTCAATGACAAGGAAGAGGGGCCCATACGCCCGGCACGAGTGGCGTCCGGCAAACCAACCCCCGAGACTGGCGAGCCGAGCGCTCCGGCAGGGATCACGGCCCCTGCCCGGGGAAATCGGGATGCCGGCACCTCGCCGGCCACCGGTGCAGTGCAGGCACGCTGAGGTGCACCTGATCTCACAACTTGGTCACCTGGCGCAGTCGGCGAACGTTGATGAGCGGGAGGCCGAGCAGGGCAGAGGACCAGGGTGCCGACGATGCGGTCGTAGCGGATTCCGAGGCGTTTGAAACGCAAGACCCCGAAGATGGGGCGCTCGACCACCAAGCCGTGTCGATCCAGATGAGTTTTGGCCTCGATCCCACGGCGGGTAACACGCACTTTGATGCCTGGGCGGCGCCGTGGCTGCCCGGGACGTCCGCACCGATCGCGCACACCGGAGGTGGCCACCATCAGGAGTTCGAAGAGACAGTCGTGGGTGTTGGCGGCCGGGGCGTGAACGTGCAGGGGCAGGCCGTTGCGGTCAGTGAACAGGTAGTACTTGGAGCCCGGGTTCGCGTGGTCGGTGGAGTTCGGGCCGGTCAGCTCGCTCCCCTTTTTGGGTTCGTACCGACACCGAGTCGATGCTGGCCCCTGTCCAGTCGAGGATCTGCTCCTCGGAGAGCTCCTCGAGCACGGCCCGGTGGGGCTTCTCTCAAACCCCGGCCGCCTATCACACGCGCACAGGCAACCAGGCGGTGTGTCCGGACCCGCGCCCCAGAGCCGGTGGCAGGTCCGCCACCGACACCGAGGTATGCAGCACGAACAAGATGCCCTCCACAGCGGCCCAGTCATCGATCCACGGCCGCCTACCGGGACCTCGCGGCGGCGTTAGGAGCGGGATGAGCGGGGCGATCAGCTCCCACAGTCGATCATCCACTGCGGCTTCATCGTGGCCATACAGAAATGGGCAGCCAGCCGGACGAGGGCAATCAACAACCGACCAGGTCTTGAAAACAGATGTACGATAATCGCGATGAGTCACGACCACGGCATGTTCGGTTGGACTTTGTTCGGATACGTCACAGCCCTGGCGTTCGGTCTGGGAGCGGTCGGCTACGCCGCGGGATGGTGGGCGTCCCGCCACCGGGGGCGGTGGCCGATCCACCGCGCCGTGCTGTGGTACACCGGGCTCTTCTGTGCTGGAGCCGCGGTGGTGGGCCCGATCGCTGAAGCCGCCCGCACGAGCTTTCCCGCCCACATGGTCGGGCACCTGCTCTTGGGCATGGTCGCGCCACTGTGTCTGGTGCTCAGTGCCCCGGTCACTCTTGCTCTGCGTGCTTTGCCTGTGGTTCAGGCCCGCGCGCTCTCCCGGGCCCTGCGCACCGCTTTCGTGCGGGCTCTGACCCATCCGGTGGTCGCGGTGGTGCTCAACGTCGGGGGCCTGTGGGCGCTTTACACCACCGATCTGTACAGCATGATGCACACCTCGGTGTGGTTGTATGCGCTCGTCCACGCCCACGTCTTCCTGGCCGGCTATCTTTTCACCGCCGCGATGGTGGGGATTGACCCGAACCCGCACCGGAGCTCCTTCGGCCTGCGGACCGCAGCGCTCATTGGGTTTCTCACAGCCCATTCGATCGTGGCCAAGTGGCTTTACGGCCATCCGCCCGCCGGCGTTGACTTCGCCGACGCGCGAATCGGGGCGCAGATCATGTATTACGGTGGGGACGCCGTGGACGTCACCTTGATCGTTGTTTTCTGCGCCCAGTGGTACACCGCCACCCGCCCCCGTGGAATACCCCTGACAGACACCCATGCACCGAGCTGAGTACACACCCGGCGCCAGCGTCCGTCCAGATCCCTAGGGGAGAATACATCCATGGAGTACTTCGCGGCTGTGCTGCCGTCCATCTGCATCGGCGTCATCTTCTGGCTGATCATGCGTTCGATTTTCCGCGGCGACCGCACCGAGCGCGCCGTCGAATCCGCTTCCCAGGACGACGCAGCACGCTGGTATAAGGACCTCAAGCAACGCGAGAGCGACGCCCTCCCCTTCAGTCCATCCTCCCTCGCCGACAACGAGCCCACGCGCTGACCCCGGGCATCATGTCAGCGGGGGGGCTAGCGGCTGACCGCCTCAGGTGATGAGGAACGCGTCCCCCGCGACGGGGCTGTGGCCCGCCCCGTGACATGCCCGTCGACGGGGCGACCTACGCATCACGGACCCCGTAAGCCAGGACGGCCTCAGATTGTCGGCTGCGGCAGCTCCCGGATCCGCTGATACAGACCACCCGTTGCATCCTCGGATTGTGAAGACGACGGAGAAGCCGTGACGGTTCACGGTGCAGGAGAGCATCAACCACACCGACCACCAGCTCACCGGTGAACCCGTCCACGACTGCCCCACCCGCACCGCCGGTCCCGCGCGGGCAGCACGGCTACCCGGGACACCGAGGCTCACAGCACTCACAGCACTCACAGCACAGCGATCAGGACAGGGAGGACAGATGACGGATCCGCTCACCGGGCGTGTTCTGGTGGTCGACGACGAGGTCGACCTGGCGGAACTGGTCGCGGAATATCTGCGCAAGGCCGGAATGGACGTCGAAGTACGCCACGACGGCACGGAGGCGGTCGCCGCGGTGCGGGAGTACGTCCCAGACGTGCTGGTGCTCGACCTGGGGCTGCCGGGGATCGACGGGATAGAAGTGTGCCGTCAGGTGCGGACCTTCTCCGACTGCCACGTGCTGATGCTCACCGCCCGCGACGACGAGATCGACAAGATCGTGGGCCTGTCGGTGGGAGCCGACGACTACGTGACCAAGCCGTTCAGTCCGCGCGAGCTCGTGGCCCGGGTGCAGGCCATGCTGCGCCGGGCCCGCACCCGCCCCGCCCCGGCGCCGGCGGGGCGGGCCCAGGAGCTGGTGATCGGGGACCTGGTGGTGGACGAGGCCGCCCGGGAGGTCCGCGTGGGCGGGGAGTCGGTGGCGCTGACCCGGATCGAGTTCGACCTGCTGGCCGCCCTGGCGGCCCACCCGCAGCTGGTGCTCTCGCGCCGGCAGCTGGTGGAGATGGTCTGGGACACGCACTGGGCCGGGGACGCACACCTGGTGGACGTGCACATCGGGCGGATCCGCAAGAAGCTCGCCGATACGGCCGCCGACCCGAGGTTCATCCACACCATCCGCGGTGTCGGCTACCGGATGGGCACGGGACGATGAGCACCACCGTCTCCGGCCGCACCCAGCGCTGGTCCTGGAGCCCGTTGACGGTGCGGTTGATGCTGGCCCAGACCGCGGTGCTGTTGATCGGGTTGATCATCGTGGTCGTGACTGCGGTGCTGGTCGGGCCGAACATGTTCTACCACGAGCTCGTCGAATCCGGTCACGCCGATGAGGCCCTCGGGCTGGTGCACCTGGAGGACGCCTTCCGCTCGGTGAGTCTCACGGCCCTGGCCATCGGCGGGTTGCCGGCTCTCTACATCGCCGGGATGCTCACCTTCTACCTTTACCGCACGATCGGGCGGTCCCTGGCCTCTTTCAGCACCGCCGCCGGTGAGGTGGCCGCGGGCAACTACGACGTGCGCGTCACCTCCACCAAACTGGGCCCGGAGTTCGACGCCCTGGCCTCCTCCTTCAACGAGATGGCGGCCAAGCTCAGTGCGGTGGACACCACACGGCGCCAGATGCTGGCCGATCTGGCCCACGAAATGCGCACCCCGCTGGCCAGCCTCAAGGGCCACCTGGAGGGCATTGAGGACGGGGTGGTCGAACTCGACGAACACACCACCGGGATCCTCAACGCCCAGATCACCCGCCTGGAGCGCCTGGCCCGCGACATCCGCCAGCTCACCACCGCCGAAGAGGGCATGACCCGCCTGCAGCTCACGCCCCAGGACCCCCAGCACCTGGCGGACCAGGCGGTCGCGGCCATCGAACCTGACGCCGTGGGCAAGGGTGTGTCGATCACCTCCGTGAGCACCGGTATGGAGGTCACCCCGATCCCCTTGGATCCGGAGCGGATGGGCCAGGTGCTGAGCAATCTGCTGGAGAACGCCCTGCGCCACACCCCGACCGGGGGCACCATCATCCTGCGCACCGACCACACCGCCGAGGCGGTCACCTATACCGTCACCGACACCGGGGAGGGCATCAGCGACGACAATCTTCCGCACGTGTTCGAGCGCTTCTACCGCGCCCACACGGGCCGGGAGGCCCACCGCGGCGGCTCGGGGCTGGGTCTGGCGATCAGCAAGGCCCTGGTCGAGGCCCAGGGCGGAACCCTGGAGGCCACCAGCGACGGCCACGGTCGCGGCGCCAGCTTCCGGATCCACCTGCCCTACCGTCGCCCCACCGGCTGAACACTGGGAGCACCCGGACCTAAGGCTTGAAAACGACTGCGGGCCGTGCCCGCCACCAGAGCTTCGGAGCTTGGTGACGAGCACGGCCTGCGGCGGTGCAGAGGCACCTACCTGCGCGAGGTCCCAGTGGTCCCGCCGAGCACGAGCCGGCGGGTGCCTTTCACACTGAGGCCGATTACCCGCTCCAGCGGGCCCTGGCCCAGGGCGCGGTACCAGGCGACCGCGAACAAGGCCGCCAGCGTCACGTGGATCAGGAACCACAGGTTCGGCTGGTCGTAGTGGAGCTCGAAGGACAGGCCCACCAGGTGAGCGGTGTACAAGGTCAGAGTCATGACGCCCATCGCTGCCAGCGGCAGCAGCCAGGCCTCGGCCTTGCGGGCGATCAGCAGGAAGGCCCCGAGAACGGCCAGGGCAACGCCCAGGCTGGCCGCGATCGCCAGTGGGGTGTTGGTGTGTGGGGTGGCGATCGCCAGCCACCACACCGTGGAGGTGGGCAGGGAGTCCGGTCCCCAGATCAGGACCTCGGCGAGTTCCTCCTCACCGAACGAGGAGGCGTCCAGCAGCCGCTGGTAGCCGCCGAAGGCGTAGAGCAGGAAGTAGGAGGTGGCCTGGGCGAAGATCGCGATCCCGACACCGATGACCAGTAGCCGGATCTGCACCTCCTGCTTGCGCAGGTTCAACCGGCCCAGCCCCATGCCGACCAGCAGATACGTCATGTACGGCAGGGCTGGGTAGGTCCCGGTGAGCAGCAACTGGGAGGCCGTGGCCCCCGGCTCCGTGAGGACGGTGGTGAGGGTGGGGTTGTAGTTGCTCCAGGCGGGTAGCTCGTTGAGCAGGCCCTGCATCAGCAGCGGGGACACGAGCCCGAAAACCGCCGCGGAGATGAAGAGTGCCTTCGGCCCGGCGTGCAGGAAGGGGATTGCCAGCAGGAAGAACACCCCGTAGTAGATCAAGATGTTGTCCGCCGGGGCGTCTGCGGGCATCAGCGTCCCGATCCACAGCCCCACAGCCGCAATCAGCACGGCCCGTACCGCCAGCCCGATCCGGTCGGCGGTCATCGCCTTACCCTCGTGCGGGTGGCTTCCGCCGGAGGTCAGGGCCAGTCCGACCCCGGCCAGCAGGGCGAACAGGGCTGCGGAGTCCCCGGAGAACACCCGCCAAGTGAAGCTGGCCTCCCCGGTCTCCTCGTTCCAGGAGGGCAGGATGTGGATGGCCATCAACCCGACCAGCGCCAGCCCCCTCGCCGCGTCGATCCCCACCAGCCGGCGCGTGGGCCGGATCAGTGCATCGTCGAGCCCCCCCGGATCGGTTCTTTCCGCTCGTGACATCGCGCTCATGACTCCCCCTGATCAAGCCGGCCCCCTGCGAGGCCGACGACGTGTGCGGCCCCGAAGAGGACCGCAACCATGGCCCCGGGGCATCCGGGGCCGATCTGACTCCAGGGTCTCGTCCACGTTCGACGCCCACCTCGCGGGATCCTCACGATTCCGTCAAGATTCCGATGGAGTGGCGCCGTCGGTGGGCGCTTCCGACGCCGGTCGGGGCGTCACAGTGGCCGCAAAAGCATCTTCTGCACGGTCAGGGTTTGCCGCGCGCGGCTTCCGCTCCCCACGATGGGACCACGGGGATCGTTGCACCCCGTGGAGCAGCCCGCTCCCGACAGGGCAGGGGGCGGGGGCCAATGAGCGAGACCAATCGGACCGGTGGACGGGGAACGAACCAATGGGCCGTGGAGGCCTCCGTACGCACGACCCAACGGCCGCAGGAGCCGGTGATCGCGGCGGTGCGGGCGTCCATCGCCTCGTGTCACGGGGTGGTCCGCTGCACGGGCGCCCCCGGGGTGTCCGTGCGGTTTCGGCTGGAGGCCGAGACCCCGGCGAATACCTACAGCGCGGCCCTGGCCTTGTTGGCGCGGACAGTGCTGCCGTTGCTGGAAGGCTCCACACTGATGGATCTGCACGTCACCACCGGCGAAGCACCACCGGAGCACCCGGTCCTGCCCGCTGGCACTCCCGTGGTGTCAACGGCTCCGTGAGCCCCGCCTCGGACCGCGGCGACCCTGAGCACAGCCCGGGTGCGGAGCCGGGGCTCAGGTCTGAGGTTGCCGGCCCAGCACGAGCCGACGGACGGCGCGCACGATCCCGGCGACGACCCGCTCGAGGGGACCTTGTCCGAACACCTGGTGCCAGAGCAGGGCGAAAACCAGGCCCACCCCGACGTGAATGAGGAACCACATGGGCTGGTCGTAGTGCACCTCTGCGGACAAGCCCAGCAGGTGGGCGGAGTACACGGTCAGCGTCATCGAACCCATCGCGCTCAACGGCAGCAACCAGCGCCCGGCCCCACGGGCCAACAGCAGGCAGAAGCCCAGCACCGCCGCCGCCGAGCCCAGGCCCATCAGCAGGGCCGGCGGGGTGTTGGTGTATGGACCGGCCACCGCCAGCCACCACCACGTCGTCGTGGGCAGCGCCGGCTCAGGACCCCACACGATGATGTCGTTGACCAGCTCCTCGTCCAGCCCCGGGGTGCGGGCCACCAGCTGCTCGAAACCACCGGCCTGCTGGATCAGCACCCAGGAGACCACCCACGCGGCGGCCGCCAGCGCCACCCCGCCCACCACCAGCCGGGCCTGCACCTGGGTCTGCCCCAGGTCCAGGCGCCCGAGCGCCAATCCGGCCAGCAGATAGGCCAGGTACGGCAGCGCGGGGAAGGTCCCGGTCAGCAGCAGCTGGGCCGCTGTGGCGGCAGGGGCGGTGAGCAGGTCGCCCAGGACCGGGTTGTGCCGCTCGAAGCCCGGCAGGATCTCCCGCAGCACGTGCATCAGCACCGGACCAGCCACCGCGAAGCACCCCGCCCAGGCGAACAGTGCCCGCGCGGACAGGGACAGGAACGGGATCGCCAACAGGAAGAAGACCCCGTAGTAAATCAGGATGTTCACCGCCGGGACCTCGTCGATCGTGTCACCAGGGATGACCCCGTTGATCGCCAGACCCAGGCCCGCGATCAGCACCGCGCGCACCACCACTCCCACCCGGTCCGCGGTCATCGCCCGCCCGGTGTGCGGTGTGCGGCCACCGGTGGAAAAGGCCAGGCCCACCCCGGCCAGTAGGGCGAACAGGGCCGCGGAGCGCCCGGCGAAGACCGTCCACTGCGCGGTGGGCTCGAAGGTCACCGGGTCCCAGGAGGGCATGATGTGGATCGAGATCATTCCGATCAGCGCCAGCCCGCGGGCGGCGTCCACCCCGACCAGGCGCCGCTTGCGCGACCCGGTGGCAGCGGTGCTGGCACCGTTCGCCGCAGCAGCCCCTGCCCCCGTGCGGGTGGTGGGCAAGCGTGGACCGTCCTGTGTCCACGGGGCGCTGCGCGCCGGGTGTCCTTGAAAATTTGTCATGACGAGCTGTCCCCCTGTGCTGCACCGGCGGGCCCCCTGCCCGCCGGACCGGGACACGGCGCCCGGTACAAGATTTACTTGAGCAAGAGCGGATATAGCTGGGGTATCCGCTGTCTGAGAATTACCTGTGAAGGTGGGTTCGGCTACCGCGGCGACTCGTGCAGAAGGGTCCCCACGGGGACGACCCTTCCGCTGCCGTCTTTAAACCCGTGCGGAGGGAAGATGCCGGAGTGGAGTCCCCCTGGGCGTCTTCGTGGATGCCGGCTTCCGCCATCACGTCTTCCATTGAAAAATGGGTGCCCCGGCTTCAGGCGGGGCTGAGTCAGGGCACCCTCACACCGCTGACCCAAGACACTGTCCGAAGCACCGGCGGATGAGAACTGAGGGTTCCCAAAAGGAAAGCTGCGTCTTCTACAACCCAAAGACCGGGCCCGAGTCCGCTGGAAACCATGCTTGATGAAAGCTACACACTCCCTTCACTTAAGCTCAACGATCGGCCCCGGAACCAATGAAGAAGGCCCTCGACATTCGTGGCGCCCTTCGGCCCATGACAACATGCGCGGAGCCAGCACCGCATGGGAGGCCAGTTAGAAGCTCAGGGCCGCCCGCTCCCGGATACGGGACTGCCCCGGGTTTCCCTAGCTCATTGACTCAACGGAAGTCGGGGCAGTCCCATGTTGCACCTCACCTTCGAGGCCAGGATGCAGTCCATCGCACTTGAGTAGGGACTGCCGCAACCGAGAGCCCGCCGCGGAGCGAATAGGTTCAACTGAACGGCTCAGCGGTCAGCGTCAGAATCACGAACCATTCTGTTCACCTCTGCGCCCGGACAACGGCGCCCTCTCGCGCCCCGGCCGGTGTCCTCAACGTCACCGTCGCGCTCTGATACCTATCACTACCGCCGTGAGCACCCCGATGACCAACCCCAAGATGATGGCCCACAGCGTGAGGTCCGGGCGAGGAGACACCGAACTGCAGTAGAAAGAGAGGAGCCGGCCCGGCGATGCCTCGGCAGAAGGACCGCTGCAAAGAATTTTCAGGTAGTCCGTGTATATCCAGATGCCACCCGCCGAGACGAGGGCCATAAGAGCGCCCACAACGATGCCAATGAGCCACCCCGACCGGTCTTTACCAGAGGGAGTTGTGTTGTCTTGGACAGGGTCCATAGCAGCCTGATTCCTTGGATCGGCGCCTTATCTGATGTGACTCCCGACGGCCGGATTCACCCGCCACGGGCTCGCGACATTCTCCTGCCTCGAGGAGCCCGCAACCCCCGCCGCCGCAACATCCCCGGCACCTGTTACCCCTACTCGGAGCTCCGACGCTACACCGCCCCGTTCGCGGCCTGAACCTTCAACCATGAAGATTCAGTCAAGAAATGACTGGCCAACGGAGATCGCACGCAAGACCACCCCTGCCCCTGTTCCCCCTTGTGGCCCCCAAAACCCATCTGTCAACGGTCAGCGGGACTTCCCGGTGGGCGGTCAGGTGATCTCCCCGTGGGCGGACAGCTGATCTCCCTGTCCG
>NZ_CANMRA010000036.1 GCF_947500125.1 uncultured Kocuria sp. | reverse complement strand
CTGCCGGTCCAGGATCTCGTCCTCGCTGACCGGCTCCCCGCGCTGGATGCGGCGGGTCCGGCGCAGGTCGGTCGCGGGGCGCACCCCCGGGGCGCTCGCCCGCAGCCTCGGGCCGGGGCCCGCTCCGGTGGCCGGGCGGGCGCGTCGACGGCTCCGGGCCGCGCGGCGTTCCGCCGCCACCGCCCCTGCCGTGCCCACCGCCGCCCGGAGGAACGGCCTCCGCACGGCAGTCGATGCCGAGGATCTGCTGCACCGCCTGCCGCAGGTCGTCCTCGAAGCGCGGGAAGTTCATGAGGTCGCCCTCGGCGTCGAACATGATGCGCAGCACCTTGCCGTCGAAGGACTGCGGGGTGCCCCGCTGGACCGTGAACCAGGCGACCCGGCGGATGTCCGCGAGGGCGTTGACGATCTCCGGCCAGGAGGCGCGCAGGAGGTCGATCTCGTTGCCGCCCGGCTCGCCCGACCGGGGGGTGTCCTGGCGGGGCGGCTGCTCCGCGGCGGAGGGCTGCCGCGGCCCGGCGGGACGCTCCCGCCCAGGGGGTGGCCCCTGGGCCCCGGACCGCTCTGGCTCGCCGTCCTCCCGGACGAGCGGGCGCTCGAGGGATGCGGCGGCCGGCTCGGGGGAGGCCGCGGCAGGCTCGGCGTCCTCCGCAGCCGGCTCCCGCGGAGACGTCTCCTGCGGGGGCGCCTGCGGCGCGGCCGTGGCGGGCGCGGCCGTGCCGGACGCCGCCGGAGCCGGTCGCTGCGGTGCGGGGACGGCCGCGGGCTCGGGGCGCGGGGAGCTCCGGCTCTCGGGCGCAGCGGCAGGAGCGGCCGCGGGAGCCTCGGGGGAGCGTGCCGGTGCGGCGGCGGGCTCGTCCTGACCGGCGGCCGGAGCGGCACCCCGGCCGATGCTCAGACGACGCTCCAGCCGGTCGACGCGGGCCGTGACGCCTCGCGTGGTGTCCTCCGAGGAGGGCAGGAGGATGCGCGCGCACAGCAGCTCGAGGTGCAGCTGGGGCGAGGTGGCCCCCGTCATCTCGGTGAGGGCCGTGTTCGTGATGTCGGCGGCACGGGAGAGCTCCGCCGCCCCGAGCTGGGACGCCTGGTTGCGCAGCCGGGCGATCTGGTCCTGGGGCATGCCGTGCAGGATGTTGCCCGCGGACTCCGGGACCGCGTTGACGATGATCAGGTCCCGGAACCGCTCGAGGAGGTCCTCCACGAAGCGCCGCGGGTCCTGGCCCGTCTGCACCACGCGGTCCACCGCGCGGAAGACCGTGGCGCCGTCCCCGGACGCGAAGGCGTCGACCACGTCGTCGAGCAGGGCGCCGTGCGTGTAGCCCAGCAGGGCCACGGCGAGGTCGTAGCCGATGCCCCGCTCGTCGGAGCCGGCCATGAGCTGGTCCAGGACGGAGAGGGTGTCGCGGACGGACCCGGCGCCGGCGCGGACCACGAGGGAGAGCACGCCGGGGGCCACCTGCACGTGCTCCTCGGCGCAGAGCTGCTCGAGGTAGTGCATGAGCGGCTCGGTGGGAACCAGGCGGAAGGGGTAGTGGTGGGTGCGGGACCGGATGGTCGTGAGGACCTTGCTCGGCTCGGTGGTCGCGAAGATGAACTTGATGTGCTCCGGCGGCTCCTCGACGATCTTGAGCAGGGCGTTGAAGCCCTCGCGCGTGACCATGTGCGCCTCGTCGATGATGAAGATCTTGTACCGGTCCCGGACGGGCGCGAACGTGGCGCGCTCGCGCAGGTCACGGGCGTGGTCCACGCCGCCGTGGCTGGCCGCGTCCATCTCGATCACGTCGAGGGATCCGGCGCCGTCCCGGGCCAGGTCGCGGCAGCTGTCGCAGCGGTCGCACGGGGTGGCGGTGGGGCCCTCCGCGCAGTTGAGGCAGCGGGCCAGGATGCGGGCGGAGGTGGTCTTGCCGCAGCCGCGCGGGCCGGAGAAGAGGTAGGCGTGGCTGACCCTGTCCTTGCGCAGCGCCGTCATCAGCGGCTCGGTCACGTGCTCCTGACCGATGACGTCCTCGAAGGTCTCCGGGCGGTAGCGGCGGTACAGGGCGGTAGTCACAGATGACACCTTAGCGACGGAATCCGACAGGCGGGCCGGGCGGATCGGCGCTGGGGACGCGGGCCGCCGCGGGGACGAGAAGACCCCTCGCGCACCCGCCAGAGCCCATTTACCCTTGCTACCTTCCGGTCCTGGGGGAGTTCAACAGGATGACGCCACGCGAGGGGCTGTCAGAGAGTCTAGCGGATGTGGCGGGGCGGGTCGAAACCCGGGGGCGGAACCGCGGATTCGGCATTGCCCGGAGGTTCGGTTATGCTGGACCCCGCATGTTCCGGCGCCGTCAGGTCGCCGCGACGTGCGTGCCTGGAGGATTCGCCTAGCGGCCTATGGCGCACGCCTGGAACGCGTGTTGGGTTCACGCCCTCGGGGGTTCAAATCCCCCATCCTCCGCACCTGCAGCAAGAGCCCCGCACCGGGAGATCGTCCCGGTGCGGGGCTCTTTCTCGTGCTGCCCCCGCCTGTCGTTCCTCGTGCTGCCTGCGCCCGGGCGCCCCCGGGCGCAGGCTCAGGAGCGGGCGCGGCGCGCCCGGGACCGGCGGGCGAGGACGACGGCGGCCGCCGCGGCGCCCCCCGCCGAGAGCCCCGCGACCCACCTGGTGGTGGAGGAGCCCGCGGCCGCGTCCTGCGCGGGAACCCGGGTCACCGTTCCCAGCGAGATGCGCGTGAGCGTCCCGGGGCTCACCGGCTGCCGCCCGGGCAGGAGCTGCTCCCGGAGCGCGGGCTCGTGCCGGAGCAGGGCTCCCGAGCCGGGGTGGTGGGCCACGGCGGTGCCGGGTCCGACGAAGGAGGCGCGCTCCAGGGCGGGCGGCTCCACCGCGTCCGCGGTCCGGTCCGCCGGGCTGTCGGGGGCCGCCTCGTGGGGGACCTCCTCGGCGCGGCCCCCACTCGCACGGCTCTCGGCCTCCTCCGGCGCCGCGTGCCCGTCGGCGGCAGGGGAGGGCTGGTCGTCCGGCGAGGGGTTGCCGGCGCCGGGCGCAGGGGAACTGCCGGCTTCGGGCGCGGCCGTGGGCGCATCGGCCGGGCCGGTCTCCGGCAGGGGGGCGGGGGTGCCGTCCGGTCCCTCGTCGGCCGGGGGCGCGGGGGGCGGGTCCTCGGCGGGGGACCCGGCGGCCGGTGCCGGTTCGGTCTCGGCGGCGTGGGCCACGCCCGGCGCGGGGGCGAGGAGGAGGAGGGCGGCCAGGGCCAGGGGGCGAAGGGTCATGGGGGTGGTCTCTCCGGGGGAAGAAGGCGGAACAGGAGCACATCGTAACCTTGCGTCGTTCCACCTCCCGTGTTCGCTAATGCAATACCCTGCTGATGTGACGGAACGGCTGTTCCGCCGCATCCGCAGCTGCCCCCCGGCTGTGCTCCCCCGTCCTCTATCCCCCCAAGAGGTCCCCCGTGAAGCTGCCTTCATTCCCCATGCCCTCGACCGCCCTTCCCGCCGCCCTCCTGGCCGGCGCGATGCTCGCCGGCACGATGGTCGGCGCGCCCGTCCCGGTCCATGCCTCCACGACCAACACGGTCCACTCCGCCGCCGGCGTCTCCTCGCAGTACCACCTCTACGACGCCGGCGTGGACCGGTCCAAGGCCGTCGGCGTGGTCTTCTACTTCGACGGCGACGGACAGTACTACGCCCAGCGCCCCACCACGTCGATGCTCAGGACCATGGCCGCCCGGGCGGCGGCCAGGAACATGATCCTCGTGGTGCCGGTGGCCCCGGCCAACCGGTCCTGGACCTCCAACAGCGAAGCGGTCGGCGACTGGTTCCGCGCCCTGGCGGCCAGGATCGTCTCCGAGCAGCGTGTCGACACGACCCGCATCCACCTGGCCGGGTACTCCGGCGGCGCCGAGTTCATCTCCACCGAGGTGCTCTCCGACCGCGCCGGCTGGATCCGGGGCGGCGGCTCGACCCTCATCGGCGGCGGCGGCGTCTACAACGGCAGGCTCGAGAGCACCCCCGACGCCGCCCTCAGGGCCACGGATCCGACCTGGTACGTCGGCTCCCTCGACAGCTACGGCGCCACCCAGCCGTCCACGTGGTCCGCCCTGGAGGCGGCCGGCAAGGGCGCGGCCGCCTACCAGAAGGCCGGTTTCGCGAAGGCGGACCGCGTGGTGATGGCCGGGCTGCACCACACCAACTACGACCTGGCCGACCTGGTCGGCGACGACGTCGACCGGCTCTACGCCGGCACCGGCGCGGCCCCGGAGCCCGAGACCGCCACGCCCACCGGCAACGACGTCGTCAACGGCTACCAGCTCACCGGCGCGATCGGACGCACGTGGGCGGCACTGGGCGGCACCGCGTGGGCCACGCCGGTCAGCGCGGAGTACCCCTCGGGGTACGGCTCCGTCTACCAGCGCTTCGCGGGGGCCGACGGCCGGGACAAGGCCCTCTACTGGTCCAAGGCCACCGGGACCCGGATCGTCGACTACGGCGGGTCCATCGGCAGGAAGTTCGCGGCCGGCGGCTACGCCGGCAGCTACGGCCCGCCGGTGACCAACGAGAAGCGGACCGCCGACGGCGGCGCCTACCAGGTCTTCGACGCGTCCGGGAAGCGGACCAAGATCATGTGGTCCTCGCGCACTGCCTCCAACGCGATCAAGGAGTTCGGGGCCATCGGCCGGAAGTGGGCGGCGCTGGGCCACGAGCGGGGCCTGGGCTACCCGACCACCGACGAGTACTCCACCTCGAGCGGCATGGCCCAGAACTACACCGGCGGCCGGATCGAGTGGGACGCCACCACCCGGGCCGTCACCGTGACCCGGAACTGACCCCCGGCACGCGCCGGGGCTCCCCGCCGGTGGCCCCGGCGGGGAGCCCTGGCGCCGCCGGTGGCACCTGCGCGGCCGGTGACGGCGGCTCGGGCGGCCCCGGCGTCGCCCGGCGACGGCTCCCCGCGCGCCACGGGGCCCGCCCCTAGGATGAACGCATGATCTTCAAGGCCGTGGGGGACTCCCGCCCGTACCCGGACCACGGCCTCGTCACGCCGACCGACTGGTCCGGCATCCCGCCGCGTCAGGTCCGCCTGGACCGGTTGATCACCACGAAGACGACCCTGGACCTGGCGACCCTGCTGGACGCGGACTCCACGTTCTACGGCGACCTCTTCCCGCACGTGGTCCGGTGGGACGGCCACCTCTACCTGGAGGACGGGCTGCACCGGGCGCTGCGCACCGCGCTGCACCACCGCACCGTGATGCACGCGCGCGTGCTGGAGCTCGGTCCCGGGCCGGACGAGCGGGCGGGGGCCGACCGGGGCACGGTCAGGACGCCGCGCTGAGCGGGGGCCTCTCCGGGGCGAGCGGCACGGGGTGGCCCTCGGCGTCGAACTGCGCCCCCAGGCCCTGCTGGATGAAGCGCACGGTGGAGCGGATGTGCTGCTCCCGCGCCGCCCGGTCCTGGTCGGAGTTCTGGCCGCGGTCCGCCGCGGCGGTCAGGGAGCCGTGGACCAGGGCGGCGAGCTCCGAGATGTCGCCCGCCGGCAGATAGGCCTGACCGATCGCGTCCCGCAGGATCGCGGCCAGCAGTCCCTGCAGTTCGCCCACGTGCTCGCCCAGCTTCTGGTAGTCCTCCGGCGAGAGGACGGTGCGCATGGTGGGGCCCGGGGGAAGGTGGCGCCGGGTGAGGTCCTCGATCTGGGCGCGGATGTAGACGGCGAGCCGGTCGACCGGGTTGGCGACGCCCTCCAGATCGCGGCGCAGGTCGGTCATGAACCGCTCGGTCTCGTCCAGGGCGTAGGCCACGAGCAGCTCACCCATGTCCGCGAAGTAGTTGTAGACCGCGGTGCGTCCCACGCCGGCGTTCTTGGCCACGTGCGTCATGGTCAGACCGGTGAGGCCCTGCTGGTAGAGCAGCTGGCCGAAGGAGTCGAGGATCGCTCGTTTGGTGTTCTCCCGCTGCGCGGCGTTGGTGGCCGCAGAAATACGAGGCATGATGACACCTTATCTGTGCGTGTCACCAAATTATGCACACTGTACTGAGCCTTGGTGACGGTATGTCTGACTATGACACCACCGTTTCCGGGAATTCGGCTCCTTCGCGCAGACAATCTGGGGAAACGTCCAGGAAACCCTCAGCAGGAGGGCGGGCCGGTCGCCGTCCGGCCCCGGCCGCCGTCCGGGCGGGGCCGGCTCCCGCTCACCGCTCGGCGGCGGAGCCGCCCTGCCAGAGGGAGTCGAACGGGGCGCGCGAGGTGATGCGGCGCCGGATGCCGGCGGAGACGAAGGCCTTCGCGGTGCGGGCGGCCTCGAGGGGCTCGGCCCCCTTCGCGAGCTCCGCGGCGACCGCGGCCGCGAGCGTGCAGCCCGCCCCGGCCACGGGGACCTCGCCGACCTTGGGCTCGGAGAGCACCTCGAGGGTGGTCCCGTCGTAGAAGACGTCGACCGCGTCGGGACCGGCGAGGCGGACCCCGCCCTTGGCGAGGACCACGGCGCCGGACGTCTCGTGGATCCGCCGCGCGGCCTCCTCGAGGTGCTCGACCGTGCTGATCTCGTCCATGCCGGACAGGGAGAGGGACTCGAAGTGGTTCGGGGTCACGAAGGTGGCCAGGGGCAGGACCTTCGCCTTCAGCGCCTCGTCCGTGTCCAGGGCCGCGCCGGGCTCCTGGCCCTTGCAGATGAGCACCGGGTCGAGGACGAGGTGGCGCGGCGCCAGCGCGGTGAGCACCTCGGCGGTGGTGGCGATGGTCTCGGGGCTGCCCAGCATGCCGATCTTGACGGCGTCGAGCTCGTGGGCCGCCGTGATCGCCTCGAGCTGCTCGCGCAGCACGTCCTGCGGCACGGGGAACAGGCGGTGGCCCCAGTCCGCGGCCGGGTCGAAGGACACGATGCAGGTGAGTGCGAGGGAGCCGAAGACCCCGAGCTCCTGGAAGGTCTTGAGGTCCGCCTGCGCGCCGGCGCCGCCGGTGGCCTCGGAGCCGGCGATCGTCAGGGCGACGGACGGCTGGGCGGCGGGGTCCGCGGCGGCGGGGGTGTCTGCGGTGCTGGTGTCGGTCATGGGAGCCATTGTGCGCCCCCGTCCGGTGCCGGGGCCAACCGCCGGGGCTAGACTGTCGGACGGTCTCCGGCCGGCACGCGGTCCCCGCAGGGGATCCGCGGCGGCGGGGAACGGGTTCCCGGGTGGCAGGCGGGCACCCCGCGTCCGTCCGGCGCACCGCACAGATCGAACCACGGCGTCCGCCCCGCGCGGGCCGGCGCCGCGTCACAACAGATTGGTGACCGACCGTGTCCTCCTCCTCCGGCCCGGCCCCCGCCGGGTTCGCCCGCCGTCCCCGCACGTACTTCGACCTCGTCGTGGCGGCGTACTGCGTGATCCTGGTGCTCTCCAACGTCGCCGCGACCAAGGGGGTCGCGTTCGGCCCCGTCATCACCGACGGAGGCTTCTTCCTCTTCCCCCTCGCCTACGTCCTGGGCGACGTCGTGGCGGAGGTCTACGGCTTCCGCTCCGCCCGCCGGGCCATCGTCACGTCCTTCGCCGCGGGGCTCTTCTCCTCCGTCGTGTTCTGGCTCGTCATCGCCCTGCCGCCGGCGGAGTTCTACGAGGGCCAGGCGGCCTTCGAGGCCGTCCTCGGCCCCGTCCCGCTCATCGTGGCGGGGTCCCTGCTGGGCTACCTCGCGGGGCAGCTGCTCAACGCCTTCGTGATGGTCCGGATCAAGGCCCGCACCCGGGAGAGGCACCTGTGGGCGCGGCTCATCGGCTCGACCCTGGTGGGCGAGCTCGTGGACACCGTGATCTTCTGCACCGTGGCGGCCCCGGTCATCGGCATCACCACGGTGGGCGACTTCCTCAACTACGTGGTGGTGGGCTACGTCTACAAGGTCCTGGTCGAGGTGCTCGTCATGCCGGTGACCTACGCCGTGATCGGCTGGCTCAAGCGCCGGGAGCCGTCCTACGGCGAGACGGACGTCGCGGGGGAGGCCCTCGCGCCCCAGCGCTGACGGGGCGGGGCGCGGGCCGACGATGAGCGCATGGACCTTCTCACGGGCACCGGACTGGCGGCCGCGGCGGGGCTGAACGCCTACGTCCCGCTCGTGGTGCTGGGTCTGCTCGACCGCTGGACGGAGGTCGTCGACCTCGGCCCGGGCTTCGCCTGGCTGTCGGACGGATGGGTCCTGACGGTGCTGGCCGTGCTGCTGGCCGTCGAGGTGGTCGCGGACAAGGTCCCTGTCGTGGACTCGTTCAACGACCTGCTGCAGACCTTCGTGCGCCCCACCGCCGGGGGCATCGTCTTCGGCTCCTCGGCCACCGCCGGGATCGCCGGGATCGACCTGGGCGGTCGGACGGCGACCGTCACGGACCCGGAGGCGTTCCTGTCCTCGCACGCCTGGGTCCCCGTGGCCGTCGGGGTGGTGATCGCCCTGGTGGTGCACGTGACCAAGACGGTCTCGCGGCCGGCCGCCAACACCGTGAGCGCCGGCGCCGCCGCGCCCGTGGTCTCGACCGTGGAGGACGTCTCGGCGCTGACGCTGTCCCTCGTGGCCGTGTTCCTGCCGCTGCTCGTCGTCGTGCTGGTGGGTGCCGTGGCCGTCCTGCTGTTCTTCCTCTACCGCCGGCTCAGGCGGCGGCGCCGCCGCCCGGGGGTCGAGGGGTTCCCCGGCCGGGCGGACGCCGGCGGCGCGGCTCAGAAACCGAGATAGGCCAGCTGCGCGCCCACCGAGCTCCGGGCGGCGGGCAGCACGTGCGCCGGGACGTCGGCGTAGATCCGCGCCGTGATGGCCTCGAGGGTCGCGGCGCGGCCCAGGGCCCGCAGGGCCTCCCGGACCTCGGCGAGACGGTCCATGCGGTGATCGAGGAGCTCCTCGCACACCGCCTCGACGTCCTCCCGCACCCCCGCGTGCGCCGGGAGCACCAGGGCGTCGCCCAGCACCGCCAGGCGCTGCAGCGAGCGCAGGTAGTCGCCCAGGCTCCCGTCCGGGTGGTCGAGCATCGTGGTCCCCCGGCCCAGGACCGTGTCGCCCGTGAGCACCGAGCCCGTGGCGCGCACCGCGGCGACGGCGTCCCCGGCCGCGGCCGGGGCGTCGTCGGGCAGGTGGAAGCTCACGGAGTCGGAGGTGTGCCCGGGGGTGTGCAGCACCCGGATCCGGCACCCGGCGGCCTCGATCGTCTCGCGGTCGACCAGCGGGGCGGCGTCGCGGCAGAACTCGGGCAGGAAGGCGCGCACGGGGGCGCCGGTGAGCGCGTGGAAGTCGTCGACGGCCTCGGTGTGGTCGGCGTGGCGGTGCGTGATCAGCGTCAGCACGGTCCGCCCCGCCGCGGCCAGGGCGGCGAGGTGGCCGGGGTCGGCCGGACCCGGGTCCACGACGACGACGTCCTGCTGCCCCGGCGCCCCGATGAGCCACGAGTTGGTGCCGTCCAGGGTCATGGGGCCCGGGTTGGGCGCGGTCAGCCGCCGGGTCAGTGCGGTGGTGCGGGTGCCGGCGTCCTGGGTCATGCGGGCAGACTATCCGAGCCCGGCGGGGGACCGGCACCCCGGCCCGGCCCTCGGCCCCGGCGGCGCCGGTCGGTACAGTGGCGCACGTGAGCACCGAACCTGCGCGGGAGCCGGAGGCCCGCGAGCCCGGCGCGCGGCCGGCCTGGGTCACCGCGCTCAAGGGCGGGGCGCTCCTGGCGCTGCTGGCCGTGGCGGTCTGGTACCTCATCGGCCACGAGCTGCCGACCGTGGAGCAGATCCGGGCCTTCGTCGAGGGCTTCGGCGCGTGGGGTCCACTGGTCTTCGCGGCGGTGTTCGTGCTCGTGGCGGCCACGCCGGTCCCGGTGACGATCATGGCCGTGTCCGGGGGGTTCCTCTTCGGCATGGCCCAGGGCAGCCTGGTCGGGGTCGTCGCCACCACGCTCGGAGCGTGGCTGGGGTACTGGCTCGCCCGGTTCCTGGGCCGGGACGCCCTGTACCGGCTCGCGGGCAGCCGGGTCGAGGTGGTCGAGCGCAAGCTCGTCGGCAAGGGCTTCCTCACGGTGCTCGTGCTCCGGCCCGTCGTGCCCAACTGGACCCTCAGCTACGGTGCGGGGCTCGTGCGCATCCCGCAGCGCGACTACCTCGGGGCGACCCTGCTGGGCGGGATGCCGGGACAGGTGAGCTTCGCCGCGGTGGGGGCGTTCACGTCCCGGCCGTCGTGGCCGGCCCTGGCGGTGGTCGCCGCCTCCTGGGCGGTGGTGGTGGTCGTGGGCGTGCTCGCCTGGCGGCGGTCCCGGCGCGAGTCCCAGCGCGCGACCGACGCCGACGGCGTCGGGGCCGCCGAGTAGGCGCAGCCGTCCCCGGCCAGGGCGACGCCCGGCCCTCGGGACGAGGACCGGGCGTCAGTCGCGCTCGGTGCGGCCGCGGGTGCGGCCGTGCGGCTAGACCTCGTTGCGGACCGCGGTGGATCCGTCCGTCGGCTCGTTGCCGAGGAGGTGGAGGGTGCCGCTCTTGCGGTCGGCGAGGTACTCCTTCATCTCCTTCTTGATGACGGGCAGGAGCAGGTAGACGCCGAGCAGGTTGACGAAGCCGCAGACGAACAGCGCCGCGTCGGCGAAGGCGATGACCTCGCTGAAGGTCAGGACGGTACCGGCCACGGTGAAGAACAGGTAGATGCCGCGGAAGATGTTGTCGCTGAGCCGGCTGCGCCCGAACAGGAACTCCCACGCCTTGAGGCCGTAGTAGAACCAGGTGATCAGGGTGGAGAAGGCGAACAGGATCACTGCGATCGCCAGGATGATCGGGAACCAGGGGATGACCGTGGCGAAGGCGTCCGAGGTGAGGATGACGCCGTCGGGAGCGCCCTCACCGGCCTGCACCTGGTCGATGCCGGCCTGCAGGCTGGGGGCACCGGCGATGATGATGGCGAGGGCCGTCATGGTGCAGATGATCACGGTGTCCACGAAGGGCTCGAACATCGCCACGAATCCCTCGCTCACGGGGCGGCGGGTCTTGACGGCCGAGTGGGCGATCGGGGCGGAGCCCAGACCGGCCTCGTTGGAGAACGCCGCGCGCTGGAAGCCCACGATCATGACGCCCAGGACGCCGCCGGCCATCCCCTCGGGGGAGAACGCGCCGTCGACGATGGAGGCGAAAGCGGCCGGCACCTGGGGCAGGTTGACGAGGATGACGACGAGGCACGCGGTGACGTAGACGGCGGCCATGGCCGGCACCAGCCGGCTCGTGGTCGCGCCGATCGACTTGATGCCGCCGATGATGACCAGGCCCACGCAGCCCGCGAGGATCAGCCCGAAGATGAGAGCCGCCCCGGCGCTGCCGAGGAAGCCGTCGGGGCCGCCCGTCACGTTGCGGGCCTGCGCGAACGTCTGGTTGGCCTGGAACATGTTGCCGCCGGCCGCGCCGAAGAGGAGGATCGCGACGGCGAAGATGCCGGTGAAGATCTTGGCGACGACGCTGCCGAACTTGCCGTAGGCGACGAGCAGGTACCGGAAGGGCCCGCCGCTGACGGTGCCGTCCTCGTGGACCTCCCGGTACTTCACGCCGAGGGTGCACTCGGCGAACTTCGTGGCCATGCCGAGCAGGCCGGCGCAGATCATCCAGAAGGTCGCGCCCGGCCCGCCGAGGGCCATCGCCGCGCCCACGCCGGCGATGTTGCCCAGCCCCACGGTTCCGGACAGCGCGGAGGTCAGGGCTTGGAAGTGGGGGACCTCACCGGGGTCGTCCTTGGACGAGAACTTGCCCCGCACCACGTCCCAGGACACCTTGAGGCCGCGGAACTGGATGAAGCCGAAGTAGACGGTGAAGATCAGGCCGGCCGCGATGAGCCAGGCCACGACGAACGGGAAGCTGACGCCCGCGACGGTGATGGGGACGAAGACGATGGTCGAGAAGATCTCGGTGATCGGAGCGAAGGCCGAGTTGATGGCCTCATCGATGGCAGCCAGCCACTCGACGTCCTCGGCCACCGTGGTCATGGGTACCGCTTGAAGAATCTCCATTCGCTAACTACACCCTGCGAACAGCCGCTTGGCAACAGACACGCGTGTCATCGAAAGTGCGATCTTGTCGTGGCAACAAGAAGTTAACGCGGAACAGCCCGGCCTCCCGCGACGGTGTCGTGGGGGACCGGGCTGTTCCGCGGAGCCGGAGCGGCGTCACCGTCGACACCGGTGGCGCTCGATCAGCGGCCGGCGCGCGCCCCGCCGGTCAGGAACTGGGGGGAGGTCATGGCGCACACGCGGAGACCGCGGGCCAGGTCGCTGCCGGCGTTGCGCAGGGCGCTGCCCACCGAGGTGGTGCGGGCGGGAGCCGCTGCCCGGCCGATGGCGGTGAAGAGCAGGGCGGGGAGGCCGAAGACGAAGAGGAGAGCCATGGGAACATCAAGCTTTCTGTGCGCGGTGCGAGGAGATTCGTGGGTCCGGGGGCAGATCGCCAGGTGGTTCGGCTGAGGACGCCGCCCCGGTTGACATCTAAAGTCTAACGGGCCGATAGTGAGACTTTCAATGTGAGAACGCTCACGGGAGAGGTGAATCGTTGCGTCTTGACGATATTGACCAACAGATCATTGCGTGTTTGATTCAGGACAGCCGCGAGAGCTACGCGGCCATCGGCCAGAAGGTGGGTCTGTCGGCCCCCGCGGTCAAGCGTCGCGTCGACGTCCTGCAGCAGACGGGTGCCGTCAAGGGCTTCACCGCGGAGATCGACCCCTCGGTCCTGGGGTGGCACATCCAGGCCTTCGTGGAGCTGCACTGCGACGGCGGCCTGTCGCCGTCGATGATGCGCACGATGGCCGCCGACATCCCCGAGGTGACCGCGGCGTACACGGTCACCGGCGAGGCGGACGGGATCTTCCTCATCCGCGCCGAGAACACCACCCACCTCGAGGACGTCATGGTCCGGATCAGGGAGTGGAAGGGGGTCAACCACACGAGGAGTTCGGTCATCCTCTCGCATCTGTGAGCGTGGCGCCCCTCGCTCTGTGATACTGGGCGCACAGCATCGTCGTCAGGACAGCGAGGGGTCGGATATGGATCAGCAGACGGACGAAACGATCGTGGTGGGGGTCGACGGGTCTCCCCAGTCCGTGGCGGCGCTGCGCTGGGCCGCGCGCCTCGCGCCGGCGTACGGGGCGACCGTGAAGGTCGTGGGCGCGTGGGAGAACCCGCCCGAGTACGTGAACTTCGTCCACTTCAAGGACGACCACTTCGACGAACTGGCCCGGAAGCGGGTGGACCGGGCGGTCCACGAGGCCTTCGGCGAGAGCGTGCCGGCCGGGCTCAGCACCGTGGTGGAGTTCGGCCACCCCTCCAAGGTGCTGATGCGCCACAGCGAGGGGGCCACGATGCTGGTGGTGGGGCGCCGGGGCCACGGCGGCTTCAAGGGGCTGCTGATGGGCTCGACGAGCTCCGCGGTCGTCGCCCACGCCCCCTGCCCGGTCCTCGTCCTCCCCGACCGCGAGGCGGACCCGGAAGGGGCGGAAGAGTCCGGGCAGCCGGGCTGAGTGCGCCGTCGGCTCAGCGCTCGTCCCGGTCCGTGCGGAGACCGGACCGGCACGGCCGTACGCGCCGTCCGGTCATCCTGACGCACCTGTGCGCGTGGCGCCCCGCGCTCTGTGATACTGAGCACGTCAGGGTGATCACGTGAGCAAAGGATCGGGCATGAACAACGGAACCGCAGCAGCGATCGTCGTCGGGGTCGACGGCTCCCAGCAGTCCGTGCAGGCACTGCGCTGGGCGGCACGGATGGCGACCGCTCTCGGCGCGGGCATCAGGGCGGTCGGGGCGTGGGAGTACCCGGCCGAGTACGCCGGATACGTCCCGCTGGGCAGCGACAACTTCGACGAGATCACCCAGAAGCGGGTCGACAAGGCGGTCCACGAGGCGTTCGGGGACGACGTGCCGGCCGGGCTCAGCACCTCCGTGGTCTTCGGCCACCCGTCCAAGGTCCTGGTCCACGAGAGCGAGGACGCCACGATGCTCGTCGTCGGGCGCCGGGGCCACGGCGGATTCCGCGGGCTGCTGCTGGGCTCGGTCAGTGCCGCGTGCGTCGCCCACGCCTCGTGCCCGGTGCTCGTGATCCACGAGGACCCCGACGCCGACCGGGAGGCTCAGGACCGGTCCGCGTAGTAGCGGCCCAGGACCTCGTCCCGGTACTCGAAGTAGGTCCCGTCGGCCATGGCCGCACGGGCGCCGTCCACCATGCGCACGACGAACCGCTCGTTGTGGATCGACGTGAGCGTGGCGGACAGGCGTTCCTTCGCCTTGAACAGGTGGTGCAGGTACGCCCGGGTGTAATGGGCGCATGTGTAGCAGTCGCAACCGTCGTCGATCGGGGAGAGGTCCGTGCGGAAGCGGGCGTTGCTGACGGTGAAGCGGCCGTCCGGGGCGTACACGGTGCCCGAGCGGGCCACCCGGGTGGGGGAGACGCAGTCGAAGGTGTCCACGCCGTTCTCGAGGGCCGTGAAGATGTCGTCCGGCTCCGAGATCCCCAGCAGGTGCCGGGGCCGGTCCTCGGGCAGCTCCTCGCTGCACCAGCGCACGATCGTGCCGAGGTTCTCCTTCTCGAGGGCCCCGCCGATCCCGTACCCGTCGAAGTCCATCGCGCCCAGGTCCCGGCACGCCTTCCGGCGCAGGTCCTCGTACTGGGCGCCCTGGATCACGCCGAACAGGGCCTGGTACGGCCTGTCGGCGCGCTCCTCGGTGAGCCGCACGTGCTCGGCCACGCACCGCTGCGCCCACCGGCGGGTCCGCTCGAGGGACGTCTCCTGGTAGCCGCGGGAGTTGTGCAGCGTGGTCAGCTCGTCGAACGCGAACATGACGTCCGCGCCCAGCCGGTGCTGCACCTGCATCGAGATCTCCGGGGTGAACCGGTGGACGTCCCCGTTGATGTGGGACGTGAAGGTGACGCCGTCGTCGTCGACCCGCGCCATGCGCTCCTTGCCGGTCGCGACGTCGTCGTCCCCCGCCGCCGAGGCCGCGGCCGTGGACATGTCGATGACCTTCCGGAACCCCGAGCCCAGGGACATGACCTGGAAGCCCCCGGAGTCCGTGAACGTGGGGCCGGACCAGTTCATGAACGCGCCGAGCCCGCCCGCGGCGTCCAGGACATCGGCGCCGGGCTGGAGGTAGAGGTGGTAGGCGTTGGCGAGCAGGGCCTGCGCGCCGAGCTCCGCCATGGACTCGGGCAGTACGGCCTTGACGGTGGCGGCGGTGCCGACCGGGACGAAGGCGGGGGTCCGGATCGTCCCGTGCGGGGTGGTGATGGTCCCCGTGCGGCCCCGGAACGGGCCGCCGTTGGCCTCGACGCGCCCGCCGGTGACCGTGGTGGTGTCGGCGAGGCGGTGCTCCAGCTCGAAGCCGAAGGTGGAGCGGGCAGCGGTAAGAAGGGTCTCGTCTGGTGCGGGCACCCGTCCATTGTGCGTCACCGGCCGGCCGCGGCCGACCGCGCGCCCCGCCGGGCGGAACGGGGCGGAGCCGGCGGCCGGCAGGACGCCGGACCGGACGGGGTCCCGTGCGCCGGTGGCGCCGCTCAGCGGCCCCAGCCGGCGTGGGCCACGGCCTGGCGCACCAGGTCCCCGCGGCCCCCCGCGAACTCCTCCTGGACCTCGGGGCTGAGCGCCTCCTCGGGGCTCATCCAGGACAGCTGCAGGGCGTCCTGGCGCGGACTGCACTCGCCGCGCACCGGCACGATGTAGCTCAGCGCCACGGCGTGCTGGCGGTCGTCGGTCAGTCCGGTCTCGGACGGCGAGGGGAAGAACTCGGCCACGGCGAAGGGCGTGGTGGAGACCGGGAGCTGCGGGAACGCCATGGCCCCCAGGTCCTTCTCCAGGTGGCGCAGGAGGGCCGCCCGGATGGTCTCCCGGTACAGCACCCGCCCGGAGACGAGCGTGTACATCATCTCGCCCTGGGGGGTGGCCTGCAGCAGCAGCCCGATCTCGGAGAGGTAGCCCAGCGGGTCGAGCCGGACCGGCAGGGCCTGCACGTAGACCATCGGCAGGCGGCGGCGGGCCTCCTGCAGATCGTCCTCGTTGAGCCAACCGGGATTCGGATCGGGGGTGCGGAGGAAACTCATACTGCTGTTCTATCCCAAGACCCCGGGCGGGGCCACGGGCGCCGCCGCCCCGGGCGGCCGGTTCAGCGCACAGCGGAGCCGGGACCTCCGGTCCCGCTCACGGGCGGGCCAGCCGGGCGGCGGCCTCGAGGACCGTCCACGCCTGCACCTGGGTGGAGAGCTCGACCGGCACGCCGGGGCGCTGGGACTCGTCGGCGTGCCGCGCCGGGTCCGGGGAGAAGATCGCCACCGTATCGCCGGTGACCGTCGAGGCCGTGGTGCCCGGCGCGCTGAAGTCCACGGCCGGGTCGAACTCCCGCCGGCCGGCCCACAGGGCGTCGGCGGTGCCCGTCACGAGCCCGGCCGCGGCGCGGCGCGCCGCGGCCGGCAGGTCCGGGTGCAGGGCGGCCTCGGCGAGATAGCGGGCCAGGATCCCGCTGAACAGGCCGCCGTCCCCGCCGCCGTGGGTGCGCAGGACGGGGCGCTTGTCCCGCTCGCGGCCGTACTCCTCCGCGGCGCCCGCCACCACGTCGGCGGCCGCCCGGAGCAGGTCCGCCCGGTCCTCCTCGTCCGTGCCCGGGGCGTCCGCGAGCTCGAGCAGCGCGCCGAGCACCGGCCCGGAGTTGTAGCTGAACAGTCTCTCGTCCAGGCGCGTCACCTCGCTGCCGGACCCGGCGGCGACCAGGCGCAGGCCGTCGTGGAAGACCTTCCGCTCCGGGTTCCAGAGGGTGCTCCGCAGCCAGCCGAGCACCGCGCGGGCCTGCTCCCGGCGGTGCGTGCGCACGAAGCCGAGGGCCGTGGGCGCGGAGGACGCCGTGTTCTTGACGTCGTGGCGGGTGTTCCAGAAGACCCCGCCGCCGAGGTCCCCGGTGTGGCCCCGTTCGAGCCGGGCGAGCAGGGCGCTGCCCGCGTCGAGGCACGCCACGTCCGGCCGGCCGGTCAGGGCACGGTCCAGCCCGGCGAGCCGGCCCACGGCCAGCAGCAGCCACGCCATGTCGTCGTAGTAGGAGTTGTGGGTCACCCGGCCACCGCTGCGCAGGGTGATGCCCCGCAGCAGCCGGTGCCCCTCGCGGCGGAACTCCCGGGCCCGCGCGGGATCGTCCAGGTGCCGGAGACCGGCGTCCACCAGCGCGTCGAGCAGGTGCGCCTGCCACCAGTAGTGCCACGGGGCCGTCGGGGACGCGGGCCGCGGGTGCGCCGGGGCGCCGAGCAGCGTGCCGGGCACCCCCAGCGCCCGCCCGCCGAACAGCTCCCGGACCGAGTGGGCCGCCTTGTCGGCACGCTCCCCGGCCGTGGCGGCGGGCCCGGCGGCACCGGTGGGCTCGGCGGACTCGGTGGTCGCTGTGCGGTGCGCGGCGCTCGCGCCGGTCGTCGTGGGCATGGAGGCTCCTGTGCTGGCGGGGGAGAAGTGCTGCGACCGAGCCTATGCGCTCGCCGGGGGCGGCGGCCCGCCGCGGTCCCGGGCGGGGCCGAGGAAGAGCCGCCGGTGCAGGGTCTCGGCCGGTCCGGGCACGCCGCGCCGCTCCAGCACGGCCGCGCCGAGCAGGGTGGCCAGCCACACGGCGGAGCCGAGCAGCAGCGCGGCGGTGGGCGTCAGGGAGCGGCCGAGCCCCAGTGCGAACGGGGGCAGCAGCACGGTGAACAGCACGGACTGCGCGAGATAGCCGCTCATCGACCGCCGGCCCAGGGCCTGCAGCGACCACAGCGCGGGATGCTCCCGCGCCCGGAGGGGGCCCGCCGCGGCGCCGGGGCCGGGGCGCCGCAGCACCCGGTCGCAGACCAGCGCCACCACGAGGGCGTAGCCGATCCCCTGCACGGCCCCCGTCACCGCGTCCGCACCGGTGAGCACGGACCCGGCGGCCGTGGAGAGCTCGAGCCGGTCCGTGGTCAGGAGCCCGGTGCCCACACCCGTGAGCAGCCCGAGGCCGATGCCGGTCAGGGCGGCGGCCAGCAGCCGGCCGCGGCGGGGCCCGGGCTCCTCGAGCAGCCGGTGCCGGCTCAGGGCCAGACCGAGCAGCAGCATGGGCAGCAGCCCCAGCAGCTGGAGCGGGGCGAAGGACACCACCCCGAGGCCCTCGGCGAGTCCGAGGGCCAGCCGCTCCGGGACGGAGTCCGCCACCAGGCTGGGGAAGGGCGGCGTGCCCGGCGTCCGCACGGCCCAGCTCGCCGCGCCGTAGAGGACCATGAGGACCGAGCCGAGGGCCGCGAGGACCACGAGGGTGAGCGTGCTCTCGGCGATCAGCAGGGCGAGGAGGAGGCCTCCGAACGCGTAGGCGGTGATGATGTCGCCGGGGAAGAGCAGGCACGCGTGCACGGCCCCGACGAGCAGCAGCCACCCGTAGCGGCGCAGCAGCAGCCGGCGCGCCAGGGGCAGGGGCGTGCCGCGGGCGGCCTCGCGCGCGGCGATCTGTCCCACGCCGTAGCCGACCAGGAACGAGAACAGGGGGAAGCCGCGGCCGTCCACGAGCATCGACATGGCCATGTTGACGACGTCGTCCGCCGTCCACTCCGCGGTGCCCGCGCCGGTCCCGAGCGTCCGGTCCCGGGGGCCGTCCGTGGGCCCGGCCGCCCAGATCCACACCGTGATGTTGGCGACCGCGATGACCCAGAGCATGAGCCCCCGGGCCACGTCCGGCGCCGGGACGCGGTCCGTCGCCCGAGGGGCACGCGGAGCGTTCACGCGGCGTCCCCGGACCTCAGGGCGCGCCGGCTCTCGAGCACGAGCGGCTCGCCGGTCACCGGGTGGACGAGGGCGATCCGGCGGGCCAGCAGCTGCAGCGGCCGTCCGGGGTCCTCGGCGCCGGCCGGCCGCACCACCGGGTACAGGGGGTCGTGGCGGACGGGGATGCCCAGCCCGGCCAGATGCACCCGGATCTGGTGGGTGCGGCCGGTCTCGGGCCGGACGGCGTAGCGGGCCCACGTCCCCTCGGCGTCCGCGAACGGCGGCCCCGCCCGCTCGACCGCGGTGCGTGCGTTGACGGCACCCGGCACCTCGCGTGCCTGCAGGGACGTGCCGTCCTTGACGATGCGGGACTCGACGAGGCGCGGGAGGCGCAGCCCCGGCCGGTGCCCGGCCACGGCCTCGTACTCCTTGGTCACCGCCCGCTCCTGGAAAAGGGTCTGGAACCGGCCGCGGCTGGCGGGGTCCCGGGAGAGCAGCAGGACCCCGGCGGTGCCGCGGTCGAGCCGGTGCAGCGGGGAGAGCCGGTCCTCGCGGCGGGAGCGGCGCAGCTTCACGAGCGCGCTCTGCGCCACGAACCCGCCGCGCGGTGTGGTGGGCAGCCCGTGCGGCTTGTCGACCGCCAGCAGCCACTCGTCCTCGAACAGCACCGGCAGGTCCCCGGGCAGCTCCGGCTCCTCGGGCAGGGCGCGGTGGTACCAGACCGAGCCGCCGGGGCGGAAGGGGGCGTCGTGGGCGAGGGGCCGCCCGGCGTCGTCGACGATCCCGCCGGCCGCGAAGAGCTCCTCGAGCTCCCGGGCGGACGCGGGGAACCGGCTCAGCAGATAGCCGCGGACGGTCCCGGGGGCCTCCGCCGCGGCCGGCAGCCGCACCCGGACCGGGTCCACCCCGTCCCGCAGCGGCAGGGGGGCGGGGGCGGGCCGACGTCGTCGCATGGTTCCCGATCGTGCTCCGCCCGCGCCCCGTTGTCCACTCCGCGGGCCCGCGTTCCGCCGGCCCGCGGATCCTGCGAGAATGGACGCGCAGGTCACCCGCCCTCCGACCGGAACGAGGCCCATGGCAGTCGAAGAGGTCGTCCTCCTGGACGACGCGCACCGTCCCATCGGGACCGCTCCCAAGTCCGGGGTGCACACCACGGACACCCCCCTGCACCTCGCGGTCTCGTGCTACGTCCTCGACGACGACGGGCGGCTGCTGCTGACCCGCCGGGCGCTCGCGAAGAAGACCTGGCCCGGGGTGTGGACCAACAGCTTCTGCGGCCACCCGGGCCCCGGCGAGGGGTTCGTCGAGGCCATCGCCCGCCGGGCGGGCCAGGAGCTGGGCTTCGAGGTGTCGGGGATGACGGAGGTGCTGCCCGACTTCCGCTACCGGGCGGTGGACGCCTCGGGCATCGTGGAGAACGAGTTCTGCCCCGTCTACGTGGCCCGGGCCACCGGGCAGCCGCGGCCCCTTCCCGCGGAGGTCGCGGAGGTCGCCTGGATCGCCCCGGAGGAGCTGTTCGCCGCGGCGGACGCCGCGCCGTTCCTGCTCAGCCCCTGGCTGCTCGAGCAGATCGCGGACGACCGGCTGCGCGGGGCGCTCACGGGACGGGCCGCGGGCCGCCCGTAGCACTCCGATCACCCCACGCCCGCCGGCTCACGCCCGCCGGCTCACGCCCGCCGGCTCACGCCCGCCGGCTCACGCCCGCCGGCTCACTCCATCTGCTCGGCCAGGTCGGCGGCCACCGTCTCGAGGGCGGCTCGGAGCGCGAGGATCGCCGGACGGTGCGCGCTCGACCCGCGGATCGAGGTGAACACCGTCCGCCGCGGCCCGCCCGGCAGGTCGACCAGCCGACAGGGCGAGGCCCCGCCCGCCCACATGAGGTCGGGCATCAGCGCCACGGCGTTGCCGGACTCCACGAGCCGGGTCTGCGCCTGCAGGTCCGCGGTCGAGAACCGGACGTCGGGCTCGAAGCCCGCCCGCCGGCACAGCTGCTCACCCCAGTGCCGCGACGCGGCTCCGCGCGGTTCCATGACCCAGGGCAGCTCGCGAGCCTCCCGCAGGGAGTCGACGGACGCGTGCTCGGGGCCGGGGGGGACGGCCAGGCGGATGGCATCCGTGATCAATCGGCGCCGGTCGAGGTCGGGGTGGTGGGCTGCGGCGTGGCTCGGGTACTGCTCCGCCACGACCACGTCGAACTCCCGGGTCCACGTCTCGTAGAGGGCCCGCTCCGGCTCCGCCTGCACCATCTCGACCCGGACCTCCGGGTGCTCGCGGCGCATGCTGCCCAGCACCTCCGGGAGCAGGGCCAGAGCCGCGGACTGGAACACGGCGACCCGCACGGTGCCGGTGACCGTGCTCAGCGACGCCGCCAGGTCCGACTCGGTGCGCTCCAGGACGTCCAGCAGCTCCGTGGTGCGCGCCACCAGGATCTCCGCCTGCGGGGTGAGCTGGACCCGCCGGCCGGCCTTGGAGAGCAGCGCCACCCCCGCCTCCTTCTCCAGCGCCGAGAGCTGCTGGGAGACCGCCGAGGGGCTGAAGTTCAGGGCCGCGGCGACCTCCGCGAGGGTGCCCCGCAGCGCGAGTTCCCGCAGCAGTCGCAGCTTGCGCACGTCCAGCACGGTGCCGCCCTCCAAAGGTCAGTTCTGCTGATGAATCATCTGCGGAAAACATCACTTTATCCGAATCATTCCGGGGCGCATAGTGGACGTACCGCAGTACTTTCGGCCCCCGATCCAGGGAGTAGCACCCATGACGACGATCCCCGTCCCCCAGGCAGCGCAGATCTCCGGCCGCCCCGCGGTCGGACACACCCTTCCCCATGCCGCCGTTCCGGCGTCACTGCCCGAGCAGGTCGTCGCCACGGTGCGCCGCTGGCTCGCCGAGGCGGAGCAGTTCCCCAAGGACGCCTCGGGCGAGCAGCTGGCCGGGGTGCTCCAGGATCCCAGCGGCCTGGACTTCACGGTCGGCTTCGTGGACGGCGTCATCCGCCCCGAGGACATCCGGGTGGCCGCCCGCAACCTGGCCCGGTTGGCGCCGAAGGTCCCCGGCTTCCTCCCCTGGTACCTGCGCTCCGCGGTGCGCGCGGGCGGGGCCCTGGCCCCGGTCGCCCCGCAGGTCGTGATCCCAGCGGCCCGCAAGGCGCTGCGCGAGATGGTCGGGCACCTCATCGTGGACGCCAGCGAGGCCAAGCTCGGGAAGTCGATCGCGAAGATCCGCAAGGACGACGTCCGGCTCAACGTCAACCTACTGGGTGAGGCCGTGCTCGGGGAGCGCGAGGCCGACCGCCGGCTCCAGGGCACCCACGAGCTGCTGGCCCGGCCCGACGTCGACTACGTCTCCATCAAGGTCTCCTCCACCGTCGCCCCGCACTCGGCCTGGGCCTTCGACGAGGCCGTGGCCGAGATCGTCGAGAAGCTGACCCCGCTCTTCGCGCGGGCCGCCTCGTTCACGCCGGCGAAGTTCATCAACCTGGACATGGAGGAGTACAAGGACCTGGACATGACCCTGGCGGTCTTCACCCGGATCCTCGACCAGCCCCGGTTCCAGGACCTCGAGGCCGGCATCGTGCTGCAGACCTACCTGCCCGACGCTCTGGCCGCGATGATCCGCCTCCAGGAGTGGGCCCGGGCCCGCCGCGCCGCCGGCGGCGCCCCCGTCAAGGTCCGCGTGGTCAAGGGCGCCAACCTGCCCATGGAGCAGGTCGAGGCCTCCCTGCACGACTGGCCGCTGGCCACCTGGGGGACCAAGCAGGACTCGGACACCCACTACAAGCGCGTGCTCAACTACGCGCTGCAGCCGGAGCACGCCGACGCGATCCGCATCGGGGTGGCCGGGCACAACCTCTTCGACATCGCCTTCGCCTGGCTGCTCGCCACCGAGCGCGGGGTGACCGAGGCCGTCGACTTCGAGATGCTGCTGGGCATGGCCACCGGTCAGGCCGAGGCCGTCAAGCGCGACGTCGGCTCGCTGCTGCTCTACACCCCCGTGGTGCACCCGGCGGAGTTCGACGTGGCCATCGCCTACCTGATCCGCCGCCTCGAGGAGGGGGCGTCCCGGGAGAACTTCATGTCCGCGGTCTTCGAGCTCTCGGCCGACGAGAAGCTCTTCGAGCGCGAGAAGAACCGCTTCCTCGCCTCTCTGGACGCCCTCGACGACACCGTCCCGACGCCGAACCGGGTCCAGGACCGCCGGCTGCCGGAGGCGCCCGCCCCGACCGACGGCTTCGCCAACACCCCGGACACCGACCCGGCCGTGGCCGCCAACCGGGACTGGGGCCGGGCGATCCTCGACCGGGTCCCGGCCTCCCGGGCCGGCGTGGAGACGGTCGCGGCCGCTGCGCTGCGGACGGAGGAGCAGCTCGACCGCGTCATCGACGCCGCCCTCGAGGCCGGCCGCGGATGGGCCGCGCTGACCGGCGCCCAGCGGGCGGAGGTGCTCCACCGTGCGGGTGATGCACTGGCGGTCCGGCGCACCGAGCTGCTGGAGGTCGCGGCCGCGGAGGCCGGCAAGACCCTCGACCAGTCGGACCCCGAGATCAGCGAGGCCATCGACTTCGCCCACTACTACGCCGAGCGCGCCCGGGAGCTGGACGAGGTGGACGGCGCGTCCTTCGTGCCCTCTCGGCTCACCGTGGTGACCCCGCCGTGGAACTTCCCGGTGGCCATCCCCGCCGGCTCCGCCCTCGCGGCCCTCGCCGCCGGGTCCCCGGTGGTGTTCAAGCCCGCCGGTCCGACCAAGCGCTGCGGCGCCGTGGTGGCCGAGGCCCTCTGGGATGCGCTGGACGCCTCCGGGATTCCCCGGGACGTGCTCGCCCTCGTGGACCTCGAGGAGCGGGCCCTCGGGCGGCAGCTGATCAGCCACCCCGCCGTGGACCGGCTGATCCTCACCGGCGCCTACGAGACCGCCGAGCTGTTCCGCTCCTTCCGCTCCGACCTGCCGCTGCTGGCCGAGACCTCGGGCAAGAACGCCCTCATCGTCACGCCCAGTGCCGACTTCGACCTCGCCGCCAAGGACGTCGCCTACTCCGCGTTCGGCCATGCCGGCCAGAAGTGCTCGGCGGCCTCCCTGGTGATCCTGGTCGGCTCCGTGGTGAAGTCCCGCCGCTTCCGCAACCAGCTCGTCGACGCCGTCACCTCCCTGACCGTCGACCACCCGACCAACCCCGCCGCGCAGATGGGCCCGCTCACCGAGCCCGCGGAGGGCAAGCTGCTCCAGGCCCTGACCACCCTCGGCGAGGGCGAGTCCTGGCTGATCGAGCCGCAGCAGCTCGACGAGGCCGGCACGCTGTGGAGCCCGGGCGTGCGCACGGGCGTGCAGCGCGGCTCCGAGTTCCACCACGTCGAGTACTTCGGCCCGGTGCTCGGGGTGATGACCGCGGAGACGCTGGAGGAGGCCGTCGCCATCCAGAACGAGGTGGAGTACGGCCTCACGGGCGGGCTGCACTCCCTGGACCCCGAGGAGATCGGCTACTGGCTGGAGCACGTCCAGGCCGGCAACCTCTACGTCAACCGGCACATCACCGGGGCCATCGTGCAGCGTCAGCCCTTCGGCGGCTGGAAGAAGTCGGCGGTCGGCCCGGGGACCAAGGCCGGCGGCCCCAGCTACCTCATGGGCCTGGGGGAGTGGGAGCCGGCGCCGCTGCGCGGGGACGGGCGGCCCGTGGCCGACGCGGCCGTCGTCGAGCTGCTGCAGGCCGCGCAGTCGGGGACGGCCGGCCTGACCGCCGCGGAGGCGCAGGGTCTCGAGCAGGCGCTGCGCAACGACGAGGCCGCCTGGGCCGAGGAGTTCGGTGTCGCGAAGGACGTCACTGGGCTCTACGCCGAGCGCAACGTCTTCCGCTACCTGCCCCTGCCGGTGACGGTGCGCCTGTCCGAGGGCGAGCCCCTGGCGGACCTGCTGCGCGTCGTCGCCGCCGGGCTGCGGGCGGGCTCCGCCCTGACCGTCTCCACGGCGCGCGAGCTGCCCGCCCCGGTCCGCGCGGTGTTCACCGGTCGCGGCGTGCAGGCGCGGGTGGAGGACGACGCCGCGTGGCTGGCCGGCGCGCCCGCCCTCGGCGGGGGCCGGATCCGCCTGATCGGAGGGGACCGGGCGGCGCTCATCGCCGCGACCGGCTCACGCCCGGACCTCGCCGTCTACGCTCACCCCGTCACCGGGGCCGGCCGGGTCGAGATGCTGCCGTTCCTGCACGAGCAGGCGATCAGCATCACCGCCCACCGCTTCGGCACGCCCAACCACCTCACGGACGGGCTGATCTAGCAGCGCTCCCCACGACGGCCCCGGACCCCGGTCCGGGGCCGTCGTGTTGCGCGGCACGAGCGCTCCCGGTGCACCACGGCCCCGTCCCGGAGGGCGTGCTCGCCGCGGGCCGGAGCAGTGCCCCGGACCGCGGACGGAAGGGGCGCCGCCCTCGAGGAAGAAGGGGGCGCCGCCCTCGAGGAAACGGTACGAGGACGGCGCCCGGAGAGCCCGGTCGGCTGTGCTCCGGTGTCCCCCCACGTGCATCGCACATCGGACCCGTGAGCCGGCCCTGACTCGTCGACGCAAGGCTACTGACTTGTAAATAAATGTTAATCATTTCGTAAGGCGGCTCACAGTCCGGGCGAGGTCCCCTCCGGCGTGCGGGAACGTCTCCGGGGCCGGCGCTGCTCGTCCGCGCAGGGTGTCCCCGGGCTCCGAACTCCGGGCACCGGGCTCCGCGGCCGCGCGCCCGGGCGCTCAGTAGTCGGTGCGCGCGGCGTTCCGGGCCCATGCCTCGAACGGCGCGGTGCGCTCGTCGAGGGCCACCGGGAGCACCGGCAGGGACCGCTCGTGCTCGGGCGTGGCGAAGTACTCGTAGAACTCGGCGTCGTCGAAGCCGCCGGAGGCCGCGTCGTGCCGGTCCGCGGCGAACCAGACGGCGTCCAGCCGGGCCCACAGCGAGGCCGACAGGCACATGGGGCACGGCTCGCAGCTGGTGTAGAGCGTGGCACCCGAGAGGTCGAAGGTGCCCAGCTCCTGGCAGGCGCTGCGGATCGCCATGACCTCGGCGTGCGCCGTGGGGTCGTTGTCCGACGTGACGCGATTGACGCCCGGGAAGCGGCGGCCGTCGGCGGTGACGACGACGGCGCCGAAGGGCCCGCCGTCGACGGCGGCGTTGCCCACCGCGAGGTCGATGGCCTCGAGCAGCAGCTGCCGCGCGTCGGGGGGAGGGGTGCGGTCTGTGTCCATGCGGATCTCCCGGTGTGGGCGCGGGTGCCGCCGTGGAGCGTCCCGGGGCGGGCCGGGGGTGTGCGCCGACGGCGGCCACTGCGTGGTCGATGGTGCGGTTCCGCCTGGGGGACGGCCCGGGGTCCGGGCCCGCCGTGGGCTTGTCCAGAGGCTACCGAGGAGTGTGCCGGACCACAACAGGCGCGGCGGCGGCGGCGGAGTGCGCCCCTCGGAGCAGGCCTTGCCCGTGGGGCTCTCCTGGTCCTCAGGCGGCCCGGCCGGTGTCCACGGGCCGCTCGTCCAGGCGCCACTCCAGCATGCCGTCCTCGAGCCGGCGGGCCTGCCGCCCCTGGGTGCGCAGCAGGTCCACGGCCTCGTGGGCGAGCACGCACCAGGCACCGCGGCAGTAGGCCACGACCTCCTGCTCGGCCGGCAGCTCGCCCAGCCGCTGCGCCAGCTCCTCCAGCGGGATGGAGACGGCCCCGGGGACGTGGGCGGCGGCGTACTCCTCGGGCGGACGGACGTCCAGGACCGTGACCTCCCCGGCCTGTGCCCGGGTCAGCAGCTCCTCGCGGCGCACCTCCCGATCGTCGACTCCCTCTGCGCCGAGGGCGTGACCGGTGCCGAGGTAGTCCTCGCGGGCCCGCTCCACCTCGGCCACGCGCTCGCCGGCCACGGTGCGCAGCTGCTCGTAGAGCCGGGCCACGTCCAGACCTGCCAGGTCGTAGTGGATCCTGGTGCCGTCCCGGCGGGTGGTCACCAGTCCGGCCTGCTTGAGCACCTGCAGGTGCGCCGAAGCGGTGCTCAGCCCCAGGCCGGCCGCCGCGGCGAGGTTCTCCACGCTGCGCTCGCCCTGGGCGAGCAGGTCCAGCAATTCCAGGCGCTTGCCGCTGCCCAGGGCCTTGCCGACCCGGGCCAGCTGCTCGAAGAGCACGGTCTTCTTCTGCCGGTCGCCCACTTGTTCCTCCAAAAATCTGTGGAATACTGCTGGAAACATTGTTCCATGTTTCTTTGGAACATCAGCGTACTCGCCCTCCGGCGGGTCGACGGCACAGGAAGGGAGCGGCCATGCGCCGGCGCCCGAGCCCCCGCACCACGGACCGGCCCCTCCGTCTGGGCCTGCAGGCCAACGCCGCCCAGTTCACCCTCCTGGTGGCCGTCAACGCCCTGGTCGGCGGGATGGTCGGGCAGCAGCAGACCGTGCTGCCGCTGCTGGCCGAGGACGAGTTCGGGCTCACCGGCTACACCTTCATCTTCACCTACGTGGCCGCGTTCGGGGTCACCAAGGCGATCGCGAACTGGTTCGCCGGCACCTGCTCCGACCGGTACGGGCGCAAGCCCGTGCTGCTGGTGGGGTGGCTGTTCGCCGTGCCGGTGCCGCTGATGCTGATCTGGGCCCCGGACTGGGGCTGGGTCGTGGCCGCCAACGTGCTGCTGGGCATCAACCAGGGCCTGACCTGGTCCACGACCGTGGTGATGAAGATCGACCTCGTGGGCCCGGCCCAGCGCGGGCTGGCCATGGGGCTCAACGAGGCCGCCGGGTACGGCGCCGTGGCCGTCACGTCCCTGCTGGCCGGGTACCTGGCCGAGCAGTACGGGCTGCGCCCGGCGCCGTTCCTGCTGGGCATCGCCTACACCGCCCTGGCGCTGCTGCTGTCGGGGGCGTTCGTGCGCGAGACCCGCGGTCACGCCCTGCTCGACGCCGGCCGGCACATCCCCCGCGCCGACGGTGCCCACGACCACCTGCACGCGGAGCTCACCGACCGCCAGATCATCGCCCAGACCAGCCTGAAGGAACCGGCGCTGTCCTCGGCCAGTCAGGCGGGGCTGGTCAACAACCTCAACTTCGGGCTGTCCTGGGGGCTGTTCCCGCTGCTGTTCGCCACCGCCGAGCTCACCGTGGCCCAGATCGGGCTGCTCTTCGCCCTGTATCCCGGGGTGTGGGGCGTGGGGCAGCTGGTCACCGGCGCCCTGTCGGACCGGGTCGGGCGCAAGCACCTGATCACCGCCGGGATGACCACCCAGGCCGCGGCCCTGGTCGTCATCGCCCTCGGTGACGGGTTCGGCGGCTGGGCCGCCGGCACGATGCTGCTGGGGGCGGGCACCGCGATGGTCTATCCGACCCTGCTGGCGGTGGTCGGCGACGTCGCCCACCCGGTCTGGCGCGGCCGGGCCGTGGGCGTCTACCGGGTCTGGCGCGACCTCGGCTACGCGGTCGGAGCCGTCCTCGGCGGGATCGTGGCCGACCTGCTGGGACTGCACGCGGCCGTGTGGGCCGCCGCGGGCACCAGCGCCGTCTCGGCGCTGGTCGTCATGGTGCGGATGTACGAGACCCACCAGCCGGTCCCGGCCGCACCGCAGGACTGAGCCCGCCGGGCGGGGCGTCCGGGAGCTCCCGGACGCGCGCGGCAGGGACCGGTCGAGCAGGGGCGGCCTCGGTCGTCCCCCTGGCCGGTCGCTAGAGTGGGAGGCAGCCACCCGCCGCACCGGGACCGCACCCCACCGGGTCCGGGCCGGCCCGGACCCGCACGCCCGACCTGTATCCCGAGCTCACCAGGAGGGCCCTCCTCCCATGGCCGACCTCTTCGACTTCAACCACGGCGGCGCCACGCATCCCGGTGCGCGCGCCGCCGTCCACCCGGGCGCGGACTCCGGGGAGCACGTGGTGCTGTACACCGTGGTCGCCGAGACGGACGAGCACATCGTCCTCGACGACGGCTTCACCTACGACAAGCGCACCGGCGTGGTCCAGGGCCCCGCGGGACGCCCCACGCTCCAGAACCGCATGACGGCCACCGAGGGCAGCGCGATGTTCGCCTCCTGGTCCCGGATCGCCCAGCTGCCCCGCCGGCCGCTCCCGGGCGGCGCCCCGGCCCCGCAGCGCGCACCGGAACGACGCCTCAGGACGCTGCTCCGCCGCCTCGCCGGCCGGTGACGTCGGCGACGACAGGCGAGGTGGCGTCCCGCACCGCCCGCGGTGCGGGCAGGCCATAGGCTGGTCGGCGGACCTGTCCACCCGTTTCCCTCGAGGAGTGCACCGTGCCCCTGATCCAGCGACACCTGTTCGGCCCCGGCCCGTCCAACCCCTACCCGGAGGCCACGGCGGCGCTGGGCCACCCGCTGCTCGGCCACCTCGATCCGGCCTTCCTCGACGTCATGGACAGCGCCTGCGACGGCCTGCGCACGGTCTGGGGCACGGACAACCGGCGCACCCTGCCGCTGAGCGCCACGGGGTCCGCCGGCATGGAGGCGGCGTTCGTCAACACGGTGGAGGAGGGCGACGTCGTCGTCGTCGCCGTCAACGGCCTGTTCGGTGAGCGCATGTGCGACGTCGCGGCCCGGTGCGGCGCCGAGGTGGTGCGCGTGGACTTCCCCTACGGCGAGCCGATCGACCCGCAGCGCGTCGCGGAGGCGCACCCGTCCCCCAAGATCATCGCGGCGGTGCACGCGGAGACCTCCACGGGCGTGCGCTCCGACATCGCCGCGCTGGGCGCGCTCAAGGGCGACGCCCTGCTGCTCGTGGACGCGGTCACGTCCATCGGCGGCATCGAGCTGCGCGCGGACGACTGGGGTGTGGACCTCGGCTACGCGGGCACCCAGAAGTGCCTGGGGGTGGCCCCGGGGCTGGCGCCGTTCACGATCTCGGACGCCGCGTGCAGCACCCCCGCTCCTGGTACCTCGACCTCGGCATGCTCGGCGGCTACGTGGGCGAGGCCCAGGGCGGGGCCCGGACCTACCACCACACCGCACCCACGGCGATGATCGCCTCCCTGGACGCCGCGCTGCGCCGGATCGCCGAGGAGGGCCTGGAGAACGTCTGGGCCCGCCACCAGGCCGCGGGCGACGCGCTCCAGGCGGGACTGCAGGACATGGGCCTGGAGCTGTTCGCCGCCGAGGGGCACCGCCTGCCGGAGCTGACCACGGTCAAGGTGCCGGAGGGCGTCGACTCCGCCTGGGTGCGGGCCTACCTGCTGGAGCACTTCTCCGTGGAGATCGGGGCGGGCGTGAAGGAGTACGCGAACACGGTGTGGCGGATCGGCCTGATGGGACCCAACGCCGACGCCGGATCGGTGGCGCTCGTCCTGGGCGCCCTGCAGGAGGCGCTGCGGAAGGTCCCCGCACTGGTGTGAGCCGCCCCTCCGCCCCGTGACCACGACCCGCCGAACTCACCGGTTCCACCCGAGGCGCCGGCACACGTCATGGCGTTTCGGGTGGGACCGGTGAGTTCGCGGGGTGGGATGGGGTGGAGGCGGGGCGCCGGGCCCTGTCAGGTGAGGTCGGTCTCGGAGCGCTCGATGCGCTCCCCGGTGCCGGGGTCCGCCACGGTGCTGCGGGTGGAGCGGCGCCGGGACGGCACGGCGGCGGCGATCAGGACCAGCGCGAGGTAGGCGACGCCCACCCAGAAGATGATCTGGCCGGCGAGCGCGAGGTTGAGGGGACCCACGACGGACGGCAGCGCCAGCCAGAGGATCAGGCCGACGGCGATGGTGATCAGGGGGCCGGCGGGGTTGAGGCGCATGGCGGGGTCCTCTCGGGAGGGGCGGACGGAGCACGAATGCATTAAGTAAAGCAAATCCATGTTTGATCATGTGGAACGCGCCCGAGCGGACCAGGGCGGACGTCCGGCGCGGCGCGTCGGGGCGCTGCCCGCCCCGACGCGCAGGGTCATGTTCGGTCACGGCTGCGCCCGGCGCCCCGGGGCACCCGGGGCGCCCCGCGGGACCCGTCCGGGCGCCACGCCGGTCGGACCGCCCCGGCACGCCGCG
>NZ_CANMRA010000035.1 GCF_947500125.1 uncultured Kocuria sp. | reverse complement strand
CGCCGCCTGGCTCCACCACCAGGACGACGACCATGGCAAGCGAAAACCGTAGGGTGACCCCTTTCCCAACACTTACTCAGAGGACGGGACCGCCCACGAACGGGTCCACGGCGAGGGCGAGGAACACGAAGGTGATGTAGGCGATGGAGCCGTGGAAGACGTACATCGCCTGCTTGTCCGTGGGCCGGCCGGCCACCGCGAGGGCGTGCAGCTTGTGGCTGTGGCCCACGAACCACGCGCCCGAGGCCAGCGCGGTCACCGCGTAGACCCACCCGGCGCCGCCGACGGGCACGAGCAGCAGCGAGCACACCACCGTGGCCCACGCGTAGAGGACCACCTGGCTGCCGACGGTGCGGGCCCCGGCCACGGCGCCCAGCATGGGGACGCCGGCACGGGAGTAGTCGTCGGCGTACTTCATGGACAGCGGCCAGTAGTGCGGCGGGGTCCACAGGAAGATGAACAGGAACAGCACGAGCGCGGGCCAGTCGAGGCCGCCCGTGACCGCGGCCCACCCGATGAGCACCGGCATGCACCCGGCGACCCCGCCCCAGACGATGTTCTGGGCGGTGCGGCGCTTGAGCACGATCGAGTAGAAGACGGCGTAGAGGAAGATGGCCACCGCGCCCAGGACACCGGCGAGCACGTTGACGCCGATCGTGAGCCAGGCGACCGACACGGCCGTGAGCGACCACGCGAAGACGAGGGCCTCCCGGTCGGTGACCTCCCCGGTGACGAGCGGGCGCTTGGCCGTGCGCTTCATCACCCGGTCCTCGTCCCGGTCGATGTAGCAGTTGAAGGCCCCGGCCGCCCCCGCCGCGAGCGTGCCGCCCACGAGGGTGTTGAGGATGAGCCACAGGTTCGGCATGCCCTGCTGGGCGAAGATCATGGTCGGCACGGTGGCCACGAGCAGCAGCTCGATGATGCGCGGCTTCATCAGGGCCACGTAGGCCCGCAGCTTCCGGGAGGCCGTCATCCGCCCCGCCGGGCGGGGCTCCACCGCAACACCCGTGTGCCCGTTGCCGAGGACGGCTCGTCCTGCGGGTCCCGACGTCTCGAGTGAGTTCACAGAATCATTGCTCCCGGTTGCGGTGGTGTTCCCCCGGCTCCGTGCGCGAGGACGGCCCGGAGACGGTGCGTCGCCGACACACGGGTGCGGTCGGCGCGGCAGCCCGCGGGCGCGGAAGAAGGTCCTATACAGCATAGCGCGTGGCGGCGCCCGTCCCCGCTCCGGACATGACGGGAATGACGCCCCGGGCCCCCGCAGCCGGTGCCGTCCGTCACACGGCCGAAATGCACGTGACCTAAGCTGGACCCAAACCGCCGGTCGGCAACCGGCACCCGTTGCGCACGGCAGCGGTTCCCAGCAGAAAGGGCCCCGAATCTTGGCGACCGAACTCGATCAGAAGCTGACCTGGACCGAGCAGGACCAGCGTGCCGTGGACACGGTGCGGGTGCTCGCCGCGGACGCGGTGGAGAAGGTGGGCAACGGCCACCCGGGCACGGCGATGTCCCTGGCCCCGGCGGCGTACCTGCTGTTCCAGAAGGTGATGCGCCACGATCCCACCGACGACCGGTGGACGGGGCGGGACCGGTTCATCCTCTCCCCCGGCCACACCTCGCTGACGCTGTACCTGCAGCTGTTCCTCTCCGGGTACGGCATGGAGCTCGAGGACATCGAGTCCCTGCGCACCTGGGGCTCGAAGACCCCGGGGCACCCCGAGTACCGGCACACCACCGGCGTGGAGATCACCACGGGCCCGCTGGGCCAGGGCCTGGCCTCGGCCGTGGGCTTCGCCTACGCCCAGCGCTACACCCGCGGGCTGTTCGACCCGCAGGCCCCGGCCGGGGACTCCCCGTTCGACCACATGGTGTACGTGATCGCCTCCGACGGGGACCTCCAGGAGGGCGTGACCTCCGAGGCGTCCTCGCTGGCCGGTGTCCAGGAACTGGGCAACCTCGTGGTGATCTACGACCAGAACCACATCTCCATCGAGGACGACACGGACGTGGCGTTCACCGAGGACGTGCTCGCCCGCTACGAGGCCTACGGCTGGGACGTGGCCCGGGTGGACTGGACGAAGACCGGGGACTACGTCGAGGACGTCGAGGAGCTCTACGCGGCGATCCGCGCGGCCAAGGCCGAGACGTCCAAGCCCTCGCTGATCGCCCTGCGCACGATCATCGGGTGGCCCGCACCGAAGAAGCAGAACACCGGGGGCATCCACGGCTCCAAGCTCGGGGCCGAGGAGGTCGCCGCCACCAAGGAGATCCTCGGCTTCGACCCCGAGAAGTCCTTCGTGGTCGAGGACGAGGTCATCGCCCACACCCGGTCCATCCAGGACACGATGGGCGAGGTCCGCGCGGCCTGGGAGCAGGACTTCGACGCGTGGCGCGACGCCAACCCGGACAAGGCTGCCCTCTACGACCGGATCCGGGCCGAGGAGCTCCCCGAGGACTACGCCGAGGCCTTCCCGGTCTTCGAGGCCGGCAAGGACGTGGCCACCCGGGCGGCGTCGGGGAAGGTGATCAACGCGATCGCGGAGACCTTCCCCGAGCTGTGGGGCGGCTCGGCGGATCTGGCCGGGTCCAACAACACCACCATCGAGTCCGCGCCCTCCTTCATCCCGGAGGCCCGATCCACCGACAAGTGGACCGGCAACCCCTACGGGCGGGTCCTGCACTTCGGGATCCGGGAGCACGCCGCGGCGGCGATCGTCAACGGCATCACCATGTCCTCCCAGACACGGGCGTTCTCCGGGACGTTCCTGATCTTCTCCGACTACCAGCGCCCGGCCGTGCGCCTGGGCGCGCTGATGAAGGTCCCCTCGATCTACGTGTGGACCCACGACTCCATCGGCCTCGGCGAGGACGGGCCCACCCACCAGCCGGTGGAGCAGCTGTCCTCCCTGCGCGCCATCCCCGGGCTCGACGTGGTCCGCCCGGCCGACGCCAACGAGGTGTCCGTGGCGTGGCGGACGATGCTGGAGAACCGGCACGGCCCGGCCGGGATCGCCCTGACCCGCCAGAACGTGCCGACCTTCGCCCGCACCGATCTGCACCCCGACGCGGAGACCGAGTTGTTCGCCTCCGCCGAAGGTGTGGCCCGCGGCGGCTACGTCCTGGCCGACGCGCCCGAGGGCAAGGAGCCGGACGTGATCCTGATCGGCACCGGCTCCGAGGTGTCCCTGGCCGTGGAGGCCCGCGAGCAGCTCAAGGCGCAGGGGGTGGCCGCCCGGGTGGTGTCCATGCCGTGCCGGGAGTGGTTCGACGCCCAGGACGCCGAGTACCGCGAGTCCGTGCTCCCGGCGGCCGTGAAGGCCCGCGTGTCCGTGGAGGCCGGGATCGCCATGTCCTGGCGCGACCTCCTCGGCGACGCCGGCCGCGCCGTGTCCCTGGAGCACTTCGGGGAGTCCGCCGACTACGAGACCCTCTACCGCGAGTTCGGCATCACCGCCGAAGCCGTCACCGCCGCCGCCCAGGAATCCCTCGCCGCGGCGCAGGCCACCGCCTCCGTGGGCCGCTGAGCCCCGGCGCGCACCGACCGACCACTTTTCCCCGAGCACGAGGACTGACACGCACATGACCACCCCCACCCAGAAGCTCTCCGACGCCGGCGTCTCGATCTGGCTCGACGACCTCTCCCGCGAACGCCTGACCTCCGGCGGGCTGCAGCAGCTGATCGACGAGAAGAACGTCGTCGGCGTGACCACGAACCCGACGATCTTCGCCGCCGCCCTGGCCAAGCACGACGCCTACGAGGACCAGGTCAAGGAGCTCGCCGCCGCCGGCACGGACGTGGACGAGGCCGTGCTGGCCATCACCACCGACGACGTGCGCGACGCCTGCGACCTCTTCGCCCCGATCGCCGAGGCCACCCAGGGCGTGGACGGGCGGGTGTCCATCGAGGTGGACCCGCGCCTGGCCCAGGACGCCGAGGCGACCTCGGCCATGGCCCAGCGCCTGTCCCAGACCATCGACCGCCCCAACGCGCTGATCAAGATCCCCGCCACCGAGGCGGGCCTGCCCTCGATCACCGCGACCATCGCCGAGGGGATCTCCGTCAACGTGACGCTGATCTTCTCCCTCGAGCGCTACCGCGCCGTCATCAACGCCTACCAGCTGGGCCTGGAGCAGGCCCTGGAGAACGGCAAGGACCTGGCCGGCATCCACTCCGTGGCCTCCTTCTTCGTCTCCCGCGTGGACTCCGAGATCGACAAGCGCCTGGAGAAGATCGGCACCGACGAGGCCGCCGCGCTCAAGAGCCAGGCCGGTCTGGCCAACGCCCGGCTCGCCTACCAGATCCACGAGCAGTCCCTGGAGACCGAGCGCTGGGAGCGGCTGGCCTCTGCCGGGGCGAACCCGCAGCGCCCGCTGTGGGCCTCCACCGGGGTCAAGGACCCGTCCCTGCCCGACACCCTGTACGTGACCGGGCTGGTGGCCCCGAACACCGTCAACACCATGCCGGAGAAGACCCTCGAGGCCACCTTCGACCACGCCGAGGTCACCGGGGACACCGTCACCGGCGCCTACGCGGAGTCCAACGAGCTCCTGGACCGGATCGCCGGCGTGGGGATCTCCTACGACGAGGTCGTCGCCCAGCTCGAGGCCGAGGGCCTCACCAAGTTCGAGGACTCCTGGACGGAGCTGCTCGACACCGTGCGCGCCGCCCTCGACAGCGCCCGCTGAGCCCGTCCCGTCCTGACACGAGTTCCGTCCGTGCTGCCCGACCCGAAGGAGAACCCATGAGCTCCCTGTCCGTCCAGACCTCCGGCGCGGCCCGCGAGGCCGTCGACCGGCACGTGCCCGCGCTGGTGGGCGACAGGTTCGCCTCCCAGCTCTTCGCCCAGGACCCCACCCTGTGGGGCGCCGCGGCCGAGGACGAGTCCGCCAAGCGGCTGGGCTGGGTGGAGGCCGCCGAGGTCTCCCGCCCGCTCGTCGCCGAGATCACCGCGCTGCGCGAGGAGTTCGCGGCCGAGGGCGTGGACCGGTTCGTGCTCGCGGGCATGGGCGGGTCCTCCCTCGCCCCCGAGGTGATCACCCGGACCGCGGGTGTCGAGCTGTTCGTGCTCGACTCCACGGACCCGGAGATGGTGGGCGCGGCCCTCGCCGACCGGCTCGAGCGGACGGCCATCGTCGTCTCCTCCAAGTCCGGCTCCACCGTGGAGACCGACTCGGCGCGCCGGGTCTTCGCCAAGGCCTTCCAGGACGCGGGCATCGACGCGGCCTCGCGCATCGTGGTGGTGACCGACCCCGGCTCGCCCATGGAGGCGTCCGCGCGGGAGGCCGGCTACCGCCGGGTCTTCACCGCCGACCCCACCGTGGGCGGGCGCTTCTCCGCGCTGACCGCCTTCGGCCTGGTCCCCTCCGGCCTGGCCGGGGTGGACGTCGGGGCCCTGCTCGACGACGCCGACGAGGCCGGCGAGGTGCTGCGCGAGGACGCCGAGGACAACCCCGGTCTGCACCTGGGCGCGGCCCTGGGCGGGACGCAGCCCCTGCGGAACAAGCTCGTGTTCCGGGATCTCGGCTCCGGGATCGTGGGCTTCGCCGACTGGGCGGAGCAGCTGATCGCGGAGTCCACCGGCAAGGAGGGCAAGGGCGTGCTGCCCGTCGTCGTCGGCGCCGGGGACGCGCCGGAGGCCTCCTCGGGGGCCGCCGACGTCCTGGTCGTGGAGCTGGTCGGCGTGGACGAGGAGGAGGCCCCCGAGGGCGACGTGGTGCGGGTCTCCGGCTCGCTCGGCGCGCAGCTCATGCTGTGGGAGGTCGCCACGGCGGCGGCCGGGCGGCTGCTCGGCATCAACCCGTACGACCAGCCGGACGTGGAGTCCGCCAAGAACGCCACCCGCGCCCTGCTCGAGGACAAGCCGCAGCCCACGGCCGCGGACGTGGTGGACGGGCCCGTGGAGCTCCGCGGGGCGCAGGAGCTGCTCGACGGGACGCGCACGGTCGAGGACGCGCTGGCCAAGCTGCTCGCCCAGCTGCCGGAGACCGGCTACCTGTCCGTCCAGGCGTACTTCGACCGGCTCGCGTGGGCGGACCTGGAGAGCATCCGCCCGGTCCTCGCCCGGGCCACCGGCCGGCCCGTGACCTTCGGCTGGGGCCCGCGGTTCCTGCACTCCACCGGCCAGTACCACAAGGGCGGGCCGGCGGAGGGCGTGTACCTGCAGATCACCGCCGCCTCGGAGACGGACCTCGACATCCCGGACAGCCCGTTCAGCTTCGGCGAGCTCATCTCGGCCCAGGCCGACGGCGACGCGCAGGTCCTCGCCGACCACGGCCGGCCCGTGCTGCGGCTGCGGCTCGCCGATCGCGCCGCGGGGGTGGCACGGCTGCAGCAGGCCGTCGACGCCCTCGGCGGCTGACCCGGTCGGAGCGGCCGGACCGCTGTCCTAGAATGGGAGCACGCCACGGTCGGCGCGGGAGTCCCGCGCCGACCGTTGCGCGTGCAGGCCCCCGTGGGTGCCGCGGCCCCGCAGAGACGTGAAGGAGTTCCGTTGCCAGACAACAACGCCCGCAATCCCTTGCGGGACCCGAGGGACAGGCGGCTCGTCCGGGTCGCCGCCCCGTCGGCGCTCGTGCTCTTCGGCGTGACGGGAGACCTCGCGAAGAAGAAGCTGCTGCCGGCGATGTACGACCTCGTCAACCGGGGACTGCTGCCGCCGTCCTTCGCGCTCGTCGGCTTCGGCCGCCGCGACTGGTCGCACGAGCAGTTCCGGGAGGTGGTGCGCGAGTCCGTCGAGGCCCACGCCCGCACCCCGTTCCAGGAGGACGTGTGGCGCCAGTTCGCCTCCGGCGTCCGGTTCGTGCGCGGGGAGTTCGACGAGGACAAGGCCTACGAGGCCCTGAAGTCGACCCTCAAGGACCTCGACGTGCACTCCGGGACGCGCGGCAACCACGCGTTCTACCTCTCGATCCCGCCCAAGGCGTTCGAGACGGTCTGCCAGCAGCTCGCCGACCACGGCCTGGCCCAGCACGAGAACGCCTCGGGGTGGCGCCGCGTGGTCATCGAGAAGCCCTTCGGCCACGACCTCGACTCCGCGGCGGAGCTCAACGCCATCGTCGAGCGCGTGTTCCCGGCGGACTCGGTGTTCCGGATCGACCACTACCTGGGCAAGGAGACGGTCCAGAACATCCTGGCGCTGCGCTTCGCGAACCAGATGTTCGAGCCGCTGTGGAACGCGCAGTTCGTGGACCACGTGCAGATCACCATGGCCGAGGACATCGGCATCGGCTCCCGCGCCGGCTACTACGACGGCGTGGGCGCGGCCCGCGACGTCATCCAGAACCACCTGCTGCAGCTGCTGGCCCTCACCGCCATGGAGGAGCCGCTGTCCTTCCAGGCCCATCACATGCGCGCGGAGAAGGCCAAGGTGCTCGCCTCCGTCGTCGTCCCCGAGGACCTCGCGGCGCACTCGGCGCTCGGGCAGTACGAGTCCGGGCTGCAGGGCGGCGAGCGGGTGCGGGCCTTCCTGGAGGAGCAGGACATCCCCGCCGACTCCCGGACCGAGACCTACGCGGCGCTGCGCCTGGACATCAACAACCGCCGGTGGGCGGGCGTGCCGTTCTACCTGCGGGCGGGCAAGCGCCTCGGCCGGCGGGTGACCGAGATCGCGGTGCAGTTCAAGAACTCCCCCAACCTGCTGTTCGGGGACAACGGCCACGAGGACCTGGGGCAGAACGTCATCGTGATCCGGATCCAGCCCGACGAGGGCGTGACCATCCGGCTGGGCTCCAAGGTGCCCGGCACGCAGTCGGAGATCCGGGACGTGACCATGGACTTCGGCTACGGCCACTCGTTCACCGAGTCCAGCCCGGAGGCCTACGAGCGCCTGATCCTCGACGTGCTGCTCGGGGAACCACCGCTGTTCCCCGATCACGAGGAGGTCGAGCTGTCCTGGCGGATCCTCGACCCCTTCGAGGAGTGCTGGGAGCAGCAGCAGATCATGCCGGAGCCGTACGCGCCGGGGTCCTGGGGACCCGCCGGCGCCGACGAGCTGCTGGCCCGCGACGGACGCGTCTGGAGGCGACCGTGATCGTTTCGATGGAGAACACCACCACCTCGGCCATCGACAAGAAGCTGAACCAGCTGCGGGACCAGCACGGCGTCGTGACGCTCGGCCGGGTCCTCACGCTGGTGATCCTCGCTCAGGCCGGGCACTCCGAGGCGGCGCTGGAGGCCGCGAACTTCGCGAGCCACGAGCACCCGTGCCGGATCCTCGTGCACGTGGCGCACTCCCAGGCCGAGAGCACCCGCCTGGACGCCCAGCTGCGCATGGGCGGTGACGCGGGCGCCTCCGAGGTCATCGTGCTGCACGGCTACGGCGAGCTGGCCGAGCCCACCGAGACCCTGTTCTCGGCGCTGCTGCTGCCGGACGCGCCGATCGTGGCCTGGTGGCCGCACGAGGTGCCGCCGCCCTCGCCCCACACCTCGTCGATCGCCGGGATCGCCCACCGCCGGATCACGGACTCCGCGCGCAGCGACGACGCCTTCGAGACGCTCGCGGAGCTCAGCGCCCGCTACGTCCCGGGCGACACGGATCTCGCGTGGACGAGGGTGACCAACTGGCGCATCCAGCTGGCCGCGGTCCTGGACCAGGCGGAGCCCGCGCCCGTGCGCGAGGTCGTCGTCGAGGGGTCCGGCCGCTCCCCCAGCGTGGTGCTGCTCGGCACGTGGCTGGGCACCCGGCTCGACGCCGAGGTGACGTTCGTCAACAACGCGGGGCCGCGGCGCCTGGACCGGGTGACCCTGGTCCGGGACGACGGCGAGATCGTGCTCGAGCGTCCGGGCCGGACCGTGGCGATGCTGCGCCAGCCGGGCCAGCCGGACCAGCAGATCGCCATGCCCGTGCGGGACCTCAACGCCTGCATCGCGGAGGAGCTCCGGCGGCTGGACCCCGACGAGGTCTACGGCGAGGTGGTCACCACCGGGCTGCGGGACGTGCGCGTCGCCCAGGTCGTGGACACCACCGGGGAGCTCACGCCGGGCGCCGCGCGGTTCCTGGCCGAGCACGGCGGAGGCCGCCCGGACCAGGACCGGCCGGGCCCTGCTGCGCCCGACGACGCCGCGGACGTGGTCCTCGACCTGCCCGGGCAGGAGCCCGCCGGGGCCCGGTCCGCCGAGCCGTCCGTCCCGGCCCCCGGAGAGGAGAGCGCATGAGCGCCGAGCTGGAGACCGTCCCGCACCCGGACAAGGAGTCGCTCGCCGCGGACACCGCGGAGCGGGTCCTCGACGTGGTCGTGGCGGCGCAGGAGGAGCGGGGGGAGGCGAGCCTCGTGCTCACCGGCGGGAGCATGGGCACCGCGGTGCTCGCGGCGCTCGCCGCCTCCGCCCGCCGGGACGAGGTCGACTGGTCACGGGTCGACGTGTGGTGGTCGGACGAGCGGTTCGTGGCCGACGACAGCCCCGAGCGCAACTGCGTCCAGGCCGTGGAGGCCGTGGGCGGGGCCCTGTCCCTGAACCCCGACCGGGTCCACTACGTGGGCAGCACGGACGACTTCGACACCGCCGAGGACGCCGCCTTCGACTACCGCCGCGAGCTCGCGGCCGCCGCCGACGCGCAGCACCGGACGGAGCCCTTCCCCCGGTTCGACCTCTCCCTGCTGGGCCTGGGCCCCGACGGTCACGTCGCCTCGCTGTTCCCGGGCCTGCCGCACGTGCACGAGCCGGACGCCACCGTGCTGGGGGTGCAGGACTCCCCCAAGCCCCCGCCGGAGCGGGTGACCATGACGCTGCCGATGATCAACAGCGCGCAGCGGGTCTGGTTCCTCGTGGCCGGGGCGGACAAGGCCGAGGCGGTCGCTGCCGTCCGCGGCGGATCCCCGCTCGAGCGCACGCCCGGCGCCGGGGTGCGCGGGGCCGAGGAGACACTGCTGCTGGTCACGCGGGACGCCCTCGGCGCCTGAGGACCCCGCTCACGCGCCGGGCCGCCCCGCCGCGCGTGACCGGGCGGTAGTCACGCTCGGGTGACGGCCGTGGCGGCATGCTCGCTGACGACGCCACGGCACCGGAGCGGCCGGCGAAGCAACGGCGCCCGGGGTGCTGGAGATCCTGGGCACCGACCGCGACGTCCGGTCGAGCGCGGAAGGACGGTGAGCTCATGTCCCCGTTCCGTCCTGTCCGGGTCAGCACTGGCCTGGCCGCCGGCGCCCTGGTCGTGCTCGCGGCCTGCGGCCGGACCGGACCCGACGACGGCGCGGCCTCGGACAGCAGCTCCCCCACGGCCGGGCGGACCACCGTGCAGGAGCAGGACCGTTCCGCGCGGCCCCCGGACGGCTCCACGGCCCCTCCGGGCACCGGGGACCGCTCCGCGGACGGCACCCAGGACGGCACCGGGCGTGCGGGCGGAGGCGCCGCCGGAGGCGGGGAGGACCCCGGTGACGGGGCCGACGCCGGAGGCGGGACCGACGCCGGAGAGCCCGACGCCGGAGAGCCCGGCGGCGGCGGTGCCCCTCCGGCCCCTCCCCGCGTCGCTCCTGTGATCGGCGGGCTGCCGATCGGTCCAGTCGGTCCCGGGGAGCCGGGGTGGTACGTGGCGCTGCGCGCGGGCACGTGCGACGAGGAGAGCCTGGCCGGCGCGAGCGCGCAGGCCGCCGCCTCCCTGCTGTGCCGGGCCGCCGAGACCAACGACGAGGCGCTGTGGGCGCAGGGGGCGGCGGCCCTGGCCACCGCCCCGGCACCGGAGAGCTGCCACGACGTCGCCGCCGTCGCCATGCTGGCCCGCCTCGTGCAGTTCCACCAGGACCATCCCCAGGACGTGCCCGTGCTCGGCGACACGCCGGGCACCGCGTGTCCCCTGTCCGTCACAGGACTCGCGTCCGCGCCGGAGGAGGCCGGCGGGCCCGCACTGCCCGTTCCGGCCTGCGGAGGCGTGCCCGTCCACCTGCGCGGGAACGTGCAGGACCCGGCCCTGCCGGTCGGCAGCGTGCAGTACGTCACGGTGGGCCCCGTGCCCGTGCCGATCCAGTGGGGAACGACCGGCCCGTTCTTCGTGGCGCCCCCGGCACCCGTCCCGGAGGCGGGAGGTACGGCGCCCGTGGCCCTCGCGGGCTCCGGCTACGCCCTCGAGGACCCGGCCCTCAGCACGGTCTCCCTGGAGTACGCCCCGGGAGCGACGACGTGTCCGGCACCCGCCTCCTGACGGGCCGCCGCTCCCGCGGCGCCGGGCGGGCCCGATGACGGAGACCGCTGCGCCGACCCGCTCGGCCTGGTCGCACGTCGTGGGGATCGTCTCCGTGGTCGGTCCGCCGGCCACCGTGGTCACGGCCCTGGTCTTCTACTTCGGGTGGGCGCGCGCGAAGGCGCAGGCCGAGTGGATGGGGCTGCACGTCAACCTGTTCGGCTACACCACGCGGGACTTCGCGCTGCTGAGCATCAGCGCGCTGTACCTGCCGCTGCTGCTGCTGGTCGCGCTGGGGCTGGTGTGGGTCTGGCTGGACCGGGTCCTGCGCCGGCGCGTCGACCGGGGCACGGCCGGCCGGTGGTCGACCACGTTGCCGCGGGCGGCCCTGGTGGGCGCGGGGGCGCTCATCGTCCTGATGGTCGTCCTGCTGTTCACCGAGCGCGTGTACAGCCCGCTGTACGCTCCGTACCTCATCACCGCCGGCGTGCTCGCAGCCGCGTGGGCGGTCCGCGTCCGCCGCTACGCCGCCGGCGACGACCCGCGGCGGACCCCCGAGCAGCGGGCCGTCGAGGCGACCCTGGTCCTGGTCCTCGTGGCGCTGCTGCTCTTCTGGGGGACCTCGAACTTCGCCGAGGCCCGCGGGCGGGGTCTGGCCGAGACGCTCGAGGCGAACCTGGCGTGGCAGCCCCGGGCGCAGGTCTACAGCCGGGAACCCCTGGGGCTCGACGTCCCGGGGGTCACGACCCAACAGCTGGGCACGGAGGACGCCCCGCTGTACCGCTACGACGGGCTGCGCCTGCTCACCGTCAGCGGGGGACGGTACTTCTTCCTCCACGAGGGGTGGTCCGTCGAGAAGGGCACCGTGGTGGTGCTGCCCGACGACGCCTCGTTGCGGGTGCAGTACGGGCGCTGAGCAGCCCGGGCGGGGCCGGATCCACCGGTCCGGCCCGCACTCGGGAGAGCGACCGTCCGGGGCGGGGCGGGCGGTCGCCCCCCAGCGCGAAGACCCCGGGCTCCCCGGCCGGCCACGGAGGTGGTCGGGCGGGGAGCCCGGGGGTCGTTCGGGGAGCGGTCGGCTCAGACGGCCACGTCGGCGAAGCGCATGGTCAGCGCGTAGGCCGCGATCGACAGGGCCCACACCACGGCCGTGGCGGTGGTGAGGCGGACCAGGTTCTTCTGCGCCACGCCGGAGGTGTTGAGGGACTGGGTCATGCCGCCGCCGAACATGTCGGAGAGGCCCCCGCCCTTGCCCTTGTTGAGCAGGACGAGGAGAACGGCCAGGAGGCTCGTGAGCACGATGATCGCCAGGAGCACGTTCTGCAGAATTTCCACTGGGGCCTTCCCTCGGGGTGTCCGTCGAGCCGCAGCGCCCGGCGGGCGCGGACGTTCAGGGGGTCGTGATCAGTCGGTCACGAGGTGCTGCTCGAACCTGGCAATGCTAGCAAACTCCTCGGCGTCGAGGCTCGCGCCGCCGACGAGGACGCCGTCCACGTCCTTGCCCTTGAGGATCGAGCCGGCGTTGGCGGCCTTCGCGGAGCCGCCGTAGAGGATGCGGGTCTTCGCGGCGGTCTCGGCGTCGTAGAGCCCGGCCAGCTCGGCGCGGATGGCGGCGGCCATCTCCTGGGCGTCCTCGGGACCGGCGACCTCGCCGGTGCCGATCGCCCAGACGGGCTCGTAGGCCACCACGAGCTCGGCCACCCGGTCCGCCTCGAGGCCGGCGATGGAGCCGCGCAGCTGCTCGAGCGTGAAGGCGACGTGCTCACCGGCCTGCCGGACCTCGAGGCCCTCGCCGACGCACAGCACCGGGACCAGGCCGTGGCGGTGGGCGGCGGCGATCTTGGCGTTGCACAGCTCGTCGGACTCGCCGTGGATGGTGCGGCGCTCGGAGTGGCCCACGAGGACGTAGGTGCAGCCGAGCTTGGCGAGGAACTGGCCGGAGACGTCCCCGGTGTAGGCGCCGGAGTCCTGGTCGGAGAGGTCCTGGGCGCCGTAGACGACGCGCAGGTCGTCACCGTCCACGAGGCTCTGCACGGAGCGGAGGTCCGTGAACGGCGGGAAGACGGCCACCTCGGCGCGGGAGTAGTCGTGCTTCGCGTCGTCCAGGGTCCACGCGAGCTTCTGCAGCAGGGTGATGGCCTGGGCGTGGTCCATGTTCATCTTCCAGTTGCCGGCGATCAGCGGCGTGCGGTCGAACTGACCGTTGGTCTGCGAGGTCATCGGGGACTCCTGTCCGCGGCGGGTGCGCCGCTCGTCGTGCGTTTCGGCAGTGGTGCGCTGGGCGGCGGGGGCGACCCGGGGCGTGCGGCTCCGGGGCGCCCCCACCGCGGTGGTGCGGCGTGCGGGTCAGGCGCCCAGGGCCACGACCCCGGGCAGCTCCTTGCCCTCGATGAACTCGAGGGAGGCGCCGCCGCCGGTGGAGATGTGCCCGAACTGGTCGTCCGAGAACCCGAGGTTGCGCACGGCCGAGGCCGAGTCGCCGCCGCCGATGACGCTCATCGCGTCGGAGGCGACGATGGCCTCCGCGACCGCCCGGGTGCCCCCGGCGAAGGCCTCCATCTCGAACACACCCGCGGGGCCGTTCCAGAACACGGTCTTCGCGCCGCGGATCCGCTCGGCGAACAGCTTGGCGGACTCGGGCCCGATGTCCAGGCCGAGGCCGGAGGAGCCGATCTCGCCGTCCTCGATGGCGTCGACCGGGCGCACCTCGTGCGCGGCGTCCGCGGCGAACTTCTCCGCGTAGACGACGTCCACGGGCAGGACGATCTCGGTGCCGGCCGCAGAGGCCTTCTCGAGGTAGTCCTTGACGGTCCCGATCTGCTCCTTCTCCAGCAGCGACCCACCGACGGAGTGCCCCTGGGCGGCGAGGAAGGTGAAGACCATGCCGCCGCCGATGAGCAGCGAGTCGGCCTTGCCGATGAGGTTCTCGATCACCGCGAGCTTGTCGGAGACCTTGGACCCGCCCATGACCACCACGAAGGGCCGCTCGGGCGCGGAGACGACCTTGGTGAGCACGTCGAGCTCGCGCTTGACCAGATCGCCCAGGTAGGCCGGGAGCCGGTGGGCGATGTCGAACACGGAGGCGTGCTTGCGGTGCACCGCACCGAAGGCGTCGTCCACGTAGGCCCCGTTCTCGCCCGTCAGGGCGGCGAGCTCGTCCGCGAAGGCGCCGCGCTCGGCGTCGTCCTTCGAGGTCTCGCGGGGATCGAAGCGCACGTTCTCGATCACGAGCACCTCGCCGTCGGCGAGGGCCTCGGCCTTGGCCCGGGCGTCCTCCCCGACGACGTCGGAGGCCACCGCCACGGGGAAGTCGGCCAGCTCGGCCAGCTTCCGCGCGGCGGGGGCGATCGAGTACTTCGGGTCGACCTGCCCCTTGGGCCGGCCGAGGTGCGCCATCACGATGACGCGGGCCCCGGCGTCGGCCAGCTTCTTCAGGACCGGCAAGGACGCGCGGACGCGTCCGTCGTCGGTCACGGTGGAGCCGTCCAGGGGGACGTTCAGGTCGGAGCGGACCAGGACGCGGCGCCCGGCGACGCCGTCGGCGATCAGTTCGTCAAGTGCATGAGCCATGTCACTCACCCTACCCCGGCGACGCCGCGGGACCGGGTCCTCAGAGCTGCCCGCCGACGTGGGAGACGACGTTGACGAGGCGGGAGGTGTAGCCCCACTCGTTGTCGTACCAGGCGATGACCTTGACCTGGTTGCCGATGACCTTCGTCAGCGGGGCGTCGAAGATCGTGGAGATGCTGTCGCCCTGGATGTCCGAGGAGACGATGGGGTCCTCGGTGTACTTGACGATGCCCTTCATGGGGCCCTCGGCGGCCTCCTTCATGGCGGCGTTGACCGACTCGACGGTGACCTCCTTCTGGGCGTCGAAGGTGAGGTCCACGACGGAGCCGGTGGGCACGGGGACGCGCACGGCGAAGCCGTCCAGCTTGCCCTTGAGCTCGGGCAGGACGAGGCCCACGGCGGCGGCGGCGCCGGTGGTGGTCGGCACCATGTTGAGGGCGGCGGCGCGGGCGCGGCGCAGGTCGCTGTGCGGGCCGTCCTGCAGGTTCTGGTCCGCGGTGTAGGCGTGGATGGTGGTCATCAGGCCGCGCTCGATGCCGAACGCGTCGTTGAGGACCTTCGCCATGGGGGCGAGGCAGTTGGTGGTGCAGGAGGCGGCGGAGACGATGTTCATCGACGCGGCGTCGTAGCTGTCGAGGTTGACGCCGGGCACGAAGGTGCCGTCGATCTCCTTGCCGGGGGCGGACAGGACGACCTTCTTGGCGCCGCCGTCCAGGTGGGCCTTGGCCTTGGAGCCGTTGGTGAAGCGGCCGGTCGACTCCACGACGACGTCCACGCCGAGCTCGCCCCAGGGCAGCTTGGAGGGGTCCGGCTCGGCGAGGAACTTGACCTCGTGGCCGTCCACGCTCATGGTGTCGCCGTCGAGGGTCACCTCGCCGGGGAACCGGCCCATGATGGAGTCGTACTTGAAGAGGTGGACCAGGGCCTCCGGGTCCGTGAGGTCGTTCACGGCCACGACCTCGATGTTCTCGCCCTGCTCGCGCGCCGCGCGGAGGAAGTTGCGTCCGATGCGTCCGAAGCCGTTGATGCCCACTCGAATGGTCACTGGGTTCTCCTGTGTTGGTCGGGGTCTGGATCGTTGAACCGGGTCCCATTCTACGTGGTTATCCCTGGGATGTCTTGGGGTCGTGAAAGATTCACCCCGAATTCATCGTCAAACCAACACAAAACCACATCGGTGGGCACGGAACCCCGGAAAACCACGGACCGCCTCGTGGGGTTTCCGGCGCGGCCCCGGAGGCGCCGCGCCGGAGGCCCGGGGGCCGGGCTCAGGAGGGCAGGGCGTCCGCGGCGACCCCGGCGTCGGTGCCGGGGAGGTTCAGCTCCTCCGCCCGGCGGTCCGCCATGGCCAGCAGCCGGCGGATCCGGCCGGCCACGGCGTCCTTGGTGAGCGGCGGGTCCGCGAGCCGGCCGAGCTCGTCGAGGCTGGCCTGCTTGTTGGACAGGCGCAGCTCCCCCGCCTGCCGCAGGTGCTCCGGGACCTCGTCGCCGAGGATCTCCAGGGCGCGCTCGACCCGGGCCCCGGCGGCCACGGCGGCCTGCGCGGAGCGGCGGAGGTTGGCGTCGTCGAAGTTGGCGAGGCGGTTGGCCGTGGCGCGCACCTCCTTGCGCATCCGCCGGTCCTCCCACTGCAGGAGCGTCTGGTGGGCGCCCATCCGGGTGAGCAGCGCGGCGATGGCGTCCCCGTCCCGCACGACCACGCGGTCCACTCCCCGCACCTCGCGGGCCTTCGCGAGGACGCCGAGCCGGCGAGCGGCGCCCACGAGCGCGAGCGCGGCCTCGGGGCCGGGGCAGGTGAACTCCATGGCGGCGGAGCGGCCGGGCTCGGTGAGGGATCCGTGGGCGAGGAAGGCCCCGCGCAGCACCGCCTCGGCGTCGGCCACGGCACCGTTGACCACGGCCGGCGGGAGGCCGCGCACGGGGCGCCCGCGCGAGTCGAGCAGGCCCGTCTGCCGGGCGAGGGCCTCGCCGTCCTGGACGACGCGCACCACGTAGGAGCTGCCGCGCCGCAGTCCGCCGCCGGAGACGACCACGATCTCGCTGTCGTGGCCGAAGACCTCGTGGACGGCGCGGCGCACCCGGCGCGCCGTGGCGCCGAGGTCCACCTCCGCCTCGACGACGATGCGTCCCGAGACGATGTGGAGCCCGCCGGCGAAGCGCAGCAGGGCGGAGAGCTCCGCGCGCCGCTCCGAGGACCTCTTGATCTCGAGACGGGACAGTTCTTCCTTGACCGATGACGTCAGGGCCACGCGGTTCCTTTCCTGGGGATGTCTGGGGATGTCCGGGGTTGTCCGGGGTCGGGGTGCGCCGAGGGGCTCTCAGCGGTGGCGCTCGAAGATCTCCTGGTAGGCGGCCGCGAGCCGGAGCGTGTTGTGCACGGCGGTGCCGGGGTGGGCCCGGACGTCGGCGTAGAAGACCTCGGCGCCCAGGCCGCGGGCGACCTCCTCGAGGTCGGCGCCGTCCTCGGTGGCCGAGGGGTCGGCGAGGACCACGTCCAGGGTCAGCTCGGGGCAGTAGGCGTGCAGGACCCGCAGGTGGTCGGCGGCCGTCTTGCCGCGCGTCTCGGTGTCCGGCGAGAGGTTCAGGGTGACGCAGCGGCGCGCCCGGGACCCGCAGATCGCCTCCCGCAGCTCGGGCAGCAGCAGGTGCGGCAGCACGGAGGTGTGCCAGGAGCCCGGCCCCATGATCACCCAGTCGGCGAGCCCGACCGCCTCGACCGCCTGGGGGCACGCCGGGGCGTCGGGGGGCACGAGCCGGACATTGCACACGTCGGCCTGCTTGGCCAGGACCGCCTGCCCCGTGATCGTGCGCACCGCGCCGGGCGCGCCCGGGCCGTCCGGGACGCACGCACCGCCGGCGGACGCAGGGACGTCGCCGGCGATGACCAGGGGCTCCGTGGACATCGGCAGCACCCTGCCGCGGGCGCCCAGGAGGGCGCCCGCCCACTCCAGACCCGCCACCGGGTCCCCCAGCAGCTCCCACAGCGTGACGATGAGCAGGTTGCCGAGCGCGTGGTTGTCGAGGGTCGTGGAGCGGCCCTCCGAGGAGCTGAACCGGTGCTGCATGACGTCGCGCCACGTCCGGCCCCACTCGGAGTCGTCGCACAGCGCGGCGAGCGCCATCCGCAGGTCCCCCGGGGGCAGGACGCCGAGCTCGTCGCGCAGCCGGCCGGAGGAGCCGCCGTCGTCGGCCACCGTCACGACCGCCGTGAGCACGGGGGTGATCCGGCGCAGGGCGGCGAGGTTCGCCGAGAGCCCGTGCCCGCCGCCGAGGGCGACCACGGACGGGCTGTCGCCGCCGGGCCGCCGGGCGGAGTGGTCCGGGGAGTGGTGCGGGTCGACATCGGCGCCGCTGCTGAGGGGCAGCCGGGGGAAGGCGCCGGTGGGAGGAAAGGTCATCGGGGGTCCAATGCGGGTGAGGGCGAGCCGGTCACTCCCGGCCCATGTCCCGGTGCTGGATGTTGACGGTCACGAGCGGCAGCTTGGCGAGCCTGCGGGCCACCTCCTCGCTGACGGCCACGGAGCGGTGCTTCCCGCCCGTGCAGCCGATCGCGATGGTGGCGTAGTGCTTGTTCTCCGTACGGTATCCCGCGAAGACGGGTTCGAGCATGGCGACGAACCGGTCCACGAACTGCCGGGGGCCCTCGTCCTGGAACACGTAGTCCCGGACCTCGTCGTCCTTGCCGGTGCGGGGGCGCAGCGACGGGACCCAGTGCGGGTTGGGGATGAACCGGACGTCGGCCACGTAGTTCGCGTCCGCGGGGACTCCGTACTTGAAGCCGAAGCTGAGCACGGTCAGGCGCAGGACCACGGGCCCGTTCGTGGAGAACAGGTCGGCCACGGCCCGGGACAGGGCGTGCACGTTGAAGCCGGAGGTGTCCAGGACCACGTCGGCCGACTCCCGCAGGTCCGTCAGCAGGGCGCGCTCGGCGCGGATGCCGTCGAGGATCCGCCCGCCGGCCTGCAACGGGTGGGGCCGGCGCTGGTGCTCGTAGCGCGAGACCAGCACCTCGTCGGCGGCGTCCAGGAACAGCACCGAGAAGTCGACGTCGGACGCCTCGAGGGCGGCCAGCGTCTCCTTCATGTCGCTGAACAGGGCCTTGCCGCGCACGTCGATGACCACCGCCAGCTTGGGCAGGGCCTGCGGGGTGCGGGAGACGAGGTCCGCGAGGGTGTGCAGCATCTGCGGCGGCAGGTTGTCGACCACGTACCAGCCGAGGTCCTCGAGGGCGTTCGCGGCCGTGCTGCGCCCGGCCCCGGACATGCCCGTGACGACGAGCAGCTCCGAGCTCGTCGGCTTCGCGTGCTCCGTCCCGTCCGCCGTCCCGACGTCCGCTCCGGCGGTGTGCTCGCTCATGTGCGCTCCGTCTCCCGTCGTGATGCCCTGCGCCTGGTGCGCCCTGCCCGCCGCTGCGCTCCCGCCGCGCCCGGCGCACCGGTCGCGGCCGGGCTCTCGCGGCGGTCCCGCCCCAGCCTAACGAAGTCGACGGGGCCCCGCCGCGACCGCGCTCAGGAGAGCACCTCGCCGGTGGTCATGTTGACCGCCGGGGCGGCGGTGTCGTCGGAGGCCTGCAGCGCGGCCGCCACCTTCTCGGCGAGGGTCCGCCCGAAGCCGGGCACCTGCTCGATCTCCTCCACGCGGGCCGCCCGCAGCTTCTTGACGGAGCCGAAGTGCTTCAGCAGCGCCTTCTGCTTGGCGGGTCCCACCCCGGGCAGCTCGTCGAGCACGGAGCCCGTCATGGCGGAGGAGCGCTTCTTGCGGTGGAACGTGATGGCGAAGCGGTGGGCCTCGTCGCGGATCCGCTGGAGCAGGTACAGGCCCTGGCTCGCGCGCGGCAGGATCACGGGGAACTCGTCGTCCGGCACCCACACCTCCTCGAGCCGCTTGGCCAGGCCCACCACGTGGACGTCGTCGATCCCGAGGTCGCGCAGGGCCCGGGCGGCCGCGGCGACCTGCGGGGGCCCGCCGTCGACCACCACGAGGCTGGGCGGATAGGCGAAGCGCGCCCGCTCGGGGGCCTCGGCCCCGGCGTCCACCTGCCCGGTGCGCGGCCCGGCGGCCTCCCGCTCGGCCTGCTCCTCGAGGTGCCGGCGGAAGCGCCGGGAGATGACGTCGTACATGGACGCGGTGTCGTCGCGTGCGGCCTCGCCCGTGACCGAGAACTTCCGGTAGTCCGCCTTGCGGGGCAGCCCGTCCTCGAAGACGACCATCGAGGCGACGACGTTCGTGCCCTGCACGTGCGAGATGTCGTAGCACTCGATGCGCATCAGCGGCACAGGGATGTCCAGGGCCTCCTGCAGCTCCTGCAGGGACGCGGAGCGGGTGGTGATGTCGCCGGCCCGCCGGGACTTGTGCAGCTTCAGGGCCTGCCGGGCGTTCTCCTGCACCGTCTCCATCAGGTGCGCCTTCTCCCCGCGCTGCGGGACGGCGATCGAGACCCGGGACCCGCGCAGGCCCGAGAGCCACTCCTCGAGCCGGTCGGTGCTGTCGGCGGGCTCGGAGAGCAGCACCGTGCGCGGGATGGCGTCCTCCCGGTAGGCGAGCTCCGCCGAGGGCCGGTGCTTGGACCCGCCCGGGGACGGGGCCGCGGCGGCCTGGGCGCTCTCGGCGGCGTCCGTGGCGGTCTCGCCGTAGACCTGCTCGAGCAGCTGCTCGAGCAGCCGTCCGCCGTCGGCCTCCTCGACCTTCTCCGTGACCCAGCCGCGCTGGCCGCGGATCCGCCCGCCCCGGACGTGGAAGACCTGGACGGCGGCCTCCAGCTCGTCCTCGGCGAGGGCGAAGAAGTCGGCGTCGGTGCTGTCGGAGAGCACCACGGCGTTGCGCTCGAAGGCCTTCTCCAGGGCGGCGACGTCGTCCCGGCGCGCGGCGGCCGTCTCGAAGTCCATCGCCGCGGCGGCCTCCTGCATCTGCCGCTGCAGCTCCTTGATGAAGGGGGTCGCGTGCCCGGCCATGAACCGGCACAGGTCCTCCGCGAGGGCGTAGTGGTCCTCCTCGGAGATCCGCCCGACGCAGGGGGCGGAGCACTTGTCGATGTAGCCCAGCAGGCACGGGCGCCCGGACTGCTCGGCGCGCCGGTAGACGCCCTTGGAGCACGTACGGACGGGGAAGACCCGCAGCAGGGCGTCGAGGGTCTCGCGGATCGCCCAGGCCTGGGAGTAGGGACCGAAGTACCGGTTGCCCTTCTTCTTCTCCCCCCGCACCACCTGGGCCCGGGGCACGGACTCGGACATCGTCACCGCGAGGTAGGGATAGGACTTGTCGTCCCGGTAGGCGATGTTGAACCGGGGCTTGAACTCCTTGATCCACGTGTACTCGAGCTGCAGGGACTCCAGCTCGCTGCCCACCACGGTCCACTCGACCCCGGCCGCGGTGGTGACCATGGCGCGGGTCTTGGGGCTCAGGGCGTGCGGGGGCGCGAAGTAGGAGCTCAGCCGGTTGCGCAGGTTCTTGGCCTTGCCCACGTAGACCACGCGCCCGTACTCGTCGCGGAAGCGGTAGACCCCGGGGGCGGTCGGGATGTCCTGGCGGGCGGGGCGATAGACTTGCGGATCGGCCACGGTCTCCCCTCAGCGGCCGGTCGGCGCCGGGGAGGTGTACCGGGCCAGCAGCTCCCCCAGCTCGGCGGCGTCCCGGGCCACGGCGGCGAAGCCCGTGCCCAGCTCGTCCTCGTCGGCGAAGCCCCAGGCGACGCCCAGGCAGTCGATCCCGTGGGCGGCCGCGCCCTCGGCGTCGTAGCGGCGGTCCCCGATCATCACCGTGCGCGCGGGGTCGGGGGCGTCCACGCCGAGCCGGCGCAGGGCCTCGGCGATGATCGCGGGCTTGTCGTGGGCCCGGCCCTCGCGCGGGGCGGAGACGGCGTCGTCGGCGGCCCCCGAGACGGTCTCGAACCAGCGGCTCAGCCCGAACCGCTCGACGACGAGCTCGGCCGTGGGCTCGGGCTTCTGCGTGGCCACGGCCATCCGCACCCCGGCCCCGTGCAGGCGCTCCAGGAGCTCCTCCACCCCGGCGTAGACGCGGGTCTGCGCGAGTCCCTCGGTGCGGTAGCGGGCCCGGTAGGAGGCGACCACCGCCGGGATCTCGTCCTCCGGGACGTCGGTGAAGGTCCGCAGGGAGAAGCCCACGGGCGGGCCCACGAACCGGCGCAGGTCCTCGGGCACGGCGTGGCCGTGCTCGGCCAGGGCCCGGGCGATGCCGCCGGTGATCGCCCCGGCGGGGTCGAGGAGGGTGCCGTCGAGGTCCCAGAGCACCACGGGGGCGGTCATCGGGCGGCCCCTGCCGGGACGGGGCGCTCGGCGAGCACCTCGGCCAGGAACCGGCCGGTGTGGCTGTCCGTGTTCCGGGCCACCTGCTCGGGAGTGCCCTCGGCCACGACCTGCCCGCCGCCGGAGCCGCCGTCCGGGCCGAGGTCCACGATCCAGTCGGCGGACTTGATGACGTCCAGGTTGTGCTCGATGGTCATCACGGTGTTGCCCTTGTCCACGAGCCCCTGCAGCACGAGCAGCAGCTTGCGGATGTCCTCGAAGTGCAGGCCGGTGGTGGGCTCGTCCAGCACGTAGATGGACCGGCCGTTGGAGCGCTTCTGCAGCTCCGCGCCGAGCTTCACGCGCTGGGCCTCACCGCCGGACAGGGTCGTGGCGGGCTGGCCCAGCCGGACGTAGCCGAGGCCGACGTCCACGAGGGTGTTGAGGTGCCGGGCGATCGGGCCGAACGCCTTGAAGAACTCGGCGGCCTCCTCGATGGGCATCTCCAGGACCTCGGCGATCGTCTTGCCCTTGTAGTGCACCTCGAGGGTCTCCCGGTTGTACCGGGCGCCCTTGCACACCTCGCACGGGACGTAGACGTCCGGCAGGAAGTTCATCTCGATCTTGATCGTGCCGTCGCCGGAGCACGCCTCGCAGCGCCCGCCCTTGACGTTGAAGGAGAACCGGCCGGCCTGGTAGCCGCGCACCTTCGCCTCCGGGGTCTCGGCGAAGAGCTTGCGGATGTGGTCGAACACGCCCGTGTACGTGGCGGGGTTGGAGCGCGGGGTCCGCCCGATCGGGCTCTGGTCCACGTGCACCACCTTGTCGAGCTGGTCCACGCCGTCGATCCGCTTGTGCCGGCCGGGGACCTGCTTGGCCCCGTTGAGCTTGTTGGCCAGCGCCGTGTAGAGGATGTCGTTGACCAGCGTGGACTTCCCGGACCCGGACACCCCGGTCACCGCGGTCAGCACCCCGAGCGGGAAGGAGACGTCGATGCCGCGCAGGTTGTTCTCCCGGGCTCCCACGACCTTGAGCATCCGCTTGCGGTCGATCGTCCGGCGCTGCGCCGGCACACGGATGGCCCGGCGGCCGGAGAGGTAGTCGGCCGTGATGGACTCCTCGTTGGCGAGGAGCTCCGCATAGGTCCCGGAGTGCACCACGCGCCCGCCGCGCTCGCCGGCGCCGGGGCCGACGTCCACGATCCAGTCGGCCTCGCGGATGGTGTCCTCGTCGTGCTCGACGACGATCAGGGTGTTGCCCATGTCCCGCAGCTTGGTGAGGGTCCCGATGAGCCGGCGGTTGTCCCGCTGGTGCAGGCCGATCGAGGGCTCGTCCAGGACGTAGAGCACGCCCACGAGCCCGGCCCCGATCTGGGTGGCCAGGCGGATGCGCTGCGCCTCGCCGCCGGACAGCGTCGCGGCGGCGCGCTCGAGGTTGAGGTAGTCCAGGCCCACGTCCACGAGGAACGTCAGGCGGGACTGGATCTCCTTGAGCACCTGCTCGCCGATCTTGGTCTCGCGGGTGCTGAGCTCGAGGTCGCGGAAGAACGCGTGCGCCTCGCGCATGGGCATGCGCGTGGTCTCGGCGATGTTCTTCCCGCCCACGGTCACGGCGAGCATGGTCGGGTTCAGCCGGGCGCCGTCACAGGCCGGGCAGGCCACCTGGCGCATGTACTGCTCGTAGCGGTCCTTGGCGTTGTCCGACTCCGTCTCGGCGTGCTTGCGCTTGATGTAGCCGAACACGCCCTCGAAGCCCTGGGTGTAGCGGCGCTCCCGGCCGAACCGGTTCCGGTAGGCGACGGTGACCTGGTAGTCCTTGCCCTCCAGGATCGCCTTGCGGGCCTTGGCGGGTAGCTTTCCCCACGGGGTGACGAGGTCGAAGCCGAGCTCCTGGCCCAGCCCGGCGAGCAGGCGGTTCCAGTACTCACTCGTGGCCTTGCCGAGCGACCAGGGGGCGATGGCGCCCTCCACGAGGGAGAGGTCCGGGTTGGGGACCACGAGCTCCTCGTCGACCTCGAGGCGCGAGCCGATCCCGTCGCACTCCGGGCACGCGCCGAACGGCGCGTTGAAGGAGAAGGACCGGGGCTCGATCTCGTCGGCCTGCAGGGGGTGCTCGTTGGGGCACGCGAGGTTCTCGGAGAACGGGCGGCGCAGCTCCAGCGGGTGGGCGATCTCCTCGTCCGTGCGGGGCACGAGCTCGACGACGACGCGGCCCTCGGCGAGGCCCAGCGCCGTCTCGACGGAGTCGGTCAGGCGCTGGCGGATGCCCTCCTTGACCACGAGCCGGTCCACGACCACCTCGATGGTGTGCTTGTACTGCTTCTTGAGCTTGGGCGGGTCCGAGAGCTGGACCGTCTCGCCGTCCACGGTGGCGCGGGAGAAGCCCTTCGCGGAGAGCTCCTGGAAGAGGTCCACGAACTCCCCCTTGCGCTCGCGCACCACGGGCGCGAGCACCTGGAAGCGGGTCGTCTCCGGCATCTCGAGGAGCTGGTCCACGATCTGCTGCGGGGTCTGCTTCTCGATCGCCTCGCCGCACTCGGGGCAGTGCGGGTGGCCGACGCGCGCCCACAGCAGGCGCATGTAGTCGTAGATCTCGGTGATGGTGCCCACGGTGGAGCGCGGGTTGCGGGAGGTGGACTTCTGGTCGATGGACACCGCCGGGGACAGGCCCTCGATGAAGTCGACGTCCGGCTTGTCCACCCGGCCCAGGAACATCCGGGCGTAGGAGGACAGGGACTCGACGTAGCGGCGCTGGCCCTCGGCGAAGATCGTGTCGAACGCCAGCGACGACTTCCCGGAGCCGGACAGGCCCGTGAACACCACCATGGCGTCCCGCGGCACGGTCAGCGAGACGTTGTCAAGGTTGTGCTCGCGCGCGCCCTGCACCACGATCTCGGTGAGGTCGGACCTGCGGGCGGTCCGGGCCGCGGCGGCGGTCACCGGCCCGTCGAGGGCTTCGGAGGGCTCGGTCGACGGGTTCAGGACCAGGGTGGACGTGGGGATCGGCTCAGACACGCCCTCCACTCTAGTACCGGGCCCGGACATCGGGGCCGGGTCCGTGGGCGGGTTCACACCCGGTCCACGGGGCCGGTGGCGGTGTCCTCGCGGACCCGTTCCTCCGCGCCTCCTGCGGCGGGGGAACCGTCGGGGGCGCCGGTGGCGCCGTCCGCGGGCTGACCGGCCGCGTCCTCCTGCTGCCGGCGCCGGACCTCGCGGGCGTCGAGGGTGCGGGTGACGACCTTGAGCCGGCCCGTGGCGGGATCCACCTCGACGATGTCCACTGTGCGGCGCAGCGGGACCTCCTTGATGAGGAGCACCGCGAGCAGGGTCACCAGGGAGGCGATGGCGGCGACCAGGAAGACGAGCCCGGTGCCCGTGCCGTAGGCCTCGCGCACCACGCCCTCCACGGAGGCGGGCAGCGACTCCAGGTCCATCGTGGAGGAGTCCACGGCGGCGGGGTCCCCGCCCCGGGCCCGGGTGCTCTCGGCGAGCTGCCCGGCGAGGTGGGAGCTCATGAGGGCGCCGAAGACGGCGACCGCCACGGCACCGCCCATGGTGCGGAAGAAGGCGACCGAGGAGGACGCCGCGCCCATGTCCTTGAGCCCCACGGTGTTCTGCACGGCCAGGACCAGGTTCTGGTTCAGCGCGCCGATGCCCAGGCCCACGAGGAAGATGAAGACGCTCACGGCCCACAGCGCGGTGTCGTGCGTGAGCGTCGCGGCGAGGAACAGGCCCGTGGACATGAGGGCCGCGGCGACCACCAGGATGATCTTCCACCGCCCGTAGCGGGTGATCAGCTGCCCGGCGACCGTGGCGCCCACGAGCGAGCCGAAGACCTGCGGGAGCATGAGCATCCCGGCCATGGTGGGGCTGAAGCCCTGGCCGAGCTGGAAGTACTGGCCCAGGTAGGTGGTCGAGGCGAACATGGCCCCGCCGGTGGCGATGGCCGCGAGGATGGCCAGCGCGGTGGTGCGCTCGGTGACCACCCGGATGGGCAGGACCGGCTCGGCGGCGCGCTGCTCCACGAGCACGAACAGCACGGTGCCCACGAGCGCGGTGGCGACGAGGGCCGCGGAGGCCGGCGAGACCCACTCGAACATGCCCGGCTGGCCGGCCAGGGACACCCACAGCAGCAGGGCGGAGGCGGAGACGACCAGCAGCGCGATGCCGAGCCAGTCGATGCTCACCTTCCGGGGCGCCTGCGGCGGGATGTGCAGGGTGCGGTGCACGAGCACCGCCGCGAGGACGGCCAGGGGGGCGGGGATGAGGAACACCCAGCGCCAGCCGAAGAGGTCCACGATGAGCCCGCCGAGCAGCGGGCCGGCGGAGGTGGCCACGGCCATCACGGCGCCCATGTAGCCGGCGTAGCGGCCGCGCTCCCGGGGCGGGATGATCGTGCCCATGATGGTCATGGCCAGGGCCATGATCCCGCCCATGGCCACGCCCTGGACCACGCGGGCCAGGATGAGGAACTCGACGGTCGGGGCGAGCCCGGCCATGGCGGAGCCGAGCACGAAGATCACGATGGACAGCTGCAGCAGCTTCTTCTTGTCGAAGAGGTCGGCGAGCTTGCCCCAGACCGGCGTGGTCGCGGCGTTGGCGAGCAGGGTGCCGGTGACCGTCCAGGACAGCGACGTCTGGTCCCCGCCGAGGTCGGCCATGATCACGGGCAGGGCCGTGCCGATGATCGTGAGGGTGACCATCGCCATGAAGAACACGGAGAGGATGCCGGTGAGCGCCCGCATGACCTCCTTGTGGGCGGCGCCGGTCCCCCCGCCCGGTGCGGCGGTCGGTTGCTGTGACGTCATCGTGCGGTGCGCTCCTCGTGCTCTCGGTCTGCGTGGTCTCGGTCTTCGTGCTCTCGGTCCGGCTGGTCCCGGCAGGACGTGGTGCGCTCCACGCCGAGGGAGCTCAGGAAGACGGTGGTGATCTCGTTGATGGCCCCCCGGCTGGTGCGGGCCTGGTCCTCGTCCCAGTCCTCGAGCCGCGCGGCGAGACGCTGGGCGTCCTGCTCCACGACGGCCCGGACCTGCTCCCGGCCACGCTCCGTGATCGCGACGAGCGCGGCGCGCCCGTCGTCGGGATCGGGGGTGCGCTCCACGTGCCCCTCCTCGTCGAGCACGGCCAGCTGGCGGCTCAGCCCCGAGGGGCCGAGGCCCGTCTCGGAGGCCATCACGGTGGCCCGGCGCGGCCCGTTGCTGTCGAGGTAGTAGAGCAGGGCGATCGCCGTGGGATTGAGCCGGCGCTGGCCGGCGTCGGTCTTGGTCACGCGCTTCATGACGCGCTGCAGCTCCAGCAGGTCGCGCACCAGCTCCACGGCGGTGTCGTGGGAGACGGGCAACGGGGCTCCTCGAGGGGTAGGGACGGGCGTCAGGGGTGAGGGCGGCAACGGCGACGGGGCACCCGGTCCGCACTCCCCCGTCACGTACGGGGGCCGCGTCGACGACGACGCGGGCGTGGTGCCACCGGATGCCCTGATGATTTGTTGCCTCACGCAACTTTATCCGGACGGGGCGCGGGGGACAACCGCGGATCCCGTGCCGTCGGACACACGTCCGGGGTCCCGGGCCGCCGGGAGCGCCCCGGCGGGCGCGGAGCAGGACCGCACGCGCACCGCCCGCACGACCGTGCGCCCGCGATTGGCGAGTGCCGGGGCACGGGAGTACCTTCGTCCTCATGATCGCAACGAAGACGGAGGTCACCGACCTCGCCGAGGTCACGATTCGCCGGATCTCCGTGAGCGAGATGGACAACAACGTCTACCTCCTCACGTCCAAGGACGAGGGCACGCAGGTCCTCATCGACGCGGCCGACGACGCCCGTGCCATCGCCGGCCTCGTGGGCGCCGGCAACGGCGACTGCTCCTACTCCTACGGCAACCTCCAGCTCATCATCACCACCCACTCGCACTGGGACCACGTCCGCGCCCTCGAAGAGGTCCGCTCCCGCTCCGAGGCCATGACGGCCTGCGGCGCCGACGACGAGTCCGACATCGCCGTGCCCATGGACCTGACCTTCGAGGACGGCGACACGGCCGAGTTCGACGGCTTCGACCTCGAGGTCATCGGCCTGCGCGGGCACACGCCGGGCTCCATCGCCCTGGTCTACCGCGACCCGCAGGGCCCGGCGCACATCTTCTCCGGCGACTCCCTCTTCCCCGGCGGCGTGGGCAAGACGAACAGCCCCGAGGACTTCCGGCAGCTGATCGACGACGTCACCGAGCGCGTCTTCGAGCGCTTCGACGACGACACCGTGGTCCACCCCGGCCACGGGAAGCCGACCACGCTGGGGGCGGAGCGCCCGCACCTCGACGAGTGGCGGGCCCGCGGGTGGTGAGCCCCGGTCCCGCGACCGGGACCGCCGCCGACCGGAGCGCCTACACCGCCGTCCTGGTCTTCCCCGTGCTCGTCCTCGCGGGCGGTCTCGTGGGATTCCTGGTCCCCGGCGCCGTGGGCGGGCTCTCCGGGTGGATCAACCCCCTGCTCGGGGTGGTCATGTTCGGCATGGGCCTGACCCTGCGGCCCGTGGACTTCGCGCTCGTGGCGAAGCGGCCGCTGCCCGTGCTGCTCGGCGTGGCGGCCCAGTACGTGGTCATGCCCCTGGTCGCGCTGCTCGTGGTGCTCCTGCTGCGGCTGCCGCCGGAGCTCGCCGCGGGCGTGATCCTGGTGGGCTGCGCCCCCGGCGGCACGGCCTCCAACGTGGTCGCCTACCTCGCCCGCGGTGACGTGGCGCTGTCCGTCGCCATGACCTCGGTCTCCACGCTGCTCGCCCCGCTGCTCACTCCCCTGCTCACGCTCTGGCTGGCCGGGCAGTACCTGCCGGTGGACGGCGGGGCCATGGCCTGGTCGATCACCAAGATCGTCCTCCTGCCCGTCGTCGCGGGTCTCGCGGTGCGCCTGTTCGCGCCCCGCCTGGTCGAGCGCGCCCTCCCCGTCCTGCCGTGGGTGTCGGTCGCGGCCATCGCCCTGATCGTCGCCGTCGTGGTCTCGGGCAGCGCCGACCGGATCGTCGAGGCCGGGCTGCTCGTGCTCGCGGCCGTGGCCCTGCACAACGTCCTCGGCCTGGCCCTGGGACACCTCGTGGGCGCGGTGACGCGGCAGCCGGTCGCCGTGCGCCGCACCACCGCGGTGGAGGTGGGCATGCAGAACTCCGGCCTCGCCGCCGCGCTCGCCGCCCAGTACATGAACCCCCTCGCGGCCCTGCCGGCGGCGGTCTTCTCGGTCTGGCACAACCTGTCCGGCGCGCTGTTCGCCCTGCTCTGCCGCCGTGCCGACGCCCGGGCCGCGCGCCGGCTCCCAGCATCCTGAGAGTTCCCGGTGCCGCTGTCCGCGCCCCCGGGCCTCGGCTACCGTGAGCCCATGACCTTCGCCGCGCCCCGCGCCCCGGACACGAGCGCAGAGCGCAACGGCGCGGCGACGCGCGAGGCCCTCGAGGCCGTCCGGTGCGCCCCGTCCGTCCTCGACGGCATCCGCCGTGCCGACGACCTGGTGGTGGCCGCCCGGGCGCACCCGGCCGCGGCGCTCCCCGTGCTCGCGGAGGAGATCCACCGGCGCGAGGACCAGGTCGCGGCGATCGCCGCGGTCCACGCCCTGGCGGCGGTGCCCGGGCCGCGGGCGGACGTCCTCCTCACCGGGCTCCTGGGACACGACGAGGCGTGGCTGCGCGAGCACGCCACCTGGGCGCTCGCCGACCGCGATCCGCTGCCCGGCGCTGTCGCCGCCCTCGCCGACCTAGTCGCCGGCGGCGGCTTCCCCGGCATGCTCGCGCAGCGCACCCTGCAGGTGTGGGCCCCGGCGGCGGCGGACGCCGTGGGCGGCGCCCTCGAGCACGCGCTCACGGAGGTCGTCGTTCCCGGTCCCCGCACGCGGCTCGCCGAGACCCTCGGCCTGGTCCCCGGCCCGCGGCCCGCCGAGCTGCTGCGCGCCGTGGCCGCCGATCCCGCGGAGGACCAGGGGGTGCGCAGTGCCGCTCTCGAGGCCCTGGTGGACCGGTGGCACGCCGGATCCGGCGCCGCGGCCGACCTGGCGGACCTCGCCCGGGCCGGCGCACGCGGGACCGGGCCCCTGGCCGCGGTCGCCCGGCTCGCCCTGGCGGAGCTCCACGGTCCCGGTCCCGCGGCCCCGGCGCCCGGCGGGCTGACCGTCCTGCAGTCGTTCCTGCACGCGGAGATCGACCGGGACCTCACCCACTCCGGGCGGGGCGACAACGGCGGGATCGCCACGCTGCTCGCCCAGCTGGGCGACGCCCTCAGCGCCGGCCGCGTCCCCGGCGGGGTCGCACGCGTGGTGACGGTGTCCCGCGGCACGCACCACGAGGCCCGGGCGGCGCTGACCGGTCCGGCGGCGCGGCACGTCTTCGGCGTCGTCCCCTTCACCGGTCCCCCGGTGCACATGGCGGACGCCTGGCCGCGGCGGGTGGCCGCGGAGCGGGGGCTGCGGCGCGTGCTGCGCACGGCGGGTCCCGTGGACGTCCTGCACCTGCGCATGGCCGACGTCGGCTCGATGGCCGCCGCTGCGGTCGCCGCGGAGCTCGGCGTCCCGTGGGTGCTCACGATGGCCCCCGATCCGCACGCGCTCGTCGCCGCCCGGGAGAGAGCCGGCACCCTGACCCGCGCCGGCTTCGGCGCGGCCGACACCGTGGAGCACCTGTGGTTCCGCGTGCGGCTGCTCGCCGACCTCGCCGCCGGTGCGGAGCACGTGGTGCTCTTCCCCCGGCCGGACCTGGCGCGGGACGCGCGCGAGCTGCTCGGCGTGGACCCGGACGAGGCCGCGCGGTGCACGATCGTGCCGGAGGGCATCGACCTCGGCGCCGTGGACCGCGCCGCCGAGCAGGTGCGGGCCGGCACCGGCCCCCAGCTGGCGGAGCTCGACGCCGTCCTCGCCGCCCTGCCCGCCGAGCGGCGCGGGCTGCCGCTCGTCGTCACGGTGGGCCGCCTGCACCGGGTCAAGGGCACGGCCACCCTCGTCGAGGCGTGGGCCCGGGACGCCGGGCTGCGCGCCCGGTGCAACCTCCTCGTCGTGGGCGGGGACCTCGTCTCCCCCTCCACGGACGAGCGCGAGCAGCTCACCCGCATCGACGCCGTGCTCCCCCGGGACGAGGCCGCCTCCGCCGGCCTGCTGCTGGCCGGCCACCGGCCCCACGCCACGGTGGTCGCCTGGCTCGCGGCGGTGCGCCGCGGTCGGCCGGGACTGTCCTCCCCCGCGGGCGTCTACGTCTGCGCGAGCCTCAAGGAGGAGTTCGGGGTGGCGCTCGTCGAGGCCCTCGCGAGCGGCCTGCCCGTCGTGGCGCCCGACACCGGCGGTCCGGCGACGTTCGTGGCGGACGGCGTCACCGGGGTCCTCGTCGACACCCGCGAGCCCGCCGCGCTGGCCCGGGCCGTGGCGGACGCCCTCGACCTGGCGGCGCGACCCGACGCGGAGCGCACCGCCGAGACGGCCCGCGCCATGGTCCGCGAACGCTTCAGCATCGAGGTGATGGCCGCCGCCCTCACCACCGTGTACGACGACGCCGCCGCGCGCGCGGCCGACAGGAGCCCCACCCCGTGACCCTGCTCGTGATCAGCCCGGACTACGCGTCCCACCTGTTCCCCCTCGCGACCCTGGCCACCGCGTGGCGCGACGCCGGGGAGCGGGTGGTCGTGGCCACCGGACCGGCGACCGCCGCCATCGCCCGGGACTTCGGGTTCGACGTCGAGCTCCTGCCGCTGGGCCGCGGGTCCAACCCCGGGGTGATCCGGGCGGAGGAGCAGCCGCCCGGGGAGGACGAGGCCCTGCGGGGGTTCTTCGCGGCCACCCGCCGCGGCCCCGCCGAGACCCTGTCCTTCCAGGCGCGGGCCCGGCGCGACGACCTCCTCTGGGACCCGCTGGGCACCGCCCGGCGGGTCCAGGGCGTGGTGGACCGTGTCCGTCCGGACCAGGTGATCGTGGACCACCTGGCCTTCGCGGCGCGCCTGGCCCTGACCGGCTCCGGGATCCGGCACGCCGACGTGGTGCTCGGCCACCCCTCGGCCCTGACCGTGGCCGACGAGGTCTACGGGCACCCGCCCGCATGGCCCGGCCGGCTGCGCCCGGCCCCGGCCGAGCTCGAGGCGCTGCACCGGCTGTGCTCCTCCGTCCGGGACGAGTTCACCGAGCAGTGGAACGACGCCCTGCAGCAGATCGCCCCGGGGACCCCGGCGAGCGCCGACGCCTTCGCGGAGACCGGCGACGACCTCCTGCTCAACTATCCGGGCGAGCTCCACGACGAGCACCGGACCCGGGCGCTGCCCGAGCACACGTTCCTCGGCTCCGCCGTCCGGGAGGAGGCCGAGGACCCGGAGGTGGCCGCGTGGCTGGCCGGCTCGGACCGCCCGGTCGTGTACATCAGCCTGGGCAGCTTCCTGTCCGTGCGCGGGGACGTGCTGGCCCGGGTGGCCGAGGCCCTCCGCGGCCTCGACGTGCGGGTCGCCCTCGCGGCCGGGTCGACCCGGCCCGCCGACCTGGGGCCGGTCCCGGAGTCCTGGCTGGTGCGGGGAACCCTGCCGCAGGTCACCCTGCTGCGCCGGGCGAGCGTCGCGGTCTCCCACGGCGGGAACAACAGCGTGACGGAGGCCCTCACCGCCGGGGTGCCCCTGCTCCTGCTGCCGATGTCCACGGACCAGTTCGCCGGGGCCGCGGCCCTCGAGGCGGCGGGTCTCGGGACGGTGCTCGACCCCAACGCCCTGACGACGGCCGAGGTGCGGGACGCCGTGGCCGAGCTGCTCGACGACGGCCACGAGCGGCGGGGGGCGCTCGAGGACCTCCGGCACGACCTCACCCGCCGGCCCGGTCCGGGGCGGGCGCTCGCGGCCCTTGTCGGATGAGTCCCCGGCCGTGCCGGGCGACATCGCCGTGCCGGGCGGAAGTGCGGTGCCGGCCGACGGCGCGGTGCCGGGCCGCGACCTCCCGGCGGGCGGGCACGGCCCGGGCGGCGGCGCCCCGCCCCACGGCCTGCGGCTGACGGTCCTGCCGCCGTCCCTGCGGCTCGCCGAGGCGATGGCCGGCCGGGCGCCGGCGTTCGGCCGGACCCTGCGGCTCGCCCTCGCCATGCGCGGCGGCGTGAGCCTGGCCGTGTGGATCGGCGGAGCGGTGGCCGAGCTCGACGTGCTGCGCCGGATCCGGCTCCTCCGGGACGGCGCGGGCGGGCTGCACGCGGTGCTCCTGCACCCCGCGGCGGAGGCCGACCCCCGGCTGGCCGAGCGCGCGGCGGTGTACGCGCGGCTGCTCGCGGACGCCGGCTACGACCGGGTGGAGCTCGACCTCCTCGCCGGGGCCAGCGCCGGCGGCCTGAACGGCGTGGTGCACGCGGTGGCCCAGCGCGCGGGCACCGACCTGGACGCCCTCGGCCGGATCTGGGCGGAGCACGGCGCCCTGGGCCGCTTGCTGCGCCCGCTCGGCCGGCGCCCCGTGGACTCCCTGCTGCGCGGCGACGACTACCTGTGGCCCCGGCTGCTGGAGGCGCTCCACTCCCTCCGGGGCAGCGCGGAGCACCACCCGGACCTGGTGGCCGAGCACGTCACGGTCGAGCTCTCCGCCACGGTCCTGGACAGCGACCCCTCCCCCTACAGCGCGACGGCGGAGGGGCGGGGCGACTTCCACTTCTCGTCGCGGGACCACGGCGCCACCGCGCCGCCCCTCGACAACGACATCCCGGCGCGGGACGGTCCCCCCGCCCAGGCCGCGGCCGCGCTGTCCCGCCTCGCCTACGCCGCGCGGGCGACGGCCTCCTTCCCCGGCGCCTTCGAGCCGGCCTCGGTGTGGTCCGCCCCGGCCCCGGGCCCGGCGGGGGCACCGGGCCCGTCCGCCGGGCGCCCCGACCTGAGTCACGCGTTCGGCGCGCACCGCGATCCCGCGGCGCTGCCCTACCATGTGGTCGACGGCGGCGTGTTCGACAACATCCCCATCGACCGGGCCCTGGAGGCCGCTCGCACCAGGACGTCCCTGCGGCACGCCGACCGGGGTCTGCTGTACCTCGACCCGGACCCGCCCCACCGCGAGCGCGGCGTGCCCTTCGAGCGCGACCTCCCGCGCCTCGTGGGGACGCTCGCCGCCACGGTCGCCCGGCTGCCCCGGCGGGAGACGGACGACGACGAGGTGCTGGCGCTGTCCGACCACCTGGACGCCCAGCTCGTGGCCCGCGGCCGCCTGCACCCGCTCGCGGCCCTGCTCGGGTCCTGGGACCCGGCCTCGCTCGAGGAGCGCCGCCGGGCCTATCTCCGCTACCGGGCCCGGACCGACGCCGACCTGCTGTCCCGGCTCCTGACCCGGCCCGCGGAGTGGCAGCTCACCTCCACGCTGGCCCGGCGCGACGCCCTGCGGGCGCGGCCGCCCGGTGCGCTCGAGCCACTGCGGGCGGAGCTGCTCCGGCGCTACGACGCTCTCTCCCGGGGCCCGCTCGAGGACCCCTCCGCCGCGGCGGTGCTGCGGGGAGCGCAGGCGCTGTTCGACGCCGCGTCCTGCGTGCTGTCCTGGGTGCGCGTCCTGGAGGAGCTGGGGCTCGCCGGGCCGCCGGATCCTGCCGGGGGCTTCGACGCGGCCTGCGCCCGGGAGCGCGCCTACCGGGTGCTGACGGTGGCCCGCCACGAGCGCGACCGGCGGTTCCACGCCGTGCTGGCCGCCGTCGCGGACCCCGCGGCGGAGCTCACGGGGTCCGTCGGCCCCTGGCTGGGCGCGGAGGACCTGCCCACGGCCGGCTCCTGGGCCGAGCTCGACGCGGTCGTGGACGGGCTGCGGAGCCTGCACGCTGCGGTGGACGGGCGGCCGGCCGCCGACGGCCCCGGCGGGGCGGACCGGCGGGCGGCCTGGGAGGCGTCCCCCTGGTCGAGGATCCCCGCCGGGGACACGGCGCTGGGCGCGGTGGACCTGCCCCCGCTCCTGGCCGCGGCCGGGATCCCCGCCGTGGTGTCCCCCGTGGCCTACGGGGAGATCCGCGGGGACCAGGCGCCCGCGGCGGCGGACGCGTTCCCCGCCCTCCGGGAGTCGCTCGTCCGGGACCGTGTCCAGGAGGCCCTCGACGCGCAGGGGATGGGGGCGCCGGAGCTCGCGCGGGTGCTCCGGGACGGCGAGGGCCGGGTGCCGGCGGGCGCCAAGCTGGCCGGTGCGGGACTGCTGAACTTCCGGGGGTTCCTGGCCGGGGACTGGCGGGCCAACGACTGGTGGTGGGGGCGCCTCGACGCGGCGGCCGGCGTCGCCGGGTTCCTGCGCGGGCTGCCGGCACCGCCGACCGCGCCCTCGTCCCCCGCTTCTTCCGCGGCCCCCGCATCCCCCGCGCCTACCGCGGCGCCCGCGCCCGGCGCTCCCGGCGCGGGCGGCGCCGGGAGCACGACGACGGAGGACCCCGCGGTCGCCGCCCTGCAGGACAGCCTGTTGCGGGACGTCGGCGACGGCTCCGCCGCACGGGGCCGGGCGGCGGTCGGGGCGAGCGCCGACGGGCTGGACCGGCTGACCCCGGGTCACCGCCTCTCGCTGGCCTCGCGCGGGGTGCGCGTGCTGGGCCGTGCCCTGGCCGGCACCCCGGACCTTCCCCGTCCCGCCTGGGAGGTGGTGCTGCTGGTGCTGCAGCCCGTGCTCGTGCTCGTGCCCGCGGTGGTGACCCCCGTGCGCGCCGCCCTGGTCGCCGTCGCATTGGCCGGCGGGCTGTGGCCGGCCGTGGGCCCGGGCGCGGCGGACGGGCGGGTCTGGTCGTGGCCCGGGACCGCGCTGCTCGCGGCCGGTTCCGCGGCGCTGGTGCTGTCCCACCTGCGGACGGGGCGGCGCGCGCTCCTGCGGTGGGCGGCCGTCCGCGACGCCGCCGGGG
>NZ_CANMRA010000034.1 GCF_947500125.1 uncultured Kocuria sp. | reverse complement strand
CGGCCACGACGGCAACGGCACCCAGGGCAACGGCGGCCAGGGCAGCGACGGCACCACCCCCGGCAACGGCCACGACGGCAACGGCACCCAGGGCAACGGCGGCCAGGGCAGCGACGGCACCACCCCCGGCAACGGCCACGACGACGACGGCCACGGCAGCGACGACGGCACCATCCCAGGGCACACCGACGACACCAAGAGCGGCGACCTCGCTCCCACTCCGGTGTCGCCGGACCGGACGCCCGGCACTCCGTCCTTGGGGCAGACTCCCGCTCCGCCCTCGACGTCCCCGGGCGTCCACGGTCCCGAGCCGCTGGCGCCGCGGACGGTCGACGTCGTAGCCCTGCCGGACGTGTCCGTCCTGCGCACGGGGCCGGACCGTGCGCCCGTGGTCGGGTCCGAGCGCCCGGTCGCCGCCGCGCGCACGTCCGCGACCGATGCCACGGTGGTGTCCCCTGCGGCTGCCGCGGGGGCCCCCACGCAGACACCGCCGGAGGAGGGAACCGGGGTCGCCGCCTCCGGGGCGCCCGCGAGCACGCCGGCGATGCCGCAGTCCTTGGCCTACACCGGCGTCGGGAGCGGCGTCCTGACCGCGGGTGGTCTCGGCGCGCTGCTGCTCTCCCTGGGTGCGGTCCTGCGCCTCAAGCGCGTCTGAGGCGGCGGCACCCGTGCGCCGAGCCGCCGCGACCACCTCCCTGCGCCGTCCGGGCACACGCAGCCGGAGCGGAGGCCGGACAGCCGCGGAGCGCCGGCGCACCGCCGGACCGGTCCTGCTGATGGTGCTGGGACTGACGCTCCTGCTGGTTCCGGCGTGGCACCTGTGGTGGTCCGATCTCGCCGCGGGACGGGCTCAGGAACATGCGGTGGCCCGGATGAGCGACCGGCTCGATCAGGTGCGCTCCGCGGAGGTCCCGGCCGCCGAGGGCGTGGGCGAAGGACCACCTCCGGTGACGGCCCGCCCGCCGCAGGGAGAACTGATCGGCATCGTCTACGTGCCACGGTTCGGCCGGGACTACGCCCGGCCCGTTGCGGAAGGGGCGGATCCCGATGTGCTGGACACCCTCGGACTGGGTCACTATCCGTCCACGGCGATGCCCGGAGAGCTCGGCAACGTCGCGATCGCCGGCCACCGGCAGTCCAACGGAAAGGCGCTGGACCTCGTCCACACCCTGCGGCCGGGCGACCACATCCACGTGCGCACGGCCGAGGCGTACTACACCTACACCTATCGCGGCAGCGAGGTCGTGGCCCCGGACGAGACGCGCGTGCTGGCCCCGGACCCCGACGCCCCGACCGCGGACCCGACCGAGCGGATCCTCACGCTGACGACATGCCATCCGCGCTACGGAGCCACCGAGCGGTTCGTCGGCCGTGCCGTGCTGACGTCCTGGCGACCTGCGTCGTCCGGCCCGCCGGCCGAGATCGCCGCAGCGGTGGCCGCCACCGGCCGCACCTGAGGCCGGCGCACCGACGCGAGGTGGTGGGCGGCCCCGCCGTCGTCAGGCGGTCTGCGTGACCTCGACCTGGACCTGGAGCCCCGAGGTGCCTCCGCCACCGGTGACCATGCCCTTCAGCGGAGTGACGTCGGTGTAGTCGCGGCCGCGGGCCACCGTGACGTGGAAGTCGGTGAGCTGCGTGTGGTTGGTGGGGTCGTAGGCGTACCAGCGGTCGTTCCACCACTCGACCCACGCGTGGGACTCCCCCGGCACGGTCGCGCCGATGCCCGCCTCGTAGTCCGGGTGCAGGTAGCCGGAGACGTACCGGGCGGGGATGCCGATGTGCCGCATCATGCCCAGAGCCACGTGCGCGAGGTCCTGGCACACGCCCTTGGCCTCCCGCCAGGCGGCCTCCGCGTCGGTGTGGACGCCGGTGACCCCCGGCACGTACTGCATGTGCGTCGCGATGCCGCTGAAGATCGCGGCCGCCGCGGCGGCCGGATCGGCCGACTCACGGCGGATCTCCTCGGCGACCTTCTCGAGCTCGGGCCCGAGCCGGGTGAGCGGGGTCTGGGGGACGAAGTCGGAGACCGCGTCCAGGACCTCGGGGGTCGCCAGCTCCTCCCAGCTCAGCCCGTCGGCGACCTCGTCGCCGGGGTGCCGGTGCACCTCCACCGTGGCCGAGGAGCGGACCTCCAGGTGCCGGTGCCGTCCCTGGATGTCGAAGGCCGCGACCCGGGTGCCCCAGTAGTCCCGGTAGTTGCTGACCGTGGCGATCCCCGGGCTGAGCGTGAGCTCCGCCTCGAGCACGACCTGCTCGTCGTCGGAGAGGGGCGTCATCCGGGCCTCGTTGTAGGACTTCGAGACGTTGTCGTTGTAGTCGTAGCGGGTGACGTGGTCGATCTTCAGCCGGGTCACAGCATGCCTCCGAACCAGGACGCCTCGACGGCGTGCGAGAAGTACTTGGAGCTCACGGCCTCCGACGCGTTGGCGCACGCGGCCTGGACGTTGTTCAGGTGCTCGGGCAGCACGGCGATGAGATCCAGAGCGTGGTGGAACTCCAGGGACGTGCGGGCCTCGCCGATGATGCGGCGCGCGTCGTCCTTGAACCCGACCCGCTGCAGACCGGGCTCCAGGCCCACGAGGATCTCCTCCGCCGTGGTGAGGGCGTGCAGGATCGAGCGCGGGAAGAGCCGGTCCAGGAGCAGGAACTCGGTCGCGGACTCGTCGCTGAACGTGCCGTACCGGGTGCGCAGGAAGGCCTCGTAGCCGCCGGCGCAGTGCAGGATCGACACCCACGACATGCCGGACGTGGACGTCGACCGGGTCCACAGCAGCCGGGACGTCATGTCCGCCCGCTCGATCGCCGCGCCCAGGGACAGGAACATCCAGGACTCGTCGTGGGACATGGTCATCTGGATCTGTCCGCGCACGGTCGCCATCCGCTCGATGGTCCAGTGGCAGACCCGGAAGGTGCCGACGACGTCGCGGCGGTGCTGGCCCAGACCGTAGTAGGTGGAGTTGAGCGACTCCCACATGGCCGAGGACACGGTCTCCCGGGCGCGGCGGGCGTTCTCGCGGGCGGCGTGCAGGGAGCCCGAGATGGAGGTTAGGCAGTCCTTGTTCCAGGCGAGCTCGTGGATCATCGACCGGACGCTGTAGTCGCCGTCCCCGGGCTCCACGCCCATCACCGCCATGATGCGGCGCACCTCGGCCTCCTGCTCGCCCACGGGCAGCTGGGTGATGCGCTCGAGGTGCACGTCGAGGATCCGGGCCACTCCGTCGGCCCGCTCGACGTAGCGGCCGATCCAGAACAGGGACTCGGCAATACGGCTCAGCATGTGGGCCCCTCTCCGGTGCGGGTCGCGGTGGTGGAAGCGGTGGTGGATGCGGCCGTGGGCGCGGCGGTCGTCCCGGAGGCGCCCGGACGGGCCACGTCCTGCTGCTGCTGCTGCTGTTGCTGCTGTTGCTGCTGTTGCTGGCCACTGTCGCCCTCGTCCTGCCAGGACGCGGAGACCGGCCACGTGTGCACCGAGGAGTCGACGTCCGGGGGCGGGGCCTGGCCGGGGTCGAGGTCCTGGGTCTGCGGCTGTCCGAGCACCCAGGTGTCCTTGGAGCCGCCGCCCTGCGAGGAGTTGACGATCAGCGAGCCCTTCTGCATGGCCACCCGGGTCAGTCCCCCGGGCAGCACGTAGACCTCGTCGCCGCTGTTCACCGCGAAGGGCCGCAGGTCCACGTGCCGGGGACTGAACTCGCCCTCCGCGAACGTCGGAACGGTGGACAGCTGCAGCACCGGCTGCGCGATCCACCCGCGCGGGTCGGCGAGCACCTTCGCGCGCAGCTCCTCGAGCTCGGCCTCGGTGGCCTGGGGGCCGATCACCAGGCCCTTGCCGCCGGACCCGTCCACGGGCTTGACCACCAGCTCGTCCAGGTGCTCCAGGACCCAGGCGCGGGCCTCGTCCTCCTCCAGCCGGTAGGTGTCCACGTTGGGCAGCACCGGCTCCTCGTCGAGGTAGTACCGGATGAGGTCGGGGACGTAGGAGTAGGTGAGCTTGTCGTCGGCCACGCCGTTGCCGATCGCGTTGGCGATGGTCACGTTCCCGGCCCGGGCCGCGTTGACCAGCCCGGAGCAGCCGAGCGCGGAGTCCGAGCGGAAGTGCAGCGGGTCGACGAACTCGTCGTCGATCCGCTTGTAGATCACGTCCACGCGCTGCTCGCCGTCGGTGGTGCGCATGTAGACCTTGTCGCCGCGGACCACGAGGTCCCGGCCCTCCACGAGCTCCACCCCCATGAGCCCGGCCAGCAGGGTGTGCTCGAAGTAGGCCGAGTTGAACACGCCCGGGGTCAGGACCACCACGGTGGGGTCCTCCGCGGCCTCCGGGGCCGTCGCGCGCAGCGCCTTGTAGAGGTGCCGCGGATAGGCCTCCACGGCGCGGATGGGCTGCGACATGAACGCCTCCGGCAGGCCCTTGGTCATGGCCCGCCGGTTCTCGATCACGTAGGAGACCCCCGAGGGCACGCGCACGTTGTCCTCGAGGACCCGGAACACCCCCGCCTGGTCCCGGATCACGTCGATGCCCGCCACGTGGATCCGGACGCCGCCCGCGGGCCGGAAGCCCCACACGGCCCGGTGGAAGTGGGCGGAGGAGGTGATCAGCGCCTTCGGCACGATCCCGTCGGCCACGACCCGCTGCTCCCCGTAGACGTCGTCGAGGAAGCACTCCAGGGCCCGGACCCGCTGCTTGACGCCGCGCTCGATGACGTCCCACTCACCGGCGGTGATCACGCGCGGCACGATGTCCAGCGGGAAGGGGCGCTCCTCCCCCGCGAAGTCGAAGGTCACCCCCCGGTCGAGGAAGGACCGGGCCATGGAGTCGGCGCGGGTGTTGACGTCGCTGAGCGAGAGGTCGTCCAGGACCCCGCCGACCTGGTCGTAGCCGGGCCGGACCCTCTGGTCGGCCGTGAACATCTCGTCGTAGGCCGCCGCCACGGCCATGTCGGTGGCGTAGTTCTCGAACAGGTCGGACATGTCGGGCGATCACATGCCTTTCGGGGTCGTGGCGGGCAGTACGTGCAGTATGGACGCGCCGTATTTCGCAGCGGTAACCCGGGTGCCGAGGTCCCTCCCGATTGTGCCACGCGCGGTGCACCGGACGCCCGGAGGACGTGCCCCTACGATGGGAGGGCGTGTCCGCCCGGAGGCGGGCCCGCGGCCGCTTCCACCGGTGCGACGCGGCGGACCCGACGGAAGGACACGATGGACGCCCCGGACCCCCAGCACCGTGTCACGGTGGTCGTGGCCACCCGCAACCGCCGGGAGGAGCTCGTGGCGCACCTGGGCCGGCACGAGGGACCCGTCGTCGTCGTGGACAACGCCTCCACGGACGGCTCCGCGGAGGCGGTGCGCGCCGCCCACCCCCACGTGCAGGTGGTGGAGCTGCCCCGCAACGTCGGGGCCGTGGCCCGGACCGTCGGCGTGCGGCGCGCCCGCACGCCCTACGTGGCCTTCGCCGACGACGACTCGTGGTGGGCCCCCGGCGCGCTCGCGCGCGCCGCGGCCGTCTTCGACGCCCATCCCCGGCTGGGCCTGATCGCCGGGTCCATCGCCGTGGGCCCCGAGGAGCGCCCGGATCCGCTCAACGCCGTGCTGGCCGCGTCCCCGCTGGGCATCCCGACCGGCTCCCCCGGCCCGGCCCTGCTCGGCTTCGTGGGCTGCGGGGCGATCGTGCGCCGCTCGGCGTTCCTGGCGGCCGGCGGTTTCGACGCCGTCGTGCGCTTCCCCGGTGAGGAGGAGCGCCTCGCCCTCGACCTGTTCGACGCCGGGTGGCGGCTGTCCTACGTGCCGGAGATCCGGGCCCACCACCACCCCTCGCCGCGGCGGGGGACGGACGAGCGCCGGCAGACCGGGCTGGTGCGCAGCCGCCTGCTCACCGCGCTCCTGCGCCGGCCCTGGCGGATCGTGGCCCACGAAGCCCTGGGCGCCCTGCGCGGCGGCCGCACGGGGCGCCGCGGTCTGCTCGGCGCCCTCCCCCGGGTGCCGGCCGCGCTGCGCGTCCGGCGCCGGGTGTCCCCGACCACGGAGGCCGCGCTCGCGCTGCTGCGCGGCTCCGCCCCCACCGACCCCACCGACCCCACCGCACCGGAGGAGAGCCCGTGACCGAGTCCGCCCCCACCCCCGAGCCCGGTCCCGACGGGCGCGTCGCGGTCGTGATGATCACCCACAACCGCCGGGACGAGGCCCTGCTGGCCCTGGCCCGGCTGCGGGAGCTCCCCGAACGACCGCACGTGGTGGTCGTCGACAACGGCTCCGCGGACGGCACCGCCGACGCGATCCGCGAGCGGCACCCCTGGGCGGAGCTCGTCGCGAGCCCCGTCAACCTCGGCGCCGTGGGCCGCAACGTCGCCCTGGAGCGCGTGAGCACACCGTTCGTGGCCTTCTGCGACGACGACACCTGGTGGGAGCCCGGGTCCCTGCGCCGGGCGGCCGACGCGCTGGAGGCCCATCCCCAGCTGGGCGTGGTCACAGGCAGGATCCTGGTGGAGCCCGGGTCCCGGGAGGACGCGATCAACGCGGAGCTGCTGCATTCGCCCGTCGAGGGCCCCGCCTGGATGCCCGGGCCCGCCCTGGGCAGCTTCCTCGCGGGGGCGTCCGTGGTCCGCCGGACCGCGTTCCTCGAGGTGGGCGGGTTCAGCGAGCGGCTGTGGCTCGGCGGCGAGGAGGAACTGCTGGCCGCGGATCTGGCGACCGCGGGCTGGGAGCTCGTGCACCTGCCCGACGTCGTGGTCCACCACCAGGCCTCCACGGTCCGGGACCCGCACCTGCGGCGCCGGCACGGACTGCGCAACACGCTGTGGTTCATCTGGCTGCGCCGGCCGCTGCGCGCGGCCCTGCGCCGGACCCGGGACGTGGTCGGCGCCGCCCCGCGGGACCGGGTCACGGCACTGGCCCTGCTCGACGCCCTGCGCGGGGCGCCGTGGGTGCTGCGCGAGCGGCGGACCCTGCCCGAGCACGTCGAGCGGCGGTTCCTGGCGCTGGAGGAGTCGCAGCGCAGCAGCGCCGCCCGGCGCTACGTCAGCTGACCCGTCCCCGGTCGGCCGGCGTCCCGGCCGCTCAGCGGGAGCGCACGGCGGCGCCGGACCGCGAGAGGTCGGCGCCCGCGCGGAACCACTCGACCGTGTGCGCCAGCCCCTCCGTCCACGGGACCTCCGGGGCCCAGCCGAGGACCTCGGTCGCGAGCGTGGTGTCGGGGCGCCGCACCATGGGGTCGTCGACGGGGCGCTCGACGAACTCCAGCCCCGAGGAGGAGCCGGTCGCCGCGATGACGTCGCGGGCGATCTGCAGCACGGACAGCTCGTGCGGGTTGCCGATGTTCATGGGGCCGCTGTGCCCGCTGTCGGCCAGGGCCAGGATGCCGCGCACGAGGTCGGAGACGTAGCAGACGGAGCGCGTCTGCGCGCCGTCCCCGGCCACGGTGAGGGGCTCCCCGGCCAGGGCCTGGCGGATGAACGTGGGGATCGCGCGCCCGTCGAAGGGCCGCATCCGGGGGCCGAAGGTGTTGAAGATCCGCACGATCGCCGTGTCCACCCCGTGCTCGGCGCGGTAGGCGACCGTCAGGGCCTCGGCGAAGCGCTTGGCCTCGTCGTAGACCCCCCGCGGGCCCACCGGGTTGACGTGGCCCCAGTAGCTCTCCGGCTGCGGGTGGACCTGCGGGTCGCCGTACACCTCGGAGGTGGAGGCCAGCACGAACCGCGCGCCCTTGTCCTTGGCCAGGCCCAGGGCGTGGTGGGTGCCGATCGAGCCGACCTTCAGGGTGTGGATGGGCAGCTTCAGGTAGTCGATCGGGGACGCCGGGGACGCGAAGTGCAGGACGAGGTCCACGTCCCCGGGCACGTGCACGTAGTCGGTGACGTCGCACTGGACGAGCCGGAAGCCGGGGTCGCCCACGAGGTGCTCGATGTTGGCCGCCGAGCCGGTGAGGAAGTTGTCGAGGCACACCACCTCCACCTCCCGGCGGCGCAGCTCGGTGCACAGGTGGCTCCCCAGGAAGCCGGTCCCGCCGGTGACGACGGCGCGGCGGATCGGGCGGGCCGTGCTCGCTGAGGTGGTCGCGTCGGTCGTGGGGTTCACGGTGCTCCTCTGGTTCGAAGGACGGAGATCGAAGGACAGGGATCGAAGGCTCGGGGATCGAGGGATCGGGGCCGGTCGGGGTCAGGTGCGGGCGGCGTCCAGCTGGGCGCGGGCCGCGGCCAGGACCTCGGCCGGGGTGACGGCGGCCAGGCGCTCGTCGAGCCGGTCCGCGTGGGGGTCGCCCCATGCCCGCGCGGCCGGGTCGCCGTGCCACAGCACGGTGTGCAGCTCGGGGTCCACGGCGGGCCCCCACCAGGCGGGCGGTGTGGGGCCGAAGAGCACCACGGAGCGCACCGCCAGGGCGGTGGCCACGTGGGCCACGCCGGTGTCGGCGCTGAGCACCACGGAGGCCGCACCGACGGTGCGGGCCAGCCCGTCCAGGTCCAGGGCGCCGCACCGGTCCTGCGCGGCGTCGATCCCGGCCACGACGGCGGCGGCGAGCTCCGCCTCGGCCGGGGAGCCGGTCACCACGATCCGGTGCCCGTCCGCGGCCAGGGCCCCGGCGACCTCCCGCCAGCGCTCGGCGGGCCAGCGCCGCGCGGCGGAGGCGGCGCCCGGGTGGATCAGCACGGGAGCGTCCCCCGGCGCGGGACGGTGGGCGCGCAGGCGCAGGTCCTCGGGGCCGCACGGGCCACCGGCCTCGTCCACCAGCCGGCACCAGCGCCGCACCTCGTGCTCGTCCGCCCGCCACGGCGGGCCGTCGTGAGCGGCCTCCGGGGCGGCGAAGCCGATGAGCCGCTCGGGCCGGGAGGCCAGGAGCAGCTCGTGGCTGAGCGGCCCGCGCCCGTGCAGGTTCACGGCCACGTGCCCGCCGGGGGTGGGCGGCAGCGGCACGAGCCCGGGGAGCGGGAGCACGCCGTCGACCACGCCGAGCCCGGCCAGCCAGGACCCCACCGCGGACGGGGCGGCGAGCACGATCCGGTGGTCGGGCAGCATCCGGCGCAGGCCCCGCAGGGGGGCCACGGCCGTCAGGGCGTCCCCGAGTCCCAGCGCCCGCAGCACGAGCACGTCCCCCGGGCCGATGCTCGCGGGGTCCACGGCCCGCCGGCCCGGCGCGGTCCCGGCCGTGGGAAAAGCAGCGGGGGCAGCGGTGGAGGCGGCCGGCTCAGCGCTCACGGCCGGCCCTCTGCAGGATCGCGGTGGTCGAGCGCCCCGACAGGTACGGCAGCACCGTGACGCGGCCGCCCCAGCCGCGCACGTCGACGGCCTCGGGCAGCTGCTCGGGCGTGTAGTCCCCGCCCTTGACCCACACGTCGGGGCGGAGGAGGTTCAGGGCCGCGCGCGGGTCGTCCTCGTCGAAGAGGACGACCGCGTCGACGCTGCGCAGGGCCCCGAGCACGCGGGCGCGGTCGGCCTCGCCGACCACGGGCCGGCCCGGGCCCTTGAGCCGGCGCACGGAGTCGTCCGAGTTCAGGAGCACCACGAGGGCGTCGCCGAGCCGCCGCGCGGCGTCGAGGGAGGCGATGTGGCCGGCGTGCAGGACGTCGAAGCAGCCACCGGTGGCCACCACGGTCCCGCCGCGCCCGCGCACCTCGCCCAGCAGCTCCTGCACCTCGCGGGGCAGCCGCTCGGCACCCGGGTGCAGGGCCGGGCGGGCGTGGACGCCGGCGGCGCGCCGCGTGCGATAGGTGGCCGCGCCGCCCGCGGCGACCCACTGGCCCGCCGCCTCGACGGCGGTCTCCACGGCGGCCGTCACGTCCGCGCCGCCGCCGAGGGCGAGGGCCGCCGCGGAGGCGAACCGGTCCCCGGCCCCGCAGGGGTCGGTGTTCTGCACGGGCGCCGCGGGAACCAGTGCGGTCCCGGTGGTCGTCGCCAGGTAGGCCCCGTCCGCACCGGCCGTGACGGCCACGGCGCGGGCGCCCCAGTGCCGGCGCAGCACGCCCGCGAGCTCCCGGGGGGACCCGGGGCCGGATCCCTCGAGGGTTGCGGCCGCCTCGGCGGCGTTCGGGGTGACGAGCGTGCACCCGGGCACGGGGGCGCCGCCGCGCGGGTGGGGGTCCCACACCACCACGCCGGTGCGGGCGTGGTCCTCGAGGGCGGCGCGCACGGCGGGGTCGCGGGTGACGCCTCCCCCGTAGTCGGAGACCAGGACGGCGTCCGCCCCGGCCAGGACGGCGGCCACCTGCTCGGTGGTGACGCCCACCGGGGTGCCGGGCCCGCCCTCGTCCACGCGCACGAGGGTCTGGCCCGAGCTGCGGACGCGGGTCTTGGTGCGGGTCCCGCCCTCGTGCCCCAGGCGCTCCAGGGCCACCTCGCCGAGCGAGCCGGCCAGCTCCCGTCCGGCGGCGTCGTCCGCGGCCGGGGCCAGGAGGGTCACGGCGACCGCCGTCGGCCCGGCGCCGACGGACGGCGGCTCCGCGCACAGCAGCGCCGCCAGGCCCGCCCCGCCGGGGCTGGCGAACACGGCGTCGACGTCCACCACGGGGACCGGCGCGTCGGGGCTCAGGCGGGTCGAGGTGCCGGAGACGTCCCGGTCCAGCAGGGCGTCGCCCACCACGACGATGCGCGGGGCGCTCATGCGACCCCCGCCCGCACGGCCGTCCTGGCCGGTCTGTCGGCCTCGGCCGGCGTCACGGGCCCGGCGGGCGGCGCGAGCCGGGCGTCCACGGCGGCGCAGATCGCGTGCAGCAGCATGAGGTGGACCTCCTGGATCACCGAGGTGCTGGGCGCGGCGACGGTCAGGGACTCGTCCGCCCGCTCGGTCAGCGGATTGGGGCCGGGGCCGGTGAGCGCCCAGACGTGCAGGCCGTGCTCCCGCGCCCGGTCGGCCGCGGCCAGCACGTTCGGGCTGCGGCCGCTGGTGGAGAGCACCACGAGCACGTCGCCGGCCCGGCCGTGGGCCTGGACCTGGCGGGCGAAGACCTCCTCCACGCCGTAGTCGTTGACGATGGCCGTGAGGCTCGAGGTCTCCGCGGACAGGCACACGGCGGACAGCGGCCGCCGGTCGTCGACGAAGCGGCCGACGAGCTCCGCGGTGAAGTGCTGGGCCTCCGCGGCGCTGCCGCCGTTGCCCACGGCGAGCACGCGCCCGCCGTCCGTGAGCAGCCCGGCCAGGCGTGCGCCCCACCGGTCCACGACGTCGGCGTGCTGGGCGGCGTCCCGGGCGGCGACCGTCAGCTCGTCCAGGTGGGCGCCGAGCCAGCGCTCGGTCTGCCCGACCAACGGGGGGTGCTCCCGGCGGTGCCGGGCGACGACGCGGGCGTAGGAGCGCTCCGTCTCCTGGGCCACGCGCCGCCAGCCGAAGAGCCGCTCCACGCGCTCGCGCCCGGCACGTCCCATGCGGGCCGCCAGAGCGGGGTCCTCGAGGAGGGTGCCCAGGGCGGCCGCGGTCGCGGAGACGTCCCGCGGGGGGACGTGCAGACCGGTCACGCCGTGCTCGATGCTGTCGAGCAGGCCGCCGACGGCGCTGCCCACCACGGGGCGGGCGCACGCCATCGCCTCGAGCGGGACCATGCCGAACGGCTCGTACCAGGGGGTGCAGGCGACGACGTCCGCGGTGGCGAGCAGCGCGGCGGCGTCGTCGTGGTCCACTCGGCCGAGCAGCTCCACACGGTCCGCCACGCCGAGCTCCCGGGCCAGCGCCCGCAGCCGCAGGGCCTCGGGATCGCGGTCCAGCTCGGCGCGGTCGGGACCGCCCGCCACGACGAGCTCCGCGCCGGGCAGCTCGGCGAGGGCGCGCACGACGACGTCCACGCCCTTGCGCTCCACGAGCCGGCCGAGCGCCACGATCCGGGGCCGCCGGCCGGCGGCGGGAGGCGGGGCGGGGACGAAGGCGTCGAGGTCCACGCCGCACGGGACCACGTCGATCCGCGACGGGTCCCCGCCGAGGGCCAGGAGCTCGGCCCGCTCGTCGCGGCAGGTGGCCAGCACGAGGTCGGCCGCCGCGACGAGCTCGTTCTCGGCCGCGAGCCGGCCGGTGGGGCTGGTGTCGGCGGCGCCCTGGTGCCGGCGCTTGACGGCTCCGAGCGCGTGGAAGGTCTGCACCACGGGGATCTGCATCGTCCCGGCGGCGCGGCGCGCCGCGATCCCGGACATCCAGAAGTGGGCGTGCACGAGGTCGGGGACCCCGTCCCGGGCCCAGTCGCGCGCGAGCCAGCGGCCGAACTCGTCCATGTACGGGGCGAGGTCGTCCTTGGGCAGGACGCTCGGGGGCCCCGCGGGGACGTGGACCACGCGGGCCCCGGGGGCGAGCTCGACCACGTCGGGGAGCCCGGCGTCGTCGCGGCGCGTGTACACGACCACATCGTGGCCCAGGCGGGCGAGGCCCGCCGCGAGGGCGGCCACGTAGACGTTCTGCCCGCCGGCGTCGACCCCGCCGAGGGCGGCCAGCGGACTGGCGTGCTCGGAGACCATTGCGATTCTCATGCCGTCACCTTCTCCAGGATGCGGTCCCACTCCGCGAGGAAGCGGTCCGCGCCGTAGTGTCTCAGGGCGTGCTCGCGGGCGGCGGTGCCCGCGGCGGCCGCCGCGTCGGGGTCGTCCAGCCAGTGCCGGGCCTGGGCGGCCAGGGCCTCCGGATCGTTGGAGAGCAGCCCGGCCCCGGGCGGCACCGCCCGCGGCGCCTCGGTGGTCGAGAGCCCGAGCACCGGCATCCCGATGGTCATGGCCTCCAGCAGGGCGAGACCCAGGCTCGTCCACCGGTAGGGGTGGAAGTAGGCCCGGTGCGCCCCGAGCGCGGCGTGCAGCTGCTCCTGAGGGTAGTTCTCGTGCAGCCGGCCGGCCATGTGCGGCGCGTGCTCCGCCAGGCGGTCCATCCCCATGCCGTAGACGTCCACGGGGAGGTCCTCGGCCATGGCGGTCAGCAGGTCGGTGCCCGCGATCCGGCCGCGCCGGACGGGCTCGTTGACCACGGCGGCCAGGCTGGCCGTGCGCCCGGTGTAGAGGGGTCCCGGGTCGAGGACGCCGTGCTCCACGACCTCGGTGGGCGCGTCCCCGGTGTCCCACATGATCCGGTTGAAGTGCGTCACGTGCACCACCGGCACGTCGGAGCGCTCGGCCAGGGGGTGGCGGGTGGCCACGGCGGGCCCGCGCGGGGTGTCGTGCTCCACGTAGACCGCCGGGACGTCGGTCCCCGCCCGGCGTCCGGTCCACCGCTCGAGCAGCTCGAGCTCGTGGGGGCGCTGCAGGAGGACCACGTCGAACTCGGCGTCGGCCAGCTCCTCGGGCGTGCGCTCGACGGCCGCGGCCGGCCAGTCCCAGGTCTCGGCGCGTCCCCGGCCGTCGGGGCCGCGGTCGGGGACGACGGGCAGCAGGTAGGTGTGGGGGCCGTGCACGAACGATGTCGTCCACGACCCGTGGACGTGCCAGGTCAGGATGCGCACCCGGGTCCTCCTTGCGGTTCGGGAACAGTGGCGGCCCTCCCCCGGGCGCCGCCCGTCAGCTGCTCGACGGCCGCGAGGACGGTCGCCGGGGACACGGAGGACAGGCACGGGTGGCCGGGAACGGGGCAGTCGCGGGCGCGGGAGCCGCGGCAGTCCGCGCCCTGGTCCCCGAGCAGCACGACGGGCACGCCGTAGGGCGCCCACCGCTCGGGCGGCACCACCGGGGAGAAGAGGGACACGACCGGGGTGCCCACGGCGGCGGCCAGGTGGGCGGGGCCGGTGTTGCCCACGACGACGCACGCGGCGGCGTCCAGCACGGCGGCCAGGCCCGGCAGGTCGGTCCGGCCGGCGAGGTCCAGCACCGTGCCGCGGGGCGTCGCGGCACAGGCCGCGGCGCGGGTCGCGGCGGTGAGCTCGCACTCCCCCGGCCCGCCGGTGAGGACGACGGCGCGCCCGGCGGCCGCGAGCTCCGCCGCGAGGCTCCCGGCGTGCTCGGCGGTGAGCCCGCGCGAGGGCACGGAGGCTCCCGGGTGCAGGACCACGTAGTCCGGGGGAAGCGCCGCCACCTCCGCGGGCACGGGCGGCAGCGGACGGCGCACGGCCAGGCGCAGGTCCGCAGGACGCGGGGCGCCGGCCGCGACCGCGACCTCCACGGCCGCCTCGACCTCGTGGCCGCCGCCGGGCGGGTCCGCGCGCCGGTGCCGGACGTCCAGCAGCGATCCGGGGTAGTCCTCGCTCGTGGCCACCACGCGGTCGATCCCGGCGAGCCGGGCCAGCAGCGCCATGGGCAGGGAGCTCTGGTGGAAGGACGTGAAGACCACGGCGAGGTCGTAGCCGCGGGCGGCGAGGCCGTCGACCAGCTCCGTGGTCGCCTCCCGGTCCACGGGAGGGGGCCGGAAGCCCGACCACGGCGCCGAGTACTCGAGGACGTCGGCCACGTCCGGCAGCAGCCGCGCGGCGGCGGCGCCGGCCGGGGAGGCCAGCAGGTCCACCGGGTTCCCGGTCCGGGCCAGGGCCCGGACCGCGGGCCCGGTCAGCAGGACGTCCCCGTCCGAGTCGAGGCGGACGGCGAGGATGCGGCCCATGCTCAGCTCCGGGCACCGGCCGCCGCGGCCGGTGTCGGGCGGGCGTCGGGGCGGGTCTGCGTCCCCTCGCCCACTGCGGGCCCCAGCACGGCGGCGACGGCCCCGCGCAGGGTCCGTGCCACGGCCGGGGCGGCCGCCACCTCCTCCTCGCGGGTCACCGGGGTGGGCACCAGGACGCTGCGCGCGCCGGCGGCCTGGGCGGCCTCGACGTCGGCGCCGATGTCACCGATCAGCACGCACTCGGAGGGGTCCACGCCGAGCTCCGCGGCGGCCGCGAGCACCATGCCGGGCCGGGGCTTGCGGCACGCGCAGTCCTCCTCCGGGGCGTGCGGGCACAGCTGCCAGGTGTCGAAGGGGCCGAGCAGCTCGCTCACGCGGTCGTTGACGGCGTCGACCTGCTCGCGGGTCAGCAGGCCGCGGCCGATCCCGGACTGGTTGGACACCACGCCCACCCGCAGCCCGGCCGCGCGCACGGCGTCGACGGCCTCGCGGGCCCCGGGAACGAGCTCGACCGCGTCCGGGTCGCCGTTGTAGGGGACGTCGTGGACCAGGGTGCCGTCCCGGTCGAAGAGCACCGCGCGCACCGGGACGGGCCAGGGCCCGGTCTCCCGGTGCCGCCACCAGCCCCGGGCCTTGTGCCGCACGGCGGCCACGGGGATCGTGACGCTGGTGCTGACCATGCGGCCGAGCTCCGGCAGGAACTCGGGGTCCCCCGGGCGGGGTCCGGGGACCGTGCGCAGCAGCACGAACCGCCCGGTCAGCCAGCCCCACGCACCGGCGCCGGCGCCGGCCGCGGCCAGGGCGGCGCGCCGGGCGGGCCGGTGGCCCAGGGCGGTGGCGGTGAGCGCCACGCCGGCGCCGGCTCCCGCCGCGCCCAGGGCGGCCACCGTCGCGGTGTGCCACCGGAAGCCGCCGGGCGGGGCCTCGGCCGCACGGCGCCAGTCGGCCCCGTGCAGGCGGCGCATCAGGGCGTCGTCGGCGTTGCCCGCCTGCACGCGCAGGCTCACGAGGTCGTCGGCGGGACGCACGGGGTGGGTGATCCGGCGCTGCCCGCGCACCAGCCGCCACCCGGCCCGGCGCACGCGCAGCGCGAGGTCCGCGTCCTCGCGGTAGGCCCGTGGGAAGCGCTCGTCGAAGCCGGAGACCGCCTCGAGGGCGGCGACGCGGTAGGCCATGTCGGCGGTCGCCCAGTCGGCGTCCTCGAGGGACGCGGTGCTGCGCTCCCAGTCGGTGGGCCGGCGGTGCTCCGGCAGGGGGACGTCGATCCGGCCCTGGGTCGCGCCGATTTCGGGCCCGCAGGCGGCGAGGTCCTCGGCGAGGCGCCGGGCCCAGCCGGCCGGCAGCTCCACGTCGTCGTCGAGGAACGCGATCCACTCCGCCCCCGAGCGGCGGGCCGCACGCCAGCCCCGGTTGCGCGCGGCGGCCGGGCCGCGCCCGTAGCCGCGGACGGTGCGCACGGTCCAGGCCACGGTGTCCGGCACGCTCAGCCGCAGGGGCTCCACGTCGCCGCGCCGGTCGTCGACCACGACGACCTCGAGCGGCCCCGGGTGGTCCACGTCGACGTCCTGGGCGAAGAGGGTGTCCAGCAGCCGCTGGAGGGTCGGCCGCCCCACGGAGGGGACGACCACCGCGTAGCTCGCGGGGCGGGGCATTCCGGTCGTCACTCGGCCTCCTGGAAGAACGCGGCGCGGCGGACCAGGTGCGGGCCGAGCACGAGCGCGGCCACCGGGGCGGAGCCGAAGAGCTCGAGGGCGTCGCGCGGGTCGTCGACCATGGGCCGGCCGGCGGTGTTGAGCGAGGTGTTCACGACGACGGGCACGCCCGTGCGCTCGTCGAAGGCCCGCAGCAGCGCGGCGATCCCGGCGTTGTCCTCGTCGGTGACCGTCTGGATCCGGGCGGTGCCGTCCACGTGGGTCACGGTGGGGATCCGCTCGCGCCACTCCGGGGCCACGTCGTGGACGAAGAGCATGAAGGGACTGGGCAGGGGCCCGCCGCCGAAGATCTCCGCGGCGCGCTCCTCGAGGACCATGGGCGCGACCGGCCGGAACTGCTCGCGGCCCTTGACGTCGTTGAGCCGCTCGAGGTTCTCGGCGCGCATCGGATTGGCGATCAGGGAGCGGCGGCCCAGGGCCCGGGGGCCGAACTCGCTGCGACCGTCGAACCAGGCGATCACGCCGTCCTCCGCCAGGATGTCGGCGACCTCGCCGGCGAGGTCGTCCGGGGTGGTGAAGGGCACCTGCGCCGTGCTCAGCCACTGCGCGAGCTCCTCGGCGGACCAGCTGCGGCCGAGGGCCGCGGTGGGCTGGGGCTCGCCGAGATCCCCGGCCTCCTGGGCCAGGTGCAGGGCGGCGCCGAGCGCGGTCCCGGAGTCCCCGGAGGCGGGCTGGACCCAGACCTCCTCGAACGGCGTTTCGCGCCAGATCCGGGAGTTGGCCACGCAGTTCAGGGCCGTGCCGCCGGCCATCGTCAGGACCGTGTCCCCGGTCTGCCCGTGCAGCCAGGTGGCCAGGTCGACCAGGACCTCCTCGACCACGGCCTGGACCGAGGCGGCGAGGTCCGCGTGGTCGCCGCCCCACGTGCCGTCGTCGATCCGGCGGGGCGCGAAGCGGGTCCAGTCGGGGGCCTGGGCGCGGAAACCGCCGTCGCCCGTGGCGCGGACGATCTCGCGCAGCTCGGGCAGGAAGCGGGGCCGCCCGTAGGAGGCCAGGGCCATGACCTTGAACTCGTCGCTCGAGCGCAGGAAGCCCAGGTGGTCGGTCAGGGACTCGTAGAGCAGGCCGAGGGACTCGGGCAGGGCCTGGCGGGCCAGGATCTCCAGCTCGCCGTCCCGGTAGCGGCCGGCCAGGTGCGAGTGCGCCTCGCCGCGGCCGTCGACCACCAGGACGCTGCTCGTGCGGGTCGGCGCGGCGAGGCCGGCGGAGGCGGCGTGGGCCACGTGGTGCTCCACGAAGCGGACCTTCCCGCGGTCCAGCCCCGGCAGGGCCTCGGCGAGGAACCCGGGGGCCCGCCGGGCGTAGTCCACGCGCACGGGGTCGTACGGGTCGTCCGGCATCTCGGCGGCGATGGCGGGGGCGAAGGAGTACCCCACGGCGTCCAGGTCCGCCGGCGTCAGCCCGGCCTCGGCGAGGCACCAGCGCATCGCCTGCTCGGGCAGCTCCCACGCCGAGAACGGCACGGGACGCTTGCCGTGCTTGCGGCGGGAGAAGCGCTCCTCCTCCGCCGCGGCCACCACTCTGCCGTCCACGACGAGAGCCGCCGCGGGGTCATGGAAGATCGCGTTGACGCCCAGGTAGTTCATGGATCGGAGTATGGCACAAAATGATCAGGCGACTGATGTAGGGCCTGCGTCACGCACGGTGCGGCCGGGTCTGCGCCGCCTCGGCCAGCTCCCGGCCGACCTCACGGCCGAGCTCCCGGTCGAACGCGCCGTCGGCGTCCCGGCCCGGCTCCCCCGCCAGGTCCCCGAGGAGGTCCCGCACGAGCTGGTCGAGCTGCTCGAACCCGCTCGGGGCCAGCGCCGCCCTCGACTCGGCGGCCGCGCGCCCCGCCGGCGACAGGCACCAGCGCAGCTGCTCGTCGAGCCGCGCGGGGTCGAGCTCGTCCGCGCCCACCACGGCCGGCCAGTCCCAGGCCCGCGCCTGGGCCGTGACCTTACCGCCGCCCGCGACGGGGTCGACGGCGAGCACGGGCACCCCGGCCCGCAGCGCCAGGACGAGCCCGTGCATGCGCATGGTCACCACGGTGTCGAGCCGGGCGATGACCGAGCCGGCCTGGGCCGCGGTGGCGGACAGCCGCCAGTCCCGCGGATCCAGCCGGGTGTCCAGCGGCAGCCGGGCGGCGTCGAGCCGGCCCAGCCAGCCCTCCAGCCCGGCCCGGACGGAGTCGTGCCGGCGGCGGGCGCCGTACTCGTGCTGCCCGGAGGTGAGGTAGACGCCCAGCACGGGCACGAGCTGGGGCACGGCCCGCGCCGCGAGGTCCCGGCGGGCGCCGGCGCCGGGACGGTCGCGCGCGATGACGCGGTGGAACCCGGCGGTCACCGGGTCCTCGGGGTCGAGGACGCTGACCCCGACCGCGATCCGGCGGCAGTGGGCGAAGCGCTCGTGCAGCCCGGCGATCGACCGTCCGGTCGCCGGGCCGCACACGAACAGCAGGTGGGTGTAGTGGGCCGGGTCGGCGTCGTCGAGCCGCAGCCCTCCGGGCGGGCACATGACCGCGCTCCAGGCGACGTCGTGCGGGACGCCCGCCGTGCCGAGGGCGTCGGCGACGGCGTCCATGGCGAGGACGTCGCCGGCCGTCGCTTCGCCGTGCAGGACGCTGGACCAACCGACCACGAGTGTGCGCATGGTCCCGACGCTACCGGGCGCACCGCCGCCCGCGGGAGCTCCGCGGGGGGTCTGTGGGCACTGTCACGTGCGGTAACGACTCCGCACCACGACTGGTGACCGGCGTCACAGGCGTCTAGGCTCGACTGCACGGGTCGAGCAGCCGGCCGTGACGTCCTGTCGTGGAAGGACCCCTCCATGGACCATTCCCTGTCCGTCGTCGTGCAGATCGAGCTGGACACCCGGTGCGTGCACCTGGTGGTCACCGGCGATCTCACCGAGCGCAACCACCGGACCCTGCCCCCGCTGGTCGGCCGCGCCCGCGCCCTGTTCCCGGGCGCGACCGTCACCGTGGACCTCACGGGCGCCCAGCACGTGGACCCGGAGGGCCTGGACCTCCTGCGGTGGTCCCTCGACCAGAGCCCCGCGCCCGAGCCGGGAGGCCCCGTGCAGGTCCTCACCCGGCCGGTGCCGTTCGGCCTCGCCGAGGCGCCCGGTCCTGCCGTCCGTGCGGACGCACCGGGGCCCGTGACCTGGCACGGCGCCGAGCCGGACGGGGTGGCGGCATGAGCGGCATCGACACCGTCCTGTCCCCGGCCGGCACCGGTGCGGGCAGGACGCGGGACTGCGACACGTGCCTGCGCCCGGACTGCGACTTCCCCGGGGAGCTCGCCGCGCTGCCCCTCGTGGAGCTGCAGGTCCTGCACAGCCGGGTCGTGTGCCAGCTCGAGCACGAGTACCTGGTGAACGCCGGCGGCCCCCATCCCGTCACCCAGGACCGCCACGAGGAGCTCGTGGCCGAGCTCGAGGCACGCCGGGGCGCGGCCTCCGGAGCGTGACCCGGTCCGCTCAGGCGGTCGACCGGACCACCCGGGTGCGAGGACGGCCGGAGACGTACCACTGGGCGAAGAGCGCGACGATCAGCGCCACGTCCACGACGTCCCCGCCGTAGTACATGAGCTGCGCCCCCACGCGGGCGTCCGACGTTCCGACGCCCTCCGGGGGGTGCCCGTACAGGTGCTTGGCGAGCGCCGAGTGGGCCGCCAGGAAGCCGACCAGCACGGCCGCCCGCAGCGGGAAGGAGCCCCGGTGCGGATCCGGGTCCACCCCGACCACGGCGGCGGTGAAGACGTAGCCGGCCAGGAGGACGTGGGCGTGCACGGCCGCGTGCACGCCCACCGACTCGTGCATGCGGCCGTACAGCCCGGTCGTGTAGAGCAGCCACAGGCCGCCGGCGTTCAGCAGCCCGGCCACCACCGGATGGGTGAGCGCCCGCACGGGCGGGGTGCGCAGGAGACGGGACACGGTCCTGGCCCGGGCCGCGGGCAGCGCGCGCAGCGCCAGGGTCACGGGCGCGGCGAGCACCAGCAGCAGCGGGGCGGCCATTCCCAGCAGCAGGTGCCCGGCCATGTGGGCGGTGAAGCCGGTGCGAGCGGCCTCCGCCAGGGGGCCGGCCAGCGCCGCTGCGGCGCAGAGCAGACCCGCGTGCCACAGCACCGTCCGGTGCGGCGGCCACGGTCCGCGGTGCCGTGCCGCCCACAGCCCCGTGGCGTAGCCCGCGGCGCCCAGGAGGAGCAGGACGAGCACGGTCCCCTCGAACAGGTCCCAGCCCGTGGCGCCGTGGTGCGGCGTCACCGTCTCGGGCGGGCCGGGCGGGCGCGGCGGAGCAGCAGCAGGCCTGCCGCGAGCGCGAGCACGGCCGTGCCGATCCAGGTGGCGTCGTAGACCAGCAGGTCCACGTCGTAGCGGATCTGGTGGATCCTGAGCACCTTGTGCAGGACCACGCCGTCGAAGAGCTGGAACGCGCCGAGCCCCGCGAGCAGCCCCCCGGTCCAGCGGCCCCAGGCCACGGTTCCCCGGCGCCGGAGGTCGGCGAGCAGGAAGAGGGAGCCCACGGTGGTGAACCAGTCGAAGGCGTGGAAGAGCCCGTCCGAGGCGAGGGCGACCCCGGTGGTGGACAGGTCGTAGAAGTGGTGCCAGTGCAGGAGGAGGTGGAAGACGGCGAGGTCCACCACGGAGGCGGCGACGCCGGCCCCCAGCAGGGCACCGGCGAGCAGGGTCCGGCGGTCCTGGTCGGCCATCGTGTCCTCCTGGTGCGGACGGGCGGGGTCGTGGTCCAGCCTACGGTCGGCCCGTCCGCTGTCCAGGGCCCGGTGGGCGGGGCGGCCCGGGTGGTTCAATGGCACGGTGCGCAACGACAACCTGACCCGCAGCGAGACCGCCGACCGTTCCGAGCTCGTCGCCGTGGAGAGCTACGACGTCCTGCTGGACCTGTCCACCGCGCCGGACCCGGAGGCGGACACGTTCCGGTCCGTGACCACGGTGCGCTTCGGCGCGGAGGAGGGCGCCCAGACGTTCCTGGACTTCATCGCCCACTCCGTGGAGTCGGTGACGGTCAACGGCCGGGAGCTGAACCCGGACGACGTCGTCGAGGGCTCGCGGGTCCGCCTCCCGTCCCTCGAGGCGACCAACGAGGTGTCCGTGGCCGGGCGGGGTCTGTACTCCCGCTCCGGGGAGGGGATGCACCGGTTCGTGGATCCGGCCGACGGCCGGGTCTACCTGTACACGCAGTACGAGCCGGCGGACGCCCGCCGGGTCTTCGCGAACTTCGAGCAGCCGGACCTCAAGGCGTCCTTCCGGTTCACCGTGCTGGCCCCGGAGGGCTGGCAGGTCTCCTCCAACGGGGTGCGCATGGCGGTGTCCCCCGCCCCGGAGGCCGAGCGGCCCGGGGCGGTGCGCCACGAGTTCGCCCCCACGGAGCGGATCTCCACGTACATCACCACGGTCCTGGCGGGCCCGTACCACCGGGTCGCGGGCGAGTGGCGGCACTCCTTCGAGGACGGCAGCCGCATGTCGGTGCCGCTGGCCCTGTACTGCCGCGCCTCGCTGGCGGAGCACCTGGACGCGAGCACGGGCGCCCGGGAGCTGTTCGACCTCACCCGGCAGGGCCTGACGTTCTTCACCGAGCTGTTCGGCTACCCGTACCCGTTCGGGAAGTACGAGCAGGCGTTCGTGCCCGAGTACAACCTGGGCGCCATGGAGAACCCCGGGCTGGTGACCTTCACCGAGGAGTACCTGTTCCCGGACGGGGCCACCCGGGCCCAGTACCAGGGGCGGGCCAACACCCTCATGCACGAGATGTCCCACATGTGGTTCGGGGACCTCGTGACCATGACGTGGTGGGACGACCTGTGGCTCAAGGAGTCCTTCGCGGAGTTCATGGGCGCCCACGCGTCCGTGCAGGCCACGGACTTCGAGGAGGCCTGGATCGCGTTCGCGGACCGCCGGAAGGCCTGGGCCTACCGGCAGGACCAGCTGCCCACCACGCACCCCGTGGTCGCCGACGTCCAGGACCTCGAGGCCGCCCGGCAGAACTTCGACGGCATCACCTACGCCAAGGGCGCCGCGGTGCTCAAGCAGCTCGTGGCGTTCGTGGGCTACGACGCGTTCGTCGACGCGTGCCGCTCCTACTTCCGCCGCCACGCCTACGGGTCCACCACGCTGGAGGACTTCGTGGCCGTGCTCGAGGAGGCCTCCGGGCGGGACGTGCGCGGCTGGGCCGAGTCCTGGCTGGGCACCTCCGGCGTCTCCTCCCTGACCCTGGACCTCGCCCGGGACGACGACGGCACCGTGACCTTCGCGGCGCTGCTCCAGGACCCCGGCTCCGGGGTTCTGCGCCCCCACCGGCTGCTGCTCGGCGGCTACGAGCGCGGGCCGGGCGACGTCCTGGTGCGCACCGGCACGGTCAGCGTGGACCTGCCCGCCGAGGCGTCCGTGGAGGTCCCCGAGCTGGTGGGCTCGACCGCGCCCCTGCTGGTGGTCAACGACGAGGACCTCACGTACGCCAAGGCCCGCCTGGACCCGCTCTCGCTCACCACGGCCCTGAGCTCCCTGTCCTCCGTGGAGGACGACATGGCCCGCGCCCAGCTGTGGTCGGGGCTGTGGAACGCCACTCGGGACGCCGAGCTCGACCCCGGGGACTGGGTGGGCGCCGTCCTGGACCACGGCTTCGCCGAGCCGCGGACCGGGATGTTCTCCACCGCCGTGGACCACGCTGTGGAGGCCGTCGAGCGCTTCGCCCCCACCGCCCGGCGGGGCCGGCTGCGGGGGCGGCTGCTCGACGCCTCCGTCCGGGAGCTGCGCCGCGCCGACCCCGGCAGCGACCGGCAGCTGGCCCTGGCCCGGCTCACCGCTCGCACGGCCCGCCGCGACGGGAGCCACGCCGGCTGGCTGCGCGACCTCCTCGGCGGGCGGGACGCGCTGCCCGGGCTGCGGCTGGGCTCGGAGCTGCGCTGGGCGCTGTGGACGGCGCTCGCGGCCACGGGCCACGGCGAGGACCCCGAGCTCGAGGCCGCCCTGGAGCGGGAGCGTGCTGGTGACCGGACCCGCACGGGTCAGGTCGGCTGGGCCCGCGCCCGCGCCGCCCGCCCGCTCGCCCGGGCCAAGGCCGAGGCGTGGGAGGCGATCACCGGCGACGAGCTGTCCAACGACCTGCTGACGGCCACGATCACCGGTTTCCAGCTGGGCCCGGCGGAGCTCGTGGAGCCCTACCGCGAGCCGTACTTCACCATGCTGGAGGAGGTCTGGGCGCGCCGGTCCATCGGGATGGCCACCCGCATCGTGCAGGGACTCTATCCCGCCGGGGCCGACCTCGAGCCGGGCCACGACCCCGAGCACCACCCCGTGCTCGCCCGCACGGAGCTGTGGCTGCGCCACCACGCGGGGGCGCCCGCCGCCCTGCGCCGGATCCTGGTCGAGGAGCGGGACCACCTGCTGCGGGCGCTGCGGGCGCAGGCGGCGGCCCGGCCCTGACCCCGCCCGGACCCCCGCACGCTGCGGCTGATGCCATGGCCCCCGTGCAGTCGCAGTCCCCCCGGTGCGCACCGGGGGACTGCGACTGCACGGGGGCCCGGCGGTTCCGGGCGGGTGGGACGGACTCAGGCGGCGGGACGCCCCGAGCGGCGCAGCACGCGGTCGACGGCGCGCTGGGCGTCCTCGTTGGACTTGAAGACCCGCCGGTCGAGGCTCTGGCCGAGGGACATCGAGGAGTTGCCCAGCTGCAGCAGGTTCACCTTGGAGTCGTTGCGGTGCTCGCGGCGCGGCTGGGGCGCCTGCGGACCGGTCCTGGCGTCATAGGCCATGGTGGATCCTTTCGTGACACCTCCAGTGTAGGAGGCCGCCGCCCCACTGAACAGAGCGCCGCCGGTCATCGGCCGTGCCGCCGCGCCCGGGAGGTGTACCAGCCCCGGTCCACGGACCGCCGCACCCACCAGGTGCGCGCCACGAGCACGAGGGACAGCACGTGCAGCAGGACGAGGACCGACCAGTACACCGCGGCGGCCCCCGCGGTGAAGGGGACCGACGCCGCGCCGGCGAGCATGAGCATGACCAGGGCCTCCAGATTCAGGGCGTAGCGCAGGGGGCGCATCACGCGCACGGAGATGTCGTGCTCCGGCTGCCGGTTGATCCAGGACAGCAGCACCGCCACCACGGACATCACGATCGACGCCGCCGCGGAGGGCACCTGCCAGCCGGGCCCCAGGACGTGCTCCCGCACGGTCGACACGAGCCCGACGAGCAGCAGGACCGCGGTGATGAGACTGACCGCCACGGAGGCGAACGCCGTGATCCCCTGGCGCGCCGGCAGGATCACCATCTCGCAGAAGGCGTCGTCGAAACGGGACGTGGGCCGCAGCGCCAGGTGGCCGCGCACCGCCCCGGGCCACCGCCGCACGGTGCGGTCCTCGGCGAGCACCCGGTCCACCGCCCGGTGCGAGCCCCCCGGCCCGCCGGGGCGCCCTCCCTCGTGCGAGAGGACCGTGAACTCGTGCAGCCGGACCTCCGCGGGCACCGTCAGCTCCAGGTGGAAGCTGCGGCAGGAGGCGAGGTCGTGCAGGCCGACCCGCCCCACCCACGGCATCCAGCAGTGCCGCAGCCGGTCCCGGGCGCGCGGCCTCCGGCCCGCGGCGTACTGCTCGTCCATCGAGTACTTGAGCACGAGCCGGCGCCCCGCGAACTCGGCCGGCAGGGCGAAGGTCAGCAGGAAGCCGCGGGCCAGCTGGTCGGCCACGGTGGTGAACAGCGCGAGGTCGGCGTCCCAGTGCTCGGCGTCCTCCGCCGGGAGCCGCCCCCGGTCGACGAGCTCCTGCACGACCACCCGCAGGTGCTCGCAGTAGGCCCAGAACCCGTCGAGGGCGTCCTCCACGAGCAGTTCGGGGGCGTGCACGACCGCCGGGACGTGGTCGTGCGCCAGGACGGCCGCCTCCGCCGGCGGCAGCTGCTCCGGGATCAGCCCGCGCAGGAGCAGCTCGGCGAGCGCGCCGTTGTCCTCCGTGCTGAGGACCGGGACGGGGTCGCCCTGGCAGACGGCGTCGAAGTTGCGCAGGGGCTGCTTGGCCTGGATGGTCACGGGCACCAGCAGCCGGCCGGCGGCGTCGGCCGGCCAGGGGGCGCGCGCGGCGAGGTCGACGTCTAGGGAGACCTTCCGGCGGGTGACGCCGTCGGGGCTCATGAGCACGGACTCCACGCGGCGGTGGATCCAGTCGGCGGGGCTGAGGAACAGCGTGCGCAGCACGTCGACGTCCACCGCCGGTCGGTCGGGCTCGGGCGGGGGGACCTGGCCCTGGGGCATCCGTGCGCCTCCTCTGCGGATCCCGGTCCGGCTCTCGTCCCGGGGCGGTCACCGGGGCCCGCCCGGTGTCCTGATCGGCCATCATTGCACCAGTCAGCACGGACACCGTACGGGTCGGACCATGAACCGGGCGTCCCGGGAATCATGAGATGCTGAGGACGACTTGATGCCCCAGCTCCATCGAGGGAGACCATGACCGACTACGCGCTCAACGACCGCGGCTCTCTGGAGATCGTCACGGAGAACTTCTACGACACCGAGATCATGCGGGTGTTCGGCGGTCTGTCCTTCGGCAAGCTGCGCACCTGGACGGGCAACGCGGCGCTGGTCCCGGAGCCGGACAACCCCTTCGACCCCCACACGGTCTCGGTGCGGATCGGGCCCAACAAGATCGGGCACCTCGCCCAGCAGGACGCGCAGCGGTACTGGCCCTACCTCGCGCGGGTCATCGCCTCCGGCTACACGCCGGTCGCGCCGCTGAAGCTCGAGGCCACGGTCCTGCGCCAGGACGGGCAGGCGGAGGTCGACGCCGCGGCGCGGCTGTCGATCGCAGCCCCGGACCTGCTGTTCCCGCTCAACACGCCGCCGACGCACGCGGCGGTGCTGCCGCAGGGCCCGTCGATCAAGGTCCTGGACGAGCAGGAGTTCGCCGAGTACCTGCACAGCGTCATCCCCCCGTCCGGGGAGGGCCGCGTGATGCTGACCCTGGAGACCAACAAGGTCCGCAACCACCACGGGCAGACCCTGGACATCGTCGACGTGCTCTACGAGCGCCGCCAGGTGGGCCGGCTCTCCACCCAAATGTCCCAGCAGTTCATCCCGATCATCGACCACGCCTTCCAGCAGGAGAGGCTCACCGCGGTGTGGGGAACCATCCGGGGCTCGGCCTTCGAGGTCTCGATGACGCTCCAGGCGGCGCGGCCGGAGGACATCCCCGCGGAGTGGTTCGAGCGGCTGCCCAACGACGTCCCCGAGCTCATGCCGCCCGCCGACAGCTACCCCGTCCCGGACGCCTACGTCCCGGCCGAGGCCGACCGCTCGCGCAACGCGAAGAAGTGGCGCAAGGGCCTGGCCGTGTCCGCGGCGGGAGCGGGCGGCGCCGAGCGCGCCCCGCACGACGACGACGTGTCCGCCCAGCGCTCCTCGTCCGGGCCGGGGACCGGGGTGCTCGGCAGGGTGCACGCGGCCGTGTGGGTGCTGCTCGCCCTGACCGTGCTGCTGGGCGCGGTGGGCGTGGTCTTCCTCGGTGTGGAGCCGCTGGTGAGCGCGCTGTGCTTCATCGTGGCCGTCGCGACCGGGTTCATGTCCTTCTACCTGGCCCGGATGAGCACCGGAGTGGCCCGCCGATGATCAGCCGCCGGGAACGCTTCCTCCAGATCCTCGAGGTGCTCTCGAAGCACGGCTTCGGCTTCGCCCTCGGCGGGATCAAGGAGGAGTGGCGCGCACCGCTGGCCCGGGTCCGGCTCATCGACCCCGACAAGCTCTACAGCCAGCCGGTCCACCTGCGGCAGGCCCTCGAGGAGCTCGGACCCACCTTCGTGAAGCTGGGTCAGGTCGTCTCGACCCGGCCGGACCTGCTGCCGCCGCGGTACGTGCAGGAGCTGACGCGGCTGCAGGACAACTCTCCCCCGGTGCCGCCGGAGCGGATCCGCGAGATGATCGAGTCGGAGCCCGACTCCGCCGCCGAGGAGATCCTCGCCGAGATCGACCCCGTGCCCCTCGCCACGGGCTCGATCGGCCAGGCGCACGCGGCCGTCTACAAGGGGGTGGACGTCATCGTGAAGGTGCGCCGCCCCGGCGTCGTCGAGGAGGTCAACCGGGACCTCGAGATCCTCTCGGAGCTCGCCAAGCTGCTGTCCACCTATTGGCCGGCGGTGGAGCACTTCGACCTGGAGGGCCTCGCGGACGAGTTCGCCCAGTCGCTGCGGGACGAGCTGGACTACCTCACGGAGGCCCGCAACGCCCAGCGGATGGCCGAGAACTTCATGGGCGACCCCCGGGTGCACATCCCGGAGATCTTCTGGGAGGCCTCGACCTCCCGGATCCTCACGATGGAGCGGATCCGGGGGATCAAGATCAACGACTACCCCGCGCTCGAGGACGCCGGGCTCGACCGGCACCTGCTGGCCGTGGACTCGACCGAGGCCATCTGCCGGATGATCTTCGAGCACGGCTTCTTCCACGCGGACCCGCACCCCGGCAACCTCTTCGTGGAGACCGGCGGGCGGATCGGCATCATCGACTTCGGGATGATGGGCACCCTGACCGACGAGTTCCGGGACCACCTGGTGACCCTGATGCTCGGCGTGGTCCAGGAGAATCCGCGGCGGGCCGCCGCGGGCCTGCTGGGGCTGACCTCGCAGGAGCAGGACGTCAACAAGAAGGAGATCGAGCGGGACGTGGCGATCCTGCTGCGCCGCTACTCGAACAAGCCCCTGCACGAGGTGCGGGTGGGCCACCTCATGGGCGACCTCATCGGGCTGCTGCGCCGCTACCGGATGCACCTGCCGCGCGAGTCCGCCCTGTTCCTGCGGATGCTCGTCACGGCGGAGTCCGTGGGCACCGGCCTGGACCCGGAGTTCGACCTCGTCTCGGTCCTCACCCCGTACGCGCAGCGGTTCGTGCTGCACCGGCTCTCCCCCGAGATCCTCGCCAAGCGGCTGCGCGACATCCTGCAGGACGCGGTGCAGATGGGCGTGGAGGCCCCCGAGTACCTCCGGCGGCTCATCGTGGTCCTGGAGCGCGGCGGCTTCGACGTCCACCTGCGCGCCGACGAGTTCGAGCCGCTGCTCAAGCGCGGGGAGAAGATCGGCCACCAGGTGGTGGCCGGCGCGGTGATCGCCGCCTCGATCAACGGCATGGCCCACATCCTCGCCTCCGACCCGGAGCGGTGGCGGAAGTTCCACACGCCCCTCATCGCCGGCGGGGCGACCACGGTGGGCACGCTCGCCGGCTACCTGGTGCTCTCCACCAACGTGCCCAAGGTGCGGCGCCTGGCGCACACGGTCCGGGCGCGCCGCCGCTTCTGAGCCGGCCCGCCCGCCCGGGGCCACGGCCTCCGGGCGGCTCGCACCCCTGACCTGCCCGGACACGCCCTGACCTGCCCTGACATGCCCTGACATGCCCCGGCGGTAGTCACGCCGGGATCACACCGCGGGTCCGACGATGGCGGTGCGACCGGGAGACCGCGCCGGGACCGACGCGGCGGGCGGGGACGACGTCGACCACCCGGTCCGGTCGCGCCCACCGTATCCACCGTGGCGGGGGCACCGCGCCACCGGCCGGCCCCGCCCGCGTCGAGGAGCACGTCATGACCGCACAGGACCTCTCGGACGACTGGACCGCCTCCGCCGCACCCGGCGGGGTCTCACGGAGAAATCTCTTCACGGCCGGGGCCGTGCTGGGCTCGGGCATCGCCCTGGGCTCGGCCCCGGCCGGCATCGCCGCGCCCATCACCACCACCGCCTGGTCGGGGTGGGAGGACCTGGGCGGCGACTGCCGGTACGGCACGGGCGTGTCCTCCTGGGCGCGCGGGCGGCTCGACACCTTCGTCATCGGCACCGACGGCGCCCTGTGGCACAAGTGGTACGCCCGCGGCTGGAGCGACTGGGAGAGCCTCGGCGGGCGGTTGAAGTCCAACCCCGCGGCCGTCTCCTGGGACTACGGCCGGATCGACGTCTGCGGCATCGGCACGGACAACGCCCTGTGGCACAAGTGGTGGAACGGGCGCCGCTGGAGCGGTTGGGAGAGCCTCGGCGGACGGTGCCGCGGCGGCGTCGGCATCTCGTCCTGGGACCGCAACCGCCTCGACTGCTTCGTGCTCGGCACGGACTACGCCCTGTGGCACAAGTGGTGGAACGGGCGCCGCTGGAGCGGCTGGGAGAGCCTGGGCGGGCGGTTGCGGTACGTCCCCTCCGCGGTCTCCTGGGACTACGGCCGGATCGACTGCTTCGGCATCGGCACCGACAACGCGCTGTGGCACAAGTGGTGGAACGGGCGCCGCTGGAGCGGCTGGGAGAGCCTTGGCGGCGACTGCCGGGGCGGCACGGGGGCCTCGTCCTGGGCGCCCGGCCGGCTCGACTGCTTCGTGCTCGGCACGGACAACGCCGTGTGGCACAAGTGGTACGAGCGCGGCTGGAGCGATTGGGAGAGCCTCGGCGGATGGGTCAAGCACAACCCCTCCGCGGTCTCCTGGAGCCGCAACCGGGTGGACGTCTGCGGGATCGGCAGCGACAACCGCCTCTACCACAAGTGGTGGTCCTGAGCGCCGCCCGTCCCGTCCCCGTCCCGGGCCCCAGCGGGGCCCGGGACGGTCGCACTCGCCGCGCGGCACGTCATGTCGTTGACTTCCCCCACGCCGCGGCCCAGCATGGCGGTGAAGCGCAGGCGCGGACATTGTGCCTGGTCAGCCGGGGGGAGCAAGGGCATGGGCGACCGGAGGACGATCACGCTGCGACTGCTCGGGAGCTGGGACGCCTCCGTGCAGGGGGCCAGGGTGCAGACCGGGTCGCGTCAGCAGCGGCTGCTGGCGGCGCTGGCGATCCGCGGCCCCCGGCCCCGGCACTACCTCGCGGGGCTGCTGTGGCCGGAGTGCCCGGAGGACCACGCGCTCGGCAGCCTGCGCACGGCCGTCTTCACCCTGTCCCGGCGCGCGCCGGGGGCCCTGGTGTGCCACGGCGACACGCTGGCGTTGTCCGAGGCGGTGGACGTGGACCTGCACCACCTGCTCGAGCTGGTCGTGCGCCCGGTGGCGTCCTGGTCCGCCGAGCGGGACGACGCCTGGGTGCTGGACCGCCCCGGTGTGGAGCTGCTGCCGGGCTGGTACGAGGACTGGGTGGTCGAGGAGCAGGCGCGGCTTCAGGAGCTCTACGTCAACGCCGTCGAGGAGCGGGCCGAGCTCTGCCTCGTCCACGGCGACGTCCACCACGCCCTGGCGCTGGCCCGGACGGTCCGCGACGCCGCGCCCCTGCGCGAGAGCACGGTGTGCCTGCTGGTCCGCGCGCACCTGGGTCTCGGCAACGAGGCCGAGGCGTGGCGGGCGTTCCAGGGCTACCGCGCCGACCTGGTGCGGGAGCTGGGCGAGCAGCCCTCGGACCGCGTCCGGGGGCTGCTCGAGCCGCTGCGCCCGCGGTGACGTCACCGCGGGCGCAGCCCCGCGGGCCGGCACAGGGTGCCGCGGCCCCGGGACCGCGGCCGCTCAGTCCCCGGCCGGCGGCATCTCGATGTGCACGACCTTCACCTGGGTCATCTCGTCGAGGAGCTCGGGGCCGTAGCCGAAACCGGCGCCGGACGCCCGGCGCGGCTGCGCCGCACCGCCCGGGGCGCCGCCGAAGACGTTGTTGACCTTCACCGTGCTCACCGGCAGCTCGGCCACAGCGCGCTGGGCGTGGGCGATCCGCCCGGTGAGCACGGTCGCGGCCAGCCCGTACCGGTCGGCCGCGGCCAGCCGGAGGCCCTCCGCGAAGCTGTCGACGACCTGGACCGGGGCCACAGGCCCGAAGGTCTCCTCGCTCATCACGGTCATCGCGGGGGTGCACCCGCGCAGGACGGTGGCCGGGTAGAACGCGCCGGGGCCCTCGGGCACCCGCGCGCCCTCGACCACGACCGCTCCCTGGGCGACGCTGTCCTCGACCTGGCGGTGCACCTCCGCGCGCATCCGCTCGTCGACCAGCGGGGCGAGCGTCCCGTCGGTGTTGCGCCGGCGCGCCTCCTCGGCCAGTGCCTCGAGGAACGGCTCGGCGACGCCGCGGTGGACGTAGATCCGCTCGACCGCCACGCAGATCTGGCCCGAGTTGGCGAACGCGCCGAGGGCGGCCTGCCCGGCGGCCCAGACGGGGTCCACGTCGTCGTCGACCACCAGGGCGTCGTTGCCGCCGTTCTCCCGGATGACGTGGGCGCCGGTGGCGACCGCCGCCCGGGCGATGGCCTCCCCGGTGGCGGTGGAGCCGACGTGGGCGAGGACGTCGACGTCGGGCAGCGCGGTGAGCAGCTCCCCCACGGCGGCGCCGCCGTTGACGGTGCTGAGGACCCCGGCGGGCAGGGCCCCGGCGAGGATCTCCCCGAGCCGGGCCCCGACGTGCGGGCAGCGTTCGCTGGGCTTGTGCACCACGGTGCTGCCGGTGACGACCGCGGCGCCGAGCAGGCCCGCGGCGACCGCCACGGGGTCGTTCCAGGGCGTGAGGGCGACGACGACGCCGCGCGGCTCCGCGACGGTGTAGTCGGCCGCCAGCACGCTGCCGCGCAGGCTATGGCCCCGGTGCACCGGTCCGAGCTCCGCGTACTGGTGGAGCGTGCCGACCCCGGCCAGGACCCCGCCCAGGGACTCCTCGACGGGCTTGCCGGTCTCGCGGGCGTTGAGCTCGGCGAGCTCCTGCGCGTGCTCGGCCAGGCGGTCCGCGGCGGCGCGCAGGGCCTCGCCCCGCTCCGCGGGAGCGGTCCGCGCCCAGTCCCGGGCGGCGCCGCGGGCGGTCGCCACCGCGGCACGGACCTCCTCCTCCGTGGCCGCGGCCAGGGTGCCGACGGTGGATCCGTCCCGCGGGTCCAGCACGGTGAGCTCGGTCTGCGGGGCGGTGGCGGGTGCTGCGGTGGTCATGCATCTCCTTCTCCGTCGGGCGGGCGTGCCCGTGCGGACACCCCGGGGGCCGTCCTGATGAGCATACTGATGAACGGCCCGGGACCGGTTACGGTAGCAGTGACCGGGCCGCCGCACCCGCGGGGTCCGCCCCTGCTCCGACCAGGAGCAGCACGCCCGCCCGCGGCACCCGCCGCGGGCGCGGCCGTGTCCAGCAGAGAGGAAGTTGCATGAGTTTCCAGCCCACCAACCCCGGCCGGGTGCTGATCACCGGCGGTGCCTCCGGACTCGGCGCCGCCGTGGTGGAGGCGGTCCGCGACAGCGGCGGCAGCCCCATCGTCCTGGACCGGGACATCAGCACGCTCACCGGCGTCACCGCCTACGAGGTCGACGTGGCGGACACCGCCGCGGTGACCGGGACGGTGCGCCGGGCCGTGGAGGCCGCCGGCGGCCTGGACGCGGTGGTCACCGCCGCCGGCATCGACCGCTGCGGCCGGCTCGAGGACGTGGCGAGCGCCGAGTGGGAGAAGGTCGTGCAGGTCAACCTGTTCGGCACCGTCTCCACCGTGCGAGCCGCACTGCCCGCGCTGCGGGAGTCCCGGGGCCGGGTCGTCACGGTGGCCTCCACCCTGGCGCTGAAGGGCGTCTCGGACGCGACGGCATACTGCGCGTCCAAGTTCGGGGTGCTGGGCTTCAGCCAGGCCCTCGCCGCGGAGCTCAAGGGCGAGGTGGGCGTCACCCAGCTCATCCCCGGCGGGATGAAGACGCGCTTCTTCGACGACCGGGACGAGCAGTACAAGCCCCAGGACGACTCCCAGCTCAACGATCCCGAGAACGTGGCGAACGCCGTCCTGTTCGCCCTCGGGCAGCCCCCGGGGTGCGAGATCCGCGAGCTGTTCGTCGCCCACGCCGAGGAGGGCTCCTGGCCCTGATCGGCCGGAGGGCCATGAGGTGACCGGGCCGGACGGCGGGAGCGCCGTCCGGCCCGGTCGTCGCTCCTGGTGAGAGCGTCGCCGTCCCCACAACGGGGGACGCCGCGCACGGGGCCCGGACAATGCGTGCGCATCTATGATGGGGTGACTCCCCCGTCCCCACAGGAAGGCTCGACGTCAGCGTGGACTCCCCCCTCGGCACCACGGTGGCACGCGTCCCGATCACGGTGCGCTGCCTCGACGCCCACGGCCGGCCCGTGAGCCTCTCGGCGCCTACGCTGGCCCGCGGCTCCACCGACCTGCAGGACCTGCTGCGCCGGGCCTACGCCGCCGTCCGGGGCGGCAGTCCCGCCGAGGCCGTCACCGTGTCCTTCCTGGAGGACTGCCGGGGCAAGCTGCAGCTGGAGTACCTGGTGGTCGACCGCGCGCGCCCGAGCCGCTGGCGCCGGAGCCGCGACCGGCGCCGTGCGGAGGAGATCCAGGCGGCACTGACGGAGGCGACCATCGTGGTGACCCTCATGGTCGAGGTCACCGGCGCGATCGCCGCCGCGAGGACGGCCCGCTGGTCGGAGAGCGACACCCCCGACTTCGTCGACGTGGTGCTCGACGGCGAGCACACCGTCCGCGTGCCCGGCGCCGTGCGCGGCATGCTCCGCGACGGGACGGTGCTGGAGCTGCTGCGGGGGATCCTGGCGATGTTCCTGGAGGACGACGTCGAGCAGCTGGTCATCGGCAAGGACCCCGAGCTGCCGGGCCGCTACCAGGAGACCGTGGTGACCCGGTCGCCCGCGCTGGTGGACTTCCTCGAGGGCGCGCCCCTGGCCTCGCTGGTCACCGGGGGCCCGGAAGGGTCCTGACCGGGCCTGCCCCCTGCCCGTCCCCCGCGCCGCCCGTCCCCCGCGCCGCCCGTCCCCCGCGCCGCCCGTCCTCGGTGGCCGGCGCAGCGGATGTCGGAGCCGGACGCCATGATGGACGGCACCGAGCACCGGGGACGGGAGGAGCAGACGTGGGACTGATGGCGCCGCTGCAGGACAGGCTGCGCACGACGTTCGCCGGGCGGGCGGACCGTGTGCCGGAGTGGGAGCTGGCGCTGGCCGACGGCGAGGACGCCGGGCACTTCCGGCCCGGTTCGGCGGTGTGGGCCGTGCACGGCTCGATGGCGACCATCCCCGCTGGCGTGCGCGCCCTGCTCACCCAGGCCCTGCACCCCGGGGCCCTGGCCGGCGTCGTCGAGCACTCCGACTACCGGGCGGATCCGCTGGGCCGCCTGGCCGGGACCATCCGGTGGATCTTCACCGTCACCTACGGGGACACGACGGCCGCGCGCCGGGCCTCGGCGCACGTCCGCCGCCTCCACGAGAGGGTGCGCGGCGTCTACACCGGGGCCGACGGCGTGCGGCACGAGTACTGCGCGAACGACCCCGACCTCGCCGAGTGGGTGCACCTGGCGTTCACGGACGCCTTCCTGCGCTGCCACCAGCGGTGGGGCGGGCCGATCCCCGGCGGCCCGGACGCCTACGTGCGGGAGTGGGCCGTGGCCGGGCGGCTGATGGGCGTGGAGCGGCCGCCGAGCTCCGAGGCGGAGCTGGACGAACGGCTCCGCTCCTTCGGCCCCCAGCTCGCCGGTGGCCCCCGGGTGGAGGACGTCGTGGCGTTCCTGCGCCGCCCTCCCCTGGACCCGGTGCTGCTCCCCGGCTACCGCGCCCTGTTCGCCGCCGTCGTGGACTCGCTGCCCGAGGACCGGCTGGCGCTGCTCGGTCTCGACCGGCCGCGGCTGGGCCCGGTGCCGCTGCCCACCCGGGGCGCCGCAGGGCTCACCCTGGCGGTCGTCGGCCGGGCCCTCGGGGAGACCGGGCCGAGCGAGGCCGCGGCACGCCGCCGCCTCGCGCGTCTCGGTCTGCTCTGAGACCCCGGCGTCCTCGGGGGCGTCCTCAGGCGGACGCCTCCTCGGACCCGGCGCGCCCGGTCAGGTGGTCGTAGGCCTCCGCCGCGGCCGAGGCCACGCCGTGCCAGGTCCGCCCCGGCACCACGCGACGCCGGCCCTCCCCGCCGAGGCAGCGGCGCACGGCGGGGCACTCGAGCATCATCCGCAGGACCGTGGCGAGGGTCTCGGGCTCCTCCGGCGGGGTGAGCATCCCGGTGATGCCGTCGGCCACGGTCTCGGCGAGCACGGGCAGCCGGGAGGCCACCACGGGGGTGCCGGTGGCCAGGGCCTCCACGGACTCGGTCGGGGCCGCGGCGCGGGTGACCGGGCGGTCCTTGCGCGCGACCACGAACACGTCGAACGCCTGGTGGTACTGGACGACCTGCTCGTCCGGGACCCGCCCCGCGAAGCGGACCCGGTCGCCCAGGCCGAGCCCCGCGGCCAGTGCTTCGAGCTCGGGTCGGCAGGGGCCCTCGCCCACGACCACCACGAGGAGCTCCGGCACCTCGGCGGCCACCAGGGCGGCGGCGCGCAGGAGGTCGTCGAGTCCCTCGTGCTCCACCAGGTCCGCGACCGCGCCCACCACCCGGGCCGTCTCCGGCAGCCCCAGGACCCGGCGCGCCTCGCGCAGCGGGCGGGGAGCCGCCAGGTAGGGGCCGTCCACGGCGGGGGGCGCCACGCGGACGGGCACCGGGCCGGCCGGCAGGGTCTGCGTGAGCGCCCGCACCCGTTCGCGCATGGCGCGGCTCGTGGTCACGACGTCCGCCGCGGCGGCCAGGACCTCGGCCTCGCGGGCGCAGTCGAGCCGGTGGCGCTCGCTCGTGGCGGCCTCGGCGGGCCGGGAGGCCGCCCACCGGTCGGCGGGCAGCTCGCGCACCTCGTAGACCCACGGGATGCCCAGCGCCTCCGCCACCGCGCGGGTCACGAGGGCGTTGCCGGGGCGGCTCGTGGTGTGCAGCACGGCGGGCCGCGCGCGCAGCGCGAGCTCGAGCAGTGCCTGCGCCTCCTGCTGCAGCCGTGCCGTGGGGGTGAGCGTCCGGCGTGCGGCCAGGAGCCGGTGGTAGGAGACGCCGTCGAGGACCTCGGCGGCCACCCCGTCCCCCCTGCCGTCGGCGGGCGCGGGACCGGGTCGGGTCACGGCGGTCACGGTCCAGCCCTGGGCCACGGTCGCGGAGAGCAGGGAGTGGGCGCGCGGCGCGCGGCGCCCCCGGGCGCGCGGCGGGGCCTCGGCGAGCACGTGCAGCACGGACGCGGGCTCGGGTCGGTAGCCCACCACCGGGGTGAGGGCGGGCCGCCAGCCGGAGAGCAGCCGCAGCTCGTCCTCGTAGTGGTGCAGCCGGCGCCGCTCCCCCGGCGTGGCGCGTCCGGCCGCCGCGGCGCGCCGCAGCTCGACCACGGCCTCCGAGATCCGCCCGACGTGGCGGTGCCGGCGGGCTCTCGTGCCGGCGAGGTCCTTCGTGCCGGCCGGCACCTGGGCCAGGAGCCGGTCCGCCTCGGCCACCCGGCCCGCGGACAGGGCGGCCTCGGCGAGGCGGCGGGCCG
>NZ_CANMRA010000033.1 GCF_947500125.1 uncultured Kocuria sp. | reverse complement strand
CGCCGCCGGCGTCTCGGCAGCGGAGCGGGTCCCACCGGGGGACGGCGTCCCACCGGTCGACCGGGCGTCGGCGGCGGATCCCGTGCCGGCGGAGCCCGTGCCGGCGGCGGCCGGCCGGCCGCCCGGCGTGGGCCGGCCCGACCGCCAGGTCCGGACGTCCTCGCTGCCGTCGGCGAACCCGTAGGTCGTCACCACGGACCGGACCCCGTCCTGCTCCGGCCCCACCTCGATGCGCGCGTTCTGCCACGCGCCGCGCGGCGAGGACATGGCCTCGCTGTAGAGATCGGCCACGGGGTCGAAGAGCGGGGAGTCCTGGTCCACGGTGCCGGACTCCACGGACGGATCGGCGTCGCCCACGGACTGCTCGGTCTGGTGCGTCATGGTGTTGCCGCGCTGGACGAGCGTGAGCACGGCGCGGTCGGCCCCCCGGGACGTCAGCCGGTCCACGAGGTAGGGCAGCGGTCCGCGGTCCGGCAGCGGCCGGGGCTCCTCCGTGCCGTGCTCCTCGGGGCCCCGCCCGTCGGGGCGCCGGGCTCCGGTGTCCTGGCCACCCGCGTCACGGGCACCGGCGTCCCGGGAACCCGTGTCCCGGGCAGCCGTGTCCTGGGCACCCGTGTCGCGTCCGTCGGGGCCGGCGGCCGGGCCGGCCGGCTGCTCGGGCCGTCCGGTCTCGTGGCGCGGTGTGCTGTCCTCGGTGTTCTTCCGGAAAATGCCTCGCAGACCCAACTGGACCCACCCTTCCGAGCGTGTGCGCACGCCCTATGGTTCTCGTTTCGCGCTGGTTCTCTCCGCAGTATAGGCGGGCCCCGGACCCGCCCCCGGTGCTTCAGCGGCCGGCGATCACCGGACGGTCTCCAGGACCACGGCCCGGTCCGGGCGGGACCCCGGCGCCTCCGGCGCCACCACGGCGGCGCCCTCGAGGGCCTCACGGGCCCGCGCGAAGCGCTCGGGGGTGTCCGTGAGCAGGGTCAGCAGCGGCTGCCCGGCCCGGACGGTGTCCCCGGGCTTGGCGTGCAGCAGCACGCCGGCGCCGGCCTGGACCGGGTCCTCGCGCCGGGCGCGGCCCGCCCCGAGGCGCCAGGAGGCCGTGCCGACCCGGAGGGCGTCGAGCTCGGTGAGCACGCCGTCGGCCTCGGCCACGACGGTCTCGGACTCCCGGGCCCGCGGCAGCGGGGCGTCGGGGTCACCGCCCTGGGCGGCGAGCATGGCCCGCCACACGTCCATGGCCCGGCCGTCCCGCAGCGCCTCCGCCGGGTCGGCGTCGGAGATTCCGGACGCGGCGAGCATCTCCGCGGCGAGCGCCACGGTGAGCTCCACGACGTCGGCCGGGCCGCCGCCGGCGAGGACGTCGACGGACTCCTGGACCTCCACGGCGTTGCCGACCGCCAGGCCGAGCGGCGTGGACATGTCGGTGAGCAGCGCGGTGGTCGTGACCCCGGCACCGGTGCCGAGGTCGACCATCGTGCGGGCCAGCTCGCGGGCGGACGCGAGGTCCTTCATGAACGCCCCGGAGCCCACCTTGACGTCGAGCACGAGGGACTGGGTGCCCTCGGCGATCTTCTTGGACATGATCGAGGACGCGATGAGCGGGATCGACTCGACCGTCCCGGTGACGTCCCGCAGCGCGTAGAGCTTCTTGTCCGCGGGCGCCAGGCCGGAGCCCGCCGCGCAGATCACCGCGCCCACGTCCCGCAGCTGGGCCAGCATCTCCTCGGTGGACAAGGCGGCCCGCCAGCCCGGGACGGACTCGAGCTTGTCCAGGGTGCCGCCGGTGTGGCCGAGGCCGCGCCCGGACAGCTGCGGGACGGCCACGCCGTAGACCGCCACGAGGGGGGCCAGCGGCAGCGTGATCTTGTCCCCCACCCCGCCGGTCGAGTGCTTGTCCGCGGTGGCCGAGCGCGCCCCGGAGCGCACGAGCGCCGAGAAGTCCATCCGCTCGCCCGAGGCGATCATCGCCCGGGTCCAGTGCGCGATCTCGTCCCGGTCCATGCCCCGCAGGAAGATCGCCATGGCCAGGGCGCTCATCTGCTCCTCGGCCACGACCCCGCGGGTGTAGGCGTCCAGGACCCACGCGATCTGCCCGGGCGACAGCGCACCGCCGTCCCGCTTGGTCCGGATGACGTCGACGGCGTCGAACTGCTCGGTCATGGGGGTCCTTTCGGGGACGGGAGGTCCGGCTAGAGGTTCTCGGAGCCGAAGGCGTCGGGCAGCACCTCGGCCATGGTGCGCACCCCGGAGACCGTGAGCAGCCGCAGGCCGGGGGCACGGTGCTCGTGGAGCAGCTGCCGGCACCGCCCGCACGGCATGAGGACGTCACCGCGGCCGTCGACGCACACGAACGCGACGAGCCGCCCGCCGCCGGACATGTGCAGCGCGGAGACCAGGCTGCACTCGGCGCACAGGGTCAGCCCGTAGGAGGCGTTCTCCACGTTGCACCCGGAGACCACCCGCCCGTCCTCGGTGAGGGCGGCCGCGCCCACGGGGAAGTGCGAGTACGGGACGTAGGCGTGCTCGAGGGCGGCCACGGCGGCCTCCCGCAGCCGGTCCCAGTCGATCCCGGCACCGTCGCCGGTCCGGTCGCCGCCGGTGTGCAGGGTCTCGCTCACGGGGTGCTCACTCCTTGGTGTAGGGCTTGCCGATGGCCGCGGGCCCGCGGGAGACGCCCACGAGCCCGGCCACGGCCAGGATCGTGACCACGTACGGGAGCATGGCCAGGAACTGGCTGGGCACGGGTGTGCCCAGGAAGGACAGGATCGACTGCAGGTTGGACGCGAAGCCGAACAGCAGCGACGCGAGCAGCGCCCCGACCGGGTTCCACCGCCCGAAGATCAGGGCGGCCAGCGCGATGTAGCCGGCGCCGGAGGTCATGTCGCGGGTGAACGCGGAGACGGAGACCAGCGTGTAGAAGGCGCCGCCGAGACCGGCGACCATCCCGCCCACCAGCACGTTGCGGAAGCGCAGGGCGTTGACCTTCACGCCCAGGGTGTCCGCGGCCTTGGGGTGCTCCCCCACGGACCGGGTGCGCAGCCCCCAGCGCGTCCGGTAGAGCGCGAACCACACGAGCGCCACGGCAGCGTACATCAGGTAGCCGATCACGGACTGGTCGAAGACGATCGGTCCGATCAGCGGGATCTCCGAGAGCACCGGCACGGCGAAGCGCGGCAGCCGCGGCGGGGAGTTGAACACGCCCGGGTCCGACTCCAGCACCGTGGCGAAGAGGAAGCCGGTCAGCCCGGACACGAGCACGTTGAGCACCACGCCGACGATCACCTGGTTGACCCGGTAGGTGATCGAGAAGACCGCCAGCACGAGCGAGACGAGCCCGGCCCCCAGCACGGCGGCGAGCAGGCCCACCCAGGCGCTGCCGGAGAGCGAGCCGGCCACCGCGGCGGAGAACGCGCCGAACAGCAGCTGGCCCTCGATCGCGATGTTGATCACGCCCGAGCGCTCGCACAGCAGGCCCCCCAGGGAGCCGAAGATCAGCGGGATGGCGAGGGCCACGGACCCGGCCAGCAGCCCGGACAGGGACACGTCCGGGCTGCGCGCGCTGCCCACGACCCACACGAGGAAACCGCTGACGAAGAAGAAGCCGAACAGCAGCACCGCCCACCGGGGCAGGTGCGCCCCGGCCCGGGCGCGCAGGAACGCGAGGACCGTCAGCCCGGCGAGCACGGCGACGGTGAGCCAGCCCCAGAGGACGCCGTGCACCACGAGGTCCGGGACGCGCAAGAGGTCGCCGGCCTCCGAGACGCGGAAGCTCACCGGGTTGTCCGGGGCGTTGAGGCCGAACAGCAGGAGGGCCACGAGGCTCAGGAGGGCGAGGACCACCGGGGTGCGCCAGCTCGTGACGCCCACGACCTCGTTGGCCGCGGTCGTGGACAGCTCCGCCTCGCCAGGCGGGGGCAGGGTCTCCGCGGCGGCGCCGCCGGCCGGGCTGCCGGCCGGGCCGCCGGACGCCCAGGGCGCCTGCTCGGGACGCGGGTGCGGATGCTGCGAGCTCATGCCCGGCCTCCCTCGGTGGCGGTGTCGGTGTCGGTCGCGGTGCCGCTCGCGGTGGTGGTGCCGGTCGCGGTGTCGCTCGCGGTGGCGGTCGCCGTGTCGCTCGCGGTGGTGGTGGCGGTCGCCGTGTCGCTCACGGTGGTGGTACCGGTCGCGGTGGTGCCCCGGCCGCGGCGGGAGCGGGCCCGGCCCTGTCCGGTCCGCACGAGCGGCGGCAGGGCGATGAACAGGACGATCAGGGACTGCACGACCAGGACGATGTCGATGTTCGTGCCGGTCATCGACTGCATGGTGACGCCTCCCGCGCGGAACCCGCCGTAGAGCAGGCCCGCGAAGAAGGTGCCCCAGGGCTTGGACCGGCCCAGCAGCGCCACCGTGATCGCGTCGAAGCCGAAGGACGCGGCGACCCCCGCGGTCAGCGCGCGCTCGGTGCCGGAGATCTGGGCCACGCCCGCGAGTCCCGCGAGCGCGCCCGCGAGGACCATGACGACGACGAAGCCGCGCGTGACGGAGATGCCGGCGGTCCGCGCCGCGCGCGGGTTGGCGCCCACGGCCCGCAGCTCGAAGCCGATCGTGGAGCGCTGGAGCAGCCACGCGACGAACACGGTGGCGAGGATCGCGAGCACGAAGCCCCAGTGCAGCCGGAACTGCTCGCCCAGCAGCTTGGGGAACATCGCGGTCTCCGCGACCTGGGGGCTCACGGGGTTGGAGGAGCCCGGGCGCAGGAACGCCGGGCGGGTGAGCAGCCAGGCGACGAGGTTGAGCGCGATGTAGTTGAGCATGATCGTCAGGATCACCTCGTGGGCGCCGGTGCGGGCCTTGAGCACGCCGACGATCGCGCCCCACAGCGCGCCGCCGACGGCCCCGGCGAGGACCACGGCGAGCAGGTGCACGCCCACCGGCAGCTGCCAGGCGAAGCCGACCCAGGCGGCGAGGGCGGCGCCGATGAGCAGCTGCCCCTGGGCGCCGATGTTGAACAGCCCGGCTTGGAAGGCCACGGCCACGCCGAGACCGGCCAGGACCAGCGGCGTGGCCACGGTCAGGGTCTCGGCGAGCGGGTAGACCCGCTGCGCGAACGTGGTGCCGTTCGGGTTGTAGACGGCGCCGTAGAACATCGCCTCGTAGGCGGAGGAGGCGGCGGCCCACATCGCCGCCAGCGTGTCCGCGGGCCGGGCGAAGAAGTAGCTCGCGGCGTCGGCGACACGGTCGTCGGTGAGGGCGATGAGCACTCCGCCCAGGACCAGGGCGGCGACGATCGCGAGCACGGACTGCAGCGCGGAGCCCGTCCAGGCGCTCCGGGAGCCCACCGCGGTGGCCGTGGGCGGCGGCGCCTTCTGCTGGTCGGCGGCCGCGGGGGCCGTGCCGGTGGCGCTCATGCCTGCTCCTTCGTCTGCGGCGCAGTGGTCTGCCGGGCTCCGGCCGGCGGCGCGGTGGTCTGCCGGGGGCCGGCCGCGAGGAGCTCCTCGGCGGTGGCCCCGGCCATCATCTGCCCCAGGACGTCGCGCGGGGTCTCGGGTCCCACGATCCCCATGAGGCGGCCGTGGAAGAACACGGCGATCCGGTCGGCGAGTGCGTACACCTCGTCCAGCTCGGTCGACACGATGAGGACGGGCACGCCCTTGTTCCGCTCGGCGACGATCTGCTCGTGGATGAACTCGACCGAGCCGACGTCCACGCCGCGGGTGGGCTGGGAGGCGAGGAACAGCTCGAGGGGCCGGGAGAGCTCCCGGGCGAGCACGACCTTCTGCTGGTTGCCGCCGGACAGGGTCTGCACGGGGGCGTCGACGGAGGGGGTGCGGACGTCGAACTGCTCGACGGCGCGGCGGGCGTTGGCCTGGACCTCGCCCAGCCGCAGGGACGGCCCGCGGGAGAAGCGTTCGTCGCCGTAGAGGTCCAGCACGAGGTTCTCGGCGACGGTGAACGAGCCGACGAGACCGTCCGTGGAGCGGTCCTCTGGGACGAAGCCCACGCCCGCGTCGAGGACCTGGCGCACGGACTTCCCGAGCAGCTCCGTGCCGCCCAGCCGGATCGAGCCGGTGGCCCGCTCCCGCAGTCCGAGGATCGCCTCGGCCAGCTCCGTCTGGCCGTTGCCCTGCACGCCGGCCACCGCGAGGATCTCCCCGCGGGCCACGTCGAAGCTGACGTCGTCGAGCAGCCGCACGCCGTTGTCCGCGATCACGGTGAGCCCGGAGACCTGCAGGGCGCGCTCCCCCGGCTCGGCCTCGTCCTTGGCGACGGTCAGGGACACGTCCCGGCCCACCATGAGGGCCGCGAGCTCGGAGGTCGAGGCCTCCGGGGACGTCTGCCCCACCACCCGGCCGCGGCGGATCACCGTGATGACGTCGGAGATCGCCTTGACCTCCCGCAGCTTGTGGGAGATGAACAGGATGGACTTCCCGGAGCCGCGCAGCTGGCGCATGATCTCGAGCAGCTCGTCGGTCTCCCGCGGCGTGAGCACCGCGGTGGGCTCGTCGAGGATGAGCACCTGCGCCTCCCGCACGAGGGCCTTGATGATCTCGACGCGCTGCTGCACCCCCACGGGCAGGTCCTCGACCACGGCGTCCGGGTCCACGTGGAAGCCGTAGCGCCGGGAGATCTCCCGGATCCGGCGGCGGGTGGTCTCGAGGTCGAGGGTGCCGCCGCGGGTGCTCTCCGCGCCGAGGGCCACGTTCTCCGCGACGGTGAACACCGGCACCAGCATGAAGTGCTGGTGCACCATGCCGATCCCGGCGGCCATCGCGTCCCCGGGCCCCCGGAAGGACACCTCGGCGCCGTCCACGAGGATGCGTCCCTCCGTCGGCCGGTACAGGCCGTAGAGGACGTTCATCAGGGTGGACTTCCCGGCCCCGTTCTCGCCGAGGAGGCAGTGGATCTGCCCGGGCTCCACCACGAGGTCGACGTCCTCGTTGGCCGCGAAGGAGCCGAAGCGCTTGGTGATGGACTGCAGTTCCAGCTTCATGGTGCGGTGGTCCTCCTCCTGGGCCGTCCGCCGGCTCCCGGGCGGGCACGCCGCCGCCGCCGGCTGCGGTCGGAGCCGGCGGCGGTGGGCGCGGTGGTCGGTGTCGTCCGGATCAGGCCTGCGGCGAGTTCTCGGACTCGACCGTGATCGTGCCGTCGATGATGTCCTGGCGCAGCTGCTCGACCTCGCCGGCGAGCTCCTCGCCCACGGCCTCCTCCTGGTCGTGGAACGGGGCGATGCCCACGCCGTCGTTCTCGAGGGTGCCGACGTAGGGCTCGTTGCTGAACTCGTCCTCGGCGGCCGCCTCGACGACGTCCTGCACGGAGGTGCTCATCTGCTTGAGCACGGAGGTGAGCTGGTACTCCTGGCCCTGGTCGAGGGTCTCGTAGCCGTCGGCGTCGACCCACACGAAGCGGACCTCGTCGCCGCCGCCGCTGTTGGCCTCCACCACGGCGTCGAGGGTGCCGAGGGCCGCCTGCCCGGCCACGGGCAGGACGATGTCCGCGCCCTCGTTGATGAAGTTCTGCGTGGTGGTCTTCGCGGCGGAGGTGTCGGTGAAGCTGTTGACGAAGGTGCCGTCCTGGCTGTCCTTGTTCCAGCCCAGCAGCCGGACGTCCGCGCCCTTGGTCTCGTTGTAGTGCTCGATGCCGTCGGCGAAGCCGTCCATGAACACCGTCACGGTGGGGATGTCCATGCCGCCGTAGGTCGCCACGGTCCCGGTCTCGGTGCTGCCCGCGGCCACGTAGCCGGCGAGGAACGCCGCCTCGGCCGTGTTGTAGACGAGCGGCTTCACGTTGGGCAGGTCGATCGAGGCGTCGTCGACGATCGCGAAGTCCGACTCGGGGTTGGCCTCGGCCACGGTCCGGGTGGCGTCGGCGAGGAGGAAGCCCACGGACAGCGTCAGGTCGCACCCGGACTGGACCATGGACGTCAGGTTGGGCTCGAAGTCGGTCTCGGCCTGGGACTCGGCCTGGTTGACCTCGATGCCCATGGACTCCTCGACGGCCTGCAGGCCCTCGTAGGAGTTCTGGTTGAACGACCGGTCCTGGAACCCGCCGGAGTCGGAGACGATGCAGCCGGTGAAGTCGGTGGCCTGCTCCTGCGCCTCGCCGCCCTCCTCGGGGGCCGCGCCGCAGCCGGCGAGGACGAGGGCGGAGAGGCCGAGCAGCGCGGCGGCGGAGAGTGGGCGGTGTCCTCGGGACGTCCGGGGCGAGAAGGTCATGGTTCCTCCAGGAGACGGGCGCGGCCGGGCCGTGAGCCCGGTCACGCGGGAGCGCGACGTGGTGCCACTCTACCCACGGGTAGGCACGCGGGGCCGGAGGCCGGTGTTAATTCGTCGTGACGTCCGGCCGTGCCTGCCGGGAGTGCAGCCGGATGGCGCGCAGGGCCGTGTTGGCCATGACCTGGATGCCGCAGCCGATCGCCGCCTCGTCCGCCACGTAGTCCGACTGGTGCAGGTCGTAGGTGTGCCCGCCGCGGGTGCGCGTGCCCAGCCGCATCATCGCCCCGGGGACCTCCTGGAGGAACCACGCGAAGTCCTCCCCGCCCATGGACTGGTGCACCAGCACCACGGCGTCCTCGCCGAGCTCGGCACGGGCGGCGTTCTCGATCAGGGTGGTCTCGACCTCCCCGTTGACCACGGGCGGGACGCCGCGGATGTGCTCCAGCTCCACGTCCACGCCGTAGGGCGTGGCGACCTGGTGCACGACCTCGTCGAGCAGCCTGCCCGCCCGGTGCCAGGCGTCGGCGTCGAGGCAGCGCATGGTCCCGGACATGAAGCCGGTGGCGGGGATCGCGTTGGGGGCCACCCCGGCGTGCATCTGGCCCCACACCACGGCCACGCCGGAGCGGACGTCGATCCGCCGGGACAGCACCGCCGGGACGTTCACGGCGATCTGGGCCATCGCGTAGACGAGGTCCTGCGTGAGGTGCGGGCGCGAGGTGTGCCCGCCGCGGCCGGTGAACTCGATGCGCACGGTGTCGGAGGCGGACGTGATCGCGCCGATCCGGGTGCCGACCTGGCCGACGTCGACCTTGGGCTCGCAGTGCAGGGCGAACATCCGCGGCACGCCCTCGAGGACGCCCTGGCGGATCACGGTGAGGGCACCGCCGGGCAGCTGCTCCTCGGCGGGCTGGAAGACGATCCGCACGGTGCCGGCGATGTGGGCGGTGCGGTGCAGGTCCGCGAGCACCTTGGCCACCCCGACCATCACCGTGGCGTGGATGTCGTGCCCGCAGGAGTGCGCCACCCCGTCGTTGACGGAGGAGTACTCGAGGCCGGTGCCCTCCTGGATCGGCAGCGCGTCGATGTCCGCCCGCAGGCCCACGGCGATCGGCCCGTGCCCGATGTCCACGTAGCACCCGGTGTCCGAGAGCCGCACCGGGGCGAGGCCCATGTTCTCGAGGGCGCCCACGATCCGGTCCGTGGTCCGGAACTCCTGGTAGGACAGCTCCGGGTGGCGGTGCAGGTCCCGGCGGAAGGCGATCAGGTCCGGCAGGTACCGCTTGAGCAGGGGGCCGATGGCGGGCGGAAGGCCGGCCTCCATGGCCGTGGAGGTGGATGGCGCGTCAGGCATCTGCCCAGACTACTCCCGGGCGCGCACGGCCCGGGACGATCACAGGACGTCCGTGTTGCCGCTCTGCTTGAGCGAGGCCACCGCGTCCTTGACGCGCTGCGCATGCTCGCGCGTGGTCACCAGCAGCGCGTCGTGAGTGTCGACGACGACGATGTCCTCGACCCCGATCAGGGCGATCAGCCGGCCGGTGTCCGAGACGACGATGCCGCTGGAGCTGTCCGAGAGCACCCGGCTGTTGTCGCCGAGAATGGTGATGTCGGGGTCGGACTCGGGGTCGACGTGGTTGAGCCGCCGGATCGCGGCGAAGTCCCCGACGTCGTCCCAGGTGAAGCTCGCCGGGACCATGGCGACGTCCCCGGCGGCCGCCGCGGGCTCCGCCACGGCGTAGTCGATCGCGATCTTGGGCAGCCCGGGCCACACCCGGTCCACCACCTCGTCCTGGGCGGGCGTGCCCCAGGCGTCGGCGATCTCGGTGAGCCCGGCGTGCAGCTCCGGCTGGCTGGCCGCGAGGTGGCGCAGCATCAGGGACGCGGGCGCCACGAACATCCCGGCGTTCCACGTGTAGTTGCCGCCGGCCACGTAGTGGCGGGCGGTGTCCTCGTCGGGCTTCTCCACGAACTCCTCGACCTGCAGCGCGTGCGGCGCGTCCGGCAGCCCGAGCTGGGCGCCGGCCCGGATGTAGCCGAAGCCGGTGGCCGGGGAGCTGGGCGGGATGCCGATCGTCACGATCCGCCCCGACGCCGCCGCGGCCACGGCCTCCCGGACGACGTCCTGGAAGGCGTCGGCGGGCTCGATGACGTGGTCGGCCGCGAAGGACCCGACGATCGCCTCGGGGTCGCGGCGCTGGACCAGCATGCAGGCCAGGCCGATGGCCGCCGCCGAGTCCTTCGGGGACGGCTCGAGCACGAGGTCCTCGGCGGCGAGCTCCGGGAGCTGGCGGCAGACCGCCGCGGCGTGCGTGCGCCCGGTCACGACCATGACCGGGCCGCCGCCCAGGCCCGCGAGCCGGTCGTACGTGGCGCGCAGCAGGGACGAGCCGGAGCCGGTCAGGTCGAGCAGGAACTTGGGGGCGTCGGCCCGGGACAGGGGCCACAGCCGGGAGCCGACCCCTCCGGCAGGGATGAAGGGGTGGAAGTGCACGAGTGGGGAGGTCACGGACAACACCATACGACCTCGCCCCGTAAACCCACGGAAAACGACGTCCGCACGCGGCGGGAACCGCGCTCCGGCGCGGGACAGGCTGTCAGTAAACACCGTCCGTGCTGGTATCGTGGCAGGGAACTCGCGCATCATCCGACACAGAGCCGGAGGGCTCCGCTCACGTCGTGCGCAGTGCGAATTCCCGGATATTTCTAGAGCGCACGACGGCGAGCGACTCAGGGAGGTTTTTCAGTGGCGAAGACATCCAAGGGCACCCTGTACCGCGGCCAGGCCCATGGCCAGTGGTCCTGGGTGGCCCATCGCATCACCGGCGTGGCCATCTTCTTCTTTCTTCTGGTCCACGTCCTGGACACCGCGCTCGTGCGGGTCTCGCCCGAGGCCTACAACGCGGTCATGGCGACCTACAAGAACCCGGTCATGGGCCTCGGCGAGGCCGGCCTCGTGGCGGCCATCGTCTACCACGCGTTCAACGGCCTGCGCATCATCATGGTCGACTTCTGGTCCAGCGGCACCAAGTACCAGAAGCAGATGCTCTGGGGCGTCCTGATCCTGTGGGTCGTCGTCATGGTCCCGTTCCTCATCCGTCACCTGTCCAACATCTTCGGGGGTTAATTCACGATGAGCACTCCGCTCAAGGCAAGCATCTCGGTTCCCCGGAGCAAGGACCTCGAGGTCAACGGCGTCAAGTACAACCGCTCCTCCTCCCGCCGCAACAACTTCGAGATGTACGCGTGGCTGTTCATGCGCCTGTCCGGCGTGGTCCTGCTCGTGCTCGTCTTCGTCCACCTGTGGGTCAACCTGGTCTCCCCGGAGGGCGGGGTCGAGGCGGTGGACTTCGCGTTCGTGGCCGGAAAGTGGGCCAGCCCGTTCTGGCAGGTCTTCGACATGCTCCTGCTGTGGCTCGCGATGCTGCACGGCACCAACGGCCTGCGCGTGATCATCGACGACTACGCGGAGCGGGACCGGACCCGGTTCTGGCTGAAGGTCTTCCTCTTCACCACGTCCGCCTTCGTGATCCTGCTCGGCACCCTGGTCATCTTCACCTTCGAGCCCTGCCCGGCCGGCGCGGACCCCGCGCTGCTCGCGAGCTTCTGCGCCGCGGGCTGATCCCTGCCGGAGGCGGCCCGCCCCGCGGCGGGCCGCCTCCGCCGTCCGGTCACCGACGACCGGGCCCCAGCACATCCGACGGAACACCCAACAGAAAGAACACACCGGTATGCAGGTTCACAAGTACGACGTGGTCATCATCGGCGCCGGTGGTGCCGGTATGCGCGCCGCCATCGAAGCCGGTCAGCGCTCCCGAACTGCCGTACTGACCAAGCTGTACCCCACGCGCTCCCACACCGGCGCGGCGCAGGGCGGCATGTGCGCGGCCCTCGCCAACGTCGAGGAGGACAACTGGGAGTGGCACACGTTCGACACCATCAAGGGCGGTGACTACCTGGTCGACCAGGACGCCGCCGAGGTGATGGCCAAGGAGGCCATCGACGCCGTCCTCGACCTCGAGAAGATGGGCCTGCCCTTCAACCGCACCCCCGAGGGCAAGATCGACCAGCGCCGCTTCGGCGGCCACACCCGGGACCACGGCAAGGCCCCCGTGCGCCGCGCCTGCTACGCCGCGGACCGCACCGGCCACATGATCCTCCAGACGCTGTACCAGAACTGCATCAAGCACAACGTGGAGTTCTTCAACGAGTACTACGTCCTGGACCTGATCATGACCGAGGTGGACGGTCAGCGCCGCGTCGCCGGCGTCGTCTCCTACGACCTCGCCTCCGGGGAGCTGCACGTCTTCCAGGCCAAATCCGTGGTCTTCGCCTCCGGCGGCGCCGGCAAGGTCTTCAAAACGACCTCCAACGCCCACACGCTCACCGGTGACGGCATGGCGATCGCGTTCCGCAACGGCCTGCCCCTCGAGGACATGGAGTTCATCCAGTTCCACCCGACCGGCCTGGCCGGGCTGGGCATCCTCGTCTCCGAGGCCGCCCGCGGCGAGGGCGGGATCCTGCGCAACGCGGACGGCGAGCGGTTCATGGAGCGCTACGCCCCCACCATCAAGGACCTCGCCCCCCGCGACATCGTGGCCCGCTCCATGGCCAACGAGGTGCGCGAGGGCCGCGGCGCCGGGCCGAACAAGGACTACGTCCTGCTCGACCTCACCCACCTCGAGCCGGCGCACATCGACGCGAAGCTGCCCGACATCACGGAGTTCGCCCGCACGTACCTGGGCGTGGAGCCCTACACGGAGCCCGTCCCGGTGTTCCCGACCTGCCACTACGCCATGGGCGGCATCCCGACCAACATCAAGGCCGAGGTGCTCCAGGACAACGAGACGGTGGTCCCGGGCCTGTACGCCGCGGGCGAGGTCGCCTGCGTGTCCGTGCACGGCTCCAACCGCCTGGGCACCAACTCGCTGCTGGACATCAACGTGTTCGGCAAGCGCGCCGGCATCTACGCGGCCGAGTACGCGCAGCAGGCCGAGTTCGTGCCCGTCCCGGACACCGCCCTGGACAGCACCGTGGCGCTGCTCGACAACGCCCGCAACGGCACCGGCACCGAGAAGGTCGCCGCGATCCGCAAGGACCTGCAGGACACCATGGACCTCAACGTCCAGGTGTTCCGCACCGAGGAGACCCTGCAGGCGGCGCTGGACGACATCGCCGCCCTCGAGGCCCGGTACGCGAACATCTCCATCCAGGACAAGGGCAAGCGCTTCAACCTGGACCTGCTCGAGGCCGTGGAGCTCGGCTTCCTCCTGCAGCTCGCCAAGGTCATGACCGTGGCCGCGCTGCACCGCGAGGAGTCCCGCGGCGGGCACTTCCGGGAGGACTTCCCGGAGCGCGACGACGCCAACTTCATGAAGCACTCGATGGTCTACCTCGACCCCTCCTCCCCCACCGCGGGGATCCGGCAGGAGACGAAGCCCGTCATCTTCACCCGCTACGAGCCCATGGAGCGTAAGTACTGATGTCTACCGCACACACTCCCGACCGGCCCGAGGACGGCCGCGACGACGACCCCCAGGACCGCGCTCCCGAGCACGGCCACGCCCCGGGCCACGACCAGGACGACCGCGCCGGCTACAAGACCGACGCGGACGCCGGGTCCGTGGACGAGCGGGACGAGGCCGACGCCCCGGCCGTGGACCCCGCCGCCGAGAACGCCGAGGGCGGGGAGCCCGCCGCGCGCGTGGAGCTGCCCGAGGAGCAGCAGGGCGAGCAGGAGATCCCCACCTTCGACCTCACCCTGCAGATCCGCCGCTACAACCCGGAGGTCTCCGACGAGGTCCACTGGGACGAGTTCAAGCTCACCATGTACGGCACCGACCGCGTGCTGGACGCCCTGCACAAGGTCAAGTGGGAGATCGACGGCTCGCTGTCCTTCCGCCGCTCCTGCGCCCACGGCGTGTGCGGTTCGGACGCGATGCGCATCAACGGCCAGAACCGCCTCGCGTGCAAGGTGCTGCTCAAGGATCTCGACCTGTCCAAGCCCGTCACGGTGGAGCCCATCAAGGGCCTGCCGTGCGAGAAGGACCTGATCGTGGACATGGAGCCGTTCTTCCAGTCCTACCGCGAGATCATGCCGTTCCTGGTCGCCGGCGGCAACGAGCCGACCATGGAGCGCTACCAGTCCCAGGAGGACCGGGCGCGCTTCGACGACACCACCAAGTGCATCCTGTGCGCCGCGTGCACGTCGTCGTGCCCCGTGTTCTGGACCGACGGCCAGTACTTCGGGCCCGCGGCGATCGTCAACGCGCACCGGTTCATCTTCGACTCCCGCGACGACGCCGGGGACCTGCGCCTGGAGATCCTCAACGACAAGGAGGGCGTGTGGCGGTGCCGCACGACCTTCAACTGCACCGAGGCGTGCCCGCGCGGCATCCAGGTCACGAAGGCCATCGCCGAGGTCAAGAACGCCATCCTGAGCCGCTCCATGTGAGCGTGCCCCGAGGCCACGGCGGCCCGTCCCCTGCGCGGCAGGGGGCGGGCCGCCGTCGTCCGTGCGGGGCGGGAGCTCAGCGGCGCCCGGGCAGGGAGGCCATGGGCACCACGGTGATGGCCACGCTCTCGCCGTCGGGGTGCACCCGCCCGCCGCGCTGGTCGGCGTGCACGATCGCCCCGATCGCCGCCGAGAACAGCAGGATCTGGTTGAACAGGTAGAACCACAGGAGCACGCCGACCACGAGGGCGACCGAGAGCAGGTACGGGTTGGTGGTGGCCCCGGCGACGATCGTGCCCCCGATGTAGCGCAGCGCGAAATTGCCGGCCGCCGCGGCGAGCACCGTGACGATCAGGGCGCGGCGGGTGATCCGCAGCCCGGCGACGCCGCGCACGAGCTCGAGGGCGAACAGGGCGTCGAGCACCACGACGAGCAGGGTGCTCAGCGCCCACGTCAGCCCGGTGCGCAGCCACTCGGGTCCGCGGCCCCAGCCGAGCTCCCCGGTGGTGTTGAGCAGGAAGCCCAGGAAGCCCGAGGCCGCGCCGTTGGCCACGACCGAGAGCGCCAGCAGCACGCCCAGCACGAGCAGGCCCAGCAGGTCCCGGGGCACGGCCGCGATGGGCAGGCCCTGCGCCGGGGGCACCTCGAAGAGCCGGCGGAACGCGAGCCGCACCCCCGAGACCCAGCGCCAGCCCGAGAAGAACAGGACCGCGCCGCCGATCACCGTGGCGAGGGTGAAGGGCCGGGTGTCCTCGAGCAGCTCCAGGGGGACCACTCCCCCGTCCCCGGTGTCGAGCAGGCCGGGCACGCGCTCGGTCACGGCCTCCACCACGGCGTCGCGCACCACGGGGTCGTTGCCGAGGAACACGCCGATCACGGAGAAGCCCATCACCAGCAGGGCCGTGGACGCGAAGATCAGCACGAAGGACAGGCCTGCCGCCATGAGCGGGCCGCCGTGGAAGAGGTAGTGCAGCACCACGCGGACCGGCATCCGCCGGTACACCTCGGCGAGCGCCGCCGCGAGCGCCGACCCGGCCAGGCCGAGGGCGCCGGTGCCGGCGGCCCGCTTCTCGCGCAGCAGCGCCCGCTGGCGCAGGGCCTCGCGTCGCATGCCGTGCCGGTCGACCGCGCGGGGCGGCAGCTTCGGGGCGGGACCGGGACGGGGGCCGGCGCGGGTGCTCATGGCCGGGGCGGCTCAGGCCCGGTCGCGGTCGCGCCCCGTGAAGGGGAACTCCTCGCGGATCTGCCAGACGCCGAGGCCGTCGAGCTCGTAGAGGCCGATCCGGTCCACGAGGAACCCGGCGCGGTAGGTCCGCAGCATGTCCTGGGCCCGGTCGAGGTCCTCCTCCTCCACGGCCTGGGCGATCGTGACGTGGGGGTGGAACTCGAAGGGGGACGCCGAGACGAGCTGCTCCTGGTGCAGGGCCTCGTGCAGCGCCCGGCACTGCTCCTCGCCCTCCTGGATGCGCAGGTAGACCACCGGGCTCACGGGGCGGAACGTGCCGGTCCCGTTGATCTCCACCCGGAACGGCTCCCACTCGCGGGCCACGGAGCCCACCCGCTCCACGACGTCGTCCCAGTGCTCCGCCTGCGGGGCGATCATCAGGGTGATGTGCGCCGGCACGGCGTAGGAGGCGGGGTCCCCGAAGGACGCGCGCCAGTCCTGCAGCTCCCGGCCCACGGGCTCGGGCAGCTCGATCACCACGCCCGCGTACACCTGGCCGGGGCGGATGGTGGGGGACTGCTGCGTACGGGTCAACTCAACTCCTCACAGGACGGGACCCAGCCTAGCCCAGCCCCCCGGACCCGCCCAGGCGCGGCAGGAAGCCCATCCGCTCGTAGACGCCCGCGAGGGTCCGGACGGTGATCTCCCGGCCCTTCTCGGCGCCCCGGGCGAGGAGGCGGTCCAGTTCCGCGGGGTCGTCCAGCAGCTCGTGGGCGCGCTCCTGGATGGGGTCCAGCGTCTCGGTGACCACCTCCGCCAGCCCCACCTTGAGGTGGCCGTACAGCTTCCCCTCGTACTCCGTCACGACGTCGTCCACGGGACGGCCCGTGAGCGCCGAGTAGATGGTGAGCAGGTTGGCGATGCCCGGCTTGGCCTCGCGGTCGAAGCGGATCTCGGTCCCGTCGTCGGTGACCGCGGATCGGATCTTCTTCGCGTTCTTCTTGGCCGGGTCCAGCAGCCGGATCAGCCCGTTCTCCGACGCCGCGGACTTGGACATCTTGGCGGTGGGGTTCTGCAGGTCGTAGATCTTGGCGGACTCGGCGAGGATCGTCGGCTCCGGGACCACGAACGTGTCCCCGAACCGGGTGTTGAAGCGTTGGGCGAGATTGCGGGTCAGCTCGAGATGCTGACGCTGGTCCTCGCCCACGGGGACCTGGTGGGCCTGGTAGATCAGGATGTCCGCGGCCATGAGCACCGGGTAGGCGAACAGGCCGACCGTGGCGTTCTCGGCGCCCTGCCTGGCGGACTTGTCCTTGAACTGGGTCATCCGGGACGCCTCGCCGAAGCCCGTGATGCAGTTGAGCGCCCACGCCAGCTGCGCGTGCTCGGGCACGTGGGACTGCACCAGCAGGGTGGAGCGCTCGGGGTCGATGCCCGCGGCGATGTACTGGGCCGCCGTGACCCGGGTCCGCTGGGCCAGGGTGGCCGGGTCCTGCTCGGCGGTGACGGCGTGCAGGTCGGCGACGAAGAACACGCACTCGGTGTCGTCCTGGAGGTCCACCCAGTTGCGCACGGCGCCCACGTAGTTGCCCAGGTGCAGGGAGTCGGCCGAGGGCTGCACCCCCGAGACGACACGGGGCTTGCCGGAGGCGGTGGGGACGTCGAACGGGGCGGGCTCAGGGGTCACGGTGCGGGGTCCTTCGATCGGGCGTGCGCGGGTGGGCGCGGAGCGGGTACGGGGTCAGAGCTGGTAGTCGACCACCACGGGCGCGTGGTCGGAGAAGCGGGTGTCGTAGCTGGGGGCACGGTCCACCACGGCGGTCACGGCCCGGGCCGCGAGCCCCGGGGTGGCCATGTGGTAGTCGATGCGCCACCCGGCGTCGGTGTCGAAGGCCTTGCCGCGGTAGGACCACCACGTGTACGGGCCGGGCACCGGCCCGGCCAGGTCCCGGGCGACGTCGCGGTACCCGTGCTCGCCGAAGAAGCGGTCGAAGTAGGCCCGCTCCTCGGGCAGGAAGCCGGCGTTCTTGACGTTGCCCTTCCAGTTCTTGATGTCGAGCTCGGTGTGCCCCACGTTGAGGTCGCCGACGACGAGCACGTGGTCGCTGCCGCGGGCGAGCTCCGGCAGCCGTTCGGTCATGACGTCGAGGAAGCGGTACTTGTCGTCCTGGCGGGGGGTGCCGACCTCCCCGGAGTGGACGTAGGCGGAGACCACGGTCAGCGTGCTGCCGTCGGCCAGGGCGTGGTCGGTCTCGACCCATCGGCCGGAGGTCTCGAAGTGCTCGTGGCCGATGGAGCCGCGCCGTGCGACCGGCAGCAGCGACCCGCCGCGGGCGTCGCGGCGGGTGGCCACGGCCACGCCGGCCCGGCCCTTGTCGGCCGCCTCGGCGTGGTGGACGTTCCACGCCTGCTCGTCGAGCAGCTCCCGGACGACCGTGTCGGGGGCGCGGACCTCCTGCAGGCACAGGATGTCGACGTCGCGTCCGCTCAGCCAGTCGGCCATGCCGCGCTTGTAGGCGGCGCGGATGCCGTTGACGTTGACGGTGGCGACGCGCAGGACGTTCTCGGGGCGGGACATGCGGGGGCTCCTGGCTTCCGGGTGGTGACGAGCGGGGGGGTCGTGCTGCGGGGCGGACGGGGGTCAGTCGACCACGGTGCCGCTGAGGGGTTCCTGGCGCAGCATGCTCATCCCGTTGCCGGCCGTGATGTCGATCGTGTCGAGGGCGCGGTCCAGCGCCTCGCGCTCCGGGCCCTCGACCGGCAGCGCGGCGAGCTCCTGCTTGATCACCTTGGACTGGACCAGGACGATCTGGAAGCTGTGCGAGAGCTTCTCGTCCCGCATGGAGTCCGCGGCGCCGGAGCGGGTGGCGGCGGGGGCACGGCCGGAGCCGGTGCGCAGCTGCTCCCGGGCCTCGTCCACCTGCCGGCGGCCGAACCGGGCGGCCTTGCGGACCATGAGCACCACCCAGGTGGCGAGCAGCAGCCAGCCGAGGGCGATGCCGGCGAGCGTCCAGCCCAGCCACGAGTTCGCGTTCGCGGCCTGCAGCAGCGCCGCCACGAAGATGACCACGAGCACGGCGAGGCCGAGCGCGGTGCCCCACCGGGCGGCGCGGCCGCCGGGCTCGGCGGCCGGGGAGGTGGACGGGGTCGGGGATCCGAGGGAGCGCATGGTCCCCATTGTCTCAAATCCCGGGCCGGGCCACGAACCGGTGCGGGCACCCTCCCGTGCCGGCGCCGGGGACGGTCACGCCCCCCCGGGGCGCGGGCTCCGGGGGGCGTGAGGAGGTGGACGACGCTCAGCGGATCCCGGCGTGCCGCTCGGCGGTCTCCACGACGTTGAGCAGCAGCATGGCGCGGGTCATGGGCCCCACCCCGCCGGGGTTCGGCGAGATCCAGGAGGCCTTCTGCGCGGCGGCCGGGTCGATGTCGCCGGTGAGCTTCTTCTTCCCCGTCCCGGGGTCCTCCACGCGGGAGACCCCGACGTCGAGGAGCACGACGCCGTCCTTGAGGCTGTCGGCGGTGATCATGTGCGGTCGCCCGGCGGCGGCCACGACGACGTCGGCCTGGGCCAGCAGCTCGTCGAGGTCCGTCGTGCCGGTGTGGGCGAGGGTGACCGTGGCGTTGATCTCCTTGCGGGTCAGCAGCAGCCCGATCGGCCGGCCGACGGTCACGCCGCGGCCCACGACGAGCACGTGCCGTCCCGCGAGCTCGACGTCGTGCCGGCGCAGCAGCTCGACGACCCCGTTGGGCGTGCACGGCAGCGGGGAGGCCATCGGCTCGGAGACGTTGAGCACCAGGCGGCCGAGGTTGGTCGGGTGCAGTCCGTCGGCGTCCTTGTCGGGGTCGATGCGCTCGAGGATCGCGTTGGTGTCGATGTGCTCCGGCAGCGGCAGCTGGACGATGTAGCCGGTGCACGCGGGGTCCGCGTTGAGCTCGTCGAGGACCCGCTCGAGCTCCGCCTGGGAGACGTCCGAGGGCAGGTCGCGGCGGATCGAGGAGATGCCGACCTCGGCGCAGTCCCGGTGCTTTCCGCCCACGTAGGAGCGCGAGGCGGGGTCCTCGCCCACGAGCACCGTGCCGAGGCCGGGGGTGATCCCCCGTTCCGCCAGGACGGCGACGCGCTCGGCCAGCTCGGCCTTGATGGCTGCGGAGGCCGCCCGGCCGTCGAGGATCTGCGCGCCCATGCTCACCACTCCTCGAGGCCGTCGTAGAGCGGGAAGTCCGCGGCCAGCCGGTCCACGCGGGCCCGGAGGGCGGGGATGTCCGCCCCGGGCTTGAGGGCGGTCGCGATGATCTCGGCGACCTCCTCGAACTGCGGGGCGCCGAAGCCCCGGGTGGCCAGTGCGGGGGTGCCGATCCGCAGCCCGGAGGTGACCATCGGCGGGCGCGGGTCCCACGGCACGGCGTTGCGGTTGACGGTGATCCCGGCCTGGTGCAGGAGGTCCTCGGCCTGCTTGCCGTCCAGCTCCGAGTGGCGCAGGTCCACGAGGACCAGGTGCACGTCGGTGCCGCCGGTCAGCACCGACACCCCGGCCTGGGCGACGTCGTCGGCGCCGAGGCGCTCGGCGAGGATGCGGGCGCCCTCGACGGTGCGCTCCTGGCGGTCGCGGAACTCCTCGGTGCCCGCGATCTTGAAGGCCACGGCCTTGCCAGCGATGGCGTGCATGAGCGGTCCGCCCTGCTGGCCCGGGAAGACGGCGGAGTCGATCTTCTTCTTGAGCTCGCCCGTGGTCAGGATCACCCCGGAGCGGGGCCCCGCGAGGGTCTTGTGCACGGTGGAGGTCACCACGTGGGCGTGCGGCACGGGGTTGGCGTGCAGACCCGCGGCCACGAGGCCCGCGAAGTGGGCCATGTCCACCCACAGCTTGGCCCCGACCTCGTCCGCGACCGAGCGGAAGGCCTCGAAGTCCAGCTCCCGCGAGTACGCGGACCAGCCGGCCACGATGACCTGCGGGCGCTCGGCCAGGGCCTGCTCCCGCACCTTGTCCATGTCGATGGTGTAGCTGTCGGGGTCGACCTCGTAGGCGGCGATCTCGTAGAGCTTGCCGGAGACGTTGAGCTTCATCCCGTGCGTGAGGTGGCCGCCGTGGGCCAGGGAGAGGCCCATCAGCTTGTCGCCGGGGGTCATGAGCGCCTGCATGACGGCGGTGTTGGCCTGGGCGCCGGAGTGGGGCTGGACATTGGCGTGCTCGGCGCCGAACAGGGCCGTGGCCCGGTCCCGCGCGAGGTTCTCGACGACGTCGACGAACTCGCAGCCGCCGTAGTAGCGGCGCCCGGGGTAGCCCTCGGCGTACTTGTTCGTCAGCACCGAGCCCTGCGCCTCGAGGACGGACCGGGGCGCGAAGTTCTCGGAGGCGATCATCTCGAGGGTGCCGCGCTGGCGGCCGAGCTCGTCGGCGATGGCCGCCGCGATCTCCGGATCGACCTCGGCGAGGGGCTGGTTGGTGACGGACGGGGACGTGCTCGTGGACATGCCGCTCCTGAAGATGGGGACCTGGGTGGACCGTCTACGAGTTTAGGCGATGGCGCAGCACCAGGTCCCGCCCGGCGTGCGCGGACCGGCCGACGACCCGTTCGAGAGGTCCCCGCCCCCGGGTCCGGCGCCAGAGGACGGCGAAGACGGTGCCCACCAGGACGTGCACGAGGAACCACAGCACCGGCTGCTCGTAGTGCAGCTCCAGGAAGAGGCCGAGCAGGTGCGCCGAGTACAGGGTCAGGGTCATCGAACCCGCCGCGACCAGCGGCAGCAGGACGTGCTCGGCCCGGCGGGCCACCAGGAGGCACAGGCCCAGCACGAGGGCCCCGGTGCCCACCCCGCTCAGCAGGGCGAGCGGGGTGTTGGTGTGCGGCCCGGTCACGGCCAGCCACCACCAGGTGGACGTGGGCAGGACGGGGTCCGGCCCGTACACGAGCACGTCCTGGACGTCCTCCCGGCCCAGGAAGGGACTCGCGGCGAGCAGCCGGTCGATCCCGCCCAGGGGGTGCAGCAGCAGCCAGGAGGTGACGGCGGAGCCCGCCGCGAGCGCGGCCCCGCCGATCAGGAGGCCGGTCTGCGTGCGCGCGGCCGAGAGGTCCAGCCGCCCCAGGGCCATGCCGGCCAGGAGGAGGACGAGGTAGGTGATCCCCGGGTACGAGCCGGTCACGAGCAGCTGGGCGAGGGTGGCGCCCGGCTCGGTGACGACCTCGGCGAGGCCGGGGTTGTAGACGGTGAACCCGGGCAGGACGGGCCCCAGCGAGTGCACCAGCACGGGTCCGAGCACGGCGAGCCCCGCCGCCCAGGCGAGCAGGGCGCGCGCGGACAGGTGCAGGAAGGGCAGGGCGAGCAGGAAGAACAGGCCGTAGTACACCAGGATGTTGTAGGCGGGCGGGTCCTCGGGGGAGAGCTGGTTGATCAGCAGCCCCAGCACGGTGACGAGCACCGCGCGCACGAGCAGCCCCGCCCGGTCGGCGGTCATCCGCGGGCCCTCGTGCACCCGGGTCCCGCCCGAGCCGAGGGCCAGCCCCACCCCCGCCAGCAGCGCGAACAGGGCGGCGGCCCGGCCGGAGAACAGTGTCCACTGGGCGGTGGCCTCGAAGGTCTCCGAGTCCCAGGACGGCAGGATGTGCACCGAGACCATGCCGAGCAGCGCGAGCCCGCGGGCCGCGTCGATCCCGACCAGGCGCCGGCCGGCGCGCGGGCTCTCGGGCGGCGCCGCGGACCGGGCCTCCCCGACCGGGTGGTGGGTGTGCAGCATGGTGGTGGTTCCCCTCTCGTGACGTCCCGCCGGCTCCTGCCCGGCGGGTCCGGGCCCCCCGGGCCCGCTTCCTGCGTCCACTCCAGCAGGCGGGGATGTGGCGCTCTTATCGGCTTCCTGTGCCGGAACTGTGAAGTGCGTCCGCAAAGGACCGGGGGGCGGGTCCGGCGCTACGCTGAGGACGGTCCGAGGACGCCGGCGCCGCCGGCGGGGACCAGGAGGGAGCCCGCCGTGACCGAGCCCGTGCAACGGCCCACCGCCGTGGACCTCCCGCGCCTGCGGCACCCCGACGGCGCACCGGTGCGCGCCCTCGTCGTCGACGACGAGCCGCTGCTGGCCCAGATGGTGTCCATGGGCCTGTCGATGCTGGGCTGGCAGGTGCGCTCCGCCCACGACGGCGACGCCGCGGTGGTCGAGGCCCGCGGCTTCCGGCCCGACGTGCTGGTGCTGGACGTCATGCTCCCGGGCTGCTCGGGGGTCGAGGTGCTCGAGCGGATCCGCTCCTTCTCCCCCACCGTCCCGGCCCTGTTCCTCACCGCGAAGGACAGCACCGAGGACCGCATCACCGGCCTCGCCGCGGGCGGGGACGACTACGTGACGAAGCCGTTCGACATGGAGGAGCTCCTGCTGCGGCTGCACCGCCTGGTGCAGCGCGCGGGCATCGCCCACCCGGACGCCGCGGAGCTGGTCGTGGGAGACCTCGTGCTCAACGCGGACACCCGGGAGGTCCACCGCGGCGGCGACGAGATCACGCTGACCGCCACCCAGTTCGACCTGCTGCGCTGCCTCATGGAGAACGCGCGCCGGGTGCTCAGCAAGCCGCAGCTCCTCGAGCAGGTGTGGGGCTACGACTTCGGCGGCCAGACCAACGTCGTGGAGCTCTACATCTCGTACCTGCGCAAGAAGGTCGACGCCGGCCGGGCGCCCATGATCCACACGGTGCGCGGCGCCGGCTACGTCCTCAAACCGGCCGAGTGAGCGCCCACCGAGGACGTGCTGTCCCATGAGCCCCGATCCCGTGAGCCCCGTCGACGTGAGTCCGGCCCCGGTGAGCCCCGCCCCTCCGAGTCCCGGCCCCGTGGGCGCCGTCCGATGAGCACGGCCGGACCCGGCGCCCGGCCCCGGCCGCGGTGGACCGGCCGGGGCCGGGCGCTGCAGCTGCGCACCAAGCTGCTGCTGACGGTCCTGGCCCTGCTGACCGTCGCCTGCGCCGCGGTGGGCGCCCTGGGCCTCGCGGCCCTCAACGTGTCCCTGGGCGAGCAGCTGGACCGCGAGGTCCGGGACGCCTCCTTCCGCGCGATCGAGTACGGGGTCCGGGCCGCCGCCGGGCCCTCGGAGGAGCTCGAGGCCATGATGGACGTCCCCGCGCAGGGCGCGGGGACCCTCAACGCCCGGATCGTCGACGGCGAGGTGGTCCGCGCCGGGCTCTTCGCGGCCGACGGGACACGGCAGGAGCTGACCGACGCGGACCGGCGGCGGATCGGGGAGCTGGTGACGGAGCTCGGCGCGGAGTCGGACGAGGACGGCGGCGAGCAGTGGGGCCCCGTGGACGTGGAGCTGGCCGTGGGCGGCTACCGCGTGCTGGTGGTCGACGACCCCTGGGACTGGGGGCTCGTGCTGACCGGCCTGCCGCTGGCCGACAAGGAGGACACCCTGCGCAGCTTCGGGGTGAGCACCGCGGCGATCTCCACCGGCGCCATCGCCGCCACGGGGCTGCTCGGGCTCGTCGTCGTCCGGCGCACCCTGCGCCCCGTGGAGCGGCTCTCCGACGTGGCGACCCGTGTCTCGGAGCTCGACCTCGACCACGGGGAGGTGGTCCTGCCCGTGGGGGCCGTGGCGCCGGCCGCGCACCCCGACACGGAGGTGGGCCGGCTCGGCCACGCCTTCGGGCGGATGCTGGACAACGTCGGCCACGCCCTGACCGCCCGCGAGCGCAGCGAGACGCGCGTGCGCCGTTTCGTGGCCGATGCCAGCCACGAGCTGCGCACCCCCCTGGCCAGCATCCGCGGCTACGCGGAGCTCATCCGGCTCACGGAGCCGATGAGCCCGCAGGGCCGCACCTCCCTGTCGCGGGTGGAGTCCGAGGCGGCGCGGATGACGGGGCTGGTCGAGGACCTGCTGCTGCTCGCGCGCCTGGACGAGGGCCGGGCGGTGGTCACCGAGGACGTCGACCTGCTCGAGCTGGTGGTCGAGACGGTCAGCGACCTCCGGGTCGCGGCGCCCGGCCACGTCTGGCGCCTCGAGCTGCCCGACGAGCCCGTGCTCGTCCGGGGCGACCCGGCCCAGCTGCGCCAGGTGCTCATCAACCTGCTCGCCAACGCCCACCAGCACACGCCCGCCGGGACCACGGTCACGGCGTCCCTCGGGACCGGTCCCGCCGGCGGGCCGGGGACCGGCGGCGAGGCCGTGCTCGCGGTGGGCGACGACGGACCCGGCATCGGCGCCGACTTCCTCGAGCACATCTTCGCCCGCTTCGCCCGGGAGGACCACGCCCGCGCCGGGACCTCCCGGGGCGCGGGTCTGGGGCTCTCGATCGTGGAGGCGATCGTGCACGCGCACCACGGGCGGATCGACGTCAGCAGCGTCCCGGGCAGCACGCGGTTCACCGTCCGCCTGCCGCTGGCGGACCACTGAGCGGACGCGGCTTGCCCCTGTGGCCCCCGGGCCGTTTAATGAACTGGTCAGGAACCGTCGGCACGGACGGCCGTCTCCGCTCCAGTGCCAAACCGCAACGCCGCGTCCGGGGTCCGTCGCGTGCCGTGTGCTGGGGTTTCTCCGTGCGGTTCCGGGGGCCACGGAAACCGCACCCACCTTCCGGAGGAACTCTCGTGAACGCACTGCCCACCGCCCCGTTCACCGCGTCCCTGCCGCGCATCCACGGCGCGGACGCTCCTTCGCCGGCGGTCGACCAGCTGCGCATCCCCCACGAGGCCGTGATCTTCGACATGGACGGGGTGGTCACCGACACCGCCGCCGTGCACGCGGCGGCCTGGAAGACCCTCTTCGACGCGATCCTGGCCGACGACCGGCTCGAGCCGGCCGAGGAGGGCACCACCGTGGACCGGCGGCCCTTCGACGCCGACGCGGACTACCGCCACTACGTGGACGGGCGACGGCGCGAGGACGGGATCCGCTCCCTGCTCGCCGCCCGGGGTGCCCGCCTGCCCGAGGGCGACGAGACGCCGGGGGCGTGGACCGTGCAGGGCCAGGCCGTGCTGAAGAACACCTACTTCCAGGACGCCCTGCAGGTCCAGGGCGTGCGGGTCTTCGAGCGGACCGTGGCGCTCATCGAGCGGCTGCGCGGGGCCGGGGTGCCGGTGGGCCTCGTGACCGCGAGCCGCAACAGCGTCCCGGTGCTGGCGGCGGCCGGGCTGCAGGACTCCTTCGACATCATCGTGGACGGCCACTTCGCCGCCGAGCACGGGCTCCCCGGCAAGCCGGCCCCCGACACGTTCCTGACCTGCGCGAAGATGCTCGGGGTGAACCCGGCCCGGTCCGTGGTGGTGGAGGACGCCGTGTCCGGGGTGCAGGCCGCGGCCGCCGGCGGCTTCGGCATGGTGGTGGGCATCCGCCGCCACGGCGAGCGCAACGACCTGTACCGGGCAGGGGCCACGCTCGTGCTCAACGACGTCGGCGAGCTCGACCTCGGCGCCCGCCGCGACGACCCCTGGAAGCTGGTCTTCGAGGGCTTCGACCCGACCGCCGAGGCCCGGCGGGAGACCCTGCTGACGCTGGCGAACGGCTACATGGGCGTGCGCGGCTCCGCCTGCGAGTTCCCCGACAACGGGGTGCACTACCCCGGCAACTACCTGGCCGGCATCTTCAACCGGGTGGTGAGCCACCTGAGCGGCCGCGACGTCGAGCACGAGTCCATGGTCAACGCCCCCAACTGGACCCACCTGGACCTGCGCGTCTCCGGCGGCGACTGGTGGTCGGAGGGCGGGCTGAGCCCGTCCGACGAGCGCACGGAGCTGGATCTGCGCCGCGGCCTGCTCATCCGGTCCCTCACCCTCACCGACCTCAACGGCGACCGTGGCGAGGACGGGGCCCGTGCCCAGCTGGAGATCGTCCAGCGCCGCCTCGTGTCGCTGCGCTTCCGCCACCTGGGGGCGCAGGAGACCACGGTGACCGCCCGGGGGTTCTCGGGGCGGCTGCACCTGCGCACGGGCATCGACCCCAGCGTGCGCAACAACGGGGTCGCCGAGTACCAGGACCTCAACGACCACCACCTCGTGGACCTCGAGTCGACGTCCCTGCCCGACGACCACGAGACCCTGCTCTCCCACGTGCGCACCACCCAGTCCAAGATCGAGATCACCACGGCCCAGCGCACCACCATCGAGGGCGGCCAGAACGTCCGGGAGCGCCGCGAGATCCGCCCCGGCGGCACCGAGTTCCGCCGCCACCAGGTCAACATCGCCGACGGCCGGCCGGTGATCATCGACTCGACCACGGCGGTGGTCACGAGCCGCGACGCGGCGATCGGCTCGCCCCGTGAGGGCGCCCTCGCGGAGCTGGACCGCAACCCCAGCGGCGTCCGGGGCCTGCTGCCCTCCCACGAGATCGAGTGGTCGCTGCTGTGGGACCGCTTCGACGTGGACGTGTGCCCGGACCCGGAGGACAACACCGCGGAGCTGTGCCTCACCCAGCTGGCGCTGCGGGTGCACCTGTTCCACGTGGCCCAGACGCTGGCGCCGCACATGTCCCTGCGCGACGCCGGCGTCCCGGCCCGCGGCCTGCACGGAGAGGGCTACCGGGGGCACATCTTCTGGGACGAGCTCTACATCCTCCCGGTCGTCAACCTGCACCAGCCGCAGGTGACCCGTGCGCTGCTCTCCTACCGGTGGCGCCGGCTGCCCATGGCGAAGCACCGGGCCACCGAGTTCGGGCTCGAAGGCGCGGCGTTCCCGTGGCAGTCCGGCTCGGACGGCCGGGAGGAGACCCCGCCGGAGCTGTTCAACCACCACTCCAACCGGTGGCTGCCGGACAACTCGTGGCGCCAGTTCCACGTGGGCCTCGCGATCGCCTACAACGCCTGGATCTACTACGAGACCACCGGCGACCTGGACTGGCTGGCGGGCCAGGGCTCGGAGCTGATCATCGGGATCACCCGCCTGTTCGCGTCCCTCACCGACTACGACCCCGCGGACGGCCGCTACCACATCGCCGGCGTCATGGGCCCGGACGAGTACCACGACGGCCCGCGCGGCCAGCACGGCGGCGGGCTGAAGGACAACGCCTACACGAACGTCCTGGCGGCCTGGCTGTTCCGGCACAGTGCCCACATCTTCCACGACATGGTGGAGCACCAGCGCGAGGAGCTCTCCGCCCGCTTCGACCTCTCGGCCGAGGAGGTCGGGACCTGGCAGCGGATGGCCGAGCGGATGTTCGTGCCGTTCAACTCGGACGGCACCATCAGCCAGTTCCACGGCTACGACGACCTCGACGAGCTGGACTGGGAGTACTACCGGACCAAGTACCGCAACATCGGCCGCCTCGACCTCCTGCTGGAGAACGAGGGCGACATGACCAACAACTACAAGCTGGCCAAGCAGGCCGACACGATCATGCTGGTCTACCTCTTCGGTCCCGACGGACTCGTGGAGGAGCTCGGCCGGATGGGCTACGAGGTGGACCACGCCGCCATCGAGCGCACCGTCGACTTCTACATCGCGCGCTCCTCGCACGGCTCCTCCCTCTCCCGGGTGGTCAATGCCTCGGTGCTCGCGTGGCTGCACCCGGACCGCTCGTGGTCGTCCTTCCAGGACGCCCTGCTGGTGGACCTCGACGACACCCAGGGCGGGACCACCGGCGAGGGCATCCACCTGGGTGCCATGGCCGGCTCGGTCGACGTCGTGACCCGCGCCTACGCGGGGCTGCGCGTGCGGGGCGGGTGGCTCGAGTTCGACCCGGCCCTGCCGAGCCAGCTGGAGTCGGTCACCTTCACCGTGCTGTACCGCGGGCAGGTGATCCGGGTCTGCATCGACCACCACGTCCTGGAGCTCGAGGGCGCCTCCCGCCGCGCGGACGACGTCACGATCCACGTGCACGGCGCGGAGTACGTGCTCAAGGGCGGCCAGAAGATCCGGGTGGCCCTCCAGCACGGGCACCAGCGCTCCGCGCGGCCCGCCGTCACCCGGCAGGGCGTCTGAGCCGCGGGCGGGGGCGGCGCCGCTAGGCTGGGCCCATGGAACACTCCACGACGGAACACTCCACGACGCCCGGCCTGGTCCTCCCGCACGCGGGGCACGAGCCCCGCATCGCCTCCTCCGCCTTCGTGGCCCCGACCGCCACGGTGGTGGGCGACGTTGAGCTGGCACCGGAGTCAGGGGTCTTCTACGGTGCCGTGGTGCGCGGGGACCGCTCCCCCGTCCGGCTGGGCGCACGGTCGAACCTGCAGGACAACGTGGTGGTCCACTCCGACCCCGGTCACTCCTGCACGATCGGCGCGGACGTGAGCGTCGGCCACGGCGCCGTGGTGCACGGGTGCACCGTGGAGGACGAGGTCCTGATCGGGATGAACGCGACCGTGCTCAGCGGCGCCGTGATCGGCACGGGCTCGCTGATCGCCGCGGGCGCCGTCGTCCTCGAGGGCACCGTGGTGCCGCCCCGGTCCCTGGTGGCCGGGGTGCCGGCCAAGGTCCGGCGCGAGCTCACGCAGGACGAGCAGGAGAAGGTCCGCGCCAACGCGCGGACCTACGTGCAGCTCTCCGCCGAGCACCGCCGGCTCAACGCCTGACCCGCGCCCCGCGCCGGGTCACTGCCCGTGGTCGCGGCCCTCGGTCACGGCGCCGGGTCACTGCGCCGCGAGGGTGCGGGCGTAGTCAAGGTATGCGCCGTGGTCGAAGCCGGGCAGCAGGCACGACTGCACCACCCAGCCCTGCAGCACCGAGAGGATGGCCTGGGCGAACATCCCGGCCCACTCCCGGGCCGCGCCCGCCTCGAGCCCCAGCTCCTCGACCGCCCACCGCCCGTAGCGCTCCTCGACCCGGTCGCGCACGCGCCCCAGGTGCTCTCCGGCCAGCGCGGCCAGACCGGGGTCGCTCACCGCCCCGCCCCACGTGATGAGCAGCAGGCGGGTGGTGGCGGGGTCGGCGGCCAGCCGCTCCAGCAGCCCCACGACCCACGCCGCGGGATCGGTGCCGGGCTCGTCCTCCGCGGCCGCCAGGACCCGGTCCAGGGCCGCGCGGGCGGACGCCGCGACGAGCTCCTGCTTGCTCGGGAAGTGGTTGTACAGCGCTCCCGCGGACAGCCCCGTGGCGGCGATGATGCGGTGCATCGACGCCCCCTCGAAGCCGTGCTCGAGGAAGCACTCGCTGGCGGCGGCCACGATCTCGCGGCGACGCTCGTCCTTGTACTGCTGGCTCACCCGGGGCACGGCACCAGCCTACGCCACGAACGGTCGTTCGATCGGAGTCCGAGTTGGGCGGCACGGGGCGCGCGGCACCGGATGGGCGGCGGACGCGAGGCACCGGGCGGTGGAGACGGAGGCCCGGGCGCGGGGCGCGGGGCATGGCAGAATGCGCCCATGCCTGCCCAGACCCTCAGCCCGTTCGTCGCCGCCTCCCTCGACGCCGCCCACCTGGACGACCCCGGCACCGCGACGGGCCGCACGCTCGGGTGGGGCGTGGTCAGCACCGCCGACATCGCGGAGAAGGTGGTGCCGGACATCGCGGCGCTGCCCGACGCCCGGCTCGTCGCCGTGAGCTCGCGGGACCAGGAGCGCGCCGAGGACTTCGCCCGCCGGCACGGGGTGGCGCGGGCCTACGGCGGCACCGCCACGACCACGGGCCTGGACCGTCTCGCGGCCGACCCGGACGTGGAGATCGTCTACGTGGCCACGCCGCACGGCTACCACCACCGGGACGTCTCGGCGCTGCTGCGGGCCGGCAAGCACGTGGTGTGCGAGAAGGCCCTCGCCATGACCGCGGCGGAGGTGCGGGACCTGCTCCGCCTGGCGCGCGAGCACGGCGTCTTCCTCATGGAGGCCGTCTGGACCCGCATGACCCCGGGCTTCCGCACGGCGATGCGCTGGATCCAGGAGGGCCGGCTCGGCCGGGTGCGCTCGGTCGAGGGATCCATCGGCATGCACCGGCCACTCGACCCGGCCCACCGGCTGTTCCGGCGGGCCGACGGCGGCGGGGTGCTGCTGGACATGATGGTCTATCCCCTGACCTGGACCTCCGCCGTGCTGGGGACCCCGGAGCGCTGGAGCGCCCGCGCCGAGCTCGGCGCCACGGACGTGGACCTGGACACCGCCCTGACCCTGGACTTCGGGCACGGCCGGGCGCACGTGAGCGGCACCCTGTCCTCCACGGTCCCCCACCAGGTGACGATCAGCGGCACGGAGGGCTGGCTGCGCGTCGACGGCCGGATCAACTGCCCCACCACCCTGGTTCTGCAGACCGCCGCGGGCGCCCGCGGCGGCGCCGCGCCCGTCGTGGCGCACGTGGACGTGCCGGGCGCGGGATACGTCTTCGAGATGCGCGAGGCCACGCGCTGCGTGCAGCGGGGACTGCTCGAGTCCCCCGTCATGCCGTGGGCCGACTCCCTCGAGCTCGTGGAGCTCTTCGACCGGGTGCGGGAGCGGATCGGGGTGCGGTATCCCCACGACGCCCACTGACGGGCGGTTCGCCCTGGGCGATGCGGACCCCGACCTGTTGAAGACCCCCGGGGGCGGACCTATCATGGACAACAGTTGAGTTGATCCGACTCAACTAAATGTCGAAGACATTGCTCACATGGTTGAGGAGATGATTGACATGGCCACGATGTTCACCCCGTTCAACGATTTCGACCGGCTCGCCGCCTCGCTGTTCGCCCGGCAGGGCCTGCGCGAGATGCCCATGGACCTGTACCGGGACGGCGACCAGTACATCCTGCGGGCGGACCTGCCCGGCATCGACCCCGAGAGCGTCGACGTCGACGTCGACGGTCAGCTGCTGACCATCCGGGCGGAGCGGAAGCTGCCCGAGGTGCAGGACGTCCAGTGGATCACCCGGGAGCGGCAGAGCTCCTCGTTCGTGCGCCAGCTCAACCTGGGCCAGGGCATCGACATCCAGGGCATCGCCGCGAACTACGACAACGGCGTGCTCACGGTGACGATCCCCGTCTCGGCGCAGGCCAAGCCGCGCAAGATCCAGGTGGTCTCCGGCCAGGGCGAGCAGCAGCAGGCCCTGGGCGAGGGCCGGGAGGACTCCGGCGACCGCGTGATCGGCGAGGGCGAGCTCGTCAACGGCGCCGAGTCCACCCAGCCCACGGAGGGCTGAGCCCCTCCCCGCCGGCAGCGGCCCCGCGCCGGCCGGCGCCCCGGCCACGGGCCCGTTCCCCCGAGGGGGGAACGGGCCCGCCGTCGTCCCCGCCCCGCCCGCGCCCTCCGGCCGGCCAGCGGGCGGGGCGCCGCCTCGGGTATCTTGGCACCAGGAAGCAACACCACCGATCCGACGACATCCTGGGAGACAGCCCGCACATGGCCAAGATCATCTACACCCGCACCGACGAGGCGCCCCTGCTCGCCACCTACTCGTTCAAGCCGATCATCGAGGCCTACGCCTCGACCGCCGGCGTCGAGGTGGAGACCCGCGACATCTCCCTGGCCGGCCGCATCCTCGCGGCCTTCAACGACCGCCTGCCCGAGGACCAGAGGGTCGACGACGCCCTCGCGGAGCTCGGCGAGCTGGCCAAGAAGCCCGAGGCCAACATCATCAAGCTCCCCAACATCTCCGCCTCCGTCCCGCAGCTGAAGGCCGCGGTCAAGGAGCTGCAGGAGCAGGGCGTCGACCTCCCGGACTACCCGGACGAGCCGCGCTCCGAGGAGGAGAAGGAGACCCGGGCCCGCTACGACAAGATCAAGGGCTCCGCCGTCAACCCGGTGCTGCGCGAGGGCAACTCGGACCGCCGCGCCCCGGCCTCGGTGAAGAACTACGTCCGCAAGAACCCGCACCGGATGGGCGAGTGGACGGCGGAGTCGAAGACCAACGTCGCCACCATGGGCGCCGACGACTTCCGGGACAACGAGAAGTCCGTGGTCATGGAGGACGACGACGCCCTCACGATCCGGCTGGTCGGTGAGGACGGCAGCACCACGGTGCTCAAGGAGTCCATCCCCGTGCTGGCCGGCGAGGTCGTCGACGGCACCGTGATGCGGGCCGAGGCCCTCGACGCGTTCCTCGCGGAGCAGGTCGAGCGCGCCAAGCGGGAGGACGTCCTGCTCTCGGTGCACCTGAAGGCCACCATGATGAAGGTCTCCGACCCGATCATCTTCGGCCACGTGATCGAGGCCTTCTTCCCGGAGCTCTTCGCCGCCCACGGCGCAGCCCTCGAGGAGGCCGGCCTGACCTCCGACAACGGTCTCGCCGCGATCCTCAACGGCCTCGACGCCCTGCCGGCCGACGTGCGCGACGACGTGCGGGCCGCGATCGACAAGGGTCTCGCCGAGGGCCCGAAGCTCGCCATGGTGAACTCCGACAAGGGCATCACGAACCTGCACGTGCCCTCCGACGTCATCGTCGACGCGTCCATGCCGGCCATGATCCGCACCTCCGGGCACATGTGGGGCCCCGAGGGCGAGGAGGCCGACACCCTCGCGGTGCTGCCGGACAGCTCCTACGCCGGGGTCTACCAGGTGGTCATCGACGACTGCCGCGCCAACGGCGCCTTCGACCCGACCACCATGGGCTCGGTGCCGAACGTCGGTCTCATGGCGATGAAGGCCGAAGAGTACGGCTCCCACGACAAGACCTTCGAGATCCCCGCGAAGGGGACGGTCCAGGTCGTCGACTCCTCCGGCGCCGTGCTCATCGAGCACGAGGTCTCCCCCGGCGACATCTGGCGCGCGTGCCAGACCAAGGACGTCGCGATCCGGGACTGGGTCAAGCTCGCCGTGACCCGCGCCCGGGCCTCCTCGACGCCGGCCGTGTTCTGGCTGGACCGCACCCGCGCCCACGACACCAACCTCATCGCGAAGGTCGAGCAGTACCTGACCGAGCACGACACCGAGGGCCTGCAGATCGAGATCATGTCCCCCGAGGAGGCCACCGCGTTCTCGATCGAGCGGATCCGCCGCGGCGAGGACACCATCTCGGTCACCGGCAACGTGCTGCGCGACTACCTGACGGACCTGTTCCCGATCCTGGAGCTGGGCACCTCCGCGAAGATGCTCTCCGTGGTCCCCCTCATCAACGGCGGCGGGCTGTTCGAGACCGGGGCCGGCGGGTCCGCGCCGAAGCACGTCCAGCAGCTGGTCGAGGAGAACCACCTGCGCTGGGACAGCCTCGGCGAGTTCCTCGCCCTGGCCGCGAGCCTCGACCACCTCGCCTCGACCGCCGACAACGCCCGCGCCCGGATCCTCGGCGAGACCCTGGACCGGGCCACGGGCACGTTCCTCGAGGAGAACAAGTCCCCGAGCCGGAAGGCCGGCGAGATCGACAACCGCGGCAGCCACTTCTACCTGGCCCTGTACTGGGCCCAGGAGCTGGCGCGCCAGGACGAGGACACCGAGCTGGCCCAGGCCTTCGCCTCCGTGGCGCAGCAGCTGGCCGACAACGAGGACGCCATCAACGAGGAGCTGCTCTCCGTGCAGGGCCGGCCCGCCGACATCGGGGGCTACTACCGCCCGGACGACGCCAAGACGTTCGCGGTGATGCGTCCCTCCGAGACGTTCAACCGGGTCCTCTCCGCACTGAGCGCATGAGCCGAGCGCGCATGAGCTGAGCGCGCCCGCCGACCGCACGGACCGGCGCGAGCGGCACGCACGGCAACGGCCGCACCCCCGTCGAGGGGTGCGGCCGTTGCCGTGTGCCGCGCCGCCGGCTCCGCTCGGCCGGGCGCGCGGATCAGTGGAAGAAGTGCCGCGCCCCGGTGACGTACATCGTCACGCCGGCGGCCTCGGCCGCGGCCACGACCTCCTCGTCCCGGATGGAGCCGCCGGGCTGGACCACGGCGCGCACGCCGGCGTCCAGGAGCACCTGCAGACCGTCCGCGAACGGGAAGAACGCGTCCGAGGCCGCGACGGCGCCGCGGGCGCGCTCGGCGCCGTCCTCGCCGAGGGCGTTGGCCCGCTCCACCGAGAGCCGGCAGGAGTCCACGCGGTTGACCTGGCCCATGCCGATGCCCACGGACGCGCCGTGGTCGGCGAGCAGGATCGCGTTGGACTTCACGGCCCGCAGCGCCTTCCACGCGAAGGCGAGGTCGGCGAGCGTCCGCTCGTCCGCCGGCGCCCCCGCGGCGAGGGTCCAGCCCGCGGGGTCGTCGCCCGGGGCGTCGAGCCGGTCCGAGACCTGCAGCAGGGCGCCGCCGGAGACCTGCCGGTACTCGAGGACGTCCCGCTCGAAGCCCTCGGGCAGCTCGAGCAGGCGGATGTTCTTCTTCGCCTGCAGGATCTCCAGGGCCCCGGGCTCGAAGCCGGGGGCCACGACGACCTCGGTGAAGATGTCCTTGACGGTCTCGGCCATGGCCCGGGTCACGGTCCGGTTGGCGGCGATCACGCCGCCGTAGGCGGAGAGCGGGTCGCACGCGTGGGCCTTGCGGTGGGCGTCGGCGATCGGGTCCTCGGCGCCGGGGGTGGCCACGGCGAGCCCGCACGGGTTGTTGTGCTTGACGACGGCCACGGCCGGCTCGTCGAAGTCGTAGGCGGCGCGCAGCGCGGCGTCGGCGTCCACGTAGTTGTTGTAGGACATCTCCTTGCCGTGCAGCTGGTCGGCCTGGGCGATGCCGGGGGCCGCGGCCTCGTCCACGTAGAGCGCGCCCTTCTGGTGCGGGTTCTCGCCGTAGCGCAGGGAGGCCGAGCGCTGCAGGGCCAGGCCGGCGTAGGGCGGCCAGAAGTTGGCGTCCTCGTCCCGCTCGAACTGCTGCGCCGTCCACGTCGCCACCGCGGTGTCGTAGGCGGCGGTGTGCGCGAACGCCGCGGCGGCCAGCCGGCGGCGCGCCCGCAGGTCGAAGCCGCCCGAGGCCGCGGCCTCGACGACGGCGTCATAGCCGGCCGGGTCCACGACCACGGACACGGCCGCGTGGTTCTTCGCGGCGGCCCGGACCATGGAGGGCCCGCCGATGTCGATCTGCTCCACGACCTCGTCCTGGCCGGCGCCGGAGCGCACGGTGTCCACGAACGGGTAGAGGTTCACGACCACGAGGTCGAACGGCTCGATCTCCAGCTCCGCGAGCTGGTCCATGTGGTCCTGCTTCCGGCGGTCCGCGAGGATGCCCGCGTGCACCCGCGGGTGCAGGGTCTTCACCCGGCCCTCCAGGCACTCCTGGAACCCGGTGACGTCCGCGACCTCCGTCACCGGAACGCCCAGGGCGGCGATGCGCTGCGCGGTCGAGCCGGTGGAGACGATCGCGACGCCGGCCCGGTGCAGACCCGTGGCGAGGCCCTCCAGCCCGGTCTTGTCGTAGACGGACACCAGTGCCCTCTTGATGGGCACGCGGTCGGGCTGGATGGGGCTCACAGGTTCTCCAAGCGTTCGAGGTCGTGGTTGCCGGCGGGATCCGCCGGGAACCATTTTACGGACCTCCGCCGGGCCCGCTCACCGGGCGTCGTGCAGGGCTCCGCGCCGGGCGGTCGCGCCGAGCGTCCGCACGAGCAGCTCGCGCTCGGCGGCCTTGATCCGCTCGTGCAGCTGCGCCTCGGTGTCCCCGTCCTCCACGGGCACCGCCGCCTGCGCCAGGATCGGACCGGCGTCGACGTCGGCGACGACCTCGTGGACGGTGACGCCGGTGACCTTGACGCCCTGCGCGAGGGCGTCCCGCACCGCGTGCGCCCCCGGGAAGGACGGCAGCAGGGACGGGTGGGTGTTGATGATCCGGCCCGCGAACGCCTCGACGAACTCGGCGTCCACGATCCGCATGAACCCCGCGAAGACGATCCGGTCCGGCTCCCGGGCGGCCACGGCCTCCTGCAGGGCGCGGTTCCACCGCGTGCGGTCCGGGTGGTCGCCGGGCCGGACGACGAATGTCTCGACCCCGGCCTGCTGGGCCCGGTCCAGCCCGGTGCAGGGCTTGTCGGCGCCCACGGCGGCGATCTCGACGTCGATCCGGCCCTCCCGGACGGCGTCGAGGACCGCCTGCAGATTGGTGCCGGAGCCGGAGACCATGACCACGATGCGCATGCCGTCGAGTCTAGTCGGGCGGGCGGGGACCGGTGCCCGGGGTGCCCTAGAGTGAAGGGCATGACCCCTCCCCGCCCGAGCCCCGAGGCAGCCCCCGCGGACGCACGACGCGCCGCCGCGACCCGTACGGCAGGAGGCGGGCTGGTGTGCGCGGCGGTCGCGCTGGTGCTCGTCGGTTCCGGCCTGTGGCCCACCGTGGCCGGGGTCGTGCTGGCGGCCGCCGGGATCGGGCTGGGGATCACGGCCCTCGTGCGCTCCCGCGGGACGGACCAGCGCCGGCTGCTGGTGGTGAGCGCGGTCGCCGCGATCGTGCTGGGCACGCTGAGCCTGCTCACCGGCGGCGCCCGTCTGGCCCTGTGGCCCGTGGCCGAGGCCTACCAGGAGTGCGTCGCCGGCACCCTCACGCTCTCCGGGGCGGCGCAGTGCCAGCAGGAGCTCGAGGACGGGATCTGGAGCTATCTCTCCGGCGGCCCGGCAGCACCGGCCTCGGACGCCGCCGCGGGCGCCTCGACCGCGTCCACGTCGAACGCCTCCGCGGGCCCGGGCTCCGCCACGGCCCGCCCCTGATCCGCCCACGGGCCCGCCTCGGCGCGCCCTGCGCCGGCCCCGTCCCCGCCGGTGCCCGGCGCGCTCCG
>NZ_CANMRA010000032.1 GCF_947500125.1 uncultured Kocuria sp. | reverse complement strand
AAGGCGACGTCCGCGTCGTCGGGATCGATGGGCAGCAGCCGCTCAAAAATGTCCCTATCACCCAGGGCGCGGCCGGAAACCTAAATCACCGGGGATCATGGGGAAATCAGTAAGGCCCTGCACTCCCGCGGGAATCTGGCCCTTCCCAAATGAGTGTGGGTAAGGGCCCAAGCGGGGTGCGTGTCACGGGGGTCGGGTAGGGGTCGAGGCCTCCAGGATGGGGGTGCTGAATCCAACCGTCCTCGAAGGCCTCGACGTGTCCCATGCTATGTGCGCGCCGGCGTGCGCGCTCTTCGACCTGCCCGATGTCCACGTGCTCACGATCGAGCGGCACCGCTCCTCGTTCACCCTGATGGTCGAGACCGTGCCGTCACTGGTGGGCTGTCCGGCTTGCGGGGTGCTCGCCGTCGGCCATGGCCGGGTGGCGGTGCTGCTGCACGACCTGCCTTGCGCCGGGGTGCCCGTGCGGGTGGTCTGGCGCAAACGCCGTTACCGCTGCCATGAGACGGCGTGCGAGGTGACGACCTTCAGTGAGGTCCACGAGCTGGCGGCACCGCGGGCCAAGCTCACCACCCGCGCGATTGCTTGGGCGGTGACGCAGCTGCGCTGCCACGACATCGCGGTCTCGGCCCTGGCCCAGATGCTCGGGGTCGCCTGGAACACCGTCTGGGACGCCATCACTCCGGTCATCGAGGCCCAGCTGGCCGCCGAGGACCGGCTGGCCGGGGTGAACGCCCTGGGCGTGGACGAGCACGTCTGGCGCCATGTGGGTCCGCCGGGGACCGGGCTGGTCACCGGGATCGTGGACCACTCCCGCGGCGAGGACGGCCGGCCCCGGGCACGACTGCTGGATCTGGTGCCCGGGCGCACGGGGGTGGCCTACGGCGACTGGCTCATCGAGCAGGGGCCGGCGTTCACGAGCGGGATCCGCACGGCGACGCTGGATCCGTTCCACGGCTACGCCAATGCCATCCGCGACGAGCTCCCGGAGGCGATCACCGTTCTCGACGCTTTCCATGTGGTCAAGCTCGGCGGGCAGGTCGTCGATGAGGTCCGCCGCCGCGTGCAGCAGGACACTCTGGGCCACCGCGGGAGAGCCGGGGACCCGTTGTACGGGATCCGCCGCACCCTGCAGATCGGCGCCGAGCACCTGACCGAGAGGCAGGTCCGCCGACTCAACGCGAAGCTCGAGGCCGGGGACCCGCATCACGAGGTCACCCTTGCCTGGCATTGCTACCAGAAGCTGCGCGCGGTCTACCACGCCCGCCCCGAGCAGGGGCGCCGGCTCGTCGCCGAGATCGTCGGTGCCTTCCCGTCCTGCCCGATCCCGGAGATCGCCCGGCTCGGACGGACCTTACGCCGGTGGAAGGCCGCGATCCTGGCCTACTTCGATACCGCAGGAGCCTCGAACGGGCCCACGGAAGCGGTCAATGGCGTCATCGAGACCATGCGTCGCGTCGCCCGCGGCTTCCGCAACTTCGACAACTATCGGTTACGGGCTCTGCTCGCCGCAGGCGGTCATCGCCCCTGGCGGAGAACCGCTACCCACACTCAGCTGTGAAGGCCCGGGAATCTGCTCACCGGTGCCCTCCGCTGCCGCCCGAAAAATTGGCATTGGCTACCCCCTGCCCTCCGAGAGGACCCCTCATGATTCCGAACACCGACCCCCGCGTCATCGCCATCATCGAGCAGGACGGCCGCCAGCTCTCCGTCTCCGTTTTGGCGTGGGACGACCGGCACCGCGCCCTGGTCGCATCCACCCAGGGCCATCTGACGGCCGCCGAGGACCTCAACGGCTTTACCTACCTTGCCCAGCTCGACCTCGAGGCGTCCGCGGCCCCCGCGGCTGTGGTGGAGGTGGCCCCCCGCTGGAGCTCCGGGAGCATCCTCGACCCCGTCCCCACCGCTCCCTCTGACGAACTCCGTGCCCAAATCTTCGCAAAGTGGAACGCCGGGGAGCTCACCAGGGATGCCTACCGCGTGGCACTAACCCTCTTGGGTTCCAAGACCCTTTCAGAGGGCTGCAATCTCACCGACGTCGCTTCCGGGGCCAGCACGCCTCGGGCTGACGTCCCGGCCGCTCTCGACGAGCTGGAGAGGACTGGTCTTATGGCCGGCATCATCGAGCAGCGTCCTGCGGTCCAGCCCATGATCGTCCAGGCCCGCGGCCCGATGAGCGCCTAGCATCCCCCGCCAGCACGGTCGCCGAGCCTTCCTCATGTCGATGCCGTCTGAATACTGACCCTCGGGCGCCGGGTGGATTCAACGGCTGGTGATTCCACCGCCGGGGACACGGTGGGCAAGACCGCCGCCCGGTGGGGTTTCGCCCATCGGAGTTGCTTCGCCCCGTACTACCGCCAGATCTACGGCACGACACCGCGCCACACCTTCGACACGTGAGACCGGCCGGCCGGTGGAGCCGGCAGCACCACCGGTGCGCACCCCCCCCGTGGCCGGGTGAAGGGTGTTCAGCCCGTCCGGGCGTGGCCGGGTGCGATCACGCGGGTTCAGTGTTCCGTGGAGGGGTGCTGGCGGGCAGGGCCGCGGCCAGGTGCGGGGCGATCTCGGTAAGACGAGCAAGGTAGCCGTGGGCTTTGAGCTCGGCCAGGGCACCCGGGACAAGGGCCTTAGGGGTGCTGCTGCGGGCGGCGAGATCGGCGATAGCCAGCGTGGCCTGCGGGCCGGTGCGGACCACGGCGCGCAGCACCTGGCGGGTCTCAGCACTGAGGCGAGGATCGTCCCCAGCTGCGGAGGCCAGGGCCTCCAGTGCGGGGCGAAGTGCTTTGAAGGTAGCCGCCCGGGTGAGGCGATCCACGGCGGAGGCGTCTCGGGCGACACCGATACTGGTGCGATGATCCTGTTCCATGAGCCCCCCAGGGTCCAGGCGGTGTGGGCCCACAGTGGTGCAGGAATGATGGGTCGGTACGCCGGTCGAGTGGAAAGCCACCTCCCGGTGGTGGAAGCGTCGTCCCCCAACGACAGACCCCACGGGGTCACAGGGCTCCCACCGCCAGGACGGCGGCATCATGATCGATGCCGGCCACCTCGACCCCCTGGCCGGTGTGCCGGACACGATCCACGCCGAGCGGTTCGGCCCCCGGCCGTCCATCTTGCGTGCTACGCCGACCCTACTGTGCGGTAGATCAAAGATCGATCCTCATGATGTCCCCACTTCCGCCCCCCTCAAGGGGTCTCACAGGGATAGCACCACTCGGGTTGGTGTACCGGCGGCCTTCCTGTCTCGCCCCGTTGGCCCCAACGGTCGCGGCGCCGGTCCTCACCGTGGTGAGGACCGGCGCCGCGCGCTGTCTATCACGGCGTTACTGGGTCAGTGGGCGGCGTAGTAGGCATCCTTGATGGTCTGGTGGATACGGCCGCGGTCGGAGACCTCGTGGCCGTTCTCCTTGGCCCAGGCGCGGATCTTGGCAGTGTCCGGATCGCTGCCCGAGGCGCGGGGCCGAGTGCTGCGGGCACCGGCACGGGGGATGGCCTTGCGGCCGGCCTCCGCGAAGGGGCGCAGCGCCTCACGCAGCTTCTCGGCATTGGCCTCGGAGAGATCGATCTCGTAGTCCTTACCGTCCAGGGCAAAGGTGAGGGTAGTGTCGGCGGGGCCGCCGTCGAGGTCGTCCTCGAGGTGCACTTCGACTTTCTGGGCCATGGGTGGAGATTCCTTTCGAGTGAATGGGTCGTAGAACAGCGCTGTGCTGGCGTACGGGGAGTCAGGAGTCGTCGGTGGTGTCATCGCCGACCGGGTTGTCCTGGAAATCGACGGCGTCGATATCCTCCACCGGATCCACTGTCTCGGCGTCCTGGGACGATGCCGTGGGATTGGTGCGGTTGCCGGTGATGACGGTGCCCTCCTGTGTGAGATCCACACACAGCATGCCGTCCTCCACGAAGGGCTTCCACCGCCTGGTGGCGGTGGTGTCAATCCCGTAGTGGGCGGTGAAGGCGGTGGCCGAGACAATCGCCTGCCCGGGGCCTCGCTTGGAGCCGTTACGGACCGCATAGGCATGCGGGGAGGAGTCATCGGCGGCACGCAGGGCCATGACGTGCCGGTCCCGATCGTAGAGCAGCTCCACCGTCTCGGCATTGTCCACGAGGTCGTGAGCAGCCTTGTTCAGCGAGATCACCCCGCGCTTCTGAATAGTGACACTAGGCGCCTTCGCCAGTGGAGTCATCCTCTTGTCAAAAACCTCGAACGGCATGATTCCTCCTGTAGCCAGCAAATGCGGGGCGCAGTATGCATCGTATTCATTACATTGTATGCCTGTGCGCTCACTGTACCCATGCAGCGATGTGTCTTAGTAGGCAAGGGATGCGAGACGTCTCGTCCGAGAAATTTTCGCCCGCATGTTTCCGCGGTTTGGTATGTCTCGCATCCTTGTGCTTTATCACTGCCCCTAGAATCGGATACTCAACGTTAGTTGCGAGACAAATGAGGTGGACATGGGGAAGATGATCGGCTATGCACGCGTGTCTACGCGTCAGCAGGACGCAGACCGTCAAATGTCTGACCTGCTGACCGCTGGCGTGCGACGCGATGACGTTTACACGGACCATGGAGTGTCTGGAGGGCGCGCGTCCCGTCCCGCCTTCGACAAGGCAGTGGCCGCCCTCGAGGAGGGTGACACGCTGGTCATCACTACGCTGGACCGACTGGGTCGGTCGACGCAGAACATGCTGGCCTTCGCAGAAGCGCTGCGGGGGAGAGGGGCCGGGCTGCGGGTACCCAACCTCGGTGGGGGAGACGTTGATACGGCCACCCCGATGGGGTCGATGGTTTTCACCGTCATGGCGGCGCTGGCCCAGATGGAGCTGGAGATCAAGCGGGAGCGGATCACCGACTCGGTGGCCAAACGTAGGGCGGCCGGCAAGGACCTCGGCGGCCGGCGCCAGACCTTCACAGACTCCCAGATCCGCAACGCCCTGCGCCTGATCGAGTCCGGGGAGCCAGCCACCCAGGTCGCCCGCGATCTCAGCATGTCCCGCGCGACCTTGTACCGGCGGATCCAGGAGCTCCCGCAAGCGACCATCATTTGAGGCCGTCGTTACCTGTGGACACCGTGGTGCGTATGACGCAGCTGTGCGGGCTTTTCATCGCGCGGGGTAAACGGGCATGACAACCACGCCTGGTTGCGGGCCCTCCACACGGGCGCATCCGGGCCCGCTTGGGGTCCCCGTTGCGCACTACTTATTCAAAGTCTTGGGGACCTCATGCGATGAAGAACCCGATGATCCCCCTGCCGGGGCTGGCGGCTCAGGTGTCGTGGGACGACCCTAAAGGTCTCTCTTCGGCTCTGCGCTGGGCGGCAGGTCTGCATATCGCCAGGACGACCTTCACAGCCCACAGTCGATCGGTGAATCGAGGCTTAGGGCTGAAGGAGTATTACCAGGCTGACTTCCACGACGGCTCCGTCGGGGAGGCTCGTCACGCCAACGGCGGCCCGTGACGGACGACCGCTCTCTCCGAAGGCGGCCAGCAGCTCGTCGGAGGCTCCGTCGAGCACGGCAGGGTGGGCGGTGAACTCCGGCACTGCCGCCACGTATCCGGTCATGGACACCACGCGCTCGACACGGTGGAGGCCGCCCAGGTGGTGGGCGAGACTGGCAAGGCAGTTCCGCACGGCCAGCCGAGCACAGCCGCGGGCGTCTTCAGGGGTAGGCCCCTCCGATATGCCAATCATTCCTCGATGAACAAGAGTTCCCTGCACCGCGTGGGTGTGACCGGCGGTGAACACCAGTAGCCCGGCTTCTGTGACCGGCACGTAGGCGCCGGCGGGTGTGGGCGTGGGTGGGAGCGTCCGAAGGTAGGCATCATGGTCGGTGCGGGCGCGGCCCTGGGTGGATGGCTGAGTAGGTGGAAGATCAGGAATCACGGGATTCTCCTTATCATCAAATTATTGTCGACGATCAGACACTATGGGAAGATGAGACATGCCTAACATCCAGAGGTTCGTTCCCGAAGGCCCCGAGCCTGATCGCGTCATCGGCGTGGTCAATCCCTATGACATGGCGTTGGACCGGGAGCTGTGGCGCTGGATGCCCGACAACGTCTCTTTGGCTGTTGCCCGGACCCCCCACCACCCCATGGTGGTGGACGAGATTATGGCAAGTGCTCTCGGTGACGACGCCGAGATCCGCTCCACCGCCCGGTGCCTCACCGCAGTCGAGCCGGAGGCTGTGGTCTTCGCCTGCACGTCCGGGAGCTTCGTCAATGGGATCGAGGGGGCGCGGAAGATTTCCGCGGCCATCAGGGAGGAGACTCGTGCCCCCGCGGTGACCACGTCCGAGGCCCTGCTCGAGGCGTTGGACGTCCTGGGGATCACCCGGCTGGCCATCGCCACGCCCTACGTCCCCAAGTTGACGGAGCGGCTCGAGGACTTTTTGGCCGCCGACGGGCGCACCGTCGTGGGGACTGCGGGCCTGGGCCTGGACCGCCTGATCTGGCACGTGCCCTACAACGTCACTGCCGATCTCGTGCGCCAGGCCGACCACCCGGATGCGGAGGCCGTGTTCGTCTCCTGCACCAACCTGCCCACCTTCCATATCATCGCGGCCCTTGAGGAGGAGCTCGGTAAGCCCGTGTTGACCGCGAACCAGGTCACCGCGTGGGCGGGCCTGCGACGGCTTGGGCTGCCCTTGGTGACCCAGGATCAGCGCCTGGGTGAGGTGGGGCGCGCCGCCTGAGGCGGAGTGGCCCGACCAACGATGACGGATGGAAGACGACGACGACGACGCCCCTGAGGTGGGGCGTCGTCGTCGTCGAAACCGCTCAGCGTCTCGCTTAGTGACTGAACAGGGCACCGAGCCCCTCGGCGCGGGCCGGGTGGCCGGCTAGACGGAGCCCCTGCCAGGCGGTGACCTGGTTGGCGGTCAGCACGGGCACACCGAGGGTTTCCTCGAGCCGGGGTAGCGCGGCGACCGTATGCAGCGCCGTGTCCGGGATGAGCAGGCACTCCGCGCCGGTCAGATCGGCGGCGTGGGCGGTCTCCAGCACCCATTCCTCGTCCAGCAGGCCCGCGTCTTCGCCGCTGGGAACGTCGTAGGTGGACAGGGCGGTGACCGTGATCCCGTCCTGCTCGAGGAGCCGTGCGAAGTGCGAGGCGACGTCCTCCGGGTAGGTCGCGGCCACCGCGACTCTGCTCAGCCCCAAGTGGTGCACCGCCTGGACGAAGGCCAGGGAGGTGGAGGAGGACGGGACACCGGCGGCTTCCTGGACCCACCCCGCCTGTTCGCGGCACCCCTCCGACCCGTAGACGAAGCTGCCCGAGGTGCACGCCCACATCGCCGCGTCGGGAGAGAGGCTCCGGGCCTTTTCGGCGGACGGCACCAGGTTGGCTCGTGAGCCTAGCGCCAGCAACGCCTCGACGTCGTGGTCGGTGCTGCCCTCCCAGGTGTGGATCACGGGGAAGGAGGTGTCCGGGATGAGCTCTTCAAGGGCGGGGAACTCGTCCTCCGCGCTGTGGCCAGGATAGAGGATGACGACGGTGTGCATGATGATGGAGACCCTTTCGTGGTGTGTTGCACGTCTCACGAAAAAGCTTACAGTTGGATTGTAGACAATCATAGGGTGCCGTTTCGTGGTGCCTCTGCCTTCGACCGAACGGGGACGATCCATGAGCCGATACATCACCATCACCTTGGAGAAGCGGGGCGTCACCGCCCGGGCGCGCTTGCTCGACGATGAGGCGCCGCGCACCGCTGAGGCGGTGTGGCAGGCCCTGCCCCAGTCGGGGCAGGTGTTCCACGGCAAGTTCGCGCGCAACGAGATCTACGCGCTCGTTCCCGCCTTCGCCGCGGAAGAGCCCGGTCCGGAGAATCAGACGATCACTCCGATCACTGGGGACCTGTGTTACTTCACGTTCGAGGGTGTACTCGACAATCCCGCCTACGGGTACGAGGCCTCGGCGGGGACCTCTGAGAACCGCTTGCTCATCGATCTGGCCGTCTTCTATGGGCGGAACAACCTTTTGGTGAATGGCGACGTGGGATGGGTGCCGGGCAACGTCTTCGCGACGATCGAGGAGGGGATGGAGGAGTTCGCCGCCGCGTGCCAGGACGTCTGGATGGGCGGTGCGCGCGGGGAGACGCTCAGCTTCGCCCGCGCCGAGACGGTCTGACTCGAAGCCCTGCGTCGGCGGGGCGGGGTGTCCCCGGAGGATTCATTAACGTAGGATTGTAAACAATCAGGCACTTGCCTGATTGGTTCCGAATCCCAGGACACGAGGTCAATGACGACGACAACCGCACTTTCTGTCCCCGCCGAGCTCTCGGCCAACCCGCTTGACGACGCCCTCAGCCAGCTGAAGGCCGCCGTCGAGACCCTTTCCTACGGGCCGGGCCAGCACCAGATGCTGGCCCGGCCTCGTCGCGAGATGTCGGTGAGTATCCCGCTCCGGCGTGATGACGGCACCGTGGACGTGTTCACGGGGCACCGGGTGCAGCACAACTTCTCCCGCGGACCGGCGAAAGGAGGGGTGCGGTTCAGCCCCCACGTGACGCTGGACGAGGTGCGTGCGCTTGCCATGTGGATGACGTGGAAGTGCGCCCTGCTGGACGTCCCGTACGGCGGGGCCAAGGGTGGAGTCACCATCGACCCCCGGAACTACTCCCCGGCGGAGCTGGAGCGGGTCACCCGTCGGTACACGAGTGAGATCCTGCCGATCATCGGTCCGGAACGAGACATCCCCGCCCCGGACATCGGCACGGACGAGCGCACGATGGCGTGGATGATGGACACCTATTCCACCAGTGTGGGCTTCACCGTGCCCTCTGTCGTCACGGGCAAGCCGGTCAGCCTGGGTGGGTCGCTGGGCCGCTCTTCGGCCACGTCCAAAGGCGTGGTGCACATCGCCCTGGCCGCCCTGGCCCACCGTGGCCTGCGGCCGCACGGGAGCACCGCCGCGGTCCAGGGCTTCGGCAAGGTCGGGGCGGGCGCGGCCGAGTTCCTGGCCGAGGCCGGGGTGCGGGTGGTGGCCGTGGGGGACCAGTACGGAGCGGTCCACGCGGCCAGCGGGCTGGACGTCCCGCGCCTGCTGGCGCATGCGGAGCGGACGGGGTCGGTCATCGGTTTCGAGGGAGCTGATGCGATCGGCTCCGATGAGCTGTTGGAGCTCGACGTCGATCTGCTGATCCCCGCCGCAGTGGAGGGCGTGCTGCACGAGGGCAACGCGCACCGTGTGCGGGCAGGCATCGTCGTGGAGGGAGCCAACGGTCCGACGACGGCCGCGGCCGACCGGCAGCTGCACACCCAGGGCGTCCTGGTGGTCCCGGACATCCTCGCTAACGCGGGAGGCGTCATCGTCTCCTACTTCGAGTGGGTCCAGGGCAACCAGGCCTATTGGTGGACGGCCGACGAGGTGGACGAGAGGCTTGAGCGCCGCATGCTCCAGGGGTGGACAAGTGTCCTCGAGACCGCGCGCCGCCGTGAGGTCACGCTGCGCGAGGCCGCCACCCTGACCGCCGTTCAGCGCGTGGCCGAGGCGCACACCACCCGGGGCCTCTATCCCTGATCGGCTGGTAGGCCGAGTGTGGCCTGCCGAGTCGGCGAGCAGCTACGTCCTGGTCAAGTAAGTGCGTAATCCGACTTGCACCTCAAGGACCACTCCGTACCGGCACGCCATGGCATGGCGCGATGCTTGTCTCCGGCAAGCTGGGAGCGGAGGTTGGCATCGCCGAGAACCGGCGCGCCACCGAGATCATCTCCGCTCAACCGCCTGACGACCCCTGTCCCAGCGCCCCAGCTCCCTCGAACGGATCAGCTCGATCGTGAACCTGACGGTGCGCATCACCTCGGCCGGGGAAGTCCGCGACCGGTCCTCACTCGCCAAGGAGGTCTCCGGCGGCTGGAGGAGGTTTTCGGCGTGGCCGGCAGGGACACACGTGCTGTGTTCAGGGTCTACGAGCTCCCGCTCAGGGTCGCGGTCGAGCGACCATGATGGTTGAGGCGTGCTCGGCGGTTCAACGTGAAGGAGCGGGGCCGGGAGGATTCCCGGCCCCGCTCCCGTTTCGTCTTTCTGCGCGCTCTACTGTCATCCGGTCCGCGCGGGGATATTAACTCCCGCGCCTCAGGCCCGGCGCACGTAACCCAGCTGCTTGTCCACCTGGTTGACCAGCTCCTCGCCGATACACCAGCGAGTGAGGTTCTGTACGAATTGGTCCGCCAGCGTGTTTCGCCAACCGACGACGTCCCCGCTCATGTGCGCGGACACATGCACGTTGTCCATCTGCCAGAACGGATGCTCGACAGGCAACGGCTCTTCATCGAAGACATCCAGCGACGCGGCTGCAATCTGGCCCTCTCGCAGGGCCTGGACCAGGGCCGGCTCGTCAACCAACGCGCCCCGGCCCACGTTCACCACATGGGCGGTGGGCTTCATCCGGGCCAGCACATCCGCGCCGAGCAGGCCGCGGGTGTCCTCTGTCAGGGGAGCGATGAGCACGAGGTGGTCCGCCCATCCGGCGTGCTCTGCCAGCTCCGCGCTGGGGACAACGGTCCCGAAGTCCGCGTCCTCCCCCCGCGCGGTGCGCCCGGCACCTCGCACCTCCAGGCCGAGGGTGCGCAACAGCCGGGCCGTGGCACGCCCGATCCCGCCCGTACCGACCACGAGCGCGTTTTGCCCCGCGCTGCGCTGCACCTCGCGATGCTGCCAGACAGACCGGCGCTGAAGCTCCTTGCTGGTGTGCAGCTGCTTGTCGTGGGCGAGCACCGAGGCCAGGACGAATTCCGCGATGGGCCCGTCGAAGGCGCCGTGGGCGTTGGTGACTTGGACGGAGGACTCCCGCAGCTCGTCGAAGAGCAGGGAGTCCACGCCCGCGGCGGCCACGTGGACCCACTCCAGGGAGTCGGCGTAAGACCAGGCGTCACGCAAGGCTGGGGAGAAAAAGTCCCAGACGAACAAGACCTGGGCCCCGGGCAGGGCCCCAGAAAGACCCTCCGCATCAGCCCACACCACATCGGCGTGATCCTCGAAATCCAAGGCGTTGTAGGGGGCGCTCGTGCCGGGTGCCGTGAGGACGACAACTTTCGGGCGACGCTGAGAGGGCTGGGACTGCGCTGTCTCTTCCATGGGCCCACTGTAAGACCCCGGAAGATTGTTGACAATAAGTCGATCTGGTGGGAAGAATGTGAGCCATGACATCTCTGAGCCCCGTACTCAAGCAGGCGACCCCCGTGGTCGTGGACCACGCCCTGGGCAGCTGGATCTATGGCACTGACGGCCGGGACTACCTGGACTTCACCACCGGCATCGGTGTCACCAGCACCGGTCACTGTCACCCCAAGGTGGTGGCGGCTGCTCGGGAGCAGGTTGGCAAGATCATTCACGCCCAGTACACGACCGTGATGCACCAGCCTTTGCTGCAGCTCACCGAGAAGCTCGGCGAGGTGCTTCCGGAGGGGCTGGACTCCGTGTTCTACGCCAACTCCGGCTCCGAAGCCGTCGAGGCCGCCATCCGTCTGGCGCGCATGGCCACGGCCCGGCCGAACATCGTCGTCTTCCAGGGTGGTTTTCACGGTCGCACCGTGGCCGCGGCCTCCCTCACCACGGCCGGCACGAAGTTCTCGGCCGGATACGCGCCGCTGATGGCCGGGGTGCACATGTCGGCGTTCCCCTACGCCTACCGCTACGGCTGGGACGAGGAGACCGCGGTGGCTTTCGCCCTCCAGGAGCTGGACTACCTGTTGAAGACCCGCACCGCGCCCAACGACACGGCGGCCTTCCTGATCGAGCCCGCCCTGGGCGACGGCGGCTACCTGCCGACCCCGCCGGCCTTCATGGAGGGGTTGCGGGAGCGTGCCGACCGGTACGGCATCCAGCTAATCTTCGACGAGGTGCAGGCCGGCGTCGGGCGCACGGGCAAGTTCTGGGGCCACCAGCACTCCACCGCCACTCCGGACATCATCATCACGGCCAAGGGCGTCGCCTCCGGCTTCCCCATCTCGGCCATCGCCGCCTCCACCGAGACCATGTCCAAGGCCTGGCCGGGCTCCCAGGGTGGCACCTACGGCGGCAACGCGGTCTCCGCCGCCGCCGGCGTGGCCACCCTCGAGGTGGTCAAGGAGGAGGGTCTGGTGGAGAACTCGCGGGTGCGCGGCGAACAGCTGCAGGCCGGGCTGATCCAGATCCAGGAGCGCTTCCCCGTGATCGGCAACGTCCGCGGCCTCGGCCTGATGCAGGGCATCGAGTTCACCGCCCAGGACGGCACCCCGGACGCCGCGACGGCCGCGGCCGTCCAGCAGGCCACCACGGAGCAGGAACTGCTTACCCTCACCTGTGGGCCGGAGGGCAACGTGGTGCGCCTCATCCCCGCCCTCGTGGTCACCGAAGAGGAAGTTTCCCTTGGGCTGGAGCGCTTCGAGGCCGCTGTGGCCGCTGTGGTCGGTGCTGTCCCTGCGGGCACGACGGGAGCCTGAAAGCACGCATGAGCGAAGCCACCGTTCCCGCCCTCCCCGACGTCGTAGCCTCTGGCACGGCAGCTACTGCCGCCCGCAGGGAGGCCGCCGTCGACCCCGCTGTGCTGGGCCTCCTCGCCGCGGCGGGGGTAGCGGCGGACTCCTCGCCGCGCCGGCTGGCCGAGTACGCCTATGACGCCTCCAACTATCGGGTGCCCCCGCTGGCCGTGGTGTTCCCGCGCACCGTGGAGGAGGTGCTGGCCGCGGTGGCGGCCTGCCGGGAGACCGGTACTGCGCTGATCGGTCGCGGCGGGGGCACGTCCATGGCCGGCAACGCCGTGGGCCCCGGGGTGGTGCTGGATTTCTCCCGCTACCTGAACCGCATTCACGGCATTGACGAGGCCTCGGGCACCGTGGACGTGGACCCGGGCGTGGTCCTGTCGGACCTCACTCGGGAGGTGGAGCGCGCCACCGGCAACCGTTCCACCTTCGCTCCGGACCCCTCCTCGAAGAATCGTGCGACCGTGGGCGGGGCCATTGGCAACGACGCGTGCGGCAACCACTCCGTGCGCTACGGTCGCACTTCCGACCACGTGGTGGAGATCGACGTTGTCACCACCGACGGCGCGCGGCTGACGGCCACCACCACGGGTCTGCGCGCCACCGATCCGTCCGACGACGCGTCGGCCGCCCGTGCGGCCGAGCTGACGGAGTCGCTGACGCGGCTGGCGCGGGAGAACCTCGCCGCCTTCCGCGTCGAGCTCGGCCGGATCCAGCGGCAGGTCTCCGGGTACCACCTGGAGAACCTGCTGCCGGAGAAGAAGTTCAACATGGCCCGCGCGCTGGTGGGCTCGGAGGGCACCTGCGCCGTGGTGGTCCGCGCCCGGATGAAGCTCGTGCCCAAACCTGCCAGCGCGCTGCTGGTGTGCCTGGGCTACGAGGACGTCGTGGAGGCCGCACGGGACATCACCACCATCCTCGAGTTCTCGCCGGCGGCGGTGGAGGGCACCGACGAGGCCATCGTGGAGACCATGCGGTTCCGGCGCGGGGCGGGCTCCGTGCTGGGCCTGCCCGCCGGACGGGCCTGGTTGTTCGTGGATCTCGACGGATCCGAGCCCGAGGCGGTGGCCGCCGAGGCCGACCGCCTGCTGACGAGGCTGGCCGAGAACGGCCGGCTCGTGGAGGGTCGGGCCGTGCCCGACCTCGTGGAGCGAGCCTCGCTGTGGCGCGTGCGCGAGGACGGGGCGGGTTTGTCGTCCCGGCTGGCCAGCGGCGGGGAGTCCTGGCCCGGTTGGGAGGACTCCGCCGTGGCCCCGGAGGACCTCGCGGACTACCTCGCGGACCTGCGCGTGCTGATGGCCGAACACGACCTGGACGGGGTGATGTACGGCCACTTCGGCGCCGGGTGCATGCACATCCGCATCACCTTCGACCTGCGCACCGACGCCGGGCGGGAAGTCTTCCGCCGCTTCACCCGTGAGGCCGCCGAGCTCGTGGTCCGCCACGGCGGGTCGCTGTCCGGCGAGCACGGGGACGGGCGCGCCCGCTCGGAACTGCTGCCGATCATGTACTCCCCGACGGTGCTCGCGGCCTTCGCCCGGTACCGCCGCCTGTGGGACCCCTCCGGGATCCTCAACCCCGGCTCGATGACGGCCCCGGACCCGATGGACGCCCACCTGGCGCTGGAGGGCATCCCGGCGCGGGAGTGGCGCACGAGCTTCGATCTGCGCCCGGTCGGCAGCCACGGCGGCGGATCGCTGGTGGAGACCGACGACCCGGCCACCGCCCATGGCGCGGGCACCGACCCGTGGGTGCACGCCGTCCAGGGCTGCATCGGGGTGGGCCGCTGCCGTGCGGACACCGGCGGGGTCATGTGCCCCAGCTACCGGGCCACCCGGGACGAGAAGGACTCCACCCGCGGCCGGGCGCGGGTGCTCCAGGACATGGTCCGTGGTGCGGCCACCGTGCAGAAGGGCTGGCGATCGGAGGAGGTGCGGGAGGCCTTGGACCTGTGCCTGTCCTGCAAGGCCTGCGCCACCGACTGCCCGGCCGGGGTGGACATGGCCACCTACAAGTCTGAGTTCTTCGACCACTACTACCAGGGCCGACTCCGCCCGATCTCACACTTCTCCCTGGGCTGGCTGCCGCGCTGGCTCAAGCTCACCGGGCGGATCGCCCCGCTGGTCAACGCGGTACTGGCCACGCCCCTGGCCAAGGTCGCCGCCGTCGTGGGTGGGCTCACCACTAAGCGCACCATGCCGCGCTTCGCCGGGGCGAGAGAGTGGCGCCGGGAGGTCACGGCCGCCGGCGCGCAGCAGCCGGGCGCCGGTACCGCACTGCTGTTCGTGGACACCTTCACCCGGGGCTTCCGCCCCGAGGTGGCCGGTGCCGCCGCCCGCGTGCTCGCCGACTCCGGGGAGACCGTGGAGTGCTCCGCTGATGCCTGCTGCGGACTCACCTGGATCTCCACCGGCCAGCTGGGCACCGCCAAGAAGCTGCTGGCCCGGGCCGCGGAGACGCTCGACGACGGCACGGACCGCCCGATCGTGGTCGTGGAGCCCAGCTGTGCCGCGGCCCTGGCCAAGGACCTGCCCGAGCTCGTCCCCACGGAACAGGCGCGGCGGGTCGCCGCCCGTGTGCGCAGCTTCGCGGCGCACACGGCCGAGCGCGCCGCAGACGGGTGGACCCCGTCCCCGGCCCGTCCCGTGCCCGAGCAGGTGGTGCTGCAGACCCACTGCCACGAATACTCGGTGTTCGGTGCGGCCGGCCAGCGTGCCGCGCTCACCGCCGCGGGCGTAACCGACGTGGTCGACGCCACCGGCTGCTGCGGCGTGGCCGGCAACTTCGGCTTCGAGAAACAGCACTACGACGTCAGCATGCAGGTCGCCGAGAACGCCCTGGCACCGGCCCTGCGCGGCACGGGGGCCGAGACCGCCGTGCTCACCGACGGTTTCTCCTGCGCCATGCAGATCAACCAACTCGACGCCACCAGACCGGGCCTGCACCTGGCCCAGATCCTGGACCCGGGCCCGCCGCAGCCGGCCGCCTCCGACCGAACCCGCTCCACGACCCAGAAAGAGGACACCCCATGACCACCAACGTCAACGCCTTCCGCACCTCCCAGCAGGCCCTCGACGCCGTCGGCAAGGTCAGTACCGGCCTGTTCATCGACGGCCAGTGGTGCGAGGCCGCCTCCGGCAAGCGCTTCGACGTCGTGAACCCGGCCACCGAAGAGGTCATCGCCACGGTCGCCGACGGCGGCCCCGAGGACGCCCAGCGGGCCATCGAGACGGCCGGCCGTGTGCAGAAGGACTGGGCGAAGACCCCTCCCCGGGTGCGCAGCGAGATCCTGCGCCGCGCCTACGACATCATCATGGACCGCCAGGACGAACTGGCCCTGATCATGACCACGGAGATGGGCAAACCCTTCGCCGAGGCGAAGGGCGAGGTCGCCTACGCCGCCGAGTTCTTCCGCTGGTTCTCCGAGGAGGCCGTGCGCATCGGCGGCGACCAGACCACCACCGGCGACGGCAAGAACCGCATCCTGGTGTCCAAGGAACCGGTGGGCCCCTGTGTGCTGGTCACGCCGTGGAACTTCCCGCTGGCGATGGGCACCCGCAAGATCGGCCCCGCCATCGCCGCCGGCTGCACCATGGTGTTCAAGCCCGCCAACCTCACCCCGCTGTCCTCCCTCGCCCTGGTGGACATCCTCGTGGAGGCAGGCCTCCCCGAGGGCGTGCTGAACGTCATCTGCACCTCCAAGGCCTCCTCCGTGGTGGGCCCGTGGATGTCCTCCGGTATCGCTCGGAAGATCAGCTTCACCGGCTCCACCGAGGTGGGCGTGCGCCTGCTCGAGCAGGCCGCCCAGCACGTGATGCGCTCCTCCATGGAGCTCGGCGGCAACGCCCCGTTCGTCGTCTTCGAGGACGCGGACCTGGACCGTGCCGTGGAAGGCGCCGTCGCCGCGAAGATGCGCAACATGGGCGAGGCCTGCACCGCCGCGAACCGCCTGTTCGTCCAGCGCCCGGTCGCGGACGAGTTCTCCCAGCGGCTGGCCGCGCGCCTGGGCTCGCTGTCCGTCGGCGACGGCGCGCAGGACGGCACCGACGTCGGCCCCCTCGTCGAGGAAAAGGCCCTGGCCAAGGTGCAAGAGCTGGTGGACGACGCGGTGTCCAAGGGCGCCACGGTCGTCTGCGGCGGGTCCCGTCCGGACGGGCCCGGATACTTCTACTCGCCGACCGTCCTGTCCGACGTGGACCCCACCGCGCAACTCATGAACGAGGAGATCTTCGGCCCCGTGGCCCCCGTGATCCCGTTCGACACGGAGGAGGAGGTCGTCCGCATGGCCAACGACACCCCGTGGGGCCTGGTGGGCTACCTCTTCACCCAAGACATCGACCGCGGCTTCCGGGTGGGCGACGCCCTCGAGGTCGGCATGCTCGGGCTCAACACGGGCATCGTCTCCAACCCCGCGGCACCCTTCGGCGGCATCAAGGCCTCCGGGCTCGGCCGCGAAGGCGGCCGCGTCGGCATCGAGGAGTTCCTCGAGACCAAGTACATGGCCGTTCCCCGCGGCTGACGCAACGGCCCGGTGCGCCGGGCCCCGCACGCGCGGGTGCTCCTCGCCCGACTGTCCTGGCCGGGCAAGGAGCACCCGTGCGTTTCGGGTACGACTGGATGTGTTCTCGTCTGCCCTCTGCCCTCTGCCCTCTGCCCGGTGCCCACCCGTGGGTGACTCAGGGGCGGGCGGATGGGTCGGTCGGTGTCGACTGGACCAGGACCGGCTCCGGAGAGTCCCGGACGTGAGTGGTGCTCTTCTGTCAGCCCTCGGAGGGACTCAGGCGGCCGATGGCGTCCTCCATGTGGTCCAGGAGCAGCCGATCGGCGCGCTCCACGTCAGATCGTCCGATCGCCTCGGCGATGCCCCGGTGCTCGTCCAGCCGGAAGATGTGGGAGTTGTACCGGCTCTCCAGCGCGGTGATGCACATACGGGTCTCCACCATGAGCGTGGTGTGCATCCGGGAAAGCCGGGCACTGCCGGCAAGGGCCACGAGCAGCGCGTGGAACTTCACGTCCGCCTCGGTGAGCGCGTCCGTGTCATTCTGCGCGACCGCAGCCGTCATCGTCCGCACCACCTCGAGGAGTCGTTCACCCGCGTGCTCAGCGTCGACCTGGATGGCTCGCATCGCGGCCGCTCGCTCCACCGCGGTGCGCGCCAGGTACATATCCCGCACATCGTCGTCCGTCACCTCGATGACGAACACGCCCCGGTTCCTGATGCTGACCAGCAGGCCCTCCTGGGTGAGTCGCTGCATGGCCTCCCGCAGGGGCCCGCGGCTCACACCCAGGCGGCGGCTGAGCTCGGCCTCGTTCAGTTGCTGACCGGGCACCAGGTCGCCCTCGCCGATGGCCCGGCGCAATTGCCGTGCGATGAGGGCAGGCGTCGTCTCCTGGACCACCGGTTGAAGTATGGGGCTGGTCATGGTGCCTCCGACCATAGGTAACCGTGCTGGACAAAAATATTGTTCACAATCATATCCCGAAGCGGACTAGAGCGAGGGCTGCACTATGTCCCGATTTCGCTTCCCCTGCGGTGCTCCGCGCCTTCTGATGACCCGCTGGGCACCTTGACATTCCCCGTGCCCACCGCCTGTGACCTGCTCCGATACGCACGTCCGGGTGCCAGTTGTGGGCAACCCTGCGGAGGAAGGGTATCGAGACTGCGGTAGCGGTCTCCAGGCTTATCCTCAACGGCTCCGGAGCCGGACCCACACCCCGCGGCGCGCCTCATGCCTTCTCCTTGTTGCCTAGCTCACATCAACACCATATGCTTCTTGTAGACAATCGTACGACGGGGGATGGTGATCACGTGTTTCCCAGTGCGCTCCCCGATGTGCCCATCCTGGACCGCTCGTTCACTGCTGACCGTGCGGCCGAGGTCCGGGGGGGGGGGGCAGTCAGCCGATTTCAGGACGCTACTGCTGGGCTGTGGCCCATCGGCGACTGCCATGGAGGAGCATGCCCGTGCCGTGCGGACACCCGGCCCGGCCACGGGGACCTGGCGGGCGGCGGTGATCCGGGCCGGCGTGGTCTTCCCTTCTCTCTCGTGGTCTCTCAACCTGACGCCCCCGGACCACGTCGTCTCGGATGCCTTGCTCTTCGTTCCGCAGGGCGGAAAGACTCCCGCGACCACCCGGAGTGGCCCCATCGTGGTCCCCGTTCGACCGACTTCGACCTAGAAGGAAGACCATGACTGATTTGACGGAACTCACGGCGCTCGAGCTGTTGGACGGCTACCGCCGGGGCAGCTTCTCCCCGGTCGAGGCCACGCGGGCCGTGCTGCGGACCATCTATGAGCTGGACGGTGCAGTGAACGCCTTCGTGTCCGTGGACCACGAGCAGGCCCTGCGCTCGGCCGCCGAATCGGAGAAGCGATGGCATGCGGGGGAGCCGCTGGGTCCCGGCGACGGGGTCCCCACGTCCATCAAGGACATCTTCTACACCCGGGGCTGGCCCACGCTGCGCGGCACCCGGCTCATCGACGCGAACCGGTCGTGGGAGGAGGACGCCCCCTGTGTGGCCCGGCTGCGCGAGACCGGTGCCGTGCTCCTCGGCAAGACCACCACCCCGGAGTTCGCGTGGAAAGGGGTCACCGACTCCCTGCGCCACGGCTCGACCGGCAACCCATGGGGCGCTGACCTGACCTCGGGGGGTTCCAGCGGCGGCAGCGCCACGGCCGTGGGTATGGGCATGGGGCCCTGGTCCGTGGGAACGGACGGCGGTGGCTCTGTCCGGATCCCTGCCGCCTTCACCGGCACGGTGGCGATCAAGCCCACCTACGGCCTCATTCCGATGTTTCCGGCCAGTCCTTTCGGCACGCTCGCCCACGCCGGGCCCATGACCCGCACCGTGGCTGATGCCGCCCTGCTGCTGGACATCATCACGGGCTTCGACTCCCGTGACTGGTCCGCCCTGCCGACGCCCACCTGGTCCTTCCTGGAAGAGCTTGAGGGCGGGGTCGGCGGCCTGCGCATCGCTTTTTCGCCCACACTGGGGTTCGGGCAGAACGATCCCGAGATCGAGCGGCTCGTCCGCCGCGCCGCCGAAAGGTTTGTGGAGCTCGGGGCCGTGGTCGAGGAGGTGGACCCGGGTATCCAGGACCCGGTCGAGGCCTTTCACACCCTGTGGTTCGCCGGTGCCGCGAAGGTCCTGGAGGGCTACGGTCCCGGCGCGATGGACGAGGTGGACCCGGGGCTGCGCCGCAGCATCGAGGAGCAGGGCGAGATCAGCGCCTCCGAATTCCTGGACGCCACGGCTGTGCGGATGGACCTGGGCGTGACCATGGGGCGCTTCCACGAAACCTATGACTTGTTGCTGACCCCCACCCTGCCGATCCCCGCTTTCCCCCGGGGCCAGGACGCGCCGGAGGGCTGGCACTCCCCGAACTGGACCAGCTGGACGCCGTACACCTACCCGTTCAACATGACCCAGCAACCGGCGGTGAGCGTGCCCTGCGGCCTCACCGGGGCGGGCCTGCCCGCGGGACTGCAGATCATCGGGCCCCGGCACGCGGACCGGATGGTGCTCCGCGCCGCCCAGGCATACGAGCAGGCGACCGCCTGGGGCACCCAGCCGCCCGCGCGGGCGGTGGTCAGCGGTGGCTGAGGGCCGCCTTGGTGCCGGAGCACCACTGCGTCGGATACCACGCGGCATCCGACCACGGCCGCGCACGAGGGGAGGGGGCAAGCACCCCTGACCCCGGTGCACCAAAAGCACCACGACACCTGACGAATTGTTGACCATCATTCACGCGGGCTGTTCCGTTCAAGGCAAGCCCAACACAACCGGGGCGCCAGCCGGTGCACCATCCGCACTCTTGGAGGATTCCATGAATTCACACCACGATCCTGGCCATTCCGGCGCCCGGCAGGACGGCCTGCCCCGCAACCCGGCAACAGGACGGCCCGAACCGGACGCCAAGACGGTCAACCGCGCCGTCGCAGCCTCCGCCATCGGCAACGCCACCGAGTGGTTCGACTACGGCGTGTACGCCGTGTCGGTCGTCTACATCACCCAGAACTTCTTCCCGGGCGAGTACGGCACCATCCTGGCGCTGAGCACCTTCGCATTCTCGTTCCTGGTCCGCCCCCTGGGCGGCCTGTTCTGGGGACCGCTCGGAGACCGCCTCGGCCGCAAGCGCATCCTCGCGCTCACAATCATCCTCATGGCCGGGGCCACCTTCTGCATCGGTCTGATCCCCTCGGTGGAGACCATCGGGATCGCGGCCCCGATCCTGTTGATCCTGCTGCGCGCCGTGCAGGGCTTCTCCACCGGTGGCGAGTACGGCGGCGCCGCGACCTTCATGGCCGAATACGCCCCGGACAAGAAGCGCGGCTTCCTCGGCAGTTTCCTGGAGTTCGGCACGCTGGGCGGCTTCGCCCTCGGCTCGCTCATCGTCCTGTCGGGTGAGGTGGTGCTGGGCAACGAGGCCATGAGCGAGTGGGGCTGGCGCATCCCGTTCCTGCTCGCCGGACCCATGGGCCTGGTCGGTCTCTACCTCCGGTCTCGGCTGGCGGACTCGCCCATCTTCCTGGAGCTGGAGGAGGCCGGCCACGCCGAGTCCTCCGCCGGGACGGCGCTCAAGGACCTGATCACCCAGTACTGGCGTCCCATGCTCACGATGACGGGTCTGGTGATCGCGCTCAACGTGGTGAACTACACCCTGCTGAGCTACATGCCGACCTACCTGGAGGGCCAGACCGGCATGGACTCCCGGACCGTGCTGACCATCATGTTCGTCGCACAGTTCGCGATGATGCTCGTCATCCCCTTCGCCGGGGCCCTGTCCGATCGGGTGGGGCGCAAGCCCATGTGGTACGTCTCGCTGATCGGGCTGTTCGTGCTGGCCATCCCCATGTACATGCTCATGGCCAACGGGTTCTGGTGGGCCCTTCTCGGGTTCGCGGTGCTCGGTCTGCTCTACATCCCGCAGCTGGCCACCATCTCCGCGACCTTCCCGGCCATGTTCCCCACCCACGTGCGCTACGCCGGCTTCGCGATCACCTACAACCTCGCCACGGCCGTCTTCGGCGGCACCGCCCCGCTCGCCAACGAAGCGCTCATCGAGGCCACCGGCACCCCGCTGGTCCCGGCGTTCTACATGATGGCAGCCTGCGTCGTCGGGCTCATCGCGGTCCGCACCATGAAGGAGACCGTCGGCGCGTCCCTGCGCGGCACTGAGATCCCGGAGACGAAGCCGCAGGACATCATTCGCGCCCGGGCCCGGGCCTGACCTTCCACCTGGAGACCCCCGCACCTCGATCCGAGGTGCGGGGGTCTCTGCCATCTCCGCCCACGGGCCGTGACTGCCACCGGCGCAGCGCAGGGCCCCAGGCGCATCATCGACACGGGATGAGAGCTCGGGAGCACGGGAACAACCTGTGCTGGACTTTGAGACGTGGTGCGGCGGGGGACGTGGGTGTCCCGGTGACGCCGGAAGTCCCCCGCAAGCCGGGAACTTCAGTCAGGCGCCGAGGAGCCGCAGCGCGGTGAGGGCGTAGGCGCGCGCGGCGAGGACCAGTTCGTCCACGCCCACGGACTCGTCGACCTGGTGGGCCTGGTCATTGAGGCCGCCGGGGCCCATCACCACCGTGGGGACGCCGTGGTCCCGGGCGATGAAGCCGCCGTCGCAGGCCGCGCTCCACCCGCCCACCGACGCGGGGCCGCCGAGGTCGGCGACGGCACCGTGCACGGCGGTGACCAGGGGGTGGTCGAGGTCCGTGCGGAACCCCGGCATGGCCATGGTGACCTCGATGTTCACGGAGATGCCGTCCCCCGTGATGCCGGCCGCGTCCACGGCCGCCACCAGGTCCGCGGCAAGCCGGTGCGGGTCCTCGTCGGGCATCAACCGGCGGTCGAGCCACACGCGGCAGGACGGGGCGACCATCGAGGTGGTGCGCCCGCCCTCGATCCGCCCGACGTTCCAGGTGCCCGCGCCCAGCAGCGGATCGAGGTCCTGCTGCCGGCGGTCGTGGTCGGCGCGGACGAGCTCGAGCACCCGGGCCGCGGCGTCGATGGCGTTGCGTCCGTCGGCGGGCCGCCCGGAGTGCGCCGGCACCCCGGTGACCTCGAGCTCCAGGTAGGCGTCGCCCCGGCAGCCCACCACCGTCTGGAGGTCTGTGGGCTCGGCGACCACGCACCCGCAGAAGCCCCGGCCGAGGCCTCGCCGTGTCAGGTGCCGGATCCCCAGGCCCAGGTCCTCCTCGTCCACGGTGCAGGCCAGCCGCACGGGCCCGCGCAGTTCCGCACCGGAGCGGCGTAGGGCGTCCATGGCCACCAGCACGGCCGCGAGCCCACCCTTCATGTCGGTGGCCCCCCGCCCGTAGACCCGGCCGTCCGCCACGACGGAGCGGAACGGCTCCCGGGTCCAGCCGGGCCCGGCGGGCACCACATCGGAGTGCCCGAGGAAGAGCAGACCGGGCCCGTCCCCGACCGGTCCGCCGGGGGCCAGCTCGACGTCCACGTTCGGCCGGCCCGGGGCGGCCGGGTCGGTGCGGACCTCGAGCCCGCGGATCCGGCCGGCCTGTTCCAGGATCTGTACGGTGCGTTCCTCGGTGCCGCCGGGGTTCTCCCCGCCGGCGTCGACGAGGGCTCGGGTCAGCGCCACGACCTCGTCCGGGTCGATGAGGTCGAGGACGGCGTGCTCGAACTCGTGGGCAGTCTGCATGGTTCCTCCCGGACCGGGCTGCGCCCGCGTCGTCGTTCAGCGGTCGAGCTCCGCGCGGGCGATGTCCAGGGCGCGGGCCAGGCGCTGCAGCCCGACCTCCGTGCGCTCCGGGGTGGTCGAGGCGAAGCAGAGGCGGAAGGCGTCCTCGAACCGGCCCGAGGGGGACAGCGCCGGGCCGGGGATGAAGGCGACGCCCTCGGCGAGGGCGATCTCGAACAGCCGCGAGGTGGAGACCCGGGCGTCCTCGCCCTGAAGGGTCACCCAGAGGAAGAACCCGCCCTCGGGATCCGTGGTGGTCACCCGGGAGCCCAGATGCCGGGCAATCGAGGCGTCCATGGCCTCCTTGCGGCGGCGGTACTCCGTGCGCAGACCGGCCAGGTGGTCGTCGTAGCCGCCCTGGCGCACGAAGCGCTCCACGATGTGCTGGGCGGGCACGTTCGTGCAGGTGTCCATGGCCTGCTTGCCGGCGATCAGCAGCTTGCGCAGCTTCGGGTCCGCGTCCACCCACCCCACCCGCAGGCCGGGGGCGAGGACCTTGGAGAAGGTCCGCACCGAGAACACCAGAGGGTCGTCCGGGCTGATCTCCCGGAAGCCCGGGACATCCTGGCCGGCGAAACGCAGGCCCCCGTACGGGTCGTCGTCGAGGATCATCGATCCCCACCGATGGGCCAGCTCCAGGATGCGGACCCTACGGGCCTCGCTGAGAGTGGTGCCGGAGGGGTTCTGGAAGTTCGGGATGGTGTAGATGACCCGCGGGGTCCGGCCGGATTCGGCCACCAGGGTCTCCAGGGCGTCCACGTCCATGCCGTTTCGGTCCATCGGGACCTCGAGGATGTCCGCGCCGTAGCTCAGGGCCGTGCCGGAGCCGTTCGTGTAGGTGGGGCTCTCGACCACCACGAGATCCCCGGGGTCCACGAACAGCTTGAACGCCAGGTCGAGACCCTGCATGCCCCCGGAGGTGATCACGAGGCGCTCGGGGCGGGTCGGCTCCGGGGTGGTCGAGTGGTGCTCTACCACCGTCTCGATCAGCCCTGGCTCTCCCTCGGTGGCCCCGTAGGTGAAGGAACTGTCGTCGAGCACCTCCGCGGCGATGCGGCGGAACTCGGCCGTGGGGATGACCTCGGCGGCGGGGGCGCCCATCGCGAAGCGGACGATGTCGTGGGACTGGGCGGCCAGCAAAGAGGTGGAGGAGTCGATGACAGAGCCGACAAGCCCGTCGGCCCGCCGGGCCAAGGGCAGCAACCCCTGGCCCGGGTCCCCACTGATCCCGTGAGTGGGCTTGACGGCGAGGTTCTCGACCGTGGTGAGGTGTGTGGTGGTGGTCGTCATGGGTTTCTCACTTCCTGATGAGTGCTCGGGGGAACGAGGTGAAAGTCTCCACCCCGGTGCGCGTGACGCGCACGGACTCGGAGACCTCGTACCCGTACCCGGTCATCCACATGCCGCAGATGACGTGGAAGGTCATGTTCTCGGCCAGCACGGACTCGTCCTCCGTGCGGATGCTGATGGTGCGCTCACCCCAGTCGGGTGGATAACCGATGCCGATGGAGTACCCGAGCCGGCTGTGCTTCTCCAGTCCGCGCTCGGCCAGCGACCAGTTCCAGGCCCTGGCCAGCTCCCGGACCGGCACCCCTTCGGCCACGGTGTCGAGGACGGCCTGCAGGCCCTCGCCCACGGCCGCCTCCAGGCGCAGCAGCTCGTCCGTGGGCGGACCCAGCATCACCGTGCGGGCCAAAGGGACGTGGTAGCGCCGGTGCGCGCCGGCCAGCTCCACGACCACGGCGTCGCCCTCCCGCAGGACACGGTCGGACCATGTCAGGTGCGGGGTGTCGGCGGAGGCGCCCGTCGGCAGCATGGGCACGATCGCGGGGAAGTCGCCCCACGCGTCGTCGACGCCCTCGGCCTGGGCCCGGGCGATCTGGGCGGCCACCCGGTTCTGCGGGACACCGGGCTCGATCGCGTCGATCGCGGCCTGCATCGCTGCCGTGGTGACCCGGGCCGCGGTACGCATGTACTGGATCTCGGCCTCCGACTTCACGGCCCGCACCCAATTCACGAGCTCGAAGCAGTCAACGAGTGTCCACTCCGGCAGCGCGTTGACCAGGGAGCGGTACCCCTTGGGGGAGAAGAAGTGGGAGTCCATCTCGAGACCGACGCACCCGCGGGCGGCCGGGGCGATCTGGCCGCGGCGGCGCAGGTCGAAGGACACCCAGTCGAAGGGATGCAGATGGGGACGGTGGACGTAGCGCTCGGGATAGCCGACGATCTGATCCGGGGGCAGCCACGAGGTGCGGAAGGCCCCGTTAGCGTCCATCTCCCGCAAATAGAGGAGCATCTCGCCCTGTGCCGGCACGAACAGCATCTGCGGGGTGTAGAACGACCAGGCATCGTAACCGGTGAGGTAGAAGATGTTCGCGGGATCCGTCACGATCAGGGCGCCGAGGCCCTGATAGTCCATGCGCTCACGCACCATCACCAGACGCTGTGCGTACTCCTCAGCGGAAAAGAGAGACGCACGGACATCGGCGTTGCCCTGTCGATCCGGGACACCGAGGCCCAACTCTGTGATGTTGCCGGGGCCAAGCTTCGAGGTGGTCATAGCTCATCATCAAATCTGTCGTTCTTATTGTCAACAATAGACGGCTGGTTATGCCTTGGGCGACCGGTGCGGAAGTCATGGTCGTAAAGCTCTGCTGAGTCCTTGCTCAGCCGACCCCGTCAAAGTCCCGCACCCTTACTGGTGCTGCCAAGCACGAGAAGCCTGGCCGATGGGGTGCACTTCAGTTCTATCCCGTCAGGCCGCGACCAGATCCTGCCGGTCGGTGTAGTCCAGGCCGTGGGCCTCGCTCACGGAGCGGTGGGTGACCCGCCCGGCGTGGATGTTGAGCCCGGCGGCCAGGGCCGGGTCGGCGGCCAGGGCAGCCTCGGCGCCCTTGTCGGCCAGGGCCACGGCGTAGGGGAGGGTGACATTGGTCAGCGCGTAGGTGGAGGTGTTCGGCACGGCCCCGGGCATGTTGGCCACGCAGTAGAAGACCGTGTCGTGGACGCGGAAGGTGGGGTCCTCGTGGGTGGTGGGCCGGGAGCCGGCGAAGCACCCGCCCTGGTCCACGGCGATGTCCACCAGCACGCTGCCGGGCTTCATGGCCGCGACCATTGCGCTGGTCACCAGCTTGGGTGCCCTCGCCCCGGGGATCAGCACGGAACCGATAACCAGGTCCGCCTCGGTCACGGCGCGCTCGACCTCGTAGGCATTGGAGGCGATGGTCGTGAGGCGCCCAGCGTACCGGTCGTCGAGCTGGCGCAGGCGATCGACGTTGATGTCAAGGATGCTCACGTCCGCGCCCAGGCCCACGGCCATGGCGGCGGCGTTGGTGCCGGCCACCCCCGCGCCCAGGACGGTGACCTTCGCCGGGCGCACCCCGGGCACCCCGCCCAGCAGCACGCCCTTGCCGCCGGCCGGGGCGGTCAGGGCCGCGGCCCCGGCCTGGACGGCCAGCCGCCCGGCGACCTCGCTCATCGGGGCCAGCAGGGGCAGGCGCCGATCCGCGGTCTGGACCGTCTCGTAGGCGATCGCGGTGACCCCGGCCTTCAGCAGTGCGGCCGTCAGCTCGGGTTCGGCGGCCAGGTGCAGGTAGGTGAACAGCACCAGACCCTCGCGGAAGCGGTGGTACTCGGAGGCCACCGGCTCTTTAACCTTCAGGACCATGTCCGCCCGGGCCCACAGCTCCTCCGCGTCGGCGAGGATCTGCGCGCCGGCAGCGGTGTAGGCGTCGTCGTCGATCCCCGAGCCGATCCCGGCCCCGGCCTCGACGAGGACCTCGTGGCCGTGGGCGACCAGCTCGTGCACGCCCGAAGCGGTGATGGCCACCCGGTACTCGTTGTTCTTCACTTCGCGGGGAACGGAGACAATCATGACGGACCTTCCAAAGAAACATGGACTAGACGAAGAAATTCTGTCGTATTCATGCCATCACTGGAGGTAGGATTGCAGATCCTTCGAGAGTTCGCGCCAAATCTACAGAATGGTAGAAAAGGTGACCCGCATCACACAACCCTCGCCGCAGGATCGACGCCGGCCCTACGAGCTCGACGACCTCGACCGTCGCCTGCTGGAACTGCTGCGAGCCAACGCGCGGATGACCAACCAAGCCCTGAGCGAGAACCTCGGGGTGGCCCCCTCCACGTGCCTGACGAGGATGAAGACCCTGCAGCGGGCCGGAGTAATCCGTCGCTTCACCATCGAGGTGGACCCCAAAGCATCGGGGCAGACCATCGAGGCGCTGATCAGCGTGCGCCTGCGCCCCGGAGCTCGCCAGCAAATGGCCGCCTTCGGCGAGAACTTGAAGAAGGTGCCGGAAGTTACCCAGTTCTTCTTCGTCGGCGGAGTGGACGACTTCCTGATTCACGTCATCACGCGGGACACCGACCACATCCGCCAATTCGTGCTCGAACACCTGTCCTCGAACCCAATCGTGGCTGCCACCCAGACCAGTCTGATTTTCGAGCATGTGACAGGCCTCGATGCTCTCTGAATAACGCGCCACGACGACGGCAGGGCACGCCGCGCCTGCGCACAGGCAAGACAAAGTAGGTGTATCCGCGAGCTTGGAAGCGGGTCAGCCACTATCACCGTGTCTTGCTGTTTATGGCACAGCTATTGCGAGGCCGCCTGGTCCATGCGGACGTGAAATTAAGGATTCTCTGGGTGTCGCGTCAGCACTTCAGGGGCTCGATTCTACATATAACCTGTATTAGTCGCGGATTCGATTGAGGAATTGATCAGTCGACACTGATGCTGGTGTTTTGGTCGGTCAGGATGAGGTCCCATCCGGTGTTTCCGCGCACGACGGTGGCGTGCTTGATTGTGTCGTCACCATCCATCCAGTGCAGCTCGTGGCCGCTGACGGCGGCTTGGTAGCCGCACTGCCGGGCCACCCAGGCGCCTTCTGCCAACGCCTTGACGTGGCTTTCGGGCCAGGTCAAGTGAGCCACTGCTGCCCAGGCGGCCACGACGAGACTGCTCAGCATGGCCACCACACCCAGAATTGGGGGAAGCCAGGGGAGCCAGGTGAGGCCCACGGACAGGGGCATGCCGATCAGCGCGATCGCGGCCGGGTTGTTCCACCATGTCGGCTCCGGCGATCGGGGGGTTGGCGCGATGTTGGGAAAGACCCGCACCGTCGTGTCGGTGGTGGGACGGTGGGGGTCGTCGAAGGACTGCTGCAGGCTCACAGGGGGCTCCAGAGGACAAACGGGAACAAATGCAGATGGCGATGGGTCAAGGAAGCACGAGGATGATGGCGGCCAGCGGCACGGTGGCTGGCACGGACCCTCCCTTTCGGTTTATCACCGACTGCGGCCAAACTCCTCAGCGGGAGACCGTTGGTTTGCTCACACGCACCGGCCGGTCTGACCGACCCCTAGTCTCAGCACCGGTACTTGAACAAACCGGCGTCGAGGCCGGGAAGGTGGGACGGGACCAGAGCGACCATGCCATCCCGGACCGGGCACCGAATTCCCGCTTGCGGCTCAGCCCACCGCTTTACATATGGCCCGGCTACCGGACAGCTCCTGGGGGAACGGCGTTGCAGTAGGGGTTCCTCAGCGGCTCATATCAGCGGGTCGAATCAAGCCGCTGGCGTGCTGCGGTGATTCATGGCTCAAGGTTGCTGTGCCCGGCGCTGGCCCACGAGTGCGAGCCCGGCCGCGAGAGCGAGCACCGACAGGGAGATCCAGAAGATCCACGGCCCCGCCGGATACATGTCCACGAAGATCGAGGGGTGTCCGCCTATCTGAGTGGGATAACCACAGACGAACGTGGGTGGGAAGACCGTCCTCTCCCCGGAGATGATGCCTATGTCCACAGCACCCAGCGCTTGGGCGCTGTCCGATGGTCCATTCCTCGCACAGACGTACTGTGGGCCTTCGCGCACGGTCACTACGTGTGCGGCCTGATTGATGACCCAGACCAAGAAGGCGGCGGCTGCGACGATCCAGCTGATGAAAACCCAGTCGCTGCACTCCATACGGGGTTTCGAAGTGCTTGACGTGCCGGGGACCCGGGAGGCCGGCGCAGAGGTGTTCATGGCTGGAGCCTAAGCTCTGGTCGTCCGCCATCCCGGTTGCTCTGCCGAGGCGGCAAGTCAGCGCAGACGTCAGTTCGCGGGCGTTGCAGCAAGGGTTCCCCTCGCGGTGGTCGCGAGACGCGCCCTGACGACGGTCCCGAAGGTTCTGTGCCTACGGTGGGAGCCCCGGTTGAAAGATGATGCCTGGTGAGACGAGCCCTTCGCGTGCATCCGCTGAGCACCTACCTGGTGTTCCAAGCACTGACCGCAATGGTGGCACTGGCCTACACCGGTGTCCTGTCAGTGGACGGCATCGGATGGGCGACCTGGGCCGGGTACTGGGCGGTGCTGGGAACGGTCGGGCTGGTGTGGACCCAGCTAGCGTGGGGACCGTGCTGGAAAGCCGGGGCGGACTACGGGCTGTCTGCGGGGGTGCGCATCGCGTTCATGGCCGTCGCCGGCGCAGCGCTGCTGCTGCCGTTCCTGGTCTTGAACGTCATCTTCGACCCGGCGTGGTTCTTCTACGCCCTGTTCCTGGCTCCCTACGGGGCGATCGTGGGCCTCCTGGGTGGAACGGTTCTCGCGGTCCGGGATCGCAAAACCATGGCCGCTGTCCGTGCGGATCACGTCCAGGCGCCCCGTCCACTGGAACGCTGACGCTTGCACGGCCGTGACCGCTCTCTGCACGGTGCGTTAGGGCTTCCCTATGTCGATGGGGGAGGCGCCGACGTTTCAGCGGAGATATACCCGGTTGGGGTCGACTTCCTCGCGTAGGAGAGACAGTTCGACGTCGGAGGGGTGGGGCACGACGGTCAGTTGGTCGCTGACTTTCAGGTCCCAGCCGGTGGCGGCGACGACGTCGGCGGGGTCGACGCCGGGGTACACGCCGGTGAGGAGGAGTTCTTCGCCGGGGGCTGTGCGGCTGAGCACGCCGAGTTCGGTGATGACCTTGGTGACGCCCAGCCCTCGGGGTGTGAAGCCGGCGGCGAGGGCCCGGTCGGGCCCGGGGGAGGTGCAGAAGTCGAGTTCGGCGACCAGGGAGCGGGCTTCGTGGCGGCGCATGACCACGTAGACCTCTTTGGAGTTGGCCATGACTTCGGCGGCGCCTCCCGAGCCGGGGAGACGGACTTTGGGGTGGGCCCAGTCGCCGATGACGGAGCTGTTGAGGTTGCCCCACTTGTCGATCTGGGCCGCACCGAGGAAGCCGACGTCGATGTGCCCACGCTGCAGGACGTAGTTGAACAGGGCGGTCATGTCGAGCACGGCCTCGGCACCGGTGATGAGCACGGAGTCCGCGACCGTCTCGGGCAGGCTGGCGGGGTGGGCCCCGCACACCCCGGATTCGTAGATGATCTCGATGTCCGGGGCGCAGGTGAGGTGGGCCAGGGACACGGCCACGGTGGGCAGGCCGATGCCGGCGAAGACGGTGCGGGCCTGGGCGAGCTCGCGGGAGGCGACGACGGCCAGCAGCTCAGACGGGGAGATCTGGGTGGCCTGGGTGGTGTCGGTCATGACTGCCTGCTTCCGTAGTTGACCGGGAGGGAGGGGACGTAGGGGGAGGCGAGCTGGTCCCAGAACTGGGGGCCTTGCTTGGCTACGTAGTCACTGTGGTCGGTGAGCTCGTGGATCCATTCCTCGAGCCAGTCCTGGAGGGTCTGGGGGTCCTTGCTGATGTCGTTCCACTGCCGGTAGAAGGCGCCGTCGCGGTCGTAGTAGCCCTGGACGAAGGAGGGGTGGGCGCCCTTGGGGACCTCGACGACGGCGTCCACCACGTGGCTGGGCAGCAGGGTGCGGTTGGGGTCGGAGGTGATGACGTCTTCGTCGACGATTTCCTCGACGGTGACGATGACTTTCTCGGCGGAGTAGGCCACTTCCTGCTGGATGCCGGTCAGGCCCCAGATCTGCACGTTGCCCTTCGCGTCGGCGCGCTGGGCATGGACGATCGCGACGTCGGCGTTGATCGGCGGCACGACGTAGATCTTCTGGCCGTCGTAGGGGGACTCGATCACGCGGATCTCGTCGTTGATCTTCGGCAGGTCCGAGCCGGCGTAGGAGAGCAGGGGGTAGAAGGGCAGTCCGGAGGCGCCGGCGAGGTAGCGGGCGATCATGCCGCCGTGGCTGTACTCGCGGTAGCGCAGCGGCCTCGGGCCTTTGCCCTCGATGCGGCGGCGCAGTTCGTGCAGGGAGCCCACGGAGCTGTTGCCGATGAAGGAGGAGACCAGCTCGTCCACGCAGTCACCGGCGATCAGCTGGTCGACGACGATGTCGGCGGTCATCCGGTAGACGGTGAGGTTCCGCTTCTGCTGCCGGATGATCTCGTGCGCGGCGGCGTAGGGGATGATGTGGGTGAATCCTTCGAGGGAGACCGAGCAGCCGTCGTGCACGAATGCGGCGATGGCCTCGGACAGGGTCATGAGTTTGGCATGTGTCATGGGATGGCCTTTCTGGCGAATCTGCCTTCCATGGTGATCCGGGGACGGTCGGGGGATCCAATACGCAGTTGATATCGGGGGGATACCCGCAGCGCGGAGGGAAAGGGGGCGCCGATGGAGTTGCGGCTGCTGCAGTCCTTTCTGGTGCTCTCCCACGAGCTGCACTTCGGCCGGGCGGCGGCCCGGTTGCACATCGCCCAGCCCCCGCTGACCAAGCAGATCCATCAGCTCGAGAAGCAGCTGGGGGTGCAGCTGTTCGAACGCCATCCCCGGGGGGTGCGGCTGACCCCGGCCGGTGAGGCCTTGGTGCCCGAGGCGGAGCACATCCTCACCGCGGTGGACCGGGCCGTGCACACGGTCCGTCATGCCGAGCACGGTGGCGCCGGGCGCCTGGTACTGGGCTATTCCGGGGCTACGGGCACGGCCCTGGTCCCGGGGTTGTTGCGTTCGGCCATCACGGCCCAGCCCGGGGTGGATGTGGACGTCAAGCGGTACGGGAGTTCCGCGCTGGTGGCCGACGCGGTCCTCGATGGGGAGGTGGATCTGGGGCAGGTGATGCTGCCCTTCGAGCACCCTGACCTGGGTACACGGGCCGTGGCCCAGCACCAGCCGCTGCTGGTGGTGGCCAAGGACCAACCTCTGGCCGAGCGGCCCAGTGTGCGCGTGGAAGAGCTGGAAGGGATGGATTTCGTCACCCCGCGCCGCTACAGTGGCTCGGCGCTGCTGCAGCTGCTCCAGGAGGTGTGTGCCACCGCCGGCTTCACTCCCCGAGTGGTGAAGGAGACTCCGGACACCTACACCACCCTCATGCTGGTGGGCGCCGGAGTGGGCATCTCGATCGTGATCACCGGCATCGACGTGCTCTCCTCCGAGGTGCGCTACGTGGCCTTCGAGCAGGACGATCTGCCGAGCCTGGAATCCGCGGTGGCCTGGCGGAAGAAAAACCCCTCCCGGCGACTGGACCACGCCGTGACCGCCATGACCTCTGGGCTGCCGTAACCGTTGGTACGTGTCGCGGAGGAACACCGGAGGGAACACTCTCGTGTTCCCTGGCGGGTGCCCATCGAGCACTCCGCCCGGCTCAGAGGGTGGGGCCGGAGGGGCGTTCCTCGCTCTTAAGGGTGGTTCCGACCGTCCACAGTTCCGGGTCGACCTCGTTGACCAGCACCCGCACGGAGGACAGCGGGGCGTCGAGGGTGCGGGAGACCGTCTTGGCGACCTCGCGCAGGCAGTCCTGGACTATGGCGCGGTCGCGTCCGGCGACCATGTTGATGGTGACGATGGGCATGGTGTCTCCGTTCTGCAGGCTCCGTCGGAGCCAACGGTGTGGGCGTGGATGGTGGTGCGGGTCTGTGTCTGGCCGGTCCTACCGGCGTCGGTGAAGGACCACGCCGATGGCCTTGGTCGCTGTCATCACCGTAGGGGCTGGCATCCGGAGAGCCAGGGCCCCTTCCGGTGTTGCCAGCAACGAGGCGGGATGTGGCTTCAGTGAGCGCGCGTGGCCGGGGGCCGGGCGGTGGACTGGCGCGGGATGAGGGTGGGGTTGACCACCCGGCGCGGCTCACCGAGGGCGCCGGTGCGCTGCTGGGTGAGCAGCTCCACGGCGTTGGCGGCGATCTGGTCGAAGGGCACCCGCACGGTGGTCAGGGCCACGGGCAGCCGGGCTGAGACGGGGATGTCGTTGTAGCCGACCACCGACAGGTCCTCCGGCACCGAAAGCCCCGCGGCCTGAGCGGCGGCCAGCACCCCGATGGCGGTGTTGTCGTTGACGGCGAAGATCGCGGTGGGCCGTTCCGGGCCGGCCAGGACGGTCCGGGCGACGGTCTCCCCGGAGTCCATGCCGAAGGTCGACTCGTGGACGAGATGGTCGACCTCGGTCAGGCCGGCCTCGGCCATGGCGCGGCGGTAGCCGGCCTGCCGGGCCACGGCCGTGGAGGCATAAGACGGTCCGGCGACCAGGGCGATGTCGCGGTGGCCCAGGTCCAGCAGGTGGCGGGTGGCCAGATATCCACCGAGTTCGTCGTCGCCGGTGGCCGAGGGGCTGATGTGGTCGGTGCGCAGGGCCAGTACGTGCGGCACCCCCTGGGCCCGCAGCTGGGCCGCGACGGGGTCCTCCAGGCGGGCGGTGGTGAGGATCAGCCCGTCCACGCGCTGGCGCAACAGGGTCTCCACGGTGGCTTTCTCGGCCTCGGGGCGGTCCTCGGTGGTGGCGACCATGGCGAAGCCGGCCTGGCGGGCACAGGCCCGGGCGACCTCTTCGAAGAACACCGCCATCACCGTGTCCGACAGCCGCGGCACGAGGACTCCGACGGTGCCGGTGTGCTGACGGCGCAACCCGGAGGCGTAGGCATCAGGGCGGTAGCCCAGCTCGGTGGCGGCGGCCCGCACGCGCTCGGCCGAGGGGGACTTCGACGGGGGATGGCGGTCGTCGAGCACCCTCGAGACCGTGGAGATGCTCACCCCGGCGACCCGAGCCACGTCACGGATCGTCACGGTGCGCGGGGCCGCCTGCTCAGTCATGCCCGTCCTGATCCATGGCTCGGACGATACCAAAGCCCTCGCCGGGACAGGCCCCGAGGGGGCTTCGATCGGTGGGGTTCCATGGGCTGGGTCACAGAAAGTTTCGCCGGAGGTGTTGACAGGTGTCATGGCTCACATCATAGTTGAAAACGTTCCCGCAAACGTTCCCAACACAGGAGGAACCTCAAATGTCTCTCGATCTCCGCGGCCTCACTCCCGCCCCCGTCACCCCGTTCACCGCCGACATGGAGGTCGACCACGACGCCCTGGCCAACCTGACCCGCTGGCTGGCCTCCGTGCCGGGCGTGAAGGGCCTGGTCTGCCTGGGTCACGCCGGTGAGGGCACCTACCTGACTCGTGAGGAGCAGGTCGAGGTCATCCGCACCATGGTCGACGCCGCCGGTGAGGTGCCGATCATCGCCGGCATCACCGGGGAGGGCGACAAGGTCGCCGCCGAGGAAGCGGCCCGGGCCGCCGAGGCCGGGGCGAAGGCCGGTCTGGTCTACCCCTCCCACGGCTGGCTGCGCTTCGGCTACCAGGACGGTGCCCCGCAGGAGCGCTACCGCGCCATCCACGAGGAGTCGGACCTGCCGCTGATCCTCTTCCAGTACCCTGATGCCACCAAGGCCACATACAACCTGGCGACCCAGCTCGAGATCGCCGCCCAGCCCGGGGTGTTCGCCACCAAGAACGGGGTGCGCAACATGCGCCGCTGGGACACCGAGATCCCCGTGCTGCGCAAGGAGAACCCGGAGCTGCAGATCCTCACCTGCCACGACGAGTACCTGCTGCACACCATGTTCGATGTCGACGGCGCCCTGGTCGGCTACGGTGGGCTCGCCCCGGAGCCGCTGATCGAGCTCATCAATGCGGGCAAGGCCAAGGACTACGCCGCCGCCCGGGAGCTGCACGACAAGCTGCTGCCGGTCACCAAGGCCGTCTACCACCGCGGGTCCCACATGGAGGGCACCGTGGCGCTGAAGATGGGCCTGGTCGAGCGCGGTATCCTGCCCAACGCCGTGGTCCGCCCGCCGCTGCTGCCCCTGGCCGAAGGTGCGCGCGAGGAGATCGCCTCCGCCCTCACCTCCGCCGGTCTCATCGGTGACGACGCCCAGTACACGAGCCCCCAGGCCTTCCAGGCCTCCAGCGTGGTGTGACTTCCCAATCAGGACGGTGGAGAACGACGATGACCAACATGACTGCTCGATCCAAGAAGTCCGCGCACCCGGCCACCTCCGTGGTGGCCGACTCCGAGACCCCCGCACTCGGTACTGAATCCCCCGCCCGACCCAACCGCCGATCGCGGTTGCTGGGCGCGCTGGCCCTGATGGGCCCGGGGTTCATCGTTGGGGCCTGGCAGTTCGGCCCGGGCAACCTGACCTCGGCAGTCCAGGCCGGCAGCCTCCACGGCTACGACCTGATCTGGGTCATCGCCGTCTCCACCATCCTGATGCTCGGCTTCACCGACATGAGCGTGCGGATCGCCCTGGCCTCCGACCGCTCCCTGATCCAGATGATCAAGCTGCACCTCGGCAAGGTCACCGGGGTGGCCGCCGGCATCGGGGTCTTCCTGATCACCTTGATGTTCTCCGTGGGCAACGCGGTGGGCTCCGGGCTGGGGATGTCCATGGTCTTCGGTGGCTCCCCGACCCTGTGGACCCTGGCCTGCACCGTGCTCGTGGGCGTGGTGGCCTGGGCACCGAACTACTACAAGGTCTTCGAACGCGGGCTGTTGGCGATCATCGCCCTGATGGCCGTCGGCTTCCTCGCCTCGGCCCTGCTCACCCAGCCCAACTGGGTCGAGGTCTCCGACGGCTTCATCCCGTCCCTGCCGCCCGGCGCCGGGATGCTGCTGGTGGCCCTGGTCGGCACCAACTTCTCGATCAACGCCGCCTTCTACACCGGCTACGCCTCCCGGGAACGCGGCCTGCGCCCCGAGCAGTACAAGGCCACCACCCTGGCCGACACCATCCCCGGCATCGTCGCCCCGGGCATCATGACCATCCTGGTCATCGTGGTCGCCGCCACCGCCCTGCAGGCCACCGGCGGCACCGCCGCGACCTTGGGGGATCTGTCCACGGTTTTGGAGCCGTTGGCCGGACCCATCGGCACGATCGTCTTCGGCCTCGGGTTCACCGGGGCGGCGTTCTCCTCGATGATCGCCAACGCCACCGCCGGTGGCACCCTCATCTCGGACACCCTGGGCTGGGGCAACAAGCTGGACCGTCACCGGGTGAAGGCCATGATCTGCGTGGTCCTGGCCTTCGGCCTGGCCGTGACCCTGCTCGCCCAGGGCTCCCCGATCCAGCTGATCATCACCGCCCAGGCCCTGACCGTGATCGTCGCTCCGCTGCTGGGCATCCTGCTGCTGATCATGGCCACCCGCCGCGACGTGATGGGCCGCTATGCCAACCGCTGGTGGCAGACCGCCCTGGGCCTGCTCGGCCTGGCCGCGATCCTGGCCACCTGCTACCGGCTCCTCACCACACTGATCGGCTGACCTGCACCACCGGCCCACCCGGAACGCACAGGGCGGGAACCACACCAGTGGTTCCCGCCCTCTGCCATCGGTTCCACACTGCTGGGAGTGATCGTGATGGTCTTGTTTCACCCAGGGCGACGCAGTCCACCCGATTCGAACTGCGAGGAGGGGCGCACATGAGTGGTGTTGAGCTCGTCATCATTGCCGTGGTCGTCGTCGCGGCGGCCTGCCTGCAGGGAGCGATCGGCTTCGGACTGGGAATGCTGGCAGCCCCGGCCATTGCCCTGGTCGATCCTTCCCTGCTGCCGGGATCCATCGTGCTGCTCGCCGCCGGCGTCACCGTGCTCGGCGTGCTCCGGGACCGCACAACCATCGATCTGTCCGGCGCAGGGTGGGCCCTGATCGGCAGGGTCCCGGGCACGGTCATCGGTGCTGCACTGGTGGCCCTGCTACCTGCCCGCGGGTTGGCGATGATCCTGGCCGCCACGGTGCTGGCGGGTGTCCTGCTGAGCGTCTGCGGGTGGCGCCCCACGCCCCGTCCGGTCACCGTCGCCGTCGCCGGGGCAGCATCCGGGGCGCTCGGGACCGCCACAGCCATCGGCGGCCCGCCCATGGCGCTGGTGTGGCACGGCTCCACCACCGCACAGCTGCGCGGCACCATGAGCGCGTTCTTCCTCGTGGGAGCCCTCATGTCCCTGGCCGGTCTCGCCGCGGTCGGAGCCCTGGATCAACGCATCCTGCACTTCGCCGCGATCCTCACCCCGGCGATGATCCTGGGGTTCGCCCTGTCCATGCTGGTCAACAAGCACCTGGACCGGCAACGAGTGCGCCGCGTGGCCCTATCAGCCTCCACGCTAGGGGCGGCTCTCGTGCTGTGGCAGTCCCTGTAGGCCCCAGAACGTCCACTGCTCCGACCGAGGACCCCGGTAACCAACAGCGTGCCGTGCGGCCACGGTCGGGCACCGATGCCGCCCTGCGCTCAGGGGGTGATCAGCGAACGTAGCGTGAGTACGACTCTTCAGTGGTTGCTCTCGAGAACCGGGGCGTCGGCGTCGAGCAGGAACAGGTCCCACCCACCACCGCTGTGGTCGAGCCGAGCGGCCATGCTTCGATCGGCGTTCCTCCACTGCAAGGCCTCACCGACGGACTCCACCTGGTACCCGCACTGATCGGCAATCCACACCGACTCCTCCACAGCCCGGGCACGACTGGCGGACCACCGCCCACGGTTCAACTCAGCCAGGGAGGCCAGCGCCACCCCGGACACCGCGGCCAGCAACCCCGACAGCGCCGGCAGAGCGGGAGAGGTGAAGAACAAGGCCGCGCTGATCACCGAGGCGAACATGATCGCCACCGGGTGGTTCCACCACCCCGGGGCCGGGGTGCCCGGGGTGCCCGCGACGTCGGCGAAGACCCGAACCGACAGGGAGTCCGTGCGGCTCCGGCCGTAGTTGTTCAAAGACTGCTTCACACTCAACGGAGCTCCTCCGGGCATGGGCCAATAGGGATGACGAACAGCAAGGAGAACGACGGCGAGATTCTCGTGCGGAGCCAGTCGCACCGGCACGAGTGAGCGTCGTAGACCCAACAGTCGACCCAGTTGCCGGGACGGGGATCACGCGAAGCGCCGCCACGCCGACAGCACGTAGTTTCTCCATCAACTGGTTTACCACCACGGTGAAGAGGAACGCCTATAAAAGTGCTATCTGATTGGTCACACCCCTACCGAGATACCGACAAACGGGCGAACGTACCCAGGCGACAAGACGTCCATTTCTGGGCGCCGGGATCCGTCTCCAGGACCTCACCAAGGCCGCCCCAATTTCCGGCTCTTCAGGATCCAGGGTGTAGTGGGGGTCGGCGCGTCGGTGGCCGGATAGGGGTCGAGGCCTCCCAAAGATGAAGGTTCCTACACGCCTCATCTGGAAGACCTCGACGTGCCTGACGCTACCTTCGCCTGCCCTGATGTGACCACCTTTTGCCGTCTCGATGAGCTCGGTCTCGATGTCGTCGGGCAGCGCCTCGAGCCTGATCGGGCGATCCTGGCCTGCCGGGTCGTGGAATCGGACCAGTGGTGCCGACGCTGCGGCTGCGAGGGGACGCCCCGGGACACGGTGATCCGGCGGC
>NZ_CANMRA010000031.1 GCF_947500125.1 uncultured Kocuria sp. | reverse complement strand
GTGGCCGGCGGGGAGCCGCTCGGGGGTCCCGGGGTGCCGGGGCCCCCGCACCCGCCCAGCAGCGCGCCGGCGAGCGCGGCCGCCGCCGCACCGCAGGCCGTGCGCCACGGCCCCGTCGTCGTCCTGGGATGCATCGTCCTGGTGTCCCGCCCGCCGTCGCCGACCTGGTCCTGCCTCCACCATAGGCCCCGCAAGCCGGCCCCGGCAGGGCCGGCGGCGCGCGGACGGACGCTCCGCGGCCTCCGGACTCCTATCCTGGAGCCCGGAGCGCCGGGAGGAGGTCGAACGTGCGACTCGTCGTCGTCGCCGCACGGGCCTGCGCCCTGGCGGTCGCGGTCTGGGCCCTGGTCGCCCGGTCGGAGTGCGCCTTCGTGACGCGCACCTGCCTGGGGTCGAACCTGTACAGCTACTTCACGGTCCACAGCGCCCTGCTGCTGGTGGTGGCCGTGCTGCTGGCCCTGCTGCACACCGCCGCCCGGGCCGAGGAGCCGGGGTGGCTGACCGGGCTGCGAGCCATGGCCACCACCTACACCGTGGTCTCCGGGACGGTGTTCGGGGTGCTCCTCGCCAACGCGGAGCTGTTCGGCCACCTCTTCCTCGTCCCGCTGTCCTCGCAGGTGCTGCACTTCGTGCTGCCCGTCTACGCCGTGGCCGACTTCCTGCTGGGCCCGGGCCGCCGGCGGCTGCGCTGGGCCGCGACCTGGGCCTCCACGGTGTTCCCGGCCCTGTGGGCGCTGTACACCCTGGTCCGGGGGCAGATGGTGGGCTGGTACCCGTACTTCTTCCTCGACCCCGCCCTCGTGGGCGGCTACCGCGCGGTGGGCACCTACGCCTTCGGGCTGTCCGTGCTCATCCTCGCGGTCTCCTTCCTGACCGTCGCCGCCACCCGGCTGCCCGCCGTCACGGCGGACCCACGCGAGCCCTCCTGAGGACCCCGGCGCGCCCCGTCCGCACCGCCCGGACGTCCCGGGCCCGGACGGTGCGGACGGGTCGATAGGATGGGTGGCGATGAGCGAGCAGACCCCCGACACCGGAACCGACGTCCTCGACCCCGCCGTGGCACGGCGGCTCAAGCGCGACCCCCAGGGACTCGTGGCCGCCGTGGTGCAGCAGCACGACACCAAGGAGGTGCTGATGCTGGGCTGGATGGACGACGAGGCCCTGCGCCGGACCCTCACGGAGGGGCGCGTGACGTTCTGGTCCCGCTCCCGCCAGGAGTACTGGCGCAAGGGCGACACGTCCGGGCACGTCCAGACCGTGCACAGCGTGAGCCTCGACTGCGACGGCGACGCCCTGCTCGTCCGGGTCGACCAGACCGGCGCGGCCTGCCACACCGGCACCCGCAGCTGCTTCGACGGCCGCGACCTCGGCGCCGTCACGGCCGTCTGACCCGCCCACCGCTCCGTACTCCCGTCCGCCACCAGGAAGTCAGGTCGACACCCATGCAGGACCTGGGCACCATCAGTCCCACGCTCGAGGAGTTCCGTGCGCTCGCCGCGGAGCGCCGCGTCATCCCCGTCCGCGTCAAGATCCTCGCGGACGCCATGACCCCGATCGGGCTCTACCGGGCGCTCGCGCTCGACGAGGACGGGGCGGCACGGCCGGGCACGTTCCTCCTGGAGTCCGCGGCGGAGGGCGGGGTCTGGTCCCGCTACTCGTTCATCGGCGCCAACTCCCGCGCCACGCTCACCGCCAAGGACGGCGAGGCGCACTGGATCGGGCAGGCCCCGGCCGGCGCCCCCACCGGCGGCAACCCCGTCGAGGCGCTGCGGGACACCATGGCGCTGCTGCACACGGAGCGCTTCGCGGACGTCCCGCCGCTGACCTCGGGGCTCGTGGGCTTCGTGGGCTGGGAGGCCGTGCGCCGCTGGGAGAAGCTCCCGCACCCGCCCGAGGACGATCTGCGCATCCCCGAGCTGGCCATGAACCTGGTCTCGGACATCGCGATCCACGACAACACGGACGGCACCGTGATGCTCGTGGCCAACGCCGTCAACTTCGACGACACCGACGAGCGCGTCGACGAGGCCTGGGCCGACGCCGTGGACCGGGTGCACACGATGCTGGAGAAGCTCGCCCGGCCCCTCGACCACGTCACGGCCTCGACGCTCACCGGCACCGACGAGATCCGCGGGGACCTGGAGTCCAAGGTCGACCAGAGCTGGGACCGCACCCTGTTCATGAACTCCATCGTGGAGGGCAAGAAGGCCATCGTGGACGGGGACATCTTCCAGGTGGTCGTCTCCCGCCGCTTCGAGACCGAGTGCACGGCGGACTCCCTCGACGTCTACCGCATGCTGCGCGCCATCAACCCCAGCCCGTACATGTACTTGTACAGCTTCGAGGACGCCGGCGGCCGTCCCTTCTCGATCGTGGGCTCCTCCCCGGAGGCGCTCGTGACCGTCACGGGCGACCAGGCCGTGACGCACCCCATCGCCGGTTCCCGCCCGCGCGGGCGCACGGTCGAGGAGGACCTCGCGCTGGAGCGGGACCTGCTCCAGGACGAGAAGGAGCGCTCCGAGCACCTCATGCTCGTGGACCTCGCCCGCAACGACATCTCCAAGATCGCCGTCCCGGGCTCGGTGGAGGTCACGGAGTTCATGGAGGTCGAGCGCTTCAGCCACATCATGCACCTGTGCTCCAACGTCGTCGGCCGGATGCGCCCGGACGCCACCGCCTACGACGTGCTGGCCGCCACGTTCCCCGCCGGGACCCTTTCGGGGGCGCCCAAGCCGAGGGCCCTGCGGCTGCTCGACGAGTACGAGCCGCTGCGCCGCGCCGTCTACGGCGGCGTGGTCGGCTACCTCGACTTCGCGGGGGACATGGACATGGCCATCGCCATCCGCACGGCGCTGCTCGTCGACGGCAAGGCCTACGTGCAGGCCGGCGGCGGGATCGTGGCGGACTCGGACCCCGAGACCGAGGCCCTCGAGTCCCTCAACAAGGCCACCGCGCCGCTGCGGGCGGTCATGCTCGCCGAGCGGCTGCACGCCCTGGACCTCGACCGCGTGGCGGTGCGGGAGACGGGCGCCGGGCGTGCCTGAGGCCCGCGGGTCGCTGCCCGCGGCGCTGTCCCGGCGGTCCACGGTGGTGCTCGCCACCCTGGGGGCGGCCCTGGCCGTGTTCGCCTGCTCGGCCGCCACGTGGATCTCGGCCACGGTGCAGACCACCCTCGAGCCCGTGACCGTGGACGTCGCCGGGTCCGACGCCGCCCCGGCCGTCACCGCCCTCGGCCTCGTCGCGGCCGCCGGCGCCCTCACCACGGCGATCTCCGGACGGGTGCTGCGCGCGGTGGTGGCCGTGGTGGTCCTGCTCGCCGGTCTCGGGGCCCTCGCCGCGTCCGTGGCGGTGCTGGCCGACCCGTCCGGCGCCGCGCAGACCACGGTGGGCGATGCCACCGGGATGATCAACGCCGGCGGCGACTTCGCCGTGACCGCCTGGCCGTGGCTCGCCGCGGCCGCCTCGGCGCTCGTGGCGCTGTGCGGCGCCTGGGCGCTCGTGGCGGGGCGGTCCTGGACCTCGGCCCGGCGCTACGAGCGCTCCGGGGCGGACGAGTCCCCGGCCGGCACGGCCCGCCCGGGCGACGAGATCGACTCGTGGGACGCCCTCACCGAGGGCCGCGACCCCACCGCCTGAGCACCGCGCCCCCGCCGGGGCGTCCCCGCCACGGCGCGGGACCGCACGACCCGGAGTCCCGTGGGGCGTGCGCGGGCGCGGCCCCAGGGGTGGCACAATGGGGCGGGACAGACTGTCAGCAACCGCCGCGCCCCGCCGGGGCCGTGCGAGCGGAGCCGGCCGGCTCCGGCAGGGAAATCGGGAGTGCAACAACATGGCAAACGGAAACGAGATCGTCCTCGACCACACCGGCTTCGTGGGGCACGGCAACACGCTGGCCGCGTGGGTGACCGTGGGCATCATGTCGGTGGGCGTCATCATCGGCGTGGTGGGCTTCACGGTGGGCAGCACTCCCGTGCTGATCGCCGGCATCGTGCTGGTCGTCGTGGGGCTCGTCGCCGGCGCCGTGCTCAGCAGGATGGGCCACGGCAGCAGCTCGGAGCAGCGCAAGCACGAGGCCCGCCAGCACCAGGGCTGAGACCGGGCCGGCGCGAGCCGGCCCCCGGGAGCGCCGCACGCGCCCGGCCCGGCCGCTCCCCGGCAGGGGAGCCGGTCGCCGCCCCCGCCCGCTCCGGGCGCGGCCCGCACCCCACGAACGCACCAGGGCGGCCAGCACCGCCGAGAGGACAGGAAACCATGTCGCAACAGAGCACCGGGACGGTCCTGGACGCCATCATCGAGGGCGTCCGGGCGGACCTGGCGGAGCGCCGGGAGCGCGTCGGCCTCGACGAGCTCCGCCGCGCGGCCGCCCAGCGGCCGCCGGCCCTGGACGCCGAGTCGGCGCTGCGGGGACCCAGCGCGGACGCCGTGCAGGTCATCGCCGAGGTCAAGCGCTCGAGCCCGTCCAAAGGCGCGCTGGCCCCGATCGAGGACCCGGCCCACCTGGCCGCGGCCTACGAGCACGGCGGCGCCTCGGTGATCTCCGTGCTGACCGAGCAGCGACGCTTCAACGGCTCCCTGGCGGACCTCGACGCCGTGCGCGCGGCCGTGCGCGTGCCCGTGCTGCGCAAGGACTTCACGGTCGACGAGTACCAGATCTGGGAGGCGCGGGCCCACGGCGCGGACCTCGTCCTGCTGATCGTCGCCGCTCTTTCCGAGGACGAGCTGCGCCGCTTCCTCGCGCTGACCCACGAGCTGGGCATGCACGCGCTGGTGGAGACGCACACCCCGGAGGAGATCGAGTGCGCCGTCGCCGTCGGCGCGCGCATCGTGGGCGTCAACGTCCGCAACCTCAAGACCCTCGACACCGACGTCGAGACCTTCGGCCGGCTGGCCGGGCTCCTGCCCCAGGAGGCGGTGATCGTGGCCGAGTCCGGGGTCGAGGGCGAGGAGCAGATCGCCCTCTACGCCTCGCACGGCGCCAAGGCCGTCCTGGTGGGGGAGGCCCTCGTGCGCAGCGCCGATCCCGCCGCAACCATCACGAGCTTCCGGGAGGCCGGCGCGGCCGCGCGGGCGCGGCGACACGTCCCCGAGGCGGAGGCGGAGGCCCTCGCCGCGGAGGCGTCCTCCCTGCGCGAGGCCCCCGGGCCGTACTTCGGCGACTTCGGGGGCCGGTGGATGCCCGAGTCCCTCATCGCCGCCCTCGACGAGCTGACGGACGTGTTCGAGAAGGCGAAGGCCGATCCGGAGTTCACCGCGGAGTTCCAGCGGCTCTCCCGCGACTACTCGAACCGGCCCTCCCTGCTGACCGAGGCCCAGCGCTTCGCCGCCGAGGCGGGGTGCCGGATCTTCCTCAAGCGGGAGGACCTCAACCACACCGGCTCGCACAAGATCAACAACGTGCTCGGCCAGGCCCTGCTGGCGCGGCGGATGGGCAAGACCCGGCTGATCGCCGAGACCGGCGCCGGCCAGCACGGCGTGGCCTCGGCCACCGCGGCCGCGCTGTTCGGCATGGAGTGCGTGGTCTACATGGGCGAGGAGGACACCCGCCGGCAGGCCCTCAACGTCGCGCGCATGGAGCTGCTGGGCGCCACCGTGGTGCCCGTGACGAATGGCTCCCGCACGCTCAAGGACGCGATCAACGAGGCCCTGCGGGACTGGGTCGCCTCCGTCGAGCACACCCACTACCTGCTGGGCACCGCGGCGGGGCCGTACCCGTTCCCCGCGATGGTCCGCTACTTCCACGAGCAGATCGGCGAGGAGACCCGCGAGCAGATCCTGGCGCAGACCGGGCGCCTCCCGGACGCCGTCGCGGCGTGCGTGGGCGGCGGGTCGAACGCCATCGGCATCTTCCACGGCTTCCTGGACGACCCCTCGGTGGAGCTCTACGGCTTCGAGGCCGGCGGGGACGGCGTGGAGTCCGGACGCCACGCCGCCACGATCTCCCTGGGCCGTCCCGGCGTGCTGCACGGCGCCCGGACCTACCTCATGCAGGACGAGGACGGGCAGACCCTCGAGTCCCACTCGATCTCCGCGGGCCTGGACTACCCGGCCGTGGGCCCCGAGCACTCCTACCTGCACGACATCGGGAGGGCGCGCTACGAGGCGATCACCGACTCGGAGGCGATGGAGGCCTTCCGGCTCCTGTGCCGCACCGAGGGCATCATCCCCGCCATCGAGACCTCCCACGCCCTGGCCGGGGCGCTGAAGCTCGGCCGCCGCTGGGTCGAGGAGCTCGGGCCGGAGGCGGCCGCGGAGAAGGTCGTCGTCGTCTCCCTCTCGGGGCGCGGCGACAAGGACGTGGCGACCGCCGCGGAATGGTTCGGGATGCTCCCGGACGACAGCGCCGAGGCTGAGCTCGGCGAGAAGGGCGAGCGACTGTGAGCACCACCCGACACGAGACCTCCGGGGCCGACCTCGCCTCCCGCATCCTGCCGCCGGGCCTGCACGCCGACCCCGGTTCACGGCTCGCCGCCCGCATCGCCGAGTGCCGCGCGCAGGGCCGGCCGGCCCTGATCGGATACCTCCCGGCGGGCTTCCCGACCGTCGAGGAGTCCATCGAGGCGGCCGTGGCCCTCGGCAGCAACGGCGCGGACGTCATCGAGATCGGCATCCCGTACTCGGACCCCGTCATGGACGGACCGGTCATCCAGCACGCCACCACGACGGCCCTCGCCCACGGCTTCCGGGTCGCGGACGTGTTCCGCGTGGTCCGCGCCGTGGCCGAGCGCACCGACGCGGTGCCCGTGGTGATGACCTACTGGAACCCCGTCCTGCAGATGGGCGTCGACACCTTCGCCCGTCGGCTCGCCGAGGCCGGGGGAGCGGGGATCATCACCCCCGACCTGATCCCCGACGAGGCCGGGGAGTGGTTCGCCGCGTCCCAGGCCCACGGGCTGGACCGGATCTTCCTGGTGGCGCCCTCCTCCTCGCGGGAGCGGCTCGACCTGGTGGTCAGGGCCGCGAGCGGCTTCGTCTACGCGGTCTCCGTGATGGGCGTCACCGGGGCCCGGGACGCCGTCTCCGACGTCGCCGAGCAGCTCGTCGCGGACACCCGCGCGGCCGGGGCCCAGCACGTGTGCGTGGGCCTGGGCGTCTCCCGCCGGGAGCACGTCGAGGAGATCGGCGCGTACGCGGACGGCGTCATCGTGGGCACCGCCCTCGTGCAGGCCCTGGCCGACGGCGGCCCCGAGGCCGTGGGCGCGCTGGCCCGGGAACTGGCCGGGCGGGCCTGATAGCGTGACGGGGCGGTCCTGCCCCCGCGGGGGCCGGGCCGCTCGTCCCGACGACCCCACGAGCCGAGGCCCCACCGCATGCTGCTGAGCGCCGTTCCCCCCGTGCCCGCCCTGATGAGCTCCGCGCTCCGCCAGGGCATCCCCTCCCCGGACTGGTCCGGCTTCTCGGTCGGCCCGCTGACCGTGCACGCCTACGCCCTGTGCATCCTCGCGGGCATCGCGGCGGCGCTGTGGCTGACCACGCGCCGCTGGGCGGCCCGGGGGCTGGACCCGGAGATCGTGTGGGACATCGTGATGTGGGCCGTGCCCGCCGGCATCGTGGGCGCCCGGGCCTACCACGTGCTCGTCACGGACCCGGCCGGCTACTTCGGCCCCGGCGCGGACCCGCTCGACGCGCTGCGGATCTGGGAGGGCGGTCTCGGGATCATGGGGGCCGTGGCCTTCGGGGCCCTGGCCGCGTGGTGGGTGTGCCGCCGGCACGGGATCTCCCTGGCGGTCTTCGCCGACGCCGCCGCACCCGGGCTGCTGCTCGCGCAGGCGATCGGGCGCTGGGGCAACTGGTTCAACCAGGAGCTCTTCGGCCGGCCCACCACCCTGCCCTGGGGCCTCGAGATCGACCCCGGCAGCCCGAACTTCCCGGCCGGGCTGCCGGCGGACACCCTCTTCCATCCCACGTTCCTCTACGAGTCCCTGTGGAATCTGCTCGGGGTGGTGCTGCTGCTGGCCCTGGACCGGAGGTTCCGCCTGGACGGCGGCCGCCTCTTCGCGCTCTACCTGGTCCACTACGGCATCGGGCGGATGCTCATCGAGCTGTTCCTGCGGATCGACCCCGCCCTCATGGTGCTGGGGCTGCGCGTGCACGTGTGGACCTCCCTGGGGCTCGTCCTGCTGGGGCTGGCCCTGTTCGCGGCGGTCGTGCTCCGGCGCCGCAGGGCCCGCGGCGCCGTGGAGACCTCGCACGCGTGATACCGCACCGGGGGTGCGGCAGGGTCTCCTGGCCGAGGAGTTTTCAGAGCTGTAACATCTGAGTGCTAGATTTCTCTGGCGCCTGACCGGCGGACGGGTGAACCACGCCCGCCGCTCCGGCGCACGCCACGATCGTCCATCGTCGGACATTCCTGGAACGGGGCCCTTCCGCCGCCCGGCACCTCCACGACCACTGCTCGAGGACGCCGGCGGCAGCTCACGATCCGGCGGCACCTCCCGACCGGAGCTCTGCCGCGGGGGCCGCTCCTGTTGACCGCATCCCATGGTGAGGAGACGTCAGTCATGACCTCTACCCCGGCCGGCACTCCCGGTGACAATTCTGCCCAGGACGGCACGGACCCGCGTCCGGCCGCTCCCGCCGAGACCGCTCCTGCCGAGACCGCTCAGGAGCAGGCGACGTCCCCGTTCGAGCAGTTCTCGAACGCGCCCGAGGAACAGGGCCTCTACCACCCGGACGAGGAGAAGGACGCCTGCGGCCTCGCCGTGGTGGCGACCCTCAACGGTGCCCCGACCCACGAGATCGTCGACGCCGCGCTCACGGCCCTGCGCAACCTCGAGCACCGCGGCGCCGTCGGCGGCGACGAGGGCACCGGGGACGGCGCCGGGCTGCTGACCCAGCTGCCGGACGCGTTCTTCCGCGCCGTGCTGGACTTCGAGCTGCCGCCCCTGGGCGGCTACGCCGTGGGCACCGCGTTCCTCCCGCACGGCGGGGAGAACGCCGAGCGGATCCAGGGCACCCTGGAGGAGCTCGCGCGCTCCGAGGAGCTGCAGGTCCTCGGCTGGCGGCCGGTCCCGGTGGCCGAGTCCGTGGTCGGCAAGTCCGCGCTCGAGGTCATGCCCTACTTCGTGCAGCTCTTCGTCGCCGAGACCACGCCGGAGCCCACGGAGGAGGCCGCCCGGCGGCGCCTGGACCAGAAGGCGTTCCGGCTGCGCAAGCGCGCCCAGAACCGGGCCGGCGTCTACTTCCCCTCCCTGTCCTCGCGCACGATCGTCTACAAGGGCATGCTGACCACCCAGCAGCTCGAGCCCTTCTACCCGGACCTCTCCGACGAGCGGTTCACCACCGAGCTCGCGATCGTGCACTCCCGGTTCTCCACCAACACCTTCCCCTCGTGGCCGCTGGCCCAGCCCATGCGCACGCTCGCGCACAACGGGGAGATCAACACCGTCAAGGGCAACCGGAACTGGATGCGCGCCCGCCAGTCGCAGCTGAAGTCCCCGCTGCTGGGCCGCAACCCCGAGGAGCTGTTCCCGATCTGCTCGGAGGGCGCCTCGGACTCGCAGTCCCTGGACGAGGTCGCCGAGCTGCTCGTGCTCTCGGGCCGGCCCGTCACGCAGGCCATGATGATGATGATCCCGGAGGCCTGGGAGAACCACGAGACCATGGACCCCGCCCGCAAGGCGTTCTACCGCTACCACGCCTCCTTCATGGAGCCGTGGGACGGCCCGGCCGCGGTGGCCTTCACCGACGGCGTGCAGGTCGGGTCGCTGCTGGACCGCAACGGCCTGCGCCCCGGCCGGTTCTGGGTCACGGACGACGGCCTGGTGGTCTTCGCCTCCGAGGTCGGCGTCGTCGACGTCGGGGACCGCAAGATCGTGCGCAAGGGCCGCGTGTCCCCGGGCACGATGTTCCTCGTGGACACCGCGCAGCGCAGGATCGTCGAGGACGCCGAGATCAAGTCCCAGATCGCCTCGGCCGCTCCCTGGGAGGAGTGGGCCGACGGCAACATCGTCGACATCACCGACCTGCCCGAGCGCGAGCACATGATCCACCCGCGCTCCTCCATCACCCTGCGCCAGAAGACCTTCGGGTACACGCAGGAGGAGCTGAAGATGATCGTCGGGCCCATGGCGGCCAAGGGCGCCGAGCCGATCTACGCGATGGGCACCGACACCCCGATCGCCGTGCTCTCCGAGAAGTCCCGCACCCTCTTCGACTACTTCGTGCAGTCCTTCGCCCAGGTCACCAACCCGCCGCTGGACGCCATCCGCGAGGAGCTCGTCACGAGCCTGCGCGGGTCCGTGGGACCCTCCGGGAACCTGCTGACCACCGAGCGGGTGCGCACCCGCCAGATCGCCGTGGACTTCCCGGTGATCGACAATGACCAGCTGGACCAGTTCCTGCACATCGAGGGCGAGGACGGGATGCCCGCGGCCCTGAAGGTGCGGGGGCTGTACCGGCCCGACGGCGGCGCGGAGTCCCTGCGCGCCCGGATCGCGGAGATCTGCGAGAAAGTCTCCGCGGCCGTGGCCCGCGGCGTGGAGTACGTCATCGTCTCGGACCGCGACTCCAACGGCGCGTGGGCGCCGATCCCCTCGCTGCTGCTGACCTCGGCCGTGCACCACCACCTCCTGCGCTCGGCGACCCGCACCAAGGTGGCGCTGATCGTGGAGGCGGGCGACGTCCGCGAGGTCCACCACGTGGCGCTGCTCATCGGCTACGGCGCGTCCGCGGTGAACCCGTACCTGGCGATGGAGTCCGCGGAGGAGCTCGTGCGCTCGGGCGACCTCACCGGGATCACCACCGAGCACGCGGTGCACAACCTGATCAAGGCCCTGGGCAAGGGCGTGCAGAAGATCATGTCCAAGATGGGCATCTCCACGGTGTCCTCCTACTGCGGCGCCCAGGTCTTCGAGGCGCTCGGCCTGTCGCGGGAGCTCGTGGACGACTACTTCACGGGCACCCACACGCAGATCGGCGGCATCGGCCTCGACGTGATCGCGGAGGAGACGGCGTTCCGCCACCGCCGGGCGTACCCCTCCGACGGCGTGACCGAGCCCTACCGAGACCTCGAGACCGGCGGCGAGTACGACTGGCGCCGGGACGGCCCGCCGCACCTGTTCAACCCGCAGACCGTCTTCCGGCTGCAGCACGCGACCCGCACCGGGCGCTACGACATCTTCAAGTCCTACACGAAGCTCGTGGACGACCAGACGAAGAAGCTGCTGACCCTGCGCGGGCTGCTCGGCTTCGCCACGGACCGCAAGCCGGTGCCGCTCGAGGAGGTCGAGCCCGTCAGCTCGATCGTCAAGCGCTTCCAGACCGGTGCGATGAGCTACGGCTCCATCTCCCAGGAGGCGCACGAGACCCTGGCGATCGCCATGAACCGGCTCGGCGGGAAGTCCAACACCGGTGAGGGCGGCGAGGACGTCGACCGGCTGCTGGACCCGCGGCGCCGCTCGGCGATCAAGCAGGTGGCCTCCGGGCGGTTCGGCGTCACGAGCCTGTACCTGACCAACGCCGACGACATCCAGATCAAGATGGCCCAGGGCGCCAAGCCCGGCGAGGGCGGCCAGCTCATGGCCCAGAAGCTGTACCCCTGGATCGCCCAGACGCGCCACTCCACCCCGGGCGTGTCCCTGATCTCGCCGCCGCCGCACCACGACATCTACTCGATCGAGGACCTGGCGCAGCTGATCTACGACCTCAAGCGGTCCAACCCGCAGGCCCGGGTGCACGTGAAGCTGGTCTCCGAGATAGGCATCGGCACCGTGGCCGCCGGCGTCACCAAGGCCAAGGCCGACGTGGTGCTCGTCTCCGGGCACGACGGCGGCACCGGCGCGGCCCCGCTGAACTCGCTCAAGCACGCCGGCGCCCCGTGGGAGCTCGGTCTCGCCGAGACCCAGCAGACGCTGATGCTCAACGGGCTGCGGGACCGGGTGGTCGTGCAGGCGGACGGGCAGATGAAGACCGGCCGGGACGTGATGGTCGCCGCGCTGCTCGGCGCGGAGGAGTTCGGCTTCGCCACGGCCCCGCTGATCGTCGAGGGCTGCATCATGATGCGCAAGTGCCACCTGGACACGTGCCCGGTGGGCGTCGCCACCCAGAACCCCGAGCTGCGCAAGCGGTTCACGGGCAAGGCCGAGCACGTGGTGAACTTCTTCGAGTTCATCGCCGAGGAGGTCCGGGAGTACCTGGCCCAGCTCGGGTTCCGCTCGATCGAGGAGGCCGTCGGGCACGCCGAGGTCCTCGAGACCAAGGACGCCATCGACCACTGGAAGGCGCACGGGCTCGACCTCTCGCCGATCCTGCACTCCACGGTGCTCGAGCACCAAGGCGCGTCGGTGCGCAACATGCGCGGCCAGGACCACGAGCTGGAGAAGCACTTCGACAACGAGCTGATCCGGCTCTCCCGGGCCGCCCTGGAGAAGCGGGAGCCCGTGCGGATCCAGCAGCACATCATCAACACGGACCGCGCGGTCGGCACGATGCTCGGCCACGTGGTGACGCGGACGTTCGGCACGGACGTCCTCGCCCACGACACGATCGACGTGACGCTCACGGGCCAGGCCGGCCAGTCCCTCGGCGCGTTCCTCCCGCAGGGCATCACCCTGCGGCTCGAGGGCGACGCCAACGACTACAGCGGCAAGGGCCTCTCCGGCGGGCGGATCATCGTGCGCCCCGAGCGGGACGCGGTCTTCGAGGCCTCCGAGAACGTCATCGCGGGCAACGTCATCGGCTACGGCGCCACGAGCGGGGAGATCTTCCTGCGCGGCACCGTGGGCGAGCGGTTCCTGGTGCGCAACTCGGGCGCCACCGCGGTGGTCGAGGGCATCGGCGACCACGGCTGCGAGTACATGACCGGCGGCACCGCCCTGGTGCTCGGCCGCACCGGGCGCAACTTCGGCGCCGGCATGTCCGGCGGCGTCGCCTACGTCATCGACCTCGCCGAGACCTCGGTCAACAAGCAGGCCCGGGACAGCGGCGAGCTGCAGCTGCTGCCGCTGGACGAGGCGGACGCCGAGCTCGTGCTGGCGCTCATCACGAAGCACGCCGAGGAGACCGGCTCCGAGCTCGCGGACCGGCTCCTGGCCGACCCGGTGGCCACGCTCGGGCGTTTCACCAAGGTCCTGCCGCGGGAGTACGCCGCCGTGCAGGGCATCCGCGAAGAGGCCCGGAGCCAGGGGCAGGACCCCGACGGCGACGAGGCCTGGCACAAGATCCTGGAGGTGACGACCCGTGGCTGATCCGCGCGGTTTTATGAAGGTGACCGAGCGCGTCGACCGCCCCAAGCGGCCGGTGCCGGTCCGGATCATGGACTGGAAGGAGGTCCAGGAGGCCCAGGACCGGGGGGTCCTGCAGAAGCAGGCCGGCCGGTGCATGGACTGCGGGATCCCCTTCTGCCACGAGGGCTGCCCCCTCGGCAACCTGATCCCCGAGTGGAACGACCTCGTGTGGCGGGGCCTCGACGCCGAGGCGGTCGAGCGCATGCACGCCACCAACAACTTCCCGGAGTTCACCGGGCGGGTCTGCCCGGCGCCGTGCGAGTCCTCGTGCGTGCTCGGCATCAACCAGCCCGCGGTGACCATCAAGCAGATCGAGTACTCGATCGGCGAGATGGGCTTCGACGAGGGCATCATCAAGCCGTTCGTCCCGCAGCGGCTGGTCGGCAAGACCGTGGCGGTCGTGGGCTCCGGCCCCGGCGGCCTCGCGGTGGCCCAGCAGCTGACCCAGGCCGGCTTCACGGTGGCCGTCTACGAGCGCGACGACCGGATCGGCGGCCTGCTGCGCTACGGCATCCCCGACTTCAAGATGGAGAAGGAGGTGCTCGACCGCCGCCTGGACGTGATGCGCGCCGAGGGCACCCGCTTCCGCCCGGGAGTCGAGATCGGCAAGGACATCACCTGGGACCAGCTCAAGCGCCGCTACGACGCCGTGGTGGTCGCCACCGGCGCCACGCGCCCGCGGGACCTGCAGATCCCCGGCCGGGACCTGGACGGCGTGCACTTCGCGATGGACTACCTGGTGCAGGGCAACCGCGTGGTGGCCGGCGACGAGGTCGAGGACCAGATCTCCGCCGAGGGCAAGCACGTCATCGTCCTGGGCGGCGGCGACACCGGCTCCGACTGCATCGGCACCGCCAACCGCCAGGGCGCGGCGTCGATCACGTCCCTGGCGATCGGGCGCAAGCCGGCCGCGGACCGCTCCGACGCCGACCCGTGGCCCATGATGCCGAAGGTCTTCGAGGTCTCGAGCTCCCACGAGGAGGGCGGCGACCGCACCTACCTGGCCTCCACGGTGGAGTTCGTGGGGGAGGACGGCCGGCTGACCGGCCTGAAGGTCGCCGAGACCGAGTACCTGCCCGACGGGCGGCGCGCGCCGAAGGACGGCACCGAGCGGGTGATCCCGGCCGACCTGGTCTTCCTGGCCCTGGGCTTCACCGGCACCGAGTCCGAGGACATCACCGAGCAGATCGGCGCCGAGCTGGACGGCCGGACCAACCTGGCCCGCGACGACCGCTACATGACCAGCGTGGACGGCGTGTTCGCGTGCGGCGACGCCGGCCGCGGCCAGTCCCTGGTCGTGTGGGCGATCGCCGAGGGCCGCGCCTGCGCGGCCGCCGTCGAACGGTTCCTCATGGGCTCGACCCGTCTGCCGGAGCCGGTGGCCCCGACCGACCGGGCCATCGACCTCAGCCTGTAGCACGGCACCACGGCACCACGGCACCACGGCACCACGGCGCGGGCCGGGTCCCTTCCGCGGAAGGGACCCGGCCCGCGCCGTCGCACGTCCGGGGCGGGCCGGCGGCCCGGCCGCCTCGACAGCGGCGACGGCGTTGGTAGGCTGGACACGACCTCCCCGCCCCCGGGCGGACGTTCCAGGCAGTGCGGCCGGGGGCCCCGTCGCGTCCTGCGCGACGCGGCCCCCGGCCGCAGTGCTGTGCACGTCCTCCCCGGTGGCACCCCTCGACCCAAGGCGGCACACATGCGACGAGCAAAGATCGTGGCCACGATCGGCCCGGCCATCTCCTCGTACGAGAACCTCTCCCAGGCGATCCGGTCCGGAATGAACGTGGCCCGGCTCAACATGAGCCACGGCGACCACTCCGTGCACGACGCGTCCTACGAGAACCTGCGGCGCGCCTCGGCGGACGCCGGGGCGACGGTCGCGATCCTCGCGGACCTCCAGGGCCCCAAGATCCGGCTCGGCCGCTTCGCCGACGGCCCGCACGAGCTGCTCCCCGGCGACGAGTTCTCCATCACCGTCGAGGACGTCGAGGGCACCGCCAGCCTGTGCTCCACCACGCACAAGGCCCTGCCCGGCGACGTCAACGTGGGCGACCCGCTGCTCATCGACGACGGCCGGGTGGCCCTGCGCGCCACCGCCGTCTCCGACACCACGGTGACCACCGAGGTGGTCGTGGGCGGGCCGGTGTCCAACAACAAGGGCATCAACCTGCCCGGCGTGGCCGTGAACGTCCCGGCCCTGTCCGACAAGGACGAGGACGACCTGCGCTGGGCGCTGCGCCGCGGCGTGGACCTGATCGCCCTGTCCTTCGTGCGCGACGCCAAGGACATCGTGCGGGTGCACGAGATCATGGACGAGGAGGGCCGGCGGCTGCCGGTGATCGCCAAGATCGAGAAGCCGCAGGCGGTGGACTCCCTGCACGAGATCATCGACGCGTTCGACGGCATCATGGTGGCCCGCGGCGACCTCGGCGTGGAGCTGCCGCTGGAGCAGGTCCCGATCGTGCAGAAGCGCGCCATCGAGCTGGCCCGGCGCTGGGCCAAGCCGGTGATCGTCGCCACCCAGGTGCTCGAGTCCATGATCGACAGCCCGCGCCCCACCCGGGCCGAGGCCTCCGACTGCGCCAACGCCGTGCTCGACGGCGCGGACGCGGTCATGCTCTCCGGGGAGACCTCGGTGGGCAAGTACCCAATCGAGACCATCGAGACGATGGCCCGCATCATCGAGGCCACCGAGTCCCAGGCCCTCGAGCGCGTCCCGGCGCTGGGCACGGAGCCGCGCACCCGCGGTGGTGCGGTGACCCGCGCGGCGGTGACCATCGCCCGGCAGCTCGACGTCAGCTACCTCTGCACGTTCACCCAGTCCGGGGACTCCGCCCGCCGGCTGTCCCGGCTGCGCCCGTCCCACCCGATCCTGGCGTTCACCCCGGAGCCCCTCGTCACGGCGCTGATGTCCCTGCTGTGGGGCGTGCAGCCCATCCAGGTGGAGAAGGTCGACCACACCGACGACATGACCAAGCAGGTGGACCGCCACCTGCAGGAGCAGGGCCTGGCGGGCAAGGACGACATGGTCGTGATCTGCGCCGGCTCGCCCCCCGGGGTCGCCGGCACCACCAACCTCGTCAAGGTGCACCGCGTGGGCGACGTCGCCGACGCCGGCGAGCTGATCAGCACCCCGCGGCAGCGCGAGCGCGTGGGACCGTGGCGCGAGTCCTGACCGGGCCCGCGGGCATGACCCCCGAGGAGCACTCCCGGGACCTGAGCGAGCACGGGGTGCCCGAGGAGCTGCACGCCGCCTTCCCCGGCCACGGGATCGGCGGGCTCGCCCGGGCGATGGGCATCCGGTTCACGGAGCTCACGCCCGGGCGGTCGGTGGCCACGATGCCGGTCGAGCCGAACACCCAGCCGGGCGGGATCCTGCACGGGGGAGCGCACTGCGTGCTGGCCGAGACCCTCGCCTCCACGGCGGCGAGCGTGCACGCCGGGCCGGGGCGGTACGCCGTGGGCGTGGACGTCAACGCCACGCACCAGCGCGGCACGGCCTCCGGGACGGTCACCGGCACGTGCACGGCGCTGCACCTGGGCGCCACGCTCACCGTCCACGAGGTCGTGATGACCGACGAGCGGGGGCGGAGGCTGTCCACGGCCCGCGTCACCAACCTGGTGCGGGAGCGGGGCCCCGCGGACTGACGGCACGGGGGAGGGACGAGAAGACCCCGGACCGCCGGTCCGGGGTGCTGGTGCCCAAGGTGGGACTCGAACCCACACTCCAGTGGAACCGCATTTTGAGTGCGGCGCGTCTGCCAATTCCGCCACTTGGGCCCGTGGTCGCCGTCAGCGCCGTCCCGGGAGGGCGGCTTCTGCGCTCGCCCACTCTACAACAGTTATAGGCTGGGGCTGATCGGGCGGAACGCGCGGTGCCGGGGAGTCGGGCGCCGCCGGCACCGCGACCCCCATTGCCCGCTCGGCGCGGGCAACGACGCACCAGCAGCCAAGGAGTCAGCGTGACGGAGCAGCCGAACCCCTCCCCGGCCGAGGAACCCGAGGCCCGGGACGACGTCCTCGACGAGGCGGCGGAGAACGACCTGCGCCCGGCCCGCCGGGTGGTGGTCGCCGAGGACGAGACCCTGATCCGCCTGGACATCGTGGAGATGCTCCGGGACGCGGGCTACGAGGTGGTCGCGGAGGCCGAGAACGGCCAGCGGGCGGTCGAGCTCGCGCGCGAGCACCGTCCGGACCTCGTCCTCATGGACGTGAAGATGCCGGTCCTGGACGGGATCACCGCCGCGGAGCAGATCGCGTCCGACCGGATCGCCCCAGTGGTCCTGCTCACGGCCTTCAGCCAGCGGGAGCTCGTCGAGCGGGCCCGCGAGGCGGGGGCCATGGCCTACGTGGTCAAGCCGTTCACGGTGGACGACCTCGTGCCCGCCATCGAGATCGCGATCTCCCGGGCCGAGGAGATCGCCGCGCTCGAGCGCGAGGTCTCGGACATGAAGGAGCAGTTCGCCACCCGCAAGCTCGTGGAGCGCGCGAAGTCGCTGCTGACCACCAAGATGGGCCTCACCGAGCCCGAGGCGTTCCGCTGGATCCAGAAGACCTCGATGGACCGGCGGCTGTCCATGCGGGAGGTCGCCGAGGCCATCATCAACCAGGTCGCCTGACCGGGGCCGCTGACCCGCCGGGGCCCCGCCGGCCGCCCGCCCCGGGCCCTTCCCGGGCCCTAGGATGGTCGGGTGAGTGAAACGACGCAGCAGACGCAGACCGACGCGACCCCCGAGACCACCGTCCGCACGGTGACCGTCGGGACCGAGACCGACCACCCCGTCGACGTCGAGATCCCCCAGCCGGTCTCCCGGCCCGACCGCAAGCTGCTGCTGATCGACGGCCACTCCCTGGCCTTCCGCGCGTTCTTCGCGCTGTCCCGCGCCGCCGAGTACGGCGGCGGACCGGCGTTCGTGACCTCCGACGGCCGGCACACCGAGGCCGTCTACGGCTTCGTAAACACGCTCGTGAAGCTGGTGCGGGAGCAGAGGCCCACGCACCTGGTGGTCTCCTTCGACCTGGAGGGGCCCACCCTGCGCTCCGAGGAGTACGAGGAGTACAAGGGCGGGCGGGACGAGACGCCCGAGGAGTTCCACGGGCAGGTCCCGCAGATCCGCCGCATCCTCGACGCCCTCGGCGTGCCCGTGGTCACCGCCGAGGGCCACGAGGCCGACGACGTCCTGGCCACCCTGGCCCGCCGCGGCGCCGAGCAGGACTACGAGGTGCTCGTGTTCTCCGGGGACCGGGACGCCTTCCAGATGATCGACGAGCACGTCACGGTGGTCTATCCCGGGCGCACCCCGTCCGACCTCAAGCACATGGACGCCGCCGCCGTGGTGGAGAAGTACAAGGTGCCGCCGCGGCACTACCCCGACCTCGCGGCCCTGACCGGGGAGCAGGCCGACAACCTCCCGGGGGTTCCGGGCGTGGGCGCGGGCTTCGCGGCCAAGTGGATCCTCGCCTACGGCGGCGTCGACACGATCCTGGCGCACGCGGACAGGGTCAAGGGCAAGAAGGGCGAGGCGCTGCGCGAGCACCGCGCGGCGGTCGAGCGCAACCGGCGGCTCAACCGCCTCGTCACCGACCTCGGGCTGGAGATCGACCTCGCCGACGCCGGTCTGCCGGTGCCCGACGCCGAGGCCGTGGGGGAGGTCTTCGACGACCTCGAGTTCGGCGAGGGCCTGCGCAACCGGCTCTTCGACGCGTTCGGCCGCCCCGCGGAGGAGGCCGCGCCGCCGGCCGACCTGGGCCTGGGCGAGGTCGGGCGTCCCGGCACCGCCGAGGAGCTGGAGCGGTGGCTCGCCGAGGGGCAGGACCCCGTGGTGCTGCACGCGCTGCACCGCGACGACGACCCCGTGCTGCCCGGCGCCCGCGAGCTCTCCGGGGTGGTCCTCGCCCGGGGCGGCCACCAGCCGTCCGCGCTGTTCCTGGACCTCGCGGCCGCGGACTCCTCCCTCGAGTCCGCGCTGGCCCGCTGGCTGGCCGACGCGGACCGGCCCAAGATCGTGGACGGGCTCAAGGACGTCTGGAAGTCCCTCGCCGTGCGCGGGCTGCCGCTCGCCGGGGTCGTCGACGACCCCCAGATCTCGGCCTACCTGCTGCAGCCCGCGCGGCGCAGCTACGAGCTCCCCGCCCTGCTCGAGGACCGCCTGGGCCTGGCCGTGGCCCCCGTCGCGGACGGGTCCGCCGCCGACGGGCAGCAGCAGCTCGCCCTCGACGCGGAGCCCTGGCCCGCCCCGGCGGTGCTGCGGCGGGAGGCGGAGCTGGCGGTCGCGACCGTCCAGCTCTCCCGGCACCTGCTGGAGAAGCTGGCCGAGACCCACCAGACCGCCCTGCTCACGGACCTCGAGCTGCCCCTGGCCGTGGTGCTGGGGCGGATGGAGCTGGCCGGGATCGCCGTGGACCCCGCGGGGGTCCAGGTCCTGCTCGACGACTTCGCCCGGGTCATCGAGCAGGCGCAGCAGGAGGCGCACGCCCAGATCGAGGAGCCCGTGAACCTGGGCTCCACCAAGCAGCTGCAGCAGGTGATGTTCGAGGAGCTGGGGCTGCCGAAGACCAAGAAGATCAAGTCCGGCTTCACCACGGACGCCGACGCCGTGGCGGAGCTGCTCACCCGCACCGACCCGGACTCCAAGGGCCACCGCTTCCTCGCCGGCCTGCTCGCCTACCGGGACGCCAACAAGCTCCGCCAGACGGTCGAGGGCCTGCAGAAGGCCATCGCCGAGGACGGCCGCGTGCACACCACCTACATGCAGAACGTCGCCGCCACCGGCCGGCTGTCCTCGACCAACCCCAACCTGCAGAACATCCCGGTGCGCACCGAGGAGGGCCGCCGCATCCGCGGGCTGTTCGTCGTCGGGCGCCCGGAGGACGGGCGGGAGCACGACCAGCTGCTGACCGCCGACTACTCCCAGATCGAGATGCGCATCATGGCGCACCTGTCCGGGGACGAGGCGCTGATCGAGGCGTTCCGCAGCGGCGAGGACCTGCACCGCTTCGTCGGCTCGAAGATCTTCGGCGTGACCCCCGAGGAGGTCACCGCTCCCATGCGCTCCAAGGTCAAGGCCATGAGCTACGGGCTGGTCTACGGGCTGAGCTCCTTCGGGCTCTCCAAGCAGCTGCGGATCCCCGTGGACGAGGCCCGCACCCTGATGAGCGACTACTTCACCCGGTTCGGGGCGGTGCGCGACTACCTGCGCGGCGTCGTGGAGCAGGCCCGCGAGGACGGCTACACGGCCACCATCGACGGCCGGCGCCGGTACCTCCCCGACCTCTCCAGCGACAACCGGCAGCTGCGCTCCGTGGCCGAGCGCGCCGCCCTCAACGCCCCCATCCAGGGCTCGGCCGCGGACATCATCAAGAAGGCGATGCTCGGCGTGGACCGGCGCTTCGCCGACGAGGGCCTCGGCTCACGGATGCTCCTGCAGGTCCACGACGAGCTCGTGGTGGAGGTCGTGCGCGGGGAGCGCGAGACCGTGGAGCGGGTGCTGCGCGAGGAGATGGGCGGCGCCGCCGAGCTGTCCGTGCCGCTGGAGGTCAACGTCGGCGCCGGCCGCTCCTGGCACGAGGCCGCCCACTGACCGGCCGGACCGGCGCCCCGGCCGGCCCGCTCCCCGACCCCACCGCGAACGAGGAACACGCCATGGACTCCCAGCACGACGCTTCGACGACACCGTCCACCCCCGGCACCGTGACCGAGTCCTACTCGGCCGACGGGCACGACTACACCTTCGCGGAGTTCGGCGTGGGCCCCGGGGGCGTCGCGGCCAACCCGGCCGCCGTGGAGTGGGTCCGGGCCATCCGCCAGGGCTTCCACCAGGCCGAGCCGACCGACGAGACACTCGAGCGGACCCTGTCCTGGATGCACGCCGAGCGGGTGCGGCTGCGTGCGGCGTACCCGCACGCCGTGCCGGAGGCGGCGCTGCCCACCCGCCGGCCCGTGGCGACCTTCACCTCCTGGGAGGGCTCGCTCAACGCAGGCCGCGGCCGGCTGCTGCGCGCCCGGCTCATCTCCGAGGTCACCGTCCGGCCCACGCACAGCCGCCGCGGGCTGCTGCGCCGGCTCATGACGGGGGAGCTCGACCGCGCCCGGCGGGACGGCTACCCGGTGGCGCTGCTGACCGCGACCGAGGCCACCATCTACGGCCGGTTCGGCTTCGGCGCGGCCACGTTCAACCGCGAGGTCACCGTGGACGCCACCACCCGGCTGCAGCTCAAGGCGCCGACCGTGGGCAGCGTGGAGATGGCCGACGGCGAGGCGGTGCGCCAGCTCGCCCCCGTGCTCTTCCAGCGCTTCCACGAGAGCTCGCACGGGTCGGTGAGCCGGGTGGCCTACCACTGGCCCGAGTACACGGGGGAGTACGCCATCACCCCGCAGAAGGCGGACCCGGAGGTGCGCTGCGCCGTGCACTACGACGACGCGATGCGCCCGGACGGCTACGTGACCTACCGGTTCGAGCCGAACACCTCCTACCCGCTGACCCTGACGGTGCTCGACCTCGTGGGCGCGTCCCCGGACGTGTCGATCGCCCTCTGGGAGTTCGTGACCTCCCTGGACCTCGTGGACCAGGTCCGCTTCGGCCGCGCCCCCGTGGAGGACCCGCTGGTGTGGGCGATGGCGGACCGCGCGAAGTACCGCGTGACGGCGGAGTCGGACAAGGTGTGGGTGCGGGTCCTGGACCCCGCCGCGGCGCTGGTGGCCCGCCCGTACACCCCGCGCGGGCGGATCGTCATCTCCCTCGTGGACTCGATGGGCTACGCCGACGGCGTCTGGGCGCTGGACACCACGGACGGCACGCCCGTGGTCGAGCGGCTCGGCGACCGGCCCCGCACCGCCGACGACGACGCCGGGCGGTCGGTCCCCGCCGTGGAGCTGCCCGACGGGGCGGACGTGGCGATGCGGGTGGACGTGCTGGGGTCCCTGTACCTCGGGGCGGTGAAGGCCAGCACCCTCGCGCAGGCCGGTTTGATCGTGGCCCGGGACGAGGACGCGCTGCGGGATCTGCAGGACTTCATGGAGACCCCGACCGCCCCCTACGGCGTCACGCAGTTCTGAGGCGGGGCCGCGCGGCGGGTCGCGTGTTGCGTCCTTTTTCCCCGCTCCGTAGACTGACCCGGTGCGTGCTCTGCACGTGCCCTGTCCAGCAATCCTTCGGAACGGCCGCGGTCCGGCCGGACAATCTCCGTTCCGACTGATCACAAACTATCCCCATCGGAGCCCCTACTACATGACCACCACCACCCCGCAGGTTGCCGTCAACGACATCGGGTCCGCGGAGGACTTCCTCGCCGCTGTCGACGCGACCATCAAGTACTTCAACGACGGCGACCTCGTCGAGGGCACCGTCGTCAAGGTCGACCGCGACGAGGTCCTTCTCGACATCGGCTACAAGACCGAGGGCGTCATCCCGTCCCGCGAGCTGTCCATCAAGCACGATGTCGACCCGGACGAGGTCGTGACCGTGGGTGATGAGGTCGAGGCTCTGGTCCTCACCAAGGAGGACAAGGAAGGCCGCCTGATCCTGTCCAAGAAGCGGGCTCAGTACGAGCGCGCCTGGGGCGACATCGAGAAGATCAAGGAAGACGACGGCGTCGTCACCGGCACCGTCATCGAGGTCGTCAAGGGTGGTCTCATCCTGGACATCGGCCTGCGCGGCTTCCTCCCCGCCTCCCTCGTCGAGATGCGCCGCGTGCGCGACCTCGCGCCGTACATCGGCCAGCAGATCGAGGCGAAGATCATCGAGCTGGACAAGAACCGCAACAACGTGGTCCTGTCCCGCCGTGCCTGGCTCGAGCAGACCCAGTCCGAGGTCCGCTCCAACTTCCTGCACAAGCTCGAGAAGGGCCAGGTCCGCACGGGCACGGTCTCCTCGATCGTCAACTTCGGTGCCTTCGTGGACCTGGGCGGCGTCGACGGCCTGGTGCACGTCTCCGAGCTGTCCTGGAAGCACATCGACCACCCCTCCGAGGTCGTCGAGGTCGGCCAGGAGGTCACGGTCGAGGTCCTGGACGTCGACATGGACCGCGAGCGCGTCTCCCTGTCGCTGAAGGCGACCCAGGAGGACCCGTGGCAGCTGTTCGCCCGCACCCACGCCCTCGGGCAGGTCGTGCCGGGCAAGGTCACCAAGCTCGTTCCCTTCGGTGCGTTCGTGCGCGTCGAGGACGGCATCGAGGGTCTGGTGCACATCTCCGAGCTGGCCCAGCGCCACGTGGACATGGCCGAGCAGGTCGTCTCCGTGGGCGACGAGCTGTTCGTCAAGGTCATCGACATCGACCTGGACCGCCGCCGCATCTCGCTGTCGCTCAAGCAGGCCAACGAGGGCGTGGACCCGGACTCCACCGAGTTCGACCCGGCCCAGTACGGCATGGCCGCCGAGTACGACGACCAGGGCAACTACAAGTACCCCGAGGGCTTCGATCCCGAGACCAACGAGTGGATCGAGGGCTACGAGACCCAGCGCGCCGCCTGGGAGCAGCAGTACGCCGACGCCCAGGCCCGCTGGGAGGCGCACAAGGAGCAGGTCCGGAAGTCGATCGCCGAGGACGCCGAGGCCGCCGCCGGCGGCACGACGAGCTCCTCGTCCTCGTCCTCGTCCTCCTCCTCGCCGTCCACGCCGGCCCCGACCAGCTACTCCTCCGAGGCCCCGGCCGCCGACTCCGGCACCCTGGCCTCCGACGAGGCCCTGGCCGCCCTGCGCGAGAAGCTGACCGGAGCCTGATCCGACAGGCACCGCCGGGCCGTTCCGCACGGCACTGAGCACGACGGCCCCCGCCCCTCGAAGGGCGGGGGCCGTCGTGCTGCCCGGGGCGGAGGGACCGTCCGGGCTCCGCTCAGGGGCGGGCGCCGGCGGGGGAGTCGACCCAGTCCGTGCCGACGGGGCGCAGGACCCCGGCGCCGGAGGTCAGCGAGGCCACGCGGGAGTGCAGCGCGGCGACGTCGGCGTCGTCGTCGGGCAGGGCGAGGCCCAGCTCCGCGCCGGCCGCCCCGTAGGCGGTGTCCAGGACCGTGGTCCCGGCCGAGCGCAGCTCGTTCTCGATCCGGCCCGCGTCCGCGTGGGACGCCGGGAGCCGGTAGAGCCGCTGCCGCCGGCGGAGCACGAGGGACGCGCCGTCGAGGGCCTGGGACACGGCCTCGGAGTACGCCCGGACCAGCCCGCCGGCCCCGAGCAGGGTGCCCCCGAACCACCGGACCACCACGGCGCTGACGTCCGAGAGGTCCGTGACGTCGTGGCCCTGTGCGTCCGTGGCGGTGCGGCGCAGCACGAGGGCCTCGAGCATCGGCAGGCCCGCGGTGCCGGCGGGCTCGCCGTCGTCCGAGGAGCGCTGCACGTCCCGGTCGGGGCCCAGCACGAACGCCGAGCAGTGGTGGCGGGCGTCGTGGAAGCCCCGCCGCAGCTCCTCGACCAGGGCCCGGGCCTCCGCCTCCGTGGACGCCCGCCGCAGCACCGCTAGGAAGCGGGAGCGCCTGACCTCCAGCTCGGCCACCGCTTCCGTGCCCGCGGCGAGCGTCGTGTACCGGGTGGCGCGGCTGAGCAGGGGGTCCGGGTCCATGCTCCCCACTCTAGGCCGGGCTCCCGAGCTCTCGACCGGGCCCTCGACGGGACCGGGGCGGGGTGCTAGACAGGGGGCATCCGCGACCGAGGGAGCAGCCATGCGCATCGCCGACACCTCCGACCTCTGGTGGAAGCAGGCGGTCGTGTACTGCGTGGACGTCGAGCGGTTCCTGGACACGGACGGCGACGGCACCGGGGACCTCGCCGGGCTCGCCGAGCGGGTGGACTACCTGGCGGAGCTGGGCGTGACGTGCCTGTGGCTCATGCCGTTCTACCCCACGCCGAACCGGGACGACGGGTACGACGTCACGGACTTCTACGGCGTCGACCGGCGGCTGGGCAGCTTCGGCGACCTCGTGGAGCTCGTCCGCACGGCCCAGGACCGCGGCCTGCGGGTCATCGCCGACCTCGTGGTCAACCACACCTCCGACCAGCACCCGTGGTTCCAGGCCTCCCGCTCCAGCACGGACAACCCGTACCGCGACTACTACGTCTGGCGCGCCGACGAGCCGCCGGACACGTCCGAGAAGGCTGTGTTCCCCGACAAGGAGGGCGGCGTCTGGACCCGGGACGGGACCACCGGGCACTGGTACCTGCACCGCTTCTACCGCCACCAGCCGGACCTCAACCTGTCCCACCCGAAGGTGCGGGACGAGATCGCCAAGGTCGTGGGGTTCTGGCTGCACCTGGGCCTCGACGGCTTCCGCGTCGACGGGATCCCGCAGCTGCTCACCCTCGGGCAGGGTGACGACTTCGAGAACCGGGGCGGGTTCACCGACCCGCACGGGTTCCTGCGCTCGCTGCGCAAGTTCATGAACCGCCGCAACGGCCGGGCCGCTCTCCTGGGCGAGGTCAACCTGCCCTACCAGCAGCAGCTCGAGCTGTTCGGCACCGAGGACGCGGGGGAGCTGACCATGATCTTCGACTTCGTGGCCATGCAGAACCTCTACCTCTCACTGGCCCGCCAGGACGCCGGACCGCTGGCGACCGCACTGAAGAACCGCCCGCGCATCCCGCAGGACGCCCAGTGGGCCAACTTCGTGCGCAACCACGACGAGCTCACCCTCGACCAGCTCTCCGGGTCCGAGCGGGAGGAGGTGTTCGCGGCGTTCGGCCCCGAGGAGCGGATGCAGATCTACGGCCGGGGCCTCACGCGGCGGCTGCCGCCCATGCTGCAGGGCGACCGGCAGCGCATCCGGATGGTCTACTCGCTGCTCTTCTCGCTGCCGGGCACCCCGGTGCTGTACTACGGCGAGGAGATCGGTATGGGCGAGAACCTCGCCGCCGAGGGCCGCATGGCCGTGCGCACGCCTATGCAGTGGACCCCCGGCCGCAACGGGGGCTTCTCCTCCGCGGCCGCCGAGGACCTCTCCGCTGCGGTCGTCGAGGGGGAGTACGGGCCCGCGCACGTGAACGTCGCCGACGCCAAGCGGGCCCCGGAGTCCCTGCTGCACTTCGTCACCGCCCTGTCCCGCCGCTACCGGGAGTGCACCGAGCTGGCCTGGGGTCCCGCCGAGGTGCTGGACCAGCCGCGCCGGGAGGTACTGGCCCACCGGTGCTCGTGGGAGGGCTCCGCCGTCGTCGCGCTGCACAACCTCTCCGCGGAGCCCACCACCGTGTCCCTGCGGCTGCCGGACGAGGAGGAGGGCACCGAGCTGCTGGACCTGCTGGCGGACGGGACGTGCACCCTCGACGCCGACTCCTCGGTGGAGCTGGCCCTGGAGGGCTACGGGTTCCGCTGGCTGCGGGTGCAGCGGGCGCACGGGCCCGGCACGCTGCCGGACGTCATGACCACCGTGGCCGGCGCGGGGGAGGGGTGAGCGCCCGGCGGCCCCGGCGCGGGGCCGGCCGCTAGCATGGTCCCATGCTGACCATCGGACTCACGGGCGGGATCGCCTCGGGCAAGTCCACCGTCTCCCGGCGGCTCATGGAGCTCGGGGCCACCGTGATCGACGCCGACGCGATCGCGCGGGCCCTGCAGGAGCCGGGCCAGCCGGGTCTCGAGCGGATCGTCGAGGAGTTCGGATCCTCCGTGCTGACCTCGGACGGCCGCCTGGACCGGGCCGCGCTCGGCGCCCGGGTGTTCGCGGACCCGGAGGCCCGGACGCGGCTCAACGCGATCATCCATCCCCTCGTCCGCGCGGAGGCGGAACGCCTGGCGGCCGCGGCGGGGGAGGACGCCGTGCTGGTCGAGGACATCCCCCTGCTCGTGGAGACCGGCCAGCACGGGCGCTTCGACCTCGTCCTCACCGTCCAGGCCCCGGTGGAGGAGCGCGTCCGGCGGATGGTCGAGGACCGCGGGATGACGGCGGCCGACGCCCGCGCCCGGATCGCCGCCCAGGCCACCGACGAGGAGCGGGCGGCCGTCTCGAGCAGCGTGCTCGTCAACGACGACTCCGTGCAGCGGCTGCTCGACCGCGTCGACGCGTGGTGGGAGTTCCACGTGGAGCCCCGCCTGCCGTCCACGCCGCACGGACCATGACTCTCCACTCTTCGGTGACCAGAGGGTAGGGTCGAGGCAACCGAAGCGCAAGACCTCAGCGCGAGACCGAAGCACACCACCGAACAACACCACCGAACAACACCACCGAAGCACACAACCGAGACACGGCGGCCGTCCGCTCGTCCGAGGCCGGGGGCAGCCGGGGAAGCACGGCAATGCTGAACAGACTGCACGACTCCCTGCGACTACGGACCAGCCCCACGATCTTCTTCGGCTCCGCCCTGGTGATCATCGCGTTCGTGATCCTGACGCTGGTCTTCACGGACTTCATGGACGCGGTCTTCACGGGCGGCTCCAGCTGGGTCATCGACCAGCTCGGCTGGTTCTACATCCTCGGCGTGACCGTCTTCCTGCTGTTCCTGATCTACCTCATGGTGAGCAGGTTCGGGCAGGTCCGGCTCGGGGCCGACGACGAACGGCCGCAGCACTCCAACCTGTCCTGGTTCTCGATGCTGTTCGCCGCCGGCATCGGCACGATCCTCATGTTCTGGGCCGTGGCCGAGCCGGTCAACCACTTCGCGAACCCGCCGCGCCAGGGCGTGGAGCCGGAGTCCATGGAGGCCGCCACCGAGGCGATGGGCTTCACGCTCTACCACTTCGGGCTGCACACCTGGACGATCTTCACCCTCCCGGCGCTGGCCTTCGGCTACTTCATGTACAAGCGGAACCTGCCGCCCCGGGTGAGCTCCATGTTCCAGCCGCTGCTGGGGGAGCGCATCCACGGGCCGATGGGCCGGGCCATCGACATCCTGGCCATCGTGGGCACCCTGTTCGGCGTGGCCGTCTCGATCGGTCTCGGCACGATGCAGATCAACAGCGGCCTGGCCCGGCTCTTCGGGATCTCGGAGTCGGCGCTGTCGCAGATCCTCATCATCACCGCCGTGAGCCTCGTCGCCTCGGTCTCCGTGGCCCTCGGCCTCGACCGCGGCATCAAGCGGCTGTCCAACACCAACATCCTGCTCGCGATCGGCCTGCTCGTCTTCATCCTCATCTCCGGTCCCACCGTGCTGATGCTCAAGGGCATGGTCGAGTCCGCCGGCACCTACGTGTCGATGCTCCCGCAGCTCGCCTTCTGGAACGACGCCTTTGCCGACACCGGGTGGCAGAGCGGCTGGACCGTCTTCTACTGGGCGTGGACGATCACCTGGTCCCCGTTCGTGGGCATCTTCATCGCCCGCATCTCCCGCGGCCGCACCATCCGCCAGTTCGTCTCCGGCGTGCTCGCGTTCCCCACGCTGTTCTCCGTCATCTGGTTCGGCATCTTCGGCATGGGCGTGTTCAACATCGAGCTCAACGGCGACGGCGGGCTCGTCGAGGCCGTGGTGGACGAGGGCGACATCCCCGGGGCGATGTTCGTCTTCCTCGAGAACTTCCCGTTCTCCACCGTCACCTCCGCCCTGGGCGTGCTCATCGTGGTGCTGTTCTTCATCACCTCGATCGACTCCGCCGCCCTGGTCATGGACACCATGGGCAGCGGTCACGAGGAGGAGTCCCCGGTCCACCAGCGCGTGTTCTGGGTCGTGGCCATCGGCCTCATCGCCGCGATCCTGCTGACCGCCACCGGCGCCACGGGACTCGCGGCGCTGCAGAACGTGGCCATCCTCATCGGCCTGCCGTTCTTCGTGCTGGGGTACGTGATGATCTACTCCCTGCTCAGAGCCCTGCGCGAGGACGCCGGGGAGGTGGGCGTGCTGCCCACCCGCCAGTGGCGCCGCGTGCTGCCGCCCGAAGAGTTCCACCGCCGCACCGCCACCGGCGACGAGGTGGACGAGGAGATCGTCGTGGCCCCGGACTACGTGCACGGCTCGGAACCGGCCAACGCCCCGGCCATCGAGCACCCGGAGCAGCCCGTCTACGTCCGGGAGTACCGCACGAGCACGGGCTCGCTCAAGAAGATCCGCGACATCGAGTAGCCCCGCGGACAGCGCGGACCGAGCGGGCCCACCGGCATCACCGGCCGGTGGGCCCGCTCCGTTCATCTGCGCCGGGCACCCGCCCCGGGGACCCTGCCGGCGCTAGACTGGTGATCACCATCACAATGGGCAACGGGGGACGTCATGGCGAGGAACAGGCAGAACAGCAACCCGGACGGCGAGCAGCAGCACCGCCTCCTCGACCGGCTCAACGCCATCGCGATGCGCGTCTACGGGCCCGGGGACCGCCTGGCTCAGTCGCAGGAGGGCGAGAACATGAGCCAGGCCGCAGAGACGTGGTACCAGGAGGTCCAGGAGCACTTCTACGTGGAGAAGGACGAGCACGGCAACGAGTACCTCTACCACCGGGACGACTCCGGGGAGGGCACGAACACCGGCAGCGCGCGCAACTGACGCCCATACGGCAGGACGGGGAGCCTCGATGAGGCTCCCCGTCCTGCTGTCTGTGGTCGAAGCCTCAGCGGCGAGGGCCACATGCGCAGGACGAAAGCTGTCCAAGGACGTCTTCGACCTCGACTCCATCATCAACGCCGCAGGGGAGCTGAAGTACATCGGTTCGATCTAGCGGGAGATCGCTGCCCAGTTGAAGGAACCGGATGTGGATCGGGTGAAGTTCTTCACCACCAAGGTCCACGAAGGCGCCTTCACCCAGAAGGTGCGTGACCAGTTCTCCCCGCTGGTGGCCAAGGCCGCCCAGCAGTTCCTCAACGAGCAGGTGATCAACCGCTTGACCACGGCTCTGGGTGTGGGCAGCACACCCTCGTCCGTGGCGCTGGCGGACGCGCCGGCCGAAGCGGTTCAGAGCGAGGGTGAGGTGGAGAAGGACCTGCGCGAGTCCAGTGACGGGGTGGTGACCACCATCGAGGAGCTGGAGGCCTTCCAGATCATCCGCGCCATCGTCTGTGCCCAGGTGAAGCCTCAGCGCGTGGTCTACCGCGACGCCAAGTCCTATTGCGCTGTCCTGCTGGACGACAACCACCGCAAGTCCATCGCCCGACTGCACTTCAACACCGGCCAGAAGTACATCGGCCTCTTCGACGAGGACAAGAAGGAGACCCGCCACTCCATCGACGGGTTGGAGGACATCTTCCAGCTCAGCGACGATCTCCGCGCCACGGTCGAGCGCTTCGTCGGCGCCCCTGTCACGTAATGCAGGGAATGCGGGACGTCTCACGCGAAGAGTGTGCGACCGCTCGTGTGAATTGCCGCGGCAAGTAGCGAGCTTCTGACGCAGCTCGATGGCGATATGGGGACGATGCTGTCCGGTCGTGGTCGTCGGGTCGGTCAGGTTCAAGGCGATCAACGGGTTGACCGGTCCTGCGTTGAGTCCGGCAATAGATAGGTTGCGAAACGTTTTGGTGGTGAGACTTCCAGCCGTATCGGATGCCGGCGGGCCGAAGCGCGCAGCGGCCGGTGACTGCTCAAAATGGTCCCCTCCTGAGATCGTGAGCTGCCGTTGTGGGAGCGACCGCCGGCCGATGAAGGCCATCTGCGGTGCCGGTCACCGTGCTCACCGGTGCGCGCCTTCGGTGCAGCGCGATCGAGATGTCCTGCCGCTTTCGGCTGATGAAGTGCTCGGGCCGGTCCTTGGGGTGTCATCCCCACGCGAGGTAGGCCAGACCAGCTATCAGCGGTGGTATCCCTTCCATCAGTGCGTTGCGCCACAGGCGCCGTTCCACGAACGGGAACAGGACGGCCAGAAAAATGTGGCTGATGCATCCGAAGAGCACCAAGGCGCGGTCGGCCCCGATCGCCCCGACGTTCAGCAGGAGCAGTCCCGCTGCGATCCCGGCAGCGAAGCACAGGTTGTAGAGGCCGATGAAGATCACCCACAGCCGCACGGCCGGCACGTCCTGAGGGCGGATGAGGGTGAAGGAATACGTGCGCGGATCCCGGTGGAGGAAGACCTCCAGGACGAAGGCGAAGACCAACCCCGCCACGGTGACTCCGGCGGCGATCTGGCTGAGCAGGTTCATCGACATCTCCCCGGTTCCGGCAGGAAAACTAGGGGCTGCGCACCCACTGATCCCCGGCGCTGCCTGCCAGTGGTTGGATGGGACACTGCCTCCAGTGTGCGCTTGCCGGGGCGGCTTTGCCCACGATGACGGGCGATGCCGCGGACGCCACCGAGGCAGCCGCCGGATGCCGCACCAAGACCGTGGCCCGCCCAAAAGCGAGGCCCTCCAGCCCTGGGGGCGGTACTGTTCCACCAGCTGCTGGACCGATGCCCTTGTGGCTCGGTCCGCCGGTCCGCACCTGCAGCAGCGGCAGCAACACCCGCCCCGGATCGAAGACGATGCGGGCGTCCTAGAGGGTCGGTGGTACGACAGTCCCGGCTTCCTGCCACACCGCTCCGCCGCAACCACAACATCGTGCCGACCCCAGCCTGACTCGAGGCAGCCCAGTGGCGAGACGGCCGGCGGGATGTTCTGGTGCCTGCAGAGTGCGGAGCGATGATCTGTCCCCGGGAGGCTCTCTGCCCCGACCGGCGGGGAAGTTCTAGGCTGGGACCATGCCCGTCCAGACGGTCAACGGGGTGGGCCTCTATTACGAGGTCCACGGCAACGGGGCCCCGGTCCTCGGTATTCACGGCAGCCCCAGCTCCGCCCTGATCTGGGAGGACGCCGCCGCACGGCTCGGCCGTCACCACCGGTGCATCGTCTACGACCGGCGGGGCTACTTCCGCAGCGAACGGCCCGACCCGTTCGAGGCCGTTGACCTCACCGATCACGTCCAGGACGCCGCCGCGCTGCTCGATGCCCTCTCAGCGGCACCGGCGGCGGTCATCGGTCGCAGCACCGGCGGTGTGATCGCCCTCGAGCTGGCCCGCCGCCACCCCGACCAAGTCGCCGCGCTGGTGCTGCTGGAACCGGCGGTGTTCACCCTCGACCCGCAAGCCGCGGCGTGGGCGAAGAACCTGCGCCACACAGTGCTCTCCGCGGCAGCCAAGAACCCCTCCAGAGCCTCCGAAGTGGTATTCCGGCAAGCGCTGGGGGACCAGGCGTGGGAGTCGCTCCCGCAGCAGCTGCGGGACCACTTCGCCGCCGCCGGCCCTGCCGTGCTGGCGGAGATCCGGGGCCGAGGCCTGGACCTCAGCCAGACCCCGCTGGAGCTGAGCGAGGCGGATCTGGCTGGGATCCGACAGCCGACCCTGATCATCACCGCCCAAGACTCCCCGGAGGCCCTGCACGCCATCAACCGGCGCCTCGCCACGCTCCTGCCCGATGCGCACACGGCTCTCGTGCCGGGCGGGCACCTCATCGACCCGGCCGGACCCGCCGTGCTGGACTTCCTCCAGCGACAGTTGCCGACGAAGAGGATTCCGCGCTAGAGTCCCCGCAACCCGAGGGGGTGCGCGGTGGAGTCCTTGCGGTAGACGGCCTACTCGGACCCTGTCGAGACCCGAGCACCCGTCCGGTGCAGGAGTGGCGACAGGCCCCTGCTACCACGACCTGTCGCTGGAAACCGCGACGTCGTATCGGGGGTGCGGCCCGACGCGACGGCCGCGTGCCGCTGACCTGCCGCGGCGCACCGGGGCACCTGGACCGGCTACCCCAGTGATGAACCGGTGGCCGATCTCGATCAGGGTTCGCTCTGCCCCGTCATCTGATCACCACGTGACCAGATCGCCATCAGCGATTGCGCCAGCCGCGCCGGTTCCGCGCGGTGCGGCGGATCGAAGTGGTGGCGCTCGGGGAAGACCTCGAGGGTGAAGTCGGCGAAGATGGTGCGGAGACGCTCGGCTATCTCGGCGAACTGGTCCGGGTTGCTCAGCCCGCCGAGGGCGAAGTACACGGGACGGTCGAAGGCCGTGAGGGCCTCACGGTCCAGACCGTAGGTGTGGAAGGCGCCCATGAGCGCGCGGATGCCATCGGGTCTCTGCTGCATCCATGGAAGTGGCGGGCCAGGAGGTGGGGCCGGCAACGGCACTCCGGGCCTCACCTGCAGCCGCATGAAGGCCGCCATGAACTGGTCGTGGGGCAGCTGAGAGAGCTCCTCGTAGTCGGCCCACAGCCTCTCGTGTCGCGGGCTCCAGTCCCAGCTGCCGGCCCACGCCGGCTCGAGCATCCCCAGGCTCAGCAGCCGCCCCGGGTGGTTGGCTGCGCAGGCCAACGCCGCCGCACCACCGCCGGAATAGCCGACCAGATGGAAACGCTGCCATCCGCGCGCGTCCGCCTCGCCCAACACACCCTCGACCTCGGTGTCCAAAGAGTAGCCCGGCGGCGGGAAGGCCTGCCGGTAAACCTCCAGATCTTTGACGGCGACCTCTGCCGCGTCGCCCAGCACAGCGGTGAGGTCGGCGTAGGCGAGATCGGCCGGCAGCACGGCCCCAGGCAACAGAATGACCTTCGGAGCGCTCACCGTTCACCTCCGCGGCGGTCGGGGTCTCGGCTCCACAGTCGAGATGATTATTGTCCCCGCTGCGTGTCCCCGGGTCCATGGGTCATCCGCTCGAGTGGTCGTTCCTCGCGCACGTTGGACTCGGCGCCGGGCCTGGTGGGCACCCCGCCGGTCTACCAGGCTTCCCGATGGTTCACAGGACAGGACCTAGCAGATTCCCCGGCCAGAGGGCTGGGCAGCGGGACGTGGCTCAGTGGTTGCGCGTCTGCTTTGGGAGCATGATGTCGCGGGGTCGATCCTGTCATCCCGACCATGACCGACTGGCTCCGCTGGCGGAACTGGCAGACGCGCAGAGCTCAAAACTCGGTGCCCGCATGGGCGTGCGGATTCGACTCCCGCGCGGGGCGCACTGGCTGCGCCATCTCACCTCGCAGTCAGGGTGACCCCTACGAAGACGCCCGCCAGCAGGAGCGCGAAGACGCCCAGCAGACGCAGGTTGAACATGATGAGTGCGTGTTCCGCCCTCCGCCCGGAAACCCCTGCCACGCTGAGAGCGAGACTGGCAGTGGGCAACGACGCGAGCATGGCGATGCCCGCGCCGGCGTTCTGCACGGTGGCCGGCAGAGTACCGATCCCGGCGGCCGCCCCCAGCGAGTTCTGTGGACTCATCATGAAGGCGTTGGCGCTCGTTGAGGAACCGGTAAGGAATCCTGATGCCAGCGCCATCGCTGGTGAGAGCACGGCGAGCAGAAGGCCACCTGCATCGGCCAAGCCCGTCGCCAGCACCTGAAAGGCGTTCATGGCCTCCATCACCTCTGCCATGAACACGAACCCGCCGATCGCGCACAGCGTGCGCCAACTGGACCACGCGGCACGCGCCACGGCCCGGCCGGTTCCGCCCCGCACCACCATCAGCAGCGCGACGAGCAGGCCTAGACCCGGGGACGTGAGCAGCGGGAAGCTCTCGGTGCCGACGGGCACGCGGACGTCGAACGGCAGCGCCCGGGCGAGACCCACGGTGGCGAGGATCGCGGCGTAGGGCACGATGACCGCCACGGGCAGCGCCGGGACAGCGCGGCGCACCAGGACCGGCAGCAGAACAGTGACGGCTACCGTCGCGCCGGCGAGCACCCCGGCGACGACCGTGAGACCCGCCATGTTGGCGGCGACCAAGACGAACGCCTGCCCGAGCCCGCACAGTGCACCGGGTCCCGCGCGGTGCAGGAGCCGCGGCCCGCCCTTGCCCAGGGCTGTCGCCACCCCGCCGACCACGGGCATGAGGACCAGGTAGACGAGCGCGGTGCGCACCCCCAGTTCGCTCGGCGAGGACCCGCTCAGACTGGCGCCGACGTTCGTGGGCAGGGCCAGCGCGCCCCACGGGACGATCGCCATCCCCAATACCGCCTGCCGTACCGCGGCACTGGGCGTGGACATCGCCAGCAGCACGGGCACGGTGGCCAGCAGGGAGATGCCGAAACCAGTGAGCGACTCCAGGGCTGGTCCGATGCCCAGGACGACGAGACAGGTCTTCCATGGCGTGGACAGCGGCACAGACTGCACCCAGTCGGCGAGCTGTCCGTGCACCTTGCGGTGCTTGAGCACCCCGTTGAGGGTCAGACCCGGCACGACGACGAAGGAGGCGATCAGCAGCAGGGCTGCACCCCGGTCCCACTCGACGCGGAAGGTCTCGCTCTCGTGTAGGAGGAACTGGATGAGGGCGACGGCAAGTCCGAGCAAGGCCGCAGCCCATACAGGGGCTCTGGCGAGCAACAGGGCGAGCATCACGACCACCACGGGCATCAGCGCATAGGTGTAGTCCATCTGCGGTCCTGTTCCATCACGGCAGCCCGGTATCTGGCGTTCAGTGTCCTCCTGTCTCGGTCGGCGACACCATGGCCGGCCCTGGCGAGTACAGCTCCTGCGGGGTACGCCGCCGCTGGAGCTCAGCTGTCGGCGTCCCGCAGGTGCTCAAGCCCAGCCTCGCCTACCACCAACAAATGATCGAGGCCCGCAAGCCGGAACCGGAGAAGTGCCCCACATGCGGCAAGGAGATGTCGAAGAACGCGAAATCCGGCAGGTAGCGACGCCGCCTGCGGTACGGGACTGCCGCACGAATAGGTGACCTTGACCTATCGGTGCGGCAGTCCCGAACGTCATCTTTTCCTGTTTGGGCGAGGTCACGATGTGGAGTACTACTTCTATCGCCTGGCCGACTCGTACGAGGACGGGTCGATAGAGCCCGTTGAGGATCTCGCCTTGCCTGAAGGCATTTCTGACCTTTGGTTCAGAGGCCGAGCGCGACGCAAGTCTGGGCAGCTGCTGGGAACCACCGAGGTCTGATTGGCGCGATACCAAGCCGGGGCCGGATGGCGGCGCTATGTGGTGGAGATTGAAGAGCAAGACCTGCCCTCTCCGGCCGCGGGCATAGCCAATGATCCCGTGCCCGTTGAGATGCGGCACCCGAAAGACCGAACAGCCGCCGGCGAGACGGCTGACGCCCGATAGGCTAACCGGCGGCCGATGCCGCGTGATCCTCCTGGGCGGACGCCCGGGGGAGCGAGGCCCCGTGGACCGGGTTTGGCTGGACGTTGAACACTTCTCGGCAGAGTGCTTATGAACGATTGATCGACTGAGGCTGCGTCTGGTGGGGTTTGTCGGTGTGTGAGACCGAGTCTTAAGAATTCTCGGTGCCTTGGCACGTCTCGCAGTTCATGGGTTGTGAGGCATTCTGGTTACGAGACGCCGGTGACGGCCACTCAATGTGGAGTCAGGTGGTTCGCGGGGGCCAGGATTTCCAGCCGTGGGGAAGTGCTGCGAGGCGGTGTTGGGTGTCCTGGCGGTGTGTGGGGGAGCCGGTCGGTGGGTCGGAGGTACTGGCGGTCTCGCTGGAGCCGTCGGGGGCGGCCCAGGCGTATTCATAGGCGGCTTGTCTGCCCAGTGGGTAGCGTTCGCGGAAGGTGCCGGCGGCGACGGCGAGGACGAACTGTTCGAGCTCCTTGGCTTGACCTTCGGCTGTCTCGTCGCAGGCGTCACAGGCGCAGTCGGGGAAGGCGAGCTCGCACCACGCCCCGGCGTGGACGATCACCGCCGGTTCCGTGGTGGACACGATGGTCAGTGGGGCGGCATCGGCACGGTTGGGAGTGAGCCTGATCGCGTAGATGTTGTCGTCCGGAGCCCAGAGCAGGTCCTGGAGACTGGCTGGCGCCTCGGTGACGGTGATGTCGTAGGTGGCCCTCAGGTGATCGATGAGGGCTTGGGCGATCTGGTGCAGAGCGGCGAAGCGTTCGGGGTGGGTGATGCGGCTGTAGGCCTCTTCCGGTGGTGGGTCCTCGTCCCAGCGGTGTCCGTAGGGAATGGGTTGCCCCTCCGGGGTGGTGAAGATCTGCTGGGGCAGCGGTGGACGGGTGTACAAAGCACCTGAAGCGTGGGTGGCGGGGGGAAGGGGAGGCGGGGGTGGGAGGGGCTCCCAGTGTCGCCAGCCCTGGACCTCGTCCAGGAACAGCTCGATCTGATCGGCTGAGGCCAGGGGGAGGTGCTGGAGGAGGCGGGTGAGTTCGAAGGAGGCGTCCTCGGTGCCGACGGCGAACTCATCGTCGATGCCGGGTTGCCACTGCGCGTTCGGGCGCAGGGTGGCCACGGTGTTGCCGGTGAACACGGCGGCCGCCCGCAGCAGCCCCGGATCCTGCTGGAATTGGCCGGCGTGTGTCCGTAGGAAAGCCACCAGCGCGGGGAGGTCCGATGCCAGGTGGTGCGGGTCTGCCTGATGTTGGGTGCAGAAGGCGAGGAAGGGGCTGTAGCCGGCGGCGTGGCGGATGGTGGGGATCTCCTCGACGGGGAGGAAATCGCTGGTGCGGCGGGCCATGGGTGGTGGTGGAGCCATGGGCGGGCCGGTGAACACGTCCTCGGCAGGTTCCATGGCCACAGCGTAGTACCGCCCCTGGCACGAAGACCCAGGTCATTCCGGTACCTATCGGACGCACCGGGGGAGCCGATGACGCTCAGGAGACTTCGGGCTGTTGGGCGTGATGCCGAAGTGGGAGGGGCGGGACAGCCGGTGAGCTGTCCCGTCCCGATCGTGCTTCCCTTTGCTCTCCTTGGTATCGACCTGGGTCCGCCAGAACGTGATGACCCGGGGACGAGGGGCGCCGTGGCTCACCAAGGCGATATCTGTCGAGGTTGGTGGGGCTTTCCTCGGTCTCGGGCCTTAGGACGATACGAGCCACAGGCCAAGCCGCGGGTTCCCCTTGTATATTCTGACCATGAACTTCTGCCGCAGCCACCAAGAGCACCGCCAACGCGTGCTGCTTGTGGAGCGGCGACGGCGCTAGCTATCTGGCGTTTTCGCTCAACACCAATCCGGCGTGGTGTAGCGGCAACACGGCTGACTTTGGATCAGCAGTCCGAGGTTCGAACCCTCGCGCCGGAGCATTTGAAGCCCTCAGACCTCGCTTCACTCGTGGTGTACCTCAGCGACTCTTTCCGCTGACGCCGCACGAACAATTCTGGCCCGAAGCGGACTGCCCCGACTCTCCTTGAGTCAGGGGAACCGGGGGCAGTCCCAGGCGCCCGGCTTCACCGAGCAGCGTGGCCAGCTCCCCGAGGGCTGGCGACTGTTGAACCTGAACCGCGGTTGAGCTCGCCTCGGGGATCCTATTCGTAGTACTCGAAGCGCGGCTCACCCTGGACGCCTGCGCGTTGCATCGCCTCCTGCAGTTCCGGCAGTGCCGTGAAGGCGCGGGCCTCGTCGACGGAATCGAAGTAGTGGAGCACGAGCACGTTGTCCGGATCATCGACCATGCGGTGCACGGACTCGCCGGTGATGTTGCTGAATGCCGGTACGTCCGACACGGAGTCGTAGACCTTTCGCCAGGCGTCGTAGTCGGCCACGCGGTGCCGGATCAGGAGCAGTGCCATAGCGGTCCCCCCGAGGACTGGGTTGACGGGCGCGCCCGACCGAATGGTGGGAGGGCGCTGGTGGATACGTGCCACGCTACGCCCGGCCCGGTCGCCCCGGAAGGGGCGACCGGGCCGGGTCCGGGGCAGGACGGGGATGACGCGTCGGCACCTGCCGATTCATCAGTCTCTTATGACCGGTTCTCGGTCAGTGGTGCCGCTCGACGCCGCCAAATGTCGCTTTCAGGAGCCGACTGCACCCTCGGGCCAGCTATCACGTGGATAGTGCGGTTGACCTGTGCTACTGAGACGAAGGATTTTGCTACAAACTCGCCGACTGACCCAGATCGTCCATTCGGGTGTGAACCGCAGCGACAAGGGGCGGTGTTGTGACAGAGCTAAAGGGCGGCATCGAGGTCTTGCCTCTCGATCGGAGTCGTCGGACCGGCCGAGCTCGAGGTAATCAGCGGGTTGACCGGCCGTGGGCGACCGTCCCACTTCCTTGGTAGTGGGACAGTGTGGCTCGAGTGGCTTGCGGTGTTGTTCGGGTCGGCGAGTCTTGTCTCACAAGTCAGCCCAAAATCGCTGTTCCGGAGAGACGGTCTTATTTCGACTTTCGGTACGCGGAGCCCATGGAATTGGACTACGCAAGGGTGTCGATGGCCAAACGGGATCTCGACCGGCAGATCGATTCGCTCCGGGCGGTGGGGATCGCAGCCGAGCGGATCTATGTGGACAAGAATTCTGGGACCTCCACGGACCGCCCGGGGCTGGCCGCGGCGCTGGCCTAAGCTCACCAGGGCGATGTGATCGTGGTGCACACCCTGGACCGACTCGGGCGCACGGAGTTGAGCCCCCGATAGTGGTGTAGCGCGGTGGCCCTGCTCGTCGTTCCGGACGAGGGTGCGGCCACCGTGAGATC
>NZ_CANMRA010000030.1 GCF_947500125.1 uncultured Kocuria sp. | reverse complement strand
GGCTTCAGGATGGAGGCGGCGTCGATCGCGCCCACGGCCGCGCCGGCGACCTCCGCCGCCGGGACGCCCACCCCGCCCGCGCGCGGCCCGTGGGGCGCCTATCCGGACCGGCGCGAGGCGTGCGCGGCGGTCGCCGACGACTTCCTGGCGCTCGCCCTGCTGCCGGCCGGGCTCTCGGCCGGGCCGTCCGTGGCGGAGGTGCAGGACGTCGAGGACGAGGTGGAGGCGGTGCGGGAGGCCGCTCCTCCGGCGCTGGCCGCGGATCTCGCGCGGGTGCAGCTGCTGGTCGACTCCTACGGCGAGGCCCTGGCGGAGGACCCGTCGGCGCGCTTCGACGGGCAGGCGCTCGACGAGGCGCTCGACCCCGTGCGGGACTGGCTGGACGAGGCCTGCCGGGGCGGGGACTGAGCCGGCGGGCTCAGCGGTGCAGCGTGGCGCCGGGCGCCTCGCCGAACCGGACCCGGTAGGCGGTCGCGAAGCGCCCGGGGTGGGCGAAGCCCCAGCGGGCCGCGACGGCGGCGACCGTCTCGCCCGCGGCCGGGTCGACGCGGAGCAGGTCGCGGCGGGCGGCGTCCAGGCGGGCCTCCCGCAGGTGGCCGACGGGGGTACGGCCGAGCTCCCTGCGGAACGCGGCCTGCAGCCCGCGGGGGCTCATCCGTGCCGCCGCGGCGATCTCGGCGAGACCGATGTCCTCGTGCAGGTTCTCGTCGACGAAGGCGATCGCCCGGCGCAGCTGGGCCGGCAGCGCCGGTGCGCCCCCGGAGGGCGCCGGTTGCGCCAGGAAGGTGTTCGGGAAGCAGTGCAGCAGGGCCGTGGCCATCGCCCGGGACGCCTCGGCCCGCACCAGGGGGGTGCTCAGCGCCTCGGTGTTGGGCAGGAGGTCCTGGTGGAAGTGCCGGACCTGGGAGAGCCAGTACCGCGTCATCCCCGGGGACACGGGCGCGCTGCCCGTGAAGCGCAGCGCGAACTCCGGCGCGCCGAGCAGGTCGCACGCGAGCGCCTCGACGGAGTGGGCGTCCAGGACCACGGTGCTCAGCTCCAGCAGCCCGTCCCACCGGCCGCCGTACAGTCCCTGCGGCAGCAGGAACGGCAGGGGCGTGGTGATCCGCTCCTTCCCGGAGCTGACCGTCAGCCGGCCGGTCAGCACGTGCACGACCGAGTACGTGCCCGAGACGTCGCCCGTGCCCGAGGACTCCGAGGTGGCCAGCAGGAACCGGTGCGCCAGGAGCGGGCCCACCGAGGCCGTCGCCATGCGCAGCTCGAACGAGCCGTCGGTCGGCGCCCGCATGCCGAGCCCGGTGTAGAGCTCGGACATGGCCGCGATGCCCCGGTCCGGGTCCCGCGTGGCGAACGACGTCCGCCGGAGCGGCCCCGCTCCGGGCCGGGAGTCCTCTCCCGGCCCGGAGCTCCCGGACGTGGTCATCGGTGTCCTCGGCGCGTGCGGCGGCGGCCCCGGGACGGGGCCGCCGCCGCACGGTGCGCTATCGGCGGTTGAGGAGGCCTCGCAGCCTGCCGGCGAGACCGCGCCCGCCGGACCTGCCCGCGCCCGCCTGGCCGGCGGCGTTCATGCCGCGGGTGCCCCGGCGGCCGCCGACGGCGCGTCCGGCGGTTCCCCCGCCGGCACGCCCGGTGAAGCTCCTGATGATGCTGTTCAGTCCCACGGTGGACTCCTCGGTGGTCGGCCTGTCGAGCGACTGTCGTCAGCTCACTGCCGACTCTACGCTCGCAGGACGTCCCGGGCCACGGGGCGTTCAGCGCACCTCGTGGCCGGCCGCGCGCAGCGCGTCCTTGACCTCGGCGATCGCGTGGACGGGCCCGAAGTGGAAGATCGAGGCGGCGAGCACGGCGTCGGCGCCCGCGTCCACGGCCGGTGGGAAGTGCTCGGGGGCGCCCGCGCCGCCGGAGGCGATCAGGGGCACGTGCACCCGGGCGCGCACGGCCCGGATCATCTCCAGGTCGAAGCCCTGCTGGGTGCCGTCCGCGTCCATGGAGTTGAGCAGGATCTCCCCCACGCCGCGGTCCTCGGCCTCCCGCGCCCAGTCCAGGGCGTCGAGGCCGGTCAGCGTGCGCCCCCCGTGGGTCGTGACCTCGAAGCCCGAGGGGGTGTTGCCCGTGCGCCGGGCGTCGAGGGAGAGGACGAGCACCTGGCTGCCGAAGTGCCCGGTGATCTCGTCGATGACCTCGGGCCGGGCGACCGCGGCGGTGTTGATGGACGCCTTGTCCGCGCCGCAGCGCAGCAGCCGGTCGACGTCGGCGACCGCGCGGACGCCGCCGCCCACCGTGAGGGGGATGAAGACCTGCTCCGCGGTGCGGGAGACCACGTCGAAGGTCGTCGCCCGGGCCGCCGAGGACGCCGTGACGTCGAGGAAGGTCAGTTCGTCCGCGCCGGCCTCGTTGTAGCGCTTGGCGAGCTCCACCGGGTCACCGGCGTCGCGCAGGTTCTCGAAGTTCACGCCCTTGACGACTCGACCGGCGTCGACGTCCAGGCACGGGATGACACGTACGGCAACGCCCACGGGCGGCACCTCCTCGGCTGCGGGATGGGGCGGGTGGACGGGATCAGATCCGGGCGGCCTGGATCGGGGAGACCAGGATGGCGCGGGCCCCGACGTCGTAGAGGGCGTCCATGACCTTGTTGGTCTCGGACTTGGGGACCATGGCGCGCACGGCCCAGGCGTTGCCGCGGCCGAGCCGGGAGATGGTGGGCCCCTCCATGCCGGGGGTGATCTGGGTGGCGGCCTCGACGTACTCCTCGGCGACGTCGTAGTCCATCATCACGTACTGCCGGGCCACGAGCACGCCCTGCAGGCGGCGCCGCAGCACGGCCAGGCCCTCGGGCTCGGTGGCGGCACGGCTGCGGATGAGCAGCGCCTCGGAGGTCATGATGGGCTCGCCGAAGACCTGCAGGCCCGCGGCGCGCAGGGTGTTGCCGGTCTCCACGACGTCGGCGATGGCGTCGGCCACGCCCAGCCGGATCGAGGACTCCACGGCGCCGTCGAGGCGGACCACGGACGCCTCCACGCCGCGCTCGGCGAGGAAGTCGCGCAGCAGGCCGTCGTAGCTCGTGGCGATCCGCCGGCCCGCCAGCTCGGCGATCGACGAGAACTCGCCCGCCGGTCCCGCGAAGCGGAACGTGGACCGGGCGAAGTCCAGCCCCAGGTCCTCGTCCGCGTGGGCGCCGGAGTCCAGGAGCAGGTCCCGGCCGGTGATCCCGACGTCGAGGATGCCCCCGCCCACGTACACCGCGATGTCCCGGGGGCGCAGGTAGAAGAACTCGACGTTGTTCTCGGGGTCCACGAGCACCAGTTCGCGGGAGTCCCGGCGCTGCCGGTAGCCGGCCTCCTTGAGCATGGTGACGGAGGATTCGGACAGGGCGCCCTTGTTGGGCACTGCGACACGCAGCATGGGGTTCCTTCTCGGCTCAGGGGCTTCGGTGGGGCGGGGACGCCGGTGCGTCGGCGTGCTCAGAGGTGGCGGTAGACGTCCTCGAGCCGCAGGCCCTTCGCGACCATCATCACCTGCAGGTGGTAGAGCAGCTGCGAGATCTCCTCCGCGGCCTGCTCCGAGGTCTCGTACTCGCAGGCCATCCAGACCTCGGCGGCCTCCTCGACGACCTTCTTGCCGATCCCGTGCACGCCGGTGTCGAGCTCGCGGACCGTGCCCGAGCCTTCCGGTCGGGTCACGGCTTTGTCGCTGATCTCGGCGAAGAGGGTCTCGAAGGTTTTCACGACTACCAGGGTAATGGGTCCGCGACGGCCTCCCGACCGGCCGGGGCCCGCACGGCGCCCGGAGCGGGGCTCAGACGCCGAGGGAGCGCAGCAGCAGCGCGGTCCGCACCGCGGCGGCCGTGGCCTCGTAGCCCTTGTCCTCCTGGGAGCCCTCGAGACCCGCACGGTCGAGGCCCTGCTGCTCCGTGTCGCACGTGAGCACGCCGAAGCCCACGGGCACGCCGGTGCGCACGGACACGTCCGTGAGCCCCTGCGTGGCCGCCGAGCACACGTAGTCGAAGTGGGGGGTGCCGCCGCGCACGACCACGCCGAGGGCCACGACGGCGTCCAGGCCCGGGGCGAGGCGCGCCGCGGCGACGGGCAGCTCGAAGCTGCCGGGCACGCGCACGATCGGCGCGTCCCGCACGCCGGCGTCGGCGAGCGCGCGGCGGGCGCCGTCGAGCAGCCCGTCCATGATCACCGTGTGCCAGCTCGAGGCGACGACCGCGACCCGCAGACAGCTCGCGTCGGCGGTGCTGAGGTCGATGTCGGGGGCTCCGTGTCCGCTCATGGGGTGAGGTCTCCTGTGCTGTCGGTGGTGCTGTCGGTGGTGCTGTCGGTGGTGGTGCCGGTGGTGCTGCCGTTCCGGTCGGCCGGGGCCCCTCCGGTGCGGTGGGCGGTGGTGTCGTCGACGTGGTGCAGGCGGTGCCGCATGCGGTCCCGCTTGGTCACGAGGTAGTCGTGGTTCTCCGGGCGGGCCGGCACCTCGTTGGGCACCATCGCCACGACCTCGATGCCCAGGTCGGCCAGGCGCTCGGCCTTGGCGGGGTTGTTGCTCAGCAGCCGGATCCGGGTCAGCCCGAGCCGGTGCAGGATGGCCGCCGCCGCACTGTAGTCCCGGGCGTCGGCGGGCAGGCCGAGCAGCTCGTTGGCCTCGACCGTGTCCGCACCGGCGTCCTGGAGCTTGTAGGCGCGCAGCTTGTTGACCAGGCCGATCCCGCGGCCCTCGTGGTTGCGCAGGTAGAGCAGGGTGCCGCCGTCGTCGGCGATCCGCCGCAGCGCCAGGTGCAGCTGGGGTCCGCAGTCGCACCGGTAGGAGCCGAAGACGTCCCCCGTGAGGCACTCGGAGTGCAGCCGCACGAGCGGCGGGCGGCCCACGGGCACGCGGTCCGGGGTGGGGGCGGTGAGGCTGAGGTGCTCGGCGACCGCGGCCCCGGGTCCGCCCGGCAGCTGCCAGCCGATCACCTCGAACCGGCCCTCGGGCGTGGGCACGACCACCGGCTCGGAGCTGACGAGGGGGGCGTCCGGCCTCATCGGCGGTGCTCCTGCAGCTGCGCCGCCAGGTCCTCGATGCTCACGAGCGGGATGCCGTGCCGGTCGGCGAAGGCGCGCAGGGCGGGCAGGCGCATCATCGAGCCCTCGTCGTGGACGAGCTCGGCGATCACGCCGACCGGCTCGAGACCCGCGAGGGAGCACAGCTCGACGGCGGCCTCGGTGTGCCCGCGGCGGACCGCGACCCCGCCGTCGGCGGCGCGCAGGGGCAGCACGTGCCCGGGCCGGGTGATGTCCCCGGGGCCGGCGGCGGGGTCGGCGAGGACCCGGGCGGTGAGCGCGCGGTCGGCGGCGCTGATGCCGGTGCTCACCCCGTCGCGGGCGTCGCAGGTGACGGTGTAGGCGGTGCCCTTCGAGTCCTCGTTGACGTCGACCATCGGCGGCAGCCGCATCGCGTCCGCCCGCGCCCCGGTCATGGGCACGCACACGACCCCGGAGGTGTGCCGGATCGTGAAGCCCATCAGCGCGGGCGTCGCGTGCTCGGCGGCGAACACGATGTCGCCCTCGTTCTCCCGGTCGGCGTCGTCCACGACGACGACGGGCCGCCCCTGGGCCATGGCCTCGACGGCCGCGTCCACGGGGTCGAGCCGGATCCCGGCGGCCGTCCCGTCCCCGCCGCGGCCCGTTCCCTCGTGGGTGCTGCTGGTGCGCATCATGCTCCTTCTCCTGCCGTGGGCCGGGCCGTCCCCGGCGCCGGGGTGCTGTCGGTCCGGGCGAAGGCCAGCAGCCGCTGGGCGTACTTCGCGAGGACGTCGACCTCGAGGTTGACGGACGCGCCGACGGGGCGGCGCCCGAGGGTGGTCTCCGCCAGGGTCGCCGGGATGAGCCCGACCTCGAACCAGTGCTCGGCGGCCCCGGGCTCGCTGACCGCCGTCACGGTGAGGGACACGCCGTCGACGGCGACCGAGCCCTTCTCGGCGACGAACGGGGCCAGCTCGGCGGGCACGGCGACCCGGACCCGCTCCCACTCCCCCAGGTCCTCCCGGACCGAGACGGTGCCCGTGCCGTCCACGTGGCCCTGGACCACGTGCCCGTCGAGCCGCCCCCCGGCGGGCACGCAGCGCTCCAGGTTCACGGTGTCGCCCGCGGCCAGTCCCCCGAGGGTGGTGCGCACGAGGGTCTCGCCGATGACGTCGGCCAGGAACTGCCCGGAGCCGATCTCGTCCGTGCGGGTGGCCGTGAGGCAGACCCCGTTGACGGCGAGGGAGCCGCCGTGCGGCAGGTCGGCGACGAGCGGCCCGGCGTCCACGAGGAGGCGGGCGCTCGTGCCGTCCGGGGCGGGGGCGACCGAGCGCACGGTGCCCTGGCCGGCGACGATTCCTGTGAACATGCGGTGCTTCCTCTGTCTCTCGGTCTTCGGTCGGTCCGTCCCGGGCTCTCGGGCTCGGAGCGGCTCTGGTCGTGGTCCCGGTGCGGTGGCCGGGGCGGTCGTGGGGCGGGGGTGCCGGGCGCCGCTCAGTCCGGCGGCGCGGGCCGCAGGTGGATCCACAGGTCCGGGCCCAGCTGCTGCACGGGTCCTCCGCCGGTGGGGTCGAGCCGCCACCGGGAGGCGTCCGCGAGGGTGCCGATGCCCAGCTCCTCGAAGGCCGGCCGTCCCGCCCCGAGCACGAGGGGCGCCTGGTAGAGATTGAGCTCGTCGACGAGTCCGGCGCGCAGGAAGCCCGCGGCCACGGTGGCCCCGCCCTCGATCAGCACGTGGCGCGCGCCGGCGTCGTAGAGCTCGGCCAGGGCGGAGTGGGGGTCGTGGGTCGCGACGTGCCGGAAGCGCCCGTCGCTCCCGCGGATCGCGGCGTCCGGCGGCACCGGGCGCAGGCCCATGGCCACGCGCAGGGGCTGCCGCGGGACGGCGCCGCCGTCGCCGGTGCGGGCGGTGAGCCGGGGGTCGTCGGCCAGGACCGTGCCGCTGCCCACGAGGACGGCGTCGGCGCGGGCGCGCAGCTCGTGGCCGTGCTCGCGGGCCGAGGACGACGTGATCCACCGGCTGGTCCCGTCCGCGGCGGCGATCCGGGAGTCGAGGCTCTGGGCGACCTTGAGGGTCACGAACGGGCGCTGGGCGCGCATCGTCTCGCCCCAGCGGTCGTTGAGCCGCTCCGCCTCCTCGGCCAGCAGTCCGGCGCGGACCTCGACCCCCGCGGCCCGCAGGGTGGCGGCTCCGCCGGAGGCGGCGACCGTGCGGTCAGGGGCGCCGTAGACCACCCGGGGCACGCCCGCCGCCGCGATCGCCTCGGCGCACGGGCCGGTGCGGCCCCAGTGGTTGCACGGCTCGAGGGTCACGTACATGGTGGTCCCGCGCAGGTCGGTGCCGGCGGACACGGCGCGCTCCAGGACGTCGACCTCGGCGTGGACGGTGCCCGCCCCGCGGTGGTGGCCGACGTGCAGGATCCGGCCCTCGGCGTCGACGAGGACGGCTCCCACGAGCGGATTGGCCCCGCGCGGGCCGCGCGCCGCCGCGTGCAGGGCGGTCCGCATGACCGACCGCTCGGCGTCGTCGCCGGTCCGGTGCTGCGGGTCCATCGCGTCGTCCTCTCCCGGGTCGGTTCCGGGGCGCAGGACAACGGTGCCGCCGTCGGGACCCAGCGGTCCGGACGGCGCCGTGGCCGGTGCCGTCGACGGCACGGCACGAGAGCCGTTGAACGTGTTGCCTTCCATCCAGACTGTGACTGTCGGTACCGGAGTTCCACCGGTTCGGCCGGGCGACTCGCCGGTGCGGGCGCTGGGCGCCTGCACGGACGTGGTCGTCCGGTTCGCGGACTGTGACCGCCGGTTCGGACTTGCACCGACCCCGGAACACGTTGTTCGTGCCTCGATTATGTCACAGGGCGTGCCGGCGGCGGCCCGCCGCCGTGTCACGGCGGGCCGGCTCAGCCCTGCGCGGAGCGGGCCGCCCCGCGCAGGGCCGTGATCGCCGCTCCGGGGTCCCCCGCGCCGTAGACGGCGGAGCCCGCCACGAAGGTGTCGGCCCCGGCCTCTGCCGCCCGCACGATGGTCTCCTCCGTGATCCCGCCGTCCACCTGCAGGGCCACCCGTCCCCCGCCCGCCCGGATCGCCTCGGCGGCCCGCCGGATCTTCGGCAGCGTGACGTCGAGGAAGGCCTGTCCGCCGAAGCCCGGCTCCACCGTCATGACCAGGAGCATGTCCAGCTCCGGCAGCAGGTCGAGGTACGGCTCCACGGGGGTCGCGGGGCGCAGGGCCATCCCGGCCCGGGCACCGTGGGCGCGCAGCTCGCGGGCCAGCTTCAGCGGGGCGCGCGCGGCCTCGGCGTGGAAGGTCACCGACTCGCAGCCCAGCTCCGCGTAGCCGGCGGCCCAGCGGTCCGCGTCCTCGATCATCAGGTGCACGTCCAGCGGGAGAGGGCTGACGGCGAGGATCCGCTCCACGAGGGGCATGCCCAGCGTCAGGTTCGGGACGAAGTGGTTGTCCATGACGTCCACGTGCACGGCGTCGGCGGTGGCGATCCGGCCCAGCTCGGCCTCGAGGTTGACGAAGTCGGCGGAGAGGATCGAGGGGTGGATGCAGGTTCGGGACACGGGGACTCCTGGTGGTGGTCGGTCGGGCGGGGCGTCAGCGCTTGCGCAGCAGGGCCAGGAACATGGCGTCCGTGCCGTGGACGTGCGGCCACAGCTGGACGGTCGCGGCTCCGGCGTCCCCCTCCCACGGGCGGGACGGGTCGCGGTCCCCCTCGAGGCTGCCGGGCAGGGCCGCGGCCCGGACCGGTTCCAGGGCGTCGACCAGCTCGGCGTCCCGGCGCCCGGCCAGCACGTCCTGGACGACGGTGAGGGTCTCGGCCGCGTGCGGGGAGCAGGTCGCGTAGGCGACCAGGCCGCCGGGACGCGTGACGTCCAGGGCTGCCTCCAGCAGCTCCCGCTGCAGCGGCCCGAGCTCGGCCAGGTCCCGGGGGCTGCGCCGCCAGCGCGACTCCGGGCGCCGGCGCAGCGCCCCGAGCCCCGTGCACGGGGCGTCGACGAGCACCCGGTCGAAGCCGGCCTCCTCCGCGGTGCGGCCGGCGAGCAGCTCGTCGGCGCGGCGGCCGTCCCCCGTGCGCACCGACCAGGCGCGCTCCGGGACCGGGCGCAGGGCCCGGCGCACGAGCTCGGCCCGGTGCGGGGCCACCTCGTTCGCCGTCAGGTGCGCCCCCTGCCGGTCGGCGAGCGCCGCGAGCAGGGCCGCCTTCCCGCCCGGGCCGGCGCACAGGTCCAGCCAGCGCTCGCCCTCCGCCCCGCCGTCGGGGGCGCCGCCCTGCCCGGCGGCGACCAGGGCGCGGGCCACGAGCTGGGATCCGGCGTCCTGGACCCGGACCCCGCCCTCGCGGACGGAGGCCAGCCGGTGCAGGTCGCCGCCGCTGCTCAGGGCCGAGCCCGGGACCAGGGCCCCCTGCTCCGCGCCCGCGGCGAGGGCCTCCGTGAGGTCGCCGAGGCCGGGCAGGGCCACGAGGTTGACCACAGGGGCGGCGTTGTCCGCCTCGAGCAGGGCCTCGATCTCGGCGGGGTCCCGCCCGTGCGCGCCGAGCGCCTGGCGCATCGCCCGGACCACCCAGGCGGGGTGGGCGTGGGCCAGGCCGAGGCGGGCGGTCTCGTCGGCGGCGTCGGCCGTCAGCTCCGCGATCCAGGCGGGCAGGTCCCGGGCCGCGACCTTGCGCAGCACGGCGTTGACGAGCCCGCCGGGGCCCGCCCCGACGACGGCCCGGACGAGGCCCACCGTCTGGTCGAGAGCGGCGTGGTCGGGCACGCGCATGGCCAGCAGCTGGTGGGTGCCCAGGCGCAGGGCGTCCAGGACCGCGCCGTCGAGCTCGCCCAGGGGGCGGTCGACGCAGCGGGCCAGCACGGCGTCCCAGGTGCCCTGCCAGCGCAGCGCCCCGTAGGCCAGCTCCGTGGCGAAGCCCGCGTCCCGCCGGTCCAGGCGGTGGGCCCGGACGAGCTTGGGGAGCACCAGATTGCCGTAGGCGCCCTCCTCGGACACCGCGCGCAGGGTCTCGAACGCCGCCAGGCGGGCCGGGTCGGCCCGCCGCGTCCTCCCGGCGGGCGCCGAGGAGGAGAAGGCCCGGTCGGCCTGTGCCGGCCGGTTGCGCTCGTGCCCCCTGGCGTTGCGCCGGGCGCCCGCAGGCCGCCGGTCGCGCTCGCCCCGTCGGTCGCCCCGCTGCCGGTCGTCGCGATCGCTCACTGGAACACCACCTCGTCCTCCGTGCTGCGGCCCCGCGCCCAGGCGGTGGCCTCCATGGTCGTCTTCCCCGACGGCTGCACCCGGGTGAGCTGGACCGCGTACGAGCCCGTGCCCACGAGCACGGCGTCCCCGCGCAGGACGCACCGTCCGGGGGCGAGCCCCCGCACGTCGGGCCGGGGCACCACGCGCTCGAGCTTGAGCCTCCGGTCGTCGAGCCGGGTCCAGGCGCCGGGCTCGGGGGTCGCCCCGCGCACCCGGTGGGCCACGGCCACGGCGGGCTCCGTCCAGCGGACCCGCCCGTCCTCGGCGGTGAGCTTGGGGGCGTGGGTCACGTCGCCCTGCTGCGGGGCCGGGCGGGCGGAGCCGTCGGCCACGGCGCGCAGGGAGTCCGCCAGCAGGGGCGCCGCCGTGCGGGACAGGCGCTCCAGGACCGTGCCGGCGGTGTCGTCGGGACGGACCTCGTCGGTCATGGTGCCGAGGACGGGCCCCGTGTCCAGACCGGCCTCCAGCAGGAAGGTGCTGGCGCCGACCACCGTGTCCCCGGCCATGAGGGCGCGCTGGACGGGGGCGGCGCCGCGCCACTGCGGCAGCAGGGAGAAGTGCAGGTTGATCCAGCCGTGCGGCACGGCGTCCAGGGCGGCCTGCGGGATCAGGGCCCCGTAGGCGACGACGGCGGCGACGTCCGCGCCCAGTCCCCGGATCCGCTCGGTCAGCTCGGCATCCACCCGGTTGGCCTTGAGCACGGGGATGCCCCGCCGGTCGGCCTCCTCGGCCACGGGCGAGGGGGTGAGCACCTTCTTGCGCCCCACGGGGGCGTCGGTGCGGGTGAGGACGGCCACGACCTCGACGTCGGGCCGCTCGGCCAGGTGGACCAGGGACGGCACGGCGACGGACGGCGTGCCGGCGTAGAGGATCTTCACGGCTCTCCTGACGGGTGGGGACGGGGGCGGGTGCCGGGCTCAGGCCGAGCGGAACGGGCCGGAGCCGAAGGAGGATCCGGCGCCGAAGGAGGTGCCGACGTGCGCGGCGCGCTGCCCGGCCACGCCGCGCACCACCCCGTCGTAGTCGGCGGCGCGGATGGCCCGCATCGCCTCCTTCTTGGCGGCGCCGACCAGCCGGTCGACGTAGAGCCGCCCGTCCAGGTGGTCGGTCTCGTGCTGCAGGCAGCGCGCCAGCAGGCCGGTGCCCTCGACGGTCACGGGCGCGCCGTGCTGGTCGAGGCCGGTGACCCGGGCCCAGTCCCGGCGCGGGGTGTCGTAGGCCAGGCCCGGGACGGAGAGGCAGCCCTCGCCGCCCTCCTGGGGCTCCTCGCCCACCTCCAGGACCGGGTTGACCACGTGCCCCTCGCTGCCCTCGACGGCCCAGGTGAACAGCCGCACGCTCACGCCGACCTGGGGCGCGGCGAGGCCGACCCCGCCGACGTCCAGCATCGTCTCGTGCATGTCCGCGACGAGGCGGCGCAGGGCGTCGTCGAACGCCGTGACCTCCTCCGCGCGGGTGCGCAGGACGGGATCACCGATGGTGCGGATGGGCAGGACGGACATGGAGGGACCTCGCTCTCGACCCGGCAAGTCTACGGGCCGACCGTCCCCCGCGGGCACGCGGGGGGACCGGCGGCCTACGGCTGCTCGCGCAGCGGCGGCGGCGGCACGGGGCGCAGGGCGGGACCCGCGGCGGCGAGAGCCGTCTCCTGGGTCCACAGCCGGTGCAGGGCGCAGAACTTGTACCAGTGCTGCTCGAGCACCGCCGGGACGGCCTGCACGGGCACGACCTCCGTCTCCCCCACCGCCACGCCCAGCAGCAGGTCCGCCTTGCCGTACGCCCACGGCTCCCAGGTGCCGGCGTCCGCGTCCACGAGGGACTCCTCCGCCTTGAGCCCGGCCACGAGCTGGGTCACGACCTTGGGGTCGAGTGACTTCACCCGCCCGTCCCGGTCCGTGCCCTTCGTCTTGTAGTCGATCAGGCACACCTTGCCCGCGATCCGGGCCACGAGGTCGAGGGTTCCCGCGTAGCCCACGGTGGAGTTCCAGACCGTGACCTCCACCGCGAGCGGCTCGGGGGTGTAGAGGTCCCACCACTCGTCGAAGCGCGAGGCGAAGCGCTCCTCGCCGTGCTCCGCCAGGGCGGCCCGGGCGTCCGCCGCCCGGTGGGGCCGGCCGAGGGCCCGCAGGGCGATCTGCTCCGCGTAGGTGTGCACGCGGTCCCCGCGCGCCGCGGCATCGTCACGGTGCCGTTCGGCGGCCTTCGCCGCGTCCCGCACGACGGCGCGCAGCTGGGCCGGCGAGCCCAGCGCCGCGCGCAGCCGGTCGTCCCGCACGGCGGCCTGCGCGGCGGAGTAGCCGTACCAGCCGTCCAGGTCCGTGGCGGCCCGAGAGAGGACCGTGGTGATGGACGGGACGGTCGCCTGGTCCGCGACGGACCTCGCGTACATCCGTCCGTACTCGGTCTGTTCCGCCAGCCTGGGCTGTGTCACGCTGCTCGTCGCCTCTCCTTCGTCCCCGCCCCGGGGCCCGGGGCGGTCCCGGCGCTCCGGGTCCTGGCCCGCAGGCTACCGACCGCCTCGGACACGGGACCCGGCGGCACCGGCCGTGCGGTCCCGCGCCCGGTCCGGGCCCCGGGCGCGACGAAGGCCCCGGCTCGTGGGAGCCGGGGCCTTCCTGGTGGTGCGCGATACTGGGATCGAACCAGTGACCTCTTCCGTGTCAGGGAAGCGCGCTACCGCTGCGCCAATCGCGCTCGACCGGCGGTCTCCGGGGAGATCGTCGAGCGTGGTGGGTGTGCACCGAGGTGGAGACGGGATTCGAACCCGCGTAGACGGCTTTGCAGGCCGCTGCCTAACCACTCGGCCACCCCACCGGGACCTGGTCCTCACGGACAGGGCCGTCGGTCACGACATCGTTCATGCCGATCACTGCGAGCGGACGACGGGAGTCGAACCCGCGACATCCACCATGGCAAGGTGGTGCTCTACCAGCTGAGCTACGTCCGCATGTCTTGCGTCGGTCGACCTCTCGATCTTCCGATCAGGAACTCTAGCACAACCCGTTCCGGCGGTGTTCGCGCCGATCCGGGGCGTGCCGGGATCGACGAGCTCACGATCCGGAAGCGGCCTCGCAGCCGTTCCGTCCGCAGGAGCCCGTCGCTGTTCCTGACAGGTGAAGACTGTACGGGACCGATTTCCGAAACGCCAAATCACGGGCGGCGCCGCGGCGGGACGGGGGCCGGCGGGCCGTGCCCGGACCCGAATTGGCCCGCGGCGCGGATGTGGGTTATGGTTTTCGAGCAGTGAGCGCGATTGGCGCAGTGGTAGCGCGCTTCGTTCACACCGAAGAGGTCACTGGTTCGAACCCAGTATCGCGCACGAGCAGTGCACAGAGGGCCCCGGCTGGAATTCCAGCCGGGGCCCTCTGTCGTCGTCGAGGTGGTCGTCGAGCTCCTCGATGAGGTCGGCGTCGAGGTCCACGGGAGCGCCACGGGGCGCGCGGGCCCGGCGCCGGGAGCCCGGGACGGTGCGCCCGTCCTCCGTGCGCCGCGGCGCACGGAGGACGGGCGCGCACGCTCAGACCGCCGAGACGTCCCCGAGGATGCCCTCACGGGCCAGGGCGGTGAGCCGGGACACGGCGCGGAAGTACTTCTTCTGGTAGCCGCCGGCCATCATCTCCTCGGTGAAGACCTCGTCGAAGGGTCTGCCCGAGGCGATGATCGGCAGGTTCTTGTCGTAGAGCCGGTCCGCCAGGACCACGAAGCGCAGGGCCACGGCCTGCTGCTCGATGGTGTGCACGTCCTGCCAGACCACGGCGTCGATCCCCTCGAGGAGCTTGCGGTACCGGGAGGGGTGCACGCCCGCGAGGTGCTCCACCAGGTCGGCGAACCGGTCCGCGGCCACGACCCGGCCCGAGAAGTGCTCCTCCACGGCACGGTCGAGCTCACCCTCGGACAGCGGCGCCGGGGCCTGCGGCAGGCCCCGGTGGCGGAAGTCCTCGCCGTCGATGCGCAGCACCTCGAACTGGTCGGCCAGCACCTGGATCTCCCGCTGGAAGTCCTGGGCGGCGAAGCGGCCCTCCCCGAGCGAGCCGGGCAGCGTGTTGGACGTCGCCGCGATCCGCACCCCGGAGTCGGCGAGCTCGCGCATCAGCCGGGACATGAGGACCGTGTCCCCGGGGTCGTCGAGCTCGAACTCGTCGATGCACACCAGGGTGTAGGTGCTCAGCGCGTCCACGGCCTTGCGGAACGTCAGGGCCCCCACCAGGTTGGTGTACTCCACGAAGGTGCCGAACGCCTTGGGCCCGGGCACCGCGTGCCACAGCGACGCCAGCAGGTGGGTCTTGCCCACCCCGAAGCCGCCGTCGAGGTAGATCCCCGTCCGGACCTCGTCCCTGCGGGAGCCACCGCCGAAGAGCTTGCTGAAGAACCCGCCGCCGGAGCCGGTCGAGCGGTGGACGGAGTCCGCGAACTTCCGCAGCTCGCGCACCGCCTCCTCCTGGGACGGCTGCTGCGGATCGGGGCGGTAGGTGTCGAACGAGACCTCCCCGAAGCGCTCCGAGGGCCGGAACGCCGACAGCAGTTCGTCCGCCGACACGTGGGGGCGCCGCTCGGTGAGGTGTTCGATCTGGATGCTCACGTGGGAGACCTCTCTGTCCGCCGTGCCCGGCGGTTCGCTGGTTCGGCGCGCCGAGCGGCGCACGCGCGTGCTCCGGCGATTTTACCGGCTGACCGCCGCCAGGGATGCGCTCGCCGCGAAATCCGGGCCCGGTCGGGCCCGGGCGGCTCCCCCGGCGGGACCGGCCGCCGCCGGGACCACTACCCTGGAGGGGACGCCGGTCCGTGCGGACCCGTGCCCCGAAATCCCCACCCCGGAAGGAGTCCCCATGGGCGTTGCCGTGGAGAACAACGAAGATTTCGCGCAGTACGCGCACCCCGAACGACTCGTGTCCACCCAGTGGGTGGCCGAGCACCGGGACGACCCGGGAGTCGTCGTGGTCGAGTCGGACGAGGACGTCCTGCTCTACGAGACCGGCCACGTGCCCGGCGCCGTGAAGATCGACTGGCACACCGACCTCAACCGCCCCGACACCCGCGACTACGTCGACGCGGAGGAGTTCGCCGAGCTCATGGCGCGCAAGGGCATCTCCCGCGACACCACGATCGTGGTGTACGGGGACAAGTCCAACTGGTGGGCCGCCTACGCGCTGTGGGTGTTCGAGCTGTTCGGCCACCCGGACGTCCGGCTCATGAACGGCGGGCGGGACAAGTGGGTGGCCGAGGGCCGCGAGCTGTCCACCGAGAAGGTCGTGCCCGAGCGCGCCGACTACCCCGTGGTCGAGCGCGACGACACCCCGATCCGGGCCTACCAGGAGGACGTGCTGGCGCACCTGGGCGAGCAGCCGCTGATCGACGTCCGGTCCCTGCCGGAGTACACGGGCGAGCGCACGCACATGCCCGACTACCCCCAGGAGGGCACCCTGCGCGGGGGGCACATCCCGACCGCGGCGTCCGTGCCGTGGGCGCGGGCCGCCGCCGAGGACGCCACGTTCCGCTCGCGCGAGGAGCTCGAGGCGATCTACCGCGACGAGGTCGGACTCTCCGACGACGACGACATCATCGCGTACTGCCGCATCGGCGAGCGCTCCAGCCACACGTGGTTCGTGCTCAAGCACCTGCTGGGCTTCGAGCGGGTCCGCAACTACGACGGGTCCTGGACCGAGTGGGGCAACTCCGTGCGCGTGCCGATCGTCCTGGGCGAGGAGCCCGGCGAGGTCCCGGGGTCGGCCCGATGAGCGGGGCCCTGCCCGCCCAGCTCGAGGAGCTCGTCGCGGACTTCACGGCGGTGCCGCAGGAGGACAAGCTCGAGCTCCTGCTCGACTTCTCCCGCTCCCTGCCGGCGCTGCCGGACCGCCTGGGCGAGCACCCGGAGGAGCTCGAGCAGGTCGTCGAGTGCCAGTCGCCGCTGTTCCTGACGGTCGAGTGGGAGGAGGGCGCCGTCCCCGGCCCCGGCGCCCCGGTGCGGCTGTTCTTCTCCGCCCCGGCGGAGGCCCCGACCACCCGCGGCTTCGCCTCGATCCTGCACGAGGGCCTCGACGGGCTCCCGGCCCAGGAGGTCCTGGACGTCCCCGACGACCTGCCGGAGCGCTTCGGGCTCACCCAGCTCGTGTCCCCGCTGCGGATGCGCGGGATGTCCGCGATGCTGGCCCGGATCAAGCGGCGGGTCCGCGAGCTCCAGGACGACTGAGGGCCCGGGGCACCGGCATGGCGAAGGCGTCCCGCGGCACGGGCCCCACCGCGGCCGTCGCGCTGCTGGCGGGCGAGCGCGTGGCCTTCACGCTGCACGAGTACGCCCACGACCCGGCGGCGGCGTCCTACGGTCTCGAGGCCGCCGCCGCGCTCGGGCGCGACCCGGACCAGGTGTTCAAGACCCTGCTGGTCGTGCACGAGCGGGAGTGGGCGGTCGCGGTGCTGCCCGTGTCCGCGCGGCTGTCCCTGCGCGCGGCCGCGGCCGCCCTGGGCTGGAAGCGGGCGGCCCTGGCCGAGCCCCGGCTCGCGGAGCGGCGCACCGGCTACGTGGTGGGCGGGATCTCGCCCCTCGGGCAGAAGACGCCCTCCCCCACCCTGCTCGACGATTCCGCGGAGGCGTGGTCCACGGTCCTCGTCTCCGGGGGACGGCGGGGGCTCGACGTCGAGCTGCCGCCGGCCGAGCTGCTGCGGCTCACGGGCGGGCGCACGGCCGCGCTCCGGTCCTGACCGGGCTCACCGGGTCCGGGCGCGCACGGGCCCGAGGGTCCGGGCGTCCTGGGCGAGCCGGCCCGGCAGCCAGCGCCGCACCGCGTCCTCCCAGCGCTGCGGGTCCACGTTCCACTCCTTGGTGTGCCGGGCGCGGGCGAAGGGCACGAACTCCACGAGCCGGTTGAGCTCCGCCAGCCGACGGGAGCTGGCGGCCGGGACGAACTCGTCGTCCACGGAGTGCAGCACCAGGGTGGGCGTGCGCAGGTGCTCGGACCGGGAGAGCCAGTCCAGGGCCTTGAGGTCCACCGGCGCGGCGAGACCTGTCAGCATCCGCCCCGCGGGGTGGGAGATCAGGTTCGTGGCCAGCCGGCCGATCCCCGAGGGGATGCGGCGGGTGCGGGAGTGGTGGGCGATCAACTCGAACCAGTCCACCACCGGGCCGGTGAGCACGAGGGCCGCGATGTCGTCCCGGTAGAAGGACAGGTCCGCCGTCTGCAGCGAGATCGCCCCGCCCATGGACCAGCCGAAGAGCACGATCTGCGTGGCGCCGCGGGACTTCGCGTAGCTGATCGCCGTCTGCACGTCCTTCCACTCCGTGAAGCCCAGCCCGTACCGGAAGTCGTGCGTGGGCGGCGCCTCCCGGTCGTTGCGGTAGGAGATCAGCAGGGAGGTCAGCCCGAGCTCCCGGGCCACCGGCACGGCGCGGACCGTCTCCATCCGGTTGGCGCCGCGCCCGTGCACCATGATCGCCCACGGACCCGGGAGGACCCGCGGCCGCTCGCCCTCCGGGGTGGGCCCGCCCTCCGCGGGGACCACCCAGCAGGGCGCCGGCCCGACCTCGATCGGGATCTCCACCTCCTCGAACGGCAGGCCCGCCGCCCCGGGGTCCGGGTAGACCGTCCCCGACCAGAAACCGCGGGTCGCCCGGAAGAGGTCCCCCGAGTAGACCTCCTCGACCACCCGGGTCACGGTCCCCTCCTGCGGGGAGTAGGAGCGGATCGCGCCGATGCGGGCGTGGCCGCGGCCCGCGTCGAAGCGCAGGCTGTAGGTCCCCGCCACCGTGGTGTCCACCGTGGCCGGGAGCCGCACGAGCGTCGTCGCGGACGGGTCGCCGTCCGCGCCGGTGCGGGTGACGCCGAGGATCTGCAGGTCCTCGGACCGGTACTTCGGGGGGACCACCACCTGCCGCGCGAAGTAGGCGGCCGCCGCGCTCGAGAGCCCGAAGGACAGGGACGCCGCCCCCACGGTGACCGCCGCGCCGACCACGGCGCCGCGCGCCCACTGCGTCGCGGACGGGGGCTCGGGGGCGGCGGGGACCGGCAGGGGGCGGCGAGGCATGACCCCAGTCTTCCACGCAGCACGGGCATAACCCGGAGGGACGCGTCGTTGTGCTGGCCGGGCGGTCCGCGCCCGCGCGGCCCCGCGCCGCCCCCTGCGGACCGCCGAGCGGGCCCCGCACGGAGCCCGCTCCCCGGAGCACCGACCCCATCCCGGAGGACGAGACCATGAGCGAGACCACCAGGCACGGCGACCGCCCCGACACGACCGGACGGAGCGAGGAGGACTGGCGCTCGATCCTGTCCCCCGAGGAGTACCACGTGCTGCGCGAGGCCGGCACGGAGCGGCCCTTCACCGGCGAGTACTGGGACACGAGGACGGAGGGCGTCTACCAGTGCCGCGCCTGCGGCGCGGAGCTGTTCCGCTCCGAGACCAAGTTCGACGCCCACTGCGGCTGGCCCTCCTTCTACGCCCCGCTGGCCGAGGACCGGGTCCGCTACATCAAGGACACGGCCCTGGGCATGGAGCGGGTGGAGGTCCGGTGCGCCGCCTGCGACTCGCACATGGGCCACGTCTTCGGCGGAGAGGGCTTCCCCACTCCCACCGACCTGCGGTACTGCATCAACTCGGTCTCCGTCCGCCTCGTGCCCGCCTCCTGAGCGGTCCCGCCCGAGCGGAGCAGGGGTGACCCGGACCACGCCGATCGCGCGCCCGCGGCGTGGCACGGCCGGCCGGGACGCCCGGACGGCCTACCCTTCCAGTGTGAGCGCGGTGAACGGCCTGTCCGAGGTGTACCAGGGCTTCCAGGACGCCCTGGAGCAGCTGCGCCGCACCGGCGGCCGGGACGGTGTCGAGCTCACGGCGATCCCCGCCCCCACGCATCTGGCCCCGTTCGCGGCCGCGGTGCGCGCCGAGGTGCGGACACTGCCCGAACGGCTCCGTGCCCCCGCCCTCTCTGCCGGCCCCGGAGCCCCGCCGGCGGCCGGTCCGGGCGCGGCGCCCTCGGGCGGGACGGCCGAGGCCCCGGGCGAGGAACTGGCCACCGGGCGCTTCGTGCTCCTGCACGACCCGTCCGAGCCCGCGGCGTGGGGCGGTCCGTTCCGGATCGTCACCTGGGCGCGGGCGGCGGCGAGCCGGGAGATCGGCTGCGACGACACGGCCGGCGCGATCACCTGGACCTGGCTGCTCGAGGCCCTGGAACGTCACCGGGCCGGATATTCTCGGGAGGGCGGCACCGCGTCCCGGGTGCTCGCCGAGGGGTTCGGCCTGCTCGGCGACCAGGAGGAGGGGGCCGACGTCGAGCTGAGGGCCTCCTGGACGCCCGACGGCCCCGACGTGGCTCCGCACCTCGCGGCCTGGGCGGACACGGTCTGCACCTTCGCGGGCCTGCCGCCCTATCCGCGGGGTGTGACCGTGCTGCACCCGCGCCGCTGACCACCGACCCGCACGCGCCCCGCCGGGGCCGACACAGAATCGAAGACGCTCCTTGACCAGCCCAGCCGACCGCCGATCCGCGCCCGACGAGCCCTCGACCTCCGTGGTCGCCGGTTTCGAGGACTTCGAGATCCCCGACAGCGTCCACCTCGCGGCACCGTTCGACGGGATCCCTCCCGTCATCGACACCGTGGCGGGCCTCGAACGGGCCGCCGCCGCCGTCGCCGAGGGCTCCGGCCCCGCGGCGATCGACACCGAGCGGGCGTCGGGCTTCCGCTACGGGCAGCGCGCCTTCCTGGTGCAGCTGCGGCGCGAGGGCGTGGGCACCGTCCTGATCGACCCGGAGGCCACCGGTTCCCTGGCCGTGCTGGGCGAGGCGCTCTCCGGCGTCGAGTGGGTGCTGCACGCGGCCACCCAGGACCTGCCCTCCCTGCGCGCGCTCGGCATGGAGCCGGACCGGCTCTTCGACACCGAGCTGGGCGGCCGCATCGCCGGGCTGCGGCGGGTGGGCCTGGCCGCGGAGACGGAGGAGCTGCTGGGCTACACGCTCGCCAAGGAGCACTCCGCCGTGGACTGGTCGAAGCGGCCCCTGCCGAAGGACTGGCTCAACTACGCCGCGCTCGACGTGGAGATGCTCATCCAGCTGCGCTGGGCCATGGAGGAGCTGCTGCGGGAGAAGGGCAAGCTCGAGTGGGCGCTGGAGGAGTTCGAGGCCGTGCGCACCGCGGAGCCCGCGCCCCCGCGCCAGGACCCGTGGCGCCGGACGTCCGGGATCAACAAGGTGAAGGGCCGGCGCCAGCTCACCGCGCTGCGCGCCCTGTGGGAGGAGCGGGAGCGGCTCGCCCAGTACAAGGACGTGGCCCCCGGGCGGCTGCTGCCCGACGCCGCCCTGGTGGCGGCCGCGACGGCCATGCCGCGCACCGTGCCGCAGCTCCTGGCGACTCCCGGCTTCCACGGCCGGCTCGCGGCACGGGAGGCTCCCCGATGGCTGCGGGCGGTCGCCGAGGCACGCAACGCCGCGGAGCTCGTCCCCTTCACCGTGAAGTCGGACGCCCTGCCGCCCGTGAAGGCGTGGGAGGTCAAGCGCCCCGAGGCCGCCGCGCGGCTGAAGTCCCTGAAGCCGCTCGTGGCCGAGCTCGCCGAGACGCACGAGCTGCCGACCGAGAATCTGCTCACCCCGGAGCACCTGCGGCGCTTCTGCTGGCAGCCGCCGAAGAGCACCACCGACCAGGCGGTGGCGGACCGTCTGCGGGACCTCGGGGCGCGCCGGTGGCAGGTCGAGCTGACGGCGCCGGTCATCGGCCCGGCGTGGCGGGAGCTGCGGGCCCGCAAGCGCGCCGCCCGTCAGGCGGAGCGCGACCAGCCGCCGGCCGGGGACGAGGACGCTCCCGCCGCCTGAGCCCTGCCTCCTGCGCCGTCCCCCGGGCCGGCGAGCGGAGGACGGGAGGCCCCCCGGGACGACGACGGGCCCCGGCCGGTGGCCGGGGCCCGTCGCCCTGTGCGCTCCGGGAGCCGTGCGCCCCGGTCCCCGCGACCGCCGCCGCCCGGCACCGGTGCTCTCCGGTACCGGGCGGCGGGGGTGCTGCGGATCAGCTCTGCTGGTCGCCGGGGGCCGGGTGCGGCTCGGCCGGATCCATGGGGCTCTCCGGGGTGACCGGCTTCGCGCTCTGCAGGTCCGCGTAGCCGGTGCCCGACGCGCCGGCGCTCGACGTCCCGCCGCTCGCGGACGTCCCGCTGGAGGAGGCCGCTCCGGCCGAGGAGCCGGAGACCTTCTCCTTGACGGACGAGGACGCGTCGGAGGCCTTGGTGCCCACGGTGTCGGCCGCCTTCTTGGCGCCGTCGGCCAGCTTGCCGCCGACCACCGGCACCTCGGACTTCACCCAGTCGGTCCCCTCGGAGACCTTCTCCTGGACCTTGGGGTCGTGCCAGGTCTTCACGGCGTTCTGCTTCAGGGTCTCGTAGCTCTTGCGGCCCGAGGCCGAGCCGACCACGAAGCCGACCCCGAATCCGGTGACGAAGATGAGTCGCTTGATCATGGTGCTGTCCTTCCGTCGGTCCCGGCGCGGCGGCCGGGTCCGGGGCGGAGCCGGTCCTGCACGGCTCGTCCCGCTGACTGCTGTCTTCATCATCCTACTGATGAACCGGTGCGGCGGACACCGGTGCGGTGCGGCTCCGCTCACAGCGATCAGCCGGAGGGGGCACCGCCGGGGCCGGGCGAGCCCTCCGGGCCGCGGCGCCTAGACTGGCGTCGGACCCCGCATCCCCGCCGTCGAGAGGACCCTGATGCCCGAGCTCCCGACCCCCTCGTCCGCCCCCTCCCGCCGCACCGTCCTCGGCCTGACCGCGGTCGGCTCGACCGCGGTGCTCACCGCGTGCGCCGGTGAGGAACCGCCGGCGCCCGGGGGCACGGGCAGCGCCGCCCCCGTGGACGCGGGCCCCGTCGAGGACCTGCCGGTGGGCACCGCCGTGAAGTTCGACCGGGACGGCGTGCAGGCCGTCGTGAGCCGGCCGGGCCCGGACACGGTCGTCGCGTTCTCCCCGGTGTGCCCCCACCAGGGCTGCATGGTGGCCCCGCGGGAGGAGCTCTACGTCTGCCCGTGCCACTCGTCGCAGTTCGACCTCTCGACGGGCGAGGTCCTGGCGGGCCCCGCCGAGACCGGGCTGGAGCCGTATCCCGCGAGCGTGGAGGGCGGCCGGATCCTGCTGGGCTGAGCGGGCTCAGCCCCGGCGCGACCGCGGCAGCGACGCCCCGCGGGCGTCCTCGGCCGGGCCGCGCACGGCCTCCGGCTCGGAGCCGGGGGCGTCGCCCTGCACCGGACGGGCGTACGGCACCCGGGTCCCCAGCACGGACGCCAGCGTGTCCTGGGCGACGCGCTGGGCGGTCAGCCCGACCCGGGCGAGCACCTGGGAGCGGGAGCCGTGGACGAGGAACTCCGTGGGCAGGCCCACCTCGTTGAGCGCGGTGTCGACCCCGGCCGCGCGCATCTCCTGGCGGATCCGGGAGCCGATCCCGCCGGCGCGCACACCGTCCTCGACGACGACCACGATCCGGTGCTGGGCCGCGAGCTCGATGACCGAGGCCGGCACGGGCAGCACCCAGCGGGGGTCGACCACCGTGGCGGAGACGCCGTGCGCCTCGAGCCGGTCGGCCACGTCCAGCGCCAGGCCGCTCATGGCGCCGACGGACACGAGCAGGACGTCCCGGCGGGCGCCCTCCGTCCCGCTCTCCCCGCCGCGGCGCGCGAGCACGTCCACGCCGTCCGCGAGCCGCTCGACGGCCGGCACCGGGGTGCCCACGGCGCCCTTGGGGTACCGGATGACGGTGGGGGCGTCGTCGACGGCCACCGCCTCGCGCAGCTCCTCGACCAGGGTCGGCTCGTCGCGCGGGGCGGCGAGGTGGAGCCCGGGCACGATCTGGAGCAGGGCCAGGTCCCACATGCCGTGGTGGCTGGGGCCGTCGGGGCCGGTGACCCCGGCCCTGTCGAGGACCACCGTGACGCCGGCCCGGTGCAGCGCCACGTCCATGAGGAGCTGGTCGAACCCGCGGTTGAGGAACGTGGCGTAGAGGGCCACCACGGGGTGCAGTCCCCCGTAAGCCATGCCGGCGGCCATGGCGATGGCGTGCTGCTCGGCGATGCCCACGTCCACGACGCGGTCGGGGTGGGCCGCCTGCATCTTCTGCAGGCCCACGGGGATGAGCATGGCACCGGTGATGCCCACGACGTCCTCGCGCTCGTCGGCGATCCGGGCGATCTCGTCGCGGAACACCGCCGTCCAGCTGCGCTCGGAGCTCGTCGCCGTGGAGCGGCCGGTGACGGGGTCGATGACGCCCACGGCGTGGAACTGGTCGTCCTCGTTGGCGGTCGCGGGCCCGTAGCCGTGGCCCTTCTCGGTGATCGCGTGCACGATGACCGGCCCGCCGTAGTTCTTGGCGTTGGTCAGGGCCTGCTCGACGGCCTCGAGGTCGTGCCCGTCGACGGGGCCGACGTACTTCATGCCGAGATCCTCGAAGATGCCCTGGGGCACCACGACGTCCTTGATGCCCTGCTTCATCCCGTGCAGACCCCGGTAGAACATCTCCCCCACCGGGCCGGAGTGCTTCAGCAGGTCCTTCACGGTCTCGAGGGTCTGCTCGTAGCGGCGGTCGGTGCGCACGGCGTCGACGCCCTGCTGCACGCTGGCCTGGAGCTCCGCGAGGTGGTTGGCGAAGCCGCCCACGGTCGGGGCGTAGGACCGGCCGTTGTCGTTGACCACGATGACGACCTTGCGGTCGCGGTCCGAGGCGATGTTGTTGACGGCCTCCCAGGCCATTCCGCCGGTGAGCGCCCCGTCCCCCACGAGCACGACCGTGTGCCGGTCGTGCCGGCCGGTCATGGCGTGGCCGCGGGAGATGCCGTCGGCCCAGGACAGGGAGGAGGACGCGTGCGAGGACTCGACGATGTCGTGCTCGGACTCCCGGCGGTCCGGGTAGCCCGCGAGGCCGCCCTCCTGGCGCAGGGTCTCGAAGTTCTGGCGGCCGGTGAGCAGCTTGTGCACGTAGGACTGGTGCCCGGTGTCGAAGACCACGGAGTCCTTGGGCGAGTCGAAGACCCGGTGCATCCCGAGCGTCAGCTCGACGACGCCCAGGTTCGGCCCCAGGTGACCGCCCGTCGCGGAGACGTGGGTGACGAGGAACTCGCGGATCTCCTCGGCCAGCCGGCCCAGTTCCGCACGGCTCAGCCCTGCGAGGTCCTCGGGCCCGGACACCCGCTCCAGCACGCTCATGGTTTCTCCCGCTGTCCTCGCCCGTCGTAGTCGCTCGCACCGTGTTCCCGGGGACCGGGGCGGCGCGCTCCCCCGATCCTACTCGGTCGTTCCGACAGGGCCGTCAGCACACGGGGGCCCGGTCCGTTCCCGGACCGGGCCCCCGTGTGCTGCGAACTCCCTGGGATCAGGAGCCGGCGATGTTCCTGAGCACGTACTGCAGGATGCCGCCGTTGCGGTAGTAGTCGGCCTCACCCGGCGTGTCGATGCGCAGGTCCGCGTCGAACTCGACGGTGGAGCCGTCCTCCTTCGTGGCGGTGACCGCGAGCGTCTTCGGGATGCTGCCCTCGTTGAGGCCGGTCACCCCCTGGATGTCGAAGGTCTCCGTGCCGTCCAGGCCGAGGGAGTCCGCGGACTCGCCGGCCGGGAACTGCAGCGGGAGCACGCCCATGCCGATGAGGTTCGAGCGGTGGATGCGCTCGTAGCTCTGGGCGATGACGGCCTTGACGCCCAGCAGGGAGGTGCCCTTCGCGGCCCAGTCGCGCGAGGAGCCGGAGCCGTACTCCTTGCCGCCCAGCACGACCAGCGGGACGCCGGCCTCCTGGTAGTTCATCGCGGCGTCGTAGACGGCGGCCTGCGGACCGCCCTCCTGCGTGAAGTCGCGGGTGTAGCCGCCCTCCACACCGTCCAGGAGCTGGTTCTTGATCCGGATGTTGGCGAAGGTGCCCCGGATCATGACCTCGTGGTTGCCGCGGCGCGAGCCGTACGAGTTGAAGTCCTTGCGCTGGACCCCGTTCTCGATGAGGTACTTGCCGGCCGGGGTGTCGGACTTGAACGAGCCCGCCGGGGAGATGTGGTCGGTCGTGACCGAGTCGCCCAGCTTCAGCAGCACGCGGGCGCCCGCGATGTCCTCGACCGGGGTCGTCTCCATCGTCATGCCCTCGAAGTACGGGGGCTTGCGGACGTAGGTGGACTGCGGGTTCCACTCGAACGTCTTGCCGGTGGGGGTGTCCAGGTTCTGCCAGCGCTCGTCGCCGTCGAAGATGGTGCCGTACTCGCGGGTGAACATCTCGGTGTCGATGGACGCGTCGATGATCTTCTGCACCTCGGCCGGGTCCGGCCAGATGTCCTTGAGGTACACCTCGTTGCCGTCGGCGTCCTGGCCCAGGGACTCGCTCTCGAAGTCGAAGTCCATGTTGCCGGCCAGGGCGTAGGCGATGACCAGCGGCGGGGACGCCAGGTAGTTCATCTTCACGTCCGGGTTGATCCGGCCCTCGAAGTTGCGGTTGCCCGAGAGCACCGAGGTCACGGCCAGGTCGTTGTCCTGGATGGCCTGGGAGATCTCGTCCTCGAGGGGACCGGAGTTGCCGATGCAGGTGGTGCAGCCGTAGCCCACGATGAAGAAGCCGAGCTCCTCCAGCGCCGGCACCAGACCGGACTTCTCGTAGTAGTCGGTGACGACCTTCGAGCCCGGGGCGATCGAGGTCTTGACCCACGGCTTGGCCTTGAGCCCCTTCTCGACGGCGTTGCGCGCCAGCACCGCCGCGGCCATCATGACCGACGGGTTCGAGGTGTTGGTGCACGAGGTGATCGAGGCGATCGAGACCGCGCCGTGGTCGAGCTCGAACTCCCGGCCGTCGGGCATGGTCACGGGGACCTGCTTGGTCGGGCGTCCGTCCTCGGCGTAGGTGTGGTGCTCGCGCGGGCGGTCCGCCTCGGACTGGTGGTCGTCCGCGGTGTAGCCGGGGGCGTCCGAGGCCGGGAAGGACTGCGCGGCCACGTCGTCCACGCTGTCGCCGGAGGCGCCGTCGTCGACGTGCGTGGCGTAGTTCTTGATGTCCTCGTGGAACTGCGCCTTCGCGTCGGTGAGCGAGATGCGGTCCTGCGGCCGCTTCGGCCCGGAGATCGAGGGGACCACGGTGGAGAGGTCCAGCTCGAGGTACTCCGAGAAGGTGATCTCCTCGGACGGGTCGTGCCACATGCCCTGTTCCTTGATGTACGCCTCGACGAGGTCGATCTGCTCGTCGGAGCGCCCGGTCAGGCGCAGGTACTCCAGGGTGACGTCGTCGATCGGGAAGATCGCGGCGGTGGAGCCGAACTCGGGGCTCATGTTGCCGATGGTGGCGCGGTTGGCCAGGGGCACGGCTCCGACGCCCTCGCCGTAGAACTCGACGAACTTGCCGACCACGCCGTGCTCGCGGAGCATCTCGGTGATGGTCAGCACCACGTCGGTGGCCGTGGCGCCGGCCGGGATCTGGCCGGTCAGCTTGAAGCCGACCACGCGCGGGATGAGCATGGAGATGGGCTGGCCGAGCATCGCGGCCTCGGCCTCGATGCCGCCCACGCCCCAGCCGAGCACCCCGAGGCCGTTCTCCATGGTCGTGTGCGAGTCGGTGCCCACGCACGTGTCCGGGTAGGCGCGCAGCACGCCGTCGACCTCGCGGGTCATGACGACGCGGGCCAGGTTCTCGATGTTGACCTGGTGGACGATGCCCATGCCCGGGGGGACGACCTTGAAGTCGTCGAACGCGGTCTGGCCCCAGCGCAGGAACTGGTACCGCTCCCCGTTGCGCTCGTACTCGATGTCCATGTTGATCCCGATCGAGTCCGAGGTCCCGAAGGAGTCGATCTGCACGGAGTGGTCGATCACGAGCTCCGCCGGGGCGAGCGGGTTCACGCGGGAGGGGTCGCCGCCGAGGTCCGCGATGGCCTCGCGCATGGTGGCGAGGTCCACGATGCAGGGCACGCCGGTGAAGTCCTGCATGATCACCCGGCCCGGGGTGAACTGGATCTCGATGCTGGGCTCAGCCGTGGGATCCCAGTTGGCCAGGGCCTCGATGTGCTCGGAGGTGATGTTGGCGCCGTCCTCGGTGCGCAACAGGTTCTCGAGCAGAACCTTCAGGCTGTACGGGAGCTTCTGCGCACCCTCCAGCGTGTTCAGTCGGAAAATCTCGTATTCGGTGCCTTTGACGTCGAGAACGCCCTTGGCCCCGAAGCTGTCCACCGTGCTCATATGCGTGGAACTCCTCTCGCCACCGTCATGGAAACGCCCGCGGGAGGACACCGGCGAAGTGCCGGGGGTTCTCCCGTGAACAGTCACCGTCAGTGTAGCCCGTGTGAGCCCGGTGACTCCGAACCGCCCCGGGAGGTCGCCGTCACGGAGCCGGCGGCTGCCGTCAGGGCTCCAGGACCGCCAGGGTCTCGACGTGGTGGGTGTTCGGGTACATGTCGAACGCGCGCACCTCCCGCACGTGCCACCCGGCGCGGCGGAACCGGCCCAGGTCCCGCGCCAGCGTGGCCGGGTCGCACGCGAGGTACGCGATCCGGCGCGGCGCGATCGCCACGAGCTGGTCCACGACGGCCCGTCCGGCGCCCGCGCGGGGCGGGTCCAGGACCACGACGTCGGGGCGGGCCGCGGCGCCGCCCCGCGCCGGGCGGCGGCGGCCTCGCCCGGGGGCCCCCCGCGGCCAGGTCCGCGCCAGCACCTTGTCGACGCTCCCCCGCTCGACGCGCACCTCCGGCCGGCCTGCGAAGGCCCGCCGGGCGTCGGCACTGGTGACCGGCGAGCCCTCGACCGCCACGACGGTGCCCGTCTCCCCCACGGCGTCCGCGAGCGCCGCCGTGAACAGGCCCGCGCCCGCGTAGAGGTCGAGGGCGTGCTCCCCCGGGCGGGCCCCGGCGGCCGCGGGCACCTCCCGGTGCAGCAGCTCGGGGGCGGCGCGGTGGATCTGCCAGAACCCCTCGGCGGAGACCTCCCAGCGGTGCGGGCCCGCGTGCTCGACGACGGACGGCCGGCCCGCCCACGTCTCGGGCTCGCGCTGCCCCTCGGCGCGGGCGGTGACGGAGACGTCCCGGTCCACGGTGAGGCGCGTGAGCTCGTGGCGCAGCCGCTCCCGGTCGGCCCCGGCGGCGAGGCTCAGGTGCACCAGCGGCGTCCCGCCGTCGGCGGGGGCCGCGACGTCGACCCGCTCCGCCCCGCGAAGGTCGAGGCGGCCGAGCCGCAGGCCGTCGATGGCGGGGACCACGAGCGGGAAGGAGTCCACCGGCACGACGGCGGCGCTGCGGTGGGGGTGCATCCCGATCCGTCCCGCGGGGTCGACGGCGAAGTGCGCCCGGGTGCGCCAGCCGCGGCCCAGCGGGTCCTCCCCCGGCATGGCCTCCACGGTGATCCCGGTCTCGAGCCCGGCCAGGCGGGAGAGCTGCTCGGCCACCACGGCGGCCTTGAGGTCGCGCTGGGCCGCCAGCTCGGCGTGGCCGAACTCCGCGCCGCCGACGGGCGGCTCGCCGCGCCGCCAGGAGAGCAGGGGGTCGGCCGGGGCCCACACGTGCTCCGTCCTCCGGCGGGGGTCCGCCTCGAGGACGGCCACGACGTCGCCGCGCCAGAACCGGGCCGCGGGGCCGCTGTCGGTGAGGCGGACGCGGACGAGCTCGCCGGGCAGGCCGTGGCGGACGAACACCACGCGGCCCTCGCCGGTGCGGGCCACGGTGTGGCCGCCGTGGGCGATCTGGCCCAGGCGCAGCTCGAGCTCGACGGGCTCCGCGGACCCTGCGGATTCAGTGGACCCGGCGGGGACCGGGGGGCGGGACGGGATCACGGCTGGGACGCTCTCTGCTCGGGGGCGGACTCGGGGCCCGTGTCCTCGCCGGAGGCGGAGGACAGGTGCCAGGGCACGGAGGCCGTCATGACCCCGCGCTCCTGGTGCAGGCGGGCCCGCAGCGGCCGGATAGCCTGGTTGTGCAGCAGCCGCTCCCACCGGTGCCGCACCACGTACTCGGGCAGGTACACCACGACCAGGTCCCGGGGGGATTTGCGGCGCACCCCGCGCACGTGGTCGAGGACCGGGCCGATGGTGTCCCGGTAGGGCGCGTGGAGGACGGTGACGGGCACCGGGATCTCGAGGCGCTGCCACTCGGCGAGGATCCGGCGGGTGGCGGCGGCGTTCGTGTCCACGACGACGGCCTCGAGGGTCGAGGGCCGGGACGCCCGGGCGTAGGCCAGGGCGCGCATGAGGGGCTTGCGGACGGAGGAGACGTAGATGATGGCGTGCACCCGGGAGGGCAGGGCCCGGACCGGGGAGTCGGGCCGCAGCGCGAGCTCGGCGTCCACGGCGTCGTAGTGCCGGCGGATCCCCGCCATCACCGCGCTGAGGACGGCGATGGCCACGATGGTGATCCACGCGCCCTGCGTGAGCTTCGTCACGAGCACGACGACGAGCACCGCCGCGCAGAGGACGAAGGCGATCAGGGCCACGGCCCGGCGGGCGAACAGCTCGCGGCGGACCCCCGGGTGCGGGCGCATCCGCCGCACGCGCGCCCAGTGCCGCACCATGCCGGCCTGCGTGAGGGTGAAGGAGACGAACACGCCCACGATGTAGAGCTGGATGAGGCTGTTGACGTTGGCGCCGAACGCCACGGTGAGGACCACGGCGACGAGCAGCAGCAGCAGGATGCCGTTGGTGAACGCGAAGCGGTCCCCGCGCGCCTGCAGCTGCCGGGGCAGGAAGGCGTCCCGCGCCAGCCGGGACGCGAGCGTGGGGAAGCCGGAGAAGGCGGTGTTCGCGGCGAGGATCAGCACGCCCACCGTCGCGGCGACGAGCACGAAGAACCACAGGGAGTCGGTGCCGAAGACGGTCTTGGCGAGCTGGCCCAGCACGGGGTCCTGGAAGAAGTCGGGCCCGGGGAGCCGGCCGTCCACGAGCAGCTGCTCCTCCGGGTCGCCCACGACCACGACGTCCGTGCGGTCCGCGAGGTACATCACGCCCGCCAGCAGGGCCGCCGCGAGCGCGCCGAGCACCCCCAGTGTGGCCGCCGCGTTGGCCGCGCGGGGCTTGCGGAAGTACGGCACCGAGTTGGTGATGGTCTCCACGCCGGTCAGGGCCACGGCCCCGGAGGAGAAGGCCCGCAGCACCACCAGGGCACCCGCCAGGCCGGCCAGCCCGGCGTCGAAGCCGGCGGCGGGCAGGATCTCCCGGTCGGCGCTGGGGGCGTCCCCGAGGGAACCGGTGAGGTCCTGGCCCAGGCCCACGAGCAGCAGCGCGGCCAGGACGGCGAGGAAGAAGTAGGTGGGCACGGCGGCGGCCCGGCCCATGAACTTCAGGCCGCGGAGGTTGAGCAGCCCCACGAACAGGATCCCGGCCACGGCCAGCTCCACCCGCCACCCGGCGACCTCGGGCAGCGCCGCCGTGACGTACTGCGCGGCGGTGGCCATGGACACCGCCACGACGAGGGCGTAGTCGGCCATCAGGGCCGCGCCCACGCCCACGCCCGCGGTGCGGCCGAGGTTCTTGGAGACGATCTCGTAGTCGCCGCCGCCCGAGGGGTAGGCGCGCACGTTCTGCCGGTAGGCGGTGATCACCACGGCGAGCACCACGAGCACGGCCAGGCCCACCCACGGGGAGACCGCCACGGCCGTGGTGCCCGCGAGCGCGAGCGTGAGAATGATCTCGTCCGGGGCGTAGGCCACCGAGGAGAGGGCGTCCGCCGAGAAGACCGGCAGCGCCGTGCGCTTGGGCAGCACGGCGTCGCTGAACCGCTCGTTGTGGATGGGCTTGCCGACGAGTGCGCGCCGCACGGCCCGGGGAATGCTCTGCACGGCTCCCCACGGTAGTCCGTCCCGCTCCGATTGTCCGCCGCACCGGTGGTGAGCCGCGAGCCCGGGGGTGACCTAGGCTGAGACGCATGGCGCATTTCGTGATCATGGGCGTGGGGCGCGTCGGCGTGATGGTCGCCCACACCCTCGAGGACTCCGGGCACACCGTGGCGGTGATCGACCAGGACGACCGTGCCTTCCGGCGGCTGCGGAAGTCCTTCGAGGGTAAGAAGGTCACCGGACTCGGCTTCGACCAGGAGGTGCTGCGCCGGGCCGGCATCGAGGAGGCCTACGCCTTCGCGGCCGTCTCGAGCGGGGACAACTCCAACATCATCGCGGCCCGGGTGGCGCGCGAGACCTTCAAGGTCCGGCACGTGGTGGCCCGGATCTACGACCCCTCCCGGGCGGAGTTCTACCAGCGCCTGGGGATCCCCACCGTCGCCGCCGTGCGCTGGAGCGCCGATCAGGCGCTGCGCCGGATCCTGCCCGAGCAGACGATCACGGCCGACTTCCGCGAGGCCTCGGGACGGCTGCAGCTGGGCGAGCTGTCCCTGGACGACTCGTGGTCCGGTCTGCACCTGGACGCGATCGAGGAGGCCACGGGGGTGCGCATCGCGTTCGTGACACGTTTCGGGGAGGGCGTCCTGCCCGGTCCCGACATGAGCTACCAGCAGGGGGACGTGGTGCACGCCATGATGCGCACCGACGACGTCGAGGCCGTGTCCCGCGTCCTGTCCCGCCGGCCCGACCCGGACGTGCTCGACTTCGCCAACTCCCTGCGCCGGGAGTCCGAGGACGCGCCCGGCTCCGACGACACCTCCCGGGGAGGATCCTGATGCGCGTGGTCATCGTGGGCGCGGGCGCCGTGGGCGCCTCGATCGCCCGAGAGCTGCTCTCCCACCAGCACGAGGTGGTGATCTTCGACGAGAAGCCCGAGGTGATCGGCCGCTCGGACCTGCGCGGCGCCCAGTGGATCATCGGGGACGCCTGCGAGCTCTCCACGCTGCGGGAGGGCGGGCTCGAGGAGACCGACGTCGTCGTCGCCGCCACGGGCGACGACAAGGCGAACCTCGTGGTCTCCCTGCTGGCGCGCAGCGAGTTCGGCGTGCCCCGCACGGTGGGCCGGGTCAACAACCCCAAGAACGAGTGGCTGTTCGACGACGCGTGGGGCGTGGACGTGGCCGTGTCCACGCCGCGGCTGATGACCGCGCTCGTGGAGGAGGCGGTCGAGGTCGGCGACGTGGTGCGGCTGCTGACCCTGCAGACGGGCGGGGCGACCCTCTCCGCCTACACGGTCCCGCACGAGCACCCGATCATCGCCACGATGGTCTCCCAGGTGCCGTGGCCGCCGGACGTGACGCTCGTGGCCATCCTGCGCGACGGAGTGCCCATCACCCCCTCCGGCGACGACGTGGTCGAGGGCGCCGACCAGCTCTTCTTCGTCTCCACCACGGAGGGCGAGGCGCAGCTGCGCGCGATGTTCACGACCGCCGGCCGGCACGAGCCCCACCGGGGCTGAGCCCGGCGGACGGCCTCAGGGGGTGTCCTGCTCCTCGGCCGCGATCTGCTCCGGGGGCCGGGAGACGAGCCACGCGAGCCACAGGGTCAGCGCGTACAGGGGCACGCCCATGACCAGGCGCGCCACCCCCAGCCCGGTGAGGTTCTCCGCGAGGTACAGGGGCACCTGCACGAGGAGACGGGCCGCGAACATGGCCATGAGCATCACCGTGGCCACCTGGTAGGCACGGCGGCGCACCGGGACGTCGCGCCACTGGGTGCCCTCCCCGCGGATGTACCCGTAGAAGACGCCGAGCAGCGGCCAGCGGGCGAGCAGGGACAGCCCGAGACCGGCGAACCAGGCGGCGTTGATCCAGAAGCCGGGGACGTAGTAGTCCAGCGCCTCGCCGGTGGCCCGCGCGAACAGTGCGCAGACGCCCACGCCCACGAAGCCGGAGACGGCCTGCACGAGGCTCTGGCGCTGGACGAGGCGCAGCACGGTGAAGAGGGCGGCCGTGCCCAGCGACGCGGCGAGGGCCACCCCGAGGGTGTTGCCGACGAGCAGCACGGCCAGGAACACGAAGCCCGGCAGGATCGTCTCGGCCAGGCCGCGCCAGCCGCCGACCGCGTGCAGCACGTCGAGCTGGCCGTTGTCCTTGCGCCGCATGCCCGAGCGCGCGGCGTAGGCGGCCATCGAGCGCTCCACGTCGTTGCCGCGCCCGGGCTCGCCCGCGGTGCTCCCGGGCTCGGAGGGATCCGTCATCTGCTGACCTGCTTCATCTGCTGACCTGCTTCGCGATGATCTCGTAGCGCGGGTTGAACATCGAGGGGCGCCCGTCCCGGAAGCTCACCACGCCCGCGCAGCGCAGCCGCGTCCCCGCGGTGACGCCCGGCACGCTGCGCTGGCCGTGCCACACGAGGCGCAGGGGACGGGGGGCGACCGGGCCCTGCTCCCCCTCCTGCTGCGGACAGTCCGGCACGAGCAGCGCGGTGTAGTTCTGCGCGCCCGTCACCGGGGGAACGGTCACCTCCACCACCAGGCCGGTCGCCATCACCCGGCGGCGCCCCCCGGCGGCCGTCGAGGGATCCAGGTCCCCCGCGCACACGGGCGCCTCGGCGACCACGTCGATGGCCCCGGTTCCCGGCGTCGGCCGGGTCAGCCCGTTCCCTGTCCTCGTCATGGCTCAGCCGATCTCCGTGATCTCGGGGCCGCGCCGCGGCGGCCGGGCGGGCTCGGGCTCCGGTTCCGGCTGCGCGTCCGGGGCGGGGCGGCGCACCGCGTCCTCGGGGACGACCAGCGTCAGCAGCTCCCGGGGCGGCATGGGCCGGTCGCCGCGCACCACGACGAGCTCGCGCACGACCTCGTCGAGGGCCGCTGCGGACTCGGCGGTCACCGCGGCGGTGCCCGTGAACACCGCGCGCACGAACCAGCGGGGCCCGTCGATGCCCACGAAGCGGGCGAGGCGGAAGCCGCGGGTGCCGTCGGAGGCCGTGGCGGGGAAGCGGGCGACGACCTGGAGCCCGAAGGGACCCTCCTCGACCGTCGGCTCGCCGTTGCTCGTGCGCAGCGACTGCACGAGCTCGCGGCGGACCTCGTCCCACAGACCCTCGGAGCGGGGCGCGGCGAACGCCTGGACCTGGACCGAGCCGCCCTCGAGGTCCAGGGCGACCGCGCGGGGGCGCTGCGTGCGCTCGTCGACCTCGAGCCGCACGCCCAGCCCCGTGCGGGGGCGCACGAGCACGGCGCCGAGGTCGAGGTAGCCCTCGCGACCGTCGATCTGGGAGACGTCGAGAGGGCCCTGCGGCTCCTGGCGCCGTGCCGCCGCGGCGTCCTCCGCACTCGGCGCGGCCTCCGGCTGCTGCGGGGCGGCGTCCTGCGCCGCGGACTGCTTCTTCTTGCGACCGAACATGTTCTCGTTCTCCTCCGCCGGCACGCGGTGCCGGCTCGTGGCGTGAGCTCGTGGGGGTCGGCTCGTGGGGGTCGGCTCGTGGATCAGGCGGTGCCGCTCGAGCCGAAGCCCGTTCCGCCGCGCGCCGAGCCGGGCAGGACGTCGACGACCTCGAAGACGGCCTGCTCGACGCGCTGGATGACGAGCTGGGCGATGCGGTCGCCGCGGCGGACCGAAAAGGACTCGGCGCCGTCGGTGTTGAGCAGGGTGACCATGATCTCGCCCCGGTAGCCGGAGTCGACCGTGCCCGGGGCGTTGACGACCGTGATGCCGTGCCGGGCGGCCAGTCCCGAGCGGGGGTGCACGAACCCGGCGTATCCCTCGGGCAGCGCGATCGCCACGCCCGTGGGCACCAGGGCCCGTTCCCCGGGCCCGAGGACCACGTCCTCGCGGGAGCGCAGGTCCGCGCCGGCGTCCCCGGGTTTCGCGTACACGGGCAGGGGAAGGTCCGGGTCCAGGGCCTGCAGCGCGATGCTGAGCGGGCGCCCGTTGCCCGACGGCGGCCGGTGGCCTGTCGACTGGTCGTTCACAGTGCCCCACTCTAACGCGCCGGACCACGGGCGCGGCCGTGAGACGCTAGAGCCATGTCCCACCCTGCTTCCTCCAGTGCGTCCCCGGCCGACGGCCCCCGCGACCCCCGCCGGTCCTCCTCCGAGCGGCCCGGTGCCGGGATCCTCTACGAGGAGAAGCTCACCCCCGCGTGGTGGATGTGGCTCCTCGTGCTCTTCGCGGGCGTCGTGGCCCTGGTCGCGCTCGCCCCCATCGACCTGTGGGTGGCCGGCGCGGCGGCCGTCGTGGTCGGCGGCGGCACCGCCGTGGCCCTCGTGGCCTCCAGCACCACCATCGTCGTCACCGACGAGTTCCTCCAGGTCGGCCGGGCCCGCATCGAGCGACGCTTCGTGGGCGAGGCCGAGGCCTTCCGCGGCGACGACGTCCGCCGGGTCCGCGGTCCCGAGCTGGACGGACGGGCCTTCATGAACTTCCGGGCGTCCGTGGGCCCGGTGGTGCGGATCCGGATCACCGACCCCGTCGACCCCACGCCCTACTGGCTGACCTCCACCCGGCACCCCGAGCGCGTCGTCGAGGTGCTGTCCGCGCGTCCGTGAGCGCGGCCGGGGCCACCGGATGGAAGAACCCCGCCGCGACGACCGTCGCTGCGGGGTTCTTCCGAGATTCTCGGACGAGCTCGACCCTGTGGGGCTCAGCCCACGCATTCGACGCAGTACTTGACGCCGTTCCTCTCCTCGGCGATCTGGGAGCGGTGGCGCACCAGGAAGCACGAGCCGCAGGTGAACTCGTCCTCCTGGGCCGGCAGCACGACGACGGACAGCTCCTCGTTGGAGAGGTCCGCGCCGGGCAGCTCGAAGCTCTCCGCCGCGGCCGCCTCGTCCTCGTCCACGCTGCCGGACTGCGGATCGCTGCGACGCGTCTGCAGCTCCTCGATCGAGTCCTCCTTGAGCTCGTCGTCCTGCTTGCGCGGCGCGTCGTAATCAGTGGCCATGTCCGGTCTTCGCTCCAATAGGGGTCCGAGGGCGGGCTCGGGCTCGGGCACGGCGCTGCGCCGCCCGCCGGGCTCTGTGTCGCGTAGATTGTTCACCATCCAGGGGCAAAAATCCAACCGTGCACGGGCCCGCGAACACGCGGCGGAGACCGTCCGCGGACGGCCTCCGGCCGGGGTCGTGCGACGGCCAGTAGGATTGGGGGGCAGGACCGGGCCGGCACGTCGGCCGTGACCGACGGACCCGCCCCGCAGCGCCCGCTCGACGACCCCGAGCGCACCCGAGAACCATCCCGGAGGAATGACAGCATGGAGCAGTTGCGCCTGGCAGGTGTGCACGACGACGGTGAGCACCTGGTCGTCGAGGACGAGGCAGGCACCCGCCACCTGTTGCGGATCGACCAGGAGCTGCGCCTGGCCGTCCAGCGCGCCCGGCGGCTGCCGGGCGCCCGACAGCGGGGATCGGGCCAGTTCGGCCCCCGCGAGATCCAGGCCCGGTTCCGCTCCGGGGCCACGGTCGAGGAGATCGTGGCCGAGAGCGGCTGGGAGTCCGCCCGGGTCCGCCGCTACGAGTGGCCGATCCTCGCCGAGCGTGCCCACGTCGCCGCCGAGGCGCAGAAGGTCGAGATCGTGGACCGCTCCGCCCATCGCGGCTACCACTCCGTCTTCGAGGGCGAGCCCCTCACCCTCGGCCGCGCCGTGGCCCACCGGGCCGGCGACCTCGGGGTGGACCCCTCCTCCCTCGAGTGGGACTCGTGGCAGCGGGAGGACCACCTGTGGGCGGTGGTCGCCCGGTTCTCGGTGGTCGACCCCTCGGCCGCGCCCGACCACGACGAGCCGCTGGCCGAGTGGCTCTACAACCCCGCGAACCAGAGCGTGCGGCCGGCGAACCCGTGGGCGGAGACCCTCACCGAGGCCGGTCCCCCGGACACACCCCTCGGCACGGGCCTCGGCGTCCTCGACGGGGGTCTCGACCCCGAGCTCACGCAGCTGCGCCGGTCGGCTGTGGAGGCCGACGACCTGCTCGACGTCCTGCAGGCCCGCCGCGGGCAGCGCATCGGGGAGGACGTCGACGGGGACGACGCCCTGGCCGAGCTCCTGGGCCGCGGCATGGGCCATGTCGAGCGTCGGCCCCGTCCGCTCGCCGCCCCCGAGGACAGCTCCGTCTTCGACCGGCCCTTCCAGCCGGCCACGCGGTTCCCCGAGTCCGGCGCCGCGCCGGAGCCGGCCTCCGGACCGGCCGGAGAGCCCTCCGCCGGGTCGGACGAGCGCTCCGGGGGCGTGCCCACCAAGAAGACCGCTGAGGAACCCGCTGCGGAGCCCGCTGCGGAGCCCGCCGGTGGCCTCGTCGAGGAGCCCCCCGCACAGGACGGCGCGGCGGAGCACACCCCCGGGAGTGCGCCGGAGCGTGTCCGGGAGCGGACCGGCGAGCGCGCCGCGGACCGCCCCGGGACAGCGCCCGCCGCGGACGCCCCCGGTGCCGGGACCTCCGGGGCAGAGACTCCCGGGTCCGAGATCTCCGGGTCCGGGACCTCCGGGTCCGAGAGCTCCGGGGCAGAGACTCCCGGGGCCGCGGACGCCGCGGGCGGGAACTCCCCGGGCGAGGACTCCGCCGGCGGGGCCGCCGCGGTCTCCCGCGAGGCCTCCGAGGAGCCCGCCCCCGCGGAGGGGACCACGCCCGAACGGCCCCGCCCGCGCAACAAGACGGCCAAGGCCCGGCGCTCGGCCCGGTCCTCGGTCCCCAGCTGGGACGAGATCGTCTTCGGCAGCTCCTCCGACTGAGCCCACGGTGCCGGTGCGTGCCGTCCGGCGCCCGCGGCCCGGCGCGGGTTAGAGTGCACGCAGCAGGGGACGGCTCCGCGCCGTTCCTCCGGGTTCGTGCGCTCCCCCATCCCGCGCGCGGTCCGGACGGACGACACCACGTCAGGGGCAGCACGGCATGGGCAATTCCATCGAGGACGATCTCTTCGGGGACGACGAGCGCGACGCCGCCGTCCCGGACCCCGGCGCCTCCGGCGACGGCGGCGCCCCAGCCGCTCCGGCGGGGCCGGCCGAGCTCGTCCAGGGCTCCGGTCCGGGACGGTTCGTCGCCGGGCTGGTCCTGGGCGCGGTCGTGCTCGTGGTGCTGGTCGGTGCCGGGGCGCTCTACCTGGGCGGAGTGGGGCGCGATCTCTTCGGCGCCGGCCGGGAGGCGGAGTTCGTCCCCGCCCCCGCGGTGACCAGGACGCCGTCCGCCACGGCCACCGCCTCGCCGACACCGTCGCCTTCGCGCACGCCCTCCCCCACGCCGAGCCCCTCGCCGGAGGCCCCCGCCCCGCCGCCACCGGCCCCGGAGCCGGTGGCGCCGCCCGCGCCAGTGGTTCCCGCCCCGGCTCCGGTGGTCCCCGAGCCGGTCGCGCCGCAGCCCGTCGTCCCCGCTCCCGTCCCGCCGCAGCCCGTGGTTCCCGCCCCGGCGCCCGCGCCTCCCGCCCCGCCGCCGTCCTCGCAGGCCCCGGCGGAGCCCGAGCCCGCGGCGCCCGAACCGCCCGCGGAGGACGGCGGACAGGCCACGGACGAGCAGGTCACGGACGAGGAGGCCGCGGACGACGAGGCCGCGGTCGAGGAGGACGAGCTCGCCGGGCCGGCCGCCGCCGAGGAGGGCACCGACGAGGGCACCGACGAGGGCACCGGCGAGGGCACGGACGAGTAGCCGAGGGCGCCCGGCGACTCCTGGAGCGCGGGGCGCCCGGCCCCGGCACGTCAGCGGGGCGCTCAGGCCAGGCGCAGCAGCGGGACCTCCCGCTCGGCCCGGGTGAGTGAGCCGTGCTGACCGACCATGGACAGGACGCTGGGGCGGAGCCGGCCCAGGTCGAACAGCGCCAGCGGCTCCCGGGCCAGCACGAGGAGGTCGCCGATCCGCCCGCGCACCGCGTCCCGCACGAGCGCCGGCGGACCGAAGTAGCCGGCGTCGAGAGCGGCCTCCCGGGAGAGCATCCACACCCGGGAGCCGAAATGCTCCCGCCAGGCGGCCACGAGCGCCCGGACGTCCTGCGCGGTGGCGTCCTGCTCCAGGTGCAGCTGCACCGTCCGCGGCTCGCCGGCCGTGTGCCGGACGCCGTCCAGCAGACCGGGCAGCTCGGAGAAGTCGACGCGGGCGTCCCGGGGGACGTCCACCATGCCGTGGTCGCCGGTCACCAGCACGGTGGTGCCGGCCGGCACCCGGGCCACCAGCCGGCGCAGCGAGGCGTCGAGCTCCTCCAGCTGCGCCGTCCACTCCCAGGACTCCCAGCCCCGGGCGTGTCCGGTGCGGTCGAGCTCGTCCCAGTAGAAGTACATGAGGGCGTCGCGGCCCGCGGCGAGCTGGTCGAGCGCGGTGCTGACCCGCGCCGCCGGTCCCTCCGCGGCCACGAACCGGCCCCCGCGCAGGGCGGCGTCGGTGAGCCCGGACCCGGCGAACTTCTGCCGGCTGACCGTGACCACGTCGAGGTGCTCGGCGGCGCGCTCGAAAACCGTGGGCAGCGGCTGCCACGTGCGCGGGTCCACGGCGGCGTCCCAGCCGCCGAGCTGGTTCACGACCCGGTCGCGGGCGGGATCCAGCACGTCGTAGCCCACGAGTCCGTGCGCCCCGGGGGCGGCGCCCGTGCCGAGGGACGCCAGCGAGGCCGCCGTCGTCGTGGGGAACGCCGCGTCGAGGGTGGCCAGGCTCCGGGCGCCGGCCAGGCCGGGGGCGTGCCCGGCACGGGCCCGCAGCTGGGCGCGTCCCAGTCCGTCCACCATGACGACGACGACCCGGCGGGCGGCGGGCAACCCCAGCACGTCCCGGAAGCCGGGCACGCCCAGGGACGCCGCGGCCGAGGACATGACCTCCGCGACCGAGCGGCTGCCGTAGCGCGGCGGCCCGGGCAGGTCGGCGGGCAACGCGGGCAGGACCTCCTGGACCGCCCTCATCGGGCGGCGCCGCCGTCCCGGCCGGTGAACCGGTCGGTGAACCGGGTGCGCGGGGTGGCGGCGGCCGCCCGCCGCGGGGCCGGCGTGCGGCCGTGGGCCGGCTGGGCGATCTGCGCGCCGTCGGTCAGCGGGGAGAGGTTGGCCCGGCGCAGCGTGCGCGCGAACTCCCGGGCCCCCTCGACGGCGGTCGGGCCGTCCGCCTCCGCGCTGATCCGCAGCACGATGTCCTCCCGGGCGGCCGTGCCGGTGTAGCCGTGGTCCGCCTGGCACTGGGGGTCCTCGCACAGCGCGGGCGTCAGGTCCACGTGCAGGGTGCCCGTCCACGCGATGGCGAGGGTCACCTCCGAGATGGGGCTGTCCGGACGGTAGTTGGCCGGCTGGTAGTACGAGTAGCTGAGCGTCACGGAGCGGATCTGGGAGATCCCCACCGTCTCGGTGGAGACGCGGGCGACCACGTCCCGGCCGCTCTCGTCGAACTCCTCGTCGTCCACGTGCGTCACGTGGAGCACGTCCTCGGCGAGCACCAGCACGGTGGTGTGGCGGTGCACCTCCGTCCGGTCGATGTGGGTCTCCAGCTGCACGAGGTGCGAGACCGGGGACCGGCCGTCCAAGGAGTCCTGGACCACGTCGATCACCAGCTGCGGATAGAAGCCGGCCTTGTTGATGTCCTCGACCAGCCGCTGGCCGCGCTCACCTGAATACGTCATGGGGGACATTTTCCCCCACGGCCGCGCCCGCGCCCAACACGGGCCGTCAGGGCACGCGGAAGTAGCAGCGCTCCTCCCCGCCGCCCTGGTCCTCGCAGACCCGTTCCAGCACCACCGGGCTCTCCTCCGGCGCCGGGCTGGGGGTCGCGTCCGCGCTGCGCGTGACCGTCGGCGTCGCGCCGGGATCGGGCACCCGGTCCGCGGAGCCCAGGGGGTCGAGCAACAGGTAGCCGCTGAGCAGCGCCGTCATCCCCACCAGGGTCACGAACACGCCCGTCACGGCGCTGCCGCGGCGGCGGCGCCCGGTCCGCGCCGAGGCGAGCACCGCCGTCCGACTCCCCGCGGCCGAACCCCGGCCCGGGCGGCCCCGGCCGGGATCCGCTCCGGGCCCTCCGGCGTCGGAGGGGCCCACAGGACCCCGGCCGGCCCCTCCGTGCCCGGCCCCGCCCCGCCCGGACGCCGTGCTGTCGGCCACCTCGGGGTCGGCCGTCCC
>NZ_CANMRA010000029.1 GCF_947500125.1 uncultured Kocuria sp. | reverse complement strand
GACTACATCGACCTGAAACGCCAACAGCCCCGATGACCTCGATCACCGAAGAAACGGATAACGCACTTTCCCATCAATGGATGTCATGTTGGCGGAATGCGCGAATCCGCCAACATGGACGACTCCCCCGTCACTGACGCCCCGCGCCAGGGGTCGAACGGGTAGGGCCTGCTCCGTCCACGGTCTCAGCTCCGGGGAAGCTCTCTCACGGCAGCGTCCCGGCTCTTCCGAATGATTTTGTGGTTCACCAAGCCACCGAGAACGGCCGCGGCCACCAGTACCGTCCATCCGAGGGTGAAATCTACGGAGCTTGCCCCGTTGGTCGTCACACCGACGGCGGACACCAGTCCCGGCACGTCCAGCGTGGCGCCGGTTACCAGCGATACCAGGACCAGCACCAGACCGAGCAGTACCGCGGCGGCCGCACCGCACACCGCGCCGTTGAGTGCCGCTTTCATGGCTTTGGACATCGGATGCATCGAGTGCATCGGGGCCTCCGGCCAACAGGGTGTCTCAGCAACGGTACGTCGGGTCAGCCTTCCCAGGCAGCGAAGAAGAAGCTCGAGCGCTGCTCGTACTGGATGAGCTCCTGCCGGGGCGCGAGACTAGCGAGAACGTTCTGCTTGGCAGCCGCGAACTCGTGGTCGCTGAGCACCCCGGTGGCGTGCAACCTCCCCAGGTACTCCAGCTGGGCGATCTGTTCTCCGCCTAAGGTCACCGCGGAGCTCTCGGAGACGCCAGCCACCGCCGCCTCCGGCTCCACCCACGGGGCGCTCTCGCGCAGCCGCATGAACGCGGCCGCCAGCTCCTCAGCGCGGGAGCAGTTCACCACGGTGAGGGTCGATCCCAGGGCGGATTCAACCGGTCGTCGCAACACCGCCTTGTTCGAGCGACTGTAGTTGTTCGGCGAATACTTCGGCGGGTGTCTTCCAGCCGAGGACCTTCCGCGGTCGGTTGTTCAGGGCCAGAGCGACGGCTTCGAGATCCTCGGCAGACCAGCGAGCCAGGTCCGTGCCCTTCGGGAAGTACTGCCGCAGCAGGCCGTTGGTGTTCTCGTTCGTCGGTCGCTGCCAGGGCGAGTGGGGGTCGGCGAAGAACACCTTCGTGCCGGTGTCGAGCGTGAAGAGGGCGTGGCCGGAAAGCTCCTTGCCGCGATCCCAGGTCAACGTCTTGCGCAGCTGATCGGGTAGCTGAGTCATTGACGCGGCCAGGGCAGCATTCATCGCCACTGCCCCGTAGCCGGCCAGTGCGGGACCGTTCTTCACTGGCGGGGACTGGCCATAGCCCTCGAGGCGGGGCAGATGGACCAGCAGAGTGGCCCGGCTGCTGCGCTCTACAAGCGTGCCCAGCGCCGAGCGGTGCGTGCCGATGATGAGGTCACCTTCCCAATGCCCCGCAACGGCCCGGTCGTCGGCCTCGGCGGGACGGGCGCTGAGGACGACGTCGGCGCTGACGTGACCCTGCGGCTTGTTCCGCGATCTGGCTCGGGGAACCCGCAGTGCCCGTCCTGTGCGCAAGCACGCCACGAGTTCACGTTTCAGCGCGCCCCTGCCCTCGATGAACAGGGACTGGTAGATCGCTTCATGGCTGATGCGCATGGACTCATCATCGGGGAAGTCGACCTTGAGGCGCTGGGAGATCTGTTCCGGGCTCCAGGCGGTCGACCACCGTCGGTCCTGTCGGTGCGGCTTGGATCGGCCCCTCCACCCCGGCACCGCGGGTCCGGTGACGGTCCCACCGTCCGGTCGGCGGAGATCACCGTCGAGGCGCTGTTGCACGTAGTCGTGCAGCTGCCGGTTCTCCACCAGCTTCGCGGCCTTGGGGCGCCGGGCCACCAGCTCAGCCTTCCACTGGGCCACCGATGCCCGGTAGTGCAGCTTGCTGCCACGGGTGGCGGCATTGCGCCGGAGTTCACGTGAGATCGTGGCCGGGTCACGATCGAGCCGTCGGGCGATCTCGCGCACGCCCGTGCCCTGCTCCCGCAAGATCGCGATCTCCTCCCGTTCGGGGAACGAGAGGTATCGCCCAGCGGGTTCGGTGAGTTCGATCGTCGACATGCCGCCACCCTGGCGGAACCAGCGGGCACCGACCGCAGGTGACACTCCGACGACCCCGGCCGCGTCCTCCGAGGAGAGTCCTACGGCGACCTGTCTCCAGAACTCGCGTTCGATGCTCCGCCGCGTCGACGGCGCACCCGGGGAGATCATCGGCGATCTTCCCGTCAACTCCTTCAACCATCCAGCCGGTCTGCCCATCGACATCCTCCTCGTCAGGGTGTTGCGACGACCGGTTGAATCCGCCCAGTGCAGCATGATCGAGCCGGAACGTCATCCCTCCCTGCCCGCGGCCGGTGAGCAGCGACCGGATGTGCTCTAGCGGGACCTGCTTAAACAGCGGCGGGTCACGGCGTTCGTCGGCCAGGAACACGAGCCGGCGGTCGGTCAGCACCACCAGCGCCGGGCGCTTGAGCAAAGTCCCCCATCCGAGTTCAGTGACAGTCTCAGACGGGTCCAGGAGGTGTCTCAGCTGAGGAACCTGGTCGTGGTGGAGGAAGCGGGCATCGCTGCCCATCCGCGTGATCGCCGCAGACAAGCCACTGTCCAGCAAGCGGGCAGCAGCTCCGAGAACAGAGGCCAGTTCGCTGAAGACCTCGTGGTGCCGGTCGTCGTTCATCGCCACCGACACCTCTGCTACCGCGCCGTTGGCGTCCGGGCGCCAGGTTGCCGAGATCCGGGCGGAGGGGCGGGTCATCCGCCACCCCGAGCTGATTTTCGCCTGGATCCGGGACGCGTCTTCGCGCACCCCGGCGCCCATCGCCTCCAATGCGCTACGGAGCTGCATTCGGCCATCGGGGTTGGCGAACTCCACGAGAACGCTCTGCGTCCTGGCCATCGGCGTCCTTCCACTCGCGTTCGTTCACGCCCATTGTGCTTCTCCGAGCAGTCCGCGTCCCGACGCGCCACGGCCTTTCCCTCCTCTGAACTCCCCTACCTTCGAGCCTGTCCACACCTCTGTGTGCGGAGACCGCGCGCGTCCCGTTATGCAGGGCGTTTTCCTCGTAGTGGCCCGTCGTATAACTACCTGAACCTTTGGCGGGTAGGACCTTGGGTTATAGCGAATCACCCTGCGGCCCCGCTGCTGTTGCGGGAAGGCGATCGGCAGAGGCTGACCCGTCTGATCCGTTCCACCTCGGTGCGGGCGGGATTGGCGCAGCGGGCGCGGATCATGCTGCTGGCCGCCGACGGGGTTTCCAATACTGAGATCGCCGAGAAGGTCGGCGCGGCCCGCACCACGGTGATCGCCTGGCGGGCCATGTCACCGGTAGTAGGGCGGGCGGGAGAGCTTCAGGACCCGGCACGTCACCGCGAGGGGGATCCCGTCAGCGGCCAGCTCACTCACGTGCGGGTGGAGCCTTTTCCCGGCAGGTTCGCCTGCGAGAGGTAGGCCGCCGCCCGGCGCAGGACCTCGTTCTCCTGCTCGAGCAGTCGGATCCGCTTCTTCAGCTCGCGGTTCTCGGCCGATTCGGCCCTGGTGGTCCCGGGCTTCTCGCCGTCCTCAATGCAGGCCTGGCGCATCCACTTCGACAGGGTCATCTCGTGGATGGCGAAGTCCTTGGCGATCTGCGCGAGTGTCACCCCGTCTTCGCGACTGCGGGCCATGCGCACGACGTCGTCGCGGAACTCTTGGGGATAGGGAGCGGGCACATCAGCATCCTTCCAGGCCGCCCTGCCGGCAAGCCAGATCAGATGTCGCCTATTCGTGCGGCAGTCCCCTACTCCATGCGCGTTCAGATTACTCCGCCGGCCACCGTGCATCCGAGCGTTGACTAGGAAGGGGAACCGTCATCAGGATCACGATTTGTGACAGAACAAAAGAAGGATTGTGTCGCCTGTCACCTTCCCTTATGGTCAGGTGACACAAGCACACAGAAGCGGGGCAACTTTCAACTCTTGGTTGGTGCACCGACACCCATGCCTGCCATCACAAGGTGAGGACAACCATGGCCACAAAATCTCCACGCTCACAACCACGGCAGGCGGCCCTTGCGGCGCTGACTGGAACAAGCATTGAGTGGTATGACTTTTTTATCTATGCGACTGCCGCATCCCTAGTCTTTCGAGAGGTCTTTTTCCCGCCAGACATGGACCCAGTGCTGGGCACTATCGTGGCGTTTGGAACCACCTCCTTTGGGTACCTCGGTCGTCCGCTTGGTGCACTAATTTTTGGGCACCTAGGCGACCGAATCGGCCGCAAGCCGGTCCTAGTCACCACATTGATGATGATGGGCGTCGGTACCGTAGGCATTGGGCTACTACCCTCCTATGAGTCGGTAGGGGCATTGGCTCCGTTGCTGCTCATCACCCTGCGGCTACTGCAAGGTGTGGCCATGGGCGGCGAATGGGGCGGAGCGGCCCTACTGTCGGTCGAGCATGCGCCGGAGAACCGCCGCACATTCTACGGCTCCTTTGCTCAACTGGGCTCCTCGGTAGGTGCCACCCTTTCATCCATTGCGTTCGCCATTTCGGAAAACATTGGTGGAGGGCTGGTGGAGGGTTCATGGCGATATCCATTCCTGATTTCCATTGTATTGTTGATTGTCGGTCTGGTGATTCGATTGAAAGTCTCTGAATCGCCGGAGTTTACAAAAGCCGCATCTGAGGGAACTATTTCTACCGCGCCAATACGTGACGTTATTATGAGAATGCCGCGCCGGCTAATGATCGGCATTGGCGCCATGCTGGTCGCTACCGGAGGGTACTACGTCACCTCGTCGTTCTTCCTGGCGTACTCCACCGAGCAAGCTGGAGTGGACGTCACCATCGTGCTCAACGCGCTTATCATTGCCGGGCTCTTCGAAATGGCATTTATGCCCTTGGCGGGGCTGTTGGGCGATAAGTGGAAGCCGCAGTATGTGGTGGTCGTAGGGCTAAGTGGCATCGCCATTGTGGCCGTGCCCCTCTATCTGCTCTCGCATACCGGTTCGCCCTTCATTATCACCGCAATGCTGTGTATCACAGCGATTTTTACCGCCTTCAATTACGGGCCAATGGCAAATATTCTTTCGCAACTTTTTCCGGTCGCGATCCGATACACCGGCACCTCCCTCGCTTACCAGGGAGCGGCATTGACTGCCGGTGTGCTCACGCCCATCGTCATTCCTAGCCTGCTGGGCATTGCCGGAGGCAATCCCTGGCTGATCTTCTGCTACTTGGCCTTGTTCTGCGCAGTCTCCGCAGGATGTGTGCTACAAATCCGCAAACTTCATTCACAGGCGAAGTCGGAAGACCCGGAAGCGCGGAAAAACATGACACCGATCTCGTAACGCGGTGATTTTCGAGGTCTATTATTGGCAGGTCCGACCGTGCTTAGACTCAAGCCCGGTGCGGGCTAAGCCTGAAATCAGGAGCAGAGTAGTGATGGTTGCTGAAAAAGAACTACTGCTATGCAATGCCACAGTGCGCACCATGGCAGGGCTTGAAACGGCTGAAGCCCTATTGATTCGAGGCGACCGGATCGCGTGTGTCGGTTCCGAAAAGGATTGCCGCGCTGAGGGAACTGGCGCACTCCAAATTATTGACCTCGAGGGTGCGACCGTACTGCCGGGTTTTGTGGACGCCCACTGCCATCCATTAATGTACGGTCAATTCGCATCATGGGTGGACTGTAGTTGGGAGGCGGCGCCGAGCATCGACAGCGTCGTGTCGGCGCTCCAAGCGCGAGCAGCGCAGCACCCGTCTGCACCGATACGGGGTCACGGCTTTCACCATGGAAACGTTGCCGAACAGCGGATGCTTACCAAGGACGATCTGAATCGAGTATCAACCACCCGGGAAGTTTTGGTATTCCATTCCAGCGGACATGGCGCCATCGTCAATTCCTGGACCTTAATCGCTGCGGGGGTAAATGAGCACACCCCAGACCCCGTAGGTGGGCACTTCGGCCGGAATTCCGCGGGACAGCTCACCGGCGAAGTTTGGGACGCCGCAGCTGACTGGCTAACGGGTACTTTGGGCGTCAAAATCGCCAACAACGGACCGAATTTTCATATACCTGATGAGCCCGACACCCTCGTGGAGCACCTAGCAGTTGCCCAGCGGGAACTGCACTCGATGGGCGTCACCACGGTTGCTGACGCACAGGTCACTTCCCGCGAGCTACAGACATACCTGCGCTTACGCCGTCAGTCTGGGTTGACCATGCGGGTGGAAATGCTGATTATTTCCAGCTTACTTTCTGAAATCGAAGCTCTCGGCTTAGGAGGTCGATTAGGAGATGATCAGCTTGCCTTTGCTGGCATAAAGCTTTACGCAGATGGTGCGCTGACCGCTGGGACCGCCCGTTTTGAGGACGCGTACTGCTGCGGGGGTGAAAACGTCGGTTATCTCTACCACGAACCTCACGAGCTGGCGGACCTGGTGCTGCGAGCCGCTGGCCTTGGACTGCAGACAGCCACACATGCCCAAGGCGACGCAGCCATCGAGATCGTTCTCGATGCACACGCTAAGGTCCGCAAGGCAGGCAACAATACCGTGCGCCACCGGATTGAACATTTTGGTGGCCCGACGCCGGCTCAGGTTGAGCGGGCAGCTGAACTTCAGCTGTGGCCGGTTACTCAGCCGCAGTACGTTCGCCGCTATGGGGATGAACTAGCCCATTCCTTGGGGAAGCGCGCGGATCGCATTGCTCCTCTGGGGGAACTTCGAGCTGCTGGGCTGCCGCTTGTGCTTTCCTCGGACGCGCCGGTCTGCCCACCAGACCCGCTGGAAGCGGTCTACTCAGCAGTGACCCGCCGGACTTTGAGTGGCAAAGTTCTTGGCTCCGAGGATCAGTGCCTAACGGTGGGAGAAGCCTTGACCGCACATACTTTGGGCGCTGCTGCGTCGGTGCACCGGGAGGAAGAGATTGGTTCGCTCGAGGCAGGAAAGTTCGCTGACCTGGTGGTACTGTCCGCCGACCCTGTGACCGTGCTGCCTTCGGATCTGCTCAACATCAAGGTACGACAGACTTGGGTGGGCGGTTCAATCGTTTTTGATTCAAACAATACAAAGGAACAGAACAATAAATGAATGACATTGTCGGTCAGGCGGATGGTCAGAAGTCTCCCCGTTATGCGGGGTTGTCAACTTTTGCCCGGCTCCCTCGCATTGAAGATGTCCCGAATTATGACGTGTCAGTGGTGGGAATTCCATTCGACGCTGGTGTAACCTTCCGCCCCGGCGCCCGGTTCGGCCCCTCCGCCATCCGCGAGGCATCACGCCTGTTGCGGCCGTACAACCCTGCACTGGACAGCCGCCCATTCGCGGACGCCCAGGTCGTGGACGCTGGTGACATCCCCTGCAATCCCTTCGACATTCCGCAAGCAATGGATGAAATCCAGCAGGGACTGGATGGACTCATGGCCGGCGGACGGCCGGTGGTGAGCCTGGGCGGCGACCACACGATCGCCCTGCCCGCCCTACGGGCAGCTTCCGCCCATCATGGTCCGCTGGCACTGGTGCACTTCGACGCCCACCTCGACACGTGGGACACCTACTTCGGCGCTCCGTACACCCACGGCACACCGTTCCGGAGGGCGTCGGAAGAAGGTCTTATCCGCAAGGACCGCTCCGTGCACGCAGGGATCCGTGGCTCGCTCTACGACCAAAAGGACCTGTTGGACGACGAGAGCCTGGGATTCACCGTCATCAATGCCCGGGACTTCGACCGGATCGGCACTCAGGGAATTGTCGAGCGGGTGCAGGCCCGCGTCGGCGATGCCCCGCTGTACGTATCGATCGACATCGACGTGCTGGATCCGGCCTTCGCGCCGGCTACCGGCACCCCGGAGTCCGGCGGGATGACAAGCCGCGAACTGCTCGGGGTCATCCGTAGCCTGCGCGACAACTGCATCGTCGCCGCCGACATAGTCGAGGTTTCCCCGGCGTACGACCACGCGGCCATCACCGCCGTCGCAGCAGCGAACCTGGCTTACGAATTCATCAGCATCATGTCCGCCCAGCAGGGGCACCGCTCCACCCATTAGCTCTCCCAACATCTACGCCCGCACACATCAAGGGGGACCCATGTCGTCGATGACGCCGTCACCGAAAACGCCCAATGCCCTGACCAAAGAGACGCACGGTGTGGACACCATTCCGCTGCGCGAACGGTCATACAGGCCGTACCACATTGTGATGACGATGTACGGCAGCAATCTGTCGTACAGTGCGATCCTCTTCGGAGCTTTCCCGATTCTCTTCGGTCTCAGCTGGTGGGCATCGGTGACATCCGTCCTGGCGGGTTGCTTCATCGGCGGCCTAGTCCTGGCACCGATGGGCCTCTTCGGTCCCAAGACCGGCACCAACAATCCCGTGTCCAGCGGCGCGCATTTCGGGGTGGCAGGACGGTTCATCGGCACAGCCCTGGCCCTCTTCTCCGCCCTCGGTTTCATCTCCCTGACGGTGTGGACCAGCGGGGACGCGCTTTCGACCAGCATCAACCGGTTCGCCGACACGGGGTCGGACACCGCTCAACGAGTGCTGGGCTACGCCGTAATCGCTGCGCTCGTGCTTTTCGTGTGCATCCGCGGCATTCATTTGGTCATCAAGGTCCAGGAGCGGATCATGGCGCCGCTGATGAGCCTGGTGCTGCTGGCCGGCGTCTTCGCCTTTGCACCGCGCTTCGACGCCGGCTATGCCGGTGGCGACCTGGCGTTCGGTTCGTTCGGAATCACGTGGCTGGCGAGCACACTGCTCATCGCGGGCCTGCTCGTCTCGTACGCCGGTTTCGTTGGGGACTGGGCTCGCTACATCCACCCCGACACACCGGCGAAGAACCTGCTCGGGGCGACGTTCTTCTCCGGCATGGTCACCTGTGTCCCCATCCTGTGGGGTGCCTTCATCGCCTCCACCTTCCCTGCCGACTCCGGTGACTTCGTGGGCTCCCTGGTTGCTAATTCCCCCGGCTGGTTCGTCATCGGGCTCATCATGCTCGCCCTGGTCGCAGGTGTGGCCCAGGGAGCGATCGGCCTGTACGGCACAGGCCTGGACACCTCGTCACTGATTCCGAGGCTGAGCCGGGCCCAGGCCACCCTCCTGATCTCGGCGGTCTCGACAGTTCTTGTTTACCTCGGCGCTTTCGTCTGGGACGCTCTGGCCGTGGTCAGCGCGTTCCTGGTGGTGCTGCTCATCGTGACCGGCCCGTGGGCGGCCATCCTCGCCGTGGGCTACCTGCACAGCCGAGGCCACTACTACCCGGGGGATCTGCAGGTGTTCACGCACGGCAAGAAGGGCGGACGATACTGGTTCACGCACGGCTGGAACTGGCGCGCTGTTGTCGCCTGGCTGGTCGGCTCCGTCGTCGGCCTTCTCTTCGGCGCCGCTCCGCCCATTTTCACTGGACCGTTCGTCAACGTTGCGGGTGGCGCGGACATCAGCTTCGGCGTGGCAATCATTGTCGGCGCGGTCCTCTACGTCGCCTTCCTTCACCTCAGTCCGATGCCGACCCATGTCTTCGGACCGGAGGGCCCGGCCTTTGGCAAGGAGAACAAGAACGCTCACCTGGAAGCGCTGACTGGAAGTGCCATGGCCGGCATCACCGCCCCGGAGGAGGAGCCTGCTCCCGAGGCGGAAACGCCGCCGGCAACCGCATTCGCTGACGCCAGCCCTTCGGTCGTCCAGAAGTAAGGCACTCGACCGTCCCGTCTGCACCACCCACGCCCGGGGCGAGACGACATCGACAAGAAAGGGATTCCGATGACAGAATCCGCGGGAGCACACGCCGGACTGGTCCCAGCTGCTCCAGTCACCTGGCCGGACGGCAGGAGCGCCGCTGCCAGTTTCACCTTCGACCTCGACGGAGAGTCAGCGGTCCTCTACGGAGCTGCCGACATGGCGGGACGGGCTGGCGTGATCAGCCAGCAGGCCTATGGCCCGCTGACCGGACTGCCTCGACTGCTGAGCATGCTTGACCGGAGGCAGGTCCGGGCGACGTTCTTCGTGCCCGGATATACCGCCCATCGCTACCCCGGGGCCTTACGGGACATCGTGGCGGCCGGGCACGAGGTCGGCCACCACGGGTACCTCCACGAGTCCCTCGAAGGTGTCCCACCCGAAGTCGAGGCACAGTTCTTGGACCGGGGCCTCAACGCGCTGGAAGACGTGGCAGGGGTACGCCCCGTGGGCTACCGGGCACCCATGTGGGAGCCGACGTATGCCACCCCCGGCTTGCTCGCGGACCGCGGCTTCCTCTACGACTCGACGCTGATGGACAGCGATCACCCGTACGAACTGGCCATTGCAGATCGACCGGGCGCCTCGCTCGTGGAGATCCCGATCCAGTGGGCGCTGGACGACTGGGGACAGTACTGCTACATCCCGGGAGTGTCCGGCACCGGCGCCATCGCCAACCCGACCGCCACAGTACAGACGTGGCGCGAGGAGTACGCAGGTATCCGGGACGAAGGCGGATGCTTCGTGCTGACGAACCACCCCTTCCTCAGTGGGCGGCCCTCGCGGGTGGCGGCGCTGGAGCAGTTGATCGCCGAGGCAACTGACGATCCAAGCGTGTGGGTGGCTTCCCTGGAGGAGATCGCCCGGCACGTCCGCGGTCTGCAGCTCGAACCGCGGGCGGTTTCGCGACCCGAAGTGCCTGCGGACTACCAGTAGTAGCGCGGCACCTGCCGCACGCCGAGCGGCCCGGTGCAACCACCCAGCACCGGGCCCTCCGTGCCTGTGCACGATGATCGGCCGGCCGGTGGATGAAATCCAGGCCGGAACCCAACAGAAAGATCTTGATGACTTCAATAACCACAATGACAGGTCAACGCGCCCTGGTCACCGGGGCCGGATCCGGCATCGGCGAAGCCTCCGCACGGTTGTTCGCCGCTCACGGAGCGCACGTGGCGGTGGTGGACATCGACGGCGATGCCGCCGCACGGGTGGCGGAGGGCATCCGTTCTTCAGGCGGCACCGCAGAGCCGTTCGCCGCCGATGTCGCCACCGAGGAAGCCGTGGAGACCATGGCCGACGAGGTCGCACAGCGGCTGGGTGGGATCGACGTCGCCCATATCAACGCCTCGACCATGATTCCCGGCGGCAACCTGCTCGAGATCTCGGTCGAGCAGTGGGATCGCACGTTCGCGATTAACAGCCGCGGCGCCTTCCTCACCGCCCGCGCCTGCCTCCGTCACATGGTCGCGGCCGGAAAGGGTGGAGCCCTGTGCTTCACCGGTTCGGACACCGCGCTGCGCACGCCCACGGAGTATCCGGCCTACCTGTCCTCCAAGCATGCGGTCATCGGCATCGCCCGCTCCGTCGCCGTCGACTTCGGACCCGCCGGCATCCGCTCCAACATCGTCTCCCCAGGGGTCACGGAGACCCCCGGTCTGCACAAGCTGTATTCGGCCGGTGGCCGCGACTCGCGCGCCGTGGTGCGAGAGAATGCCGCGCTGAGCGTGCTGGGCCGGGTGGCCACACCGGAAGACATCGCCGACGCAGTCGTCTTTCTCTGTTCCGACCGGGCGCGGTACATCACCGGCGCCAATCTCGTGGTCGACGGCGGCATGACCGTCCGCTATGAAGCGGAATGACACCTCCCACTCAGACATGACGAAAGGAAAGACATGAACATGACACAGCTGCAGGCAGCTGCCCGGACAACTACGGAGGTGTCCACTCGATGAGCGGACCGCGCAGAACAGCGTTCATCACCGGAGCCGGCCGTGGCATGGGCAAAGCGCACGCGACCGTATTGGCCGAGGCCGGCTACGCCGTCGGACTAACCGATGTGGACGAGGCCGCCGCCGTTGCGGCAGCCGAGGAGATCACCCAGGGCGGCGGCACTGCCCTCGGGCTGAAGGCCGACGTCTCGGTCCGAAGCGATGTGGAAGCCGCGGTCAGCGCCGTGGCGGACTGGGCCGGTGGCATCGACGTGCTGGTCAGCAACGCCGGCCTGATCCACAGCAACGAACTGCTCGCCGACACCGACGACGACTTCTGGAGAAAGACCTTCGCGGTGCACGTCGACGGGGCTCTGCACAGTTCACGGGCCTGCCTGCCCTGGCTGGAGCGCTCGGGGACCGGCCGGATGATCTTCATCAGTTCGATCTGGGGCCAGGCTGGCATCGGGCACTCGTACGCCTACTGCGCGGCGAAGGGCGCGCTGATGGCCTTCGCGAAGAACGCGGCCAAGGAGCTGGGGCCGAAGGGCATCTCCGTCAACGCCGTCGCCCCGGGCGGAGTGCACACCGCGATGACGGCGGAACTGGACGAAGCCGCACTGGCGGAGGAGTACGAGACCGTGCCGCTCCGCCGCTACGCGGAGCCGGAAGAGATCTCCTACCTCATCCGGTACCTCGCCTCCCCCGAATCTTCGTTCATGACGGGTCAGACCCTGTCCATCAACGGTGGACAGGTCATCGGCGGGTTCTGAGCGGCACGACAGGTCCGGCTAGCGGCCCGCACCCCAGCCCCCGGTGCGGGCCGCCAGTGCGATCTGCTCAGCGATCTCGGCATGCCGGTCGGCGAGAAGACCCACCGTGACCCTGATACGCCCCTCTTGGTCGGGCAGAACCGCGAACGGCGTTCCCGGGGTCACCCCGATGCCCTGGCTGGCCAGACGCACGATGGCCGCAGCCTCATCCAGCACCGGCACCCAGATGTTGATGCCGTCGGAGGAATCCACATGTACTCCGCGCTCGGCGAGGGCCTGCACGACGGCCTCCCGGCGTCGTTGGTATTCCTGGCGGGCATGGTCCACCTGGGCAACCGCGTCCGGGACGGTGAGCAGACCGAGGAGGATGCGCTGCAGCAGCCTGCTGCTCCACCCCTGCCCCAGCTGCCGCCGGGCGTTGATCGGACCCAGCAGCTCGGCGCTGCCGCTCACCGCAGCGAGCCGCAGGTCCGGACCGTGGGATTTGGAGAAGCTGCGGATGTGCAGCACCTGATCCGGCAACCAGCGGCCAAGGCTGATCGGGGCCGCCGTCGAGATCGATCCGGCCGAATCGTCCTCGATCACCACGGCCTCCGTCGGGGCGATGATCCCCGCCAACTCCCGCGCCCGGTCTTGGGTGAGCGAGGCGCCCGTGGGATTCTGCGCACGCGGCTGCAGGATGATGGCTGAGCAGGTCTGTTTGAGCGCCGCCCGGAGCGCACTTGGGCGCATTCCCTCCTCGTCCACCGGCACCCCGATCACTTCGGCACCGGACACCTCCAATAGGTCCAGCAGTAACGGGAAGGTGGGGTGCTCGACGACAATCCGGTCGCCGAACCGCAGGTGCGAACGGATGATCAAGTCGAGCGCGTCCATGGCGCCGTCTACGATTGCGAACTCCTCCGCCACGTAGGGCCAGTCCGACCGCAGCACTTCGACGAGGGCGGGCAGCACGGGCTCGTCGAGATAGCTGCTGGGGGTACCAGCGGTGGTGAGGTCCTTCAGTGACTGGCTGAGGTCCGGCAGGAGTTCTGGATCCGGCGTCCCTGTGGACAGATCGAGCCGGAACGACAGCTGACGTTCCATGGCTCGTTGATAGCGCACCGAGTCCGGGCGCGTTTCGGCCACGGTGGTGCCACGACGGCCATCGGTTCGGATGGCACCGGACCGGGCCAGCAAGGACCATCCTGCGCTGACCGTCGTGGGAGAAAGCTGCAGTTCCCTGGCCACGGTCCGGATGGGCGGAAGCTTGGCTCCGATGTCCAGGGAGCCGTCTCGAATGGCTCTGCTCACCGCATTGGCGACGCCCCGGGCAGTGGGTTCATTGAGATGCCGGCGCATGGCCGACAGTGGGCTCTCCATGTATGTAACGTAACAATAGTTGCATTGTAACGGCAATGAATCGCTCGTACTCTCATCATAAAGATTCTGTGTGTCGCCCGGCACACCCGGCCTCGGTTCCCGGCGCCGAGGCCGCGCCCGCCGTGTTTGATCAGAGGGAGTTGCGTGAAGACAGAAGCAGAGCGGCCCGTACGGATATTCGCCGCCAAGCGGATCATGGCCATGGACGGCACCGAACCGGAGGCCTTCGCCACTCAGGACGGCAGGGTTGTCGCCACCGGATCCCGGCGCGAGCTGTCCGAACGGTTCGGAGGGGCGGAACGGATTGATCTCGAGGGCGCCCTGGTGATCCCCGGCTTCAACGACGCGCATTGCCACGTCTCCCAGGCGGCACTGGCCCGCGTCCGAGTGGATCTGACTGGCATCACCGGTGCCGAAGAGCTCCGGCAGGCGATGCGAGAGCGCTCTGCGCTGCTTGGCGAGGACACGTGGGTGCTCGGCCACGCATTCGACGAACGGAGCATCGCTCCTGCCACCGTGGACCGCCATTTCCTGGACGGCGTGTCAGCCACCCAGCCGGTTGTGCTAATTCACTACAGCTACCACAAGGCGATCGGCAACAGCCGTGCACTGGAACTGATGGGATACGGCAGCCCGCAGGACGCCCCTGCCGGCGGAGAGCTGATGACTGATGCCGACGGTCGGCTGAATGGGTGGATGTACGAACGGGCCTGGCTCGACCCCTGGTTGCCAGGGCGGCAGAGAACGTCCATCGCGGTGGGCGGCGACATGGAGGCGCAGGTCGCGGCCCTGCGCACCGTAAACGACGAACTGCACGCAGCCGGCATCACGTCCTACTGCGATGCGATCGTCACCCCCGTGGAGCAGGAGATGTATGCCGCCGCGCTGGCCGATGATGTCCTGACCGCCCGTGTGAACATGCTCCAGTGGCACAGCTATTTCGACGAAACGGCTGAAGCGCCCTCCTTCGGCGCCCCGGACCGACTGCGGCTGGCGGGTGTGAAGATGATGCTGGACGGGGCCCTCTCCGGCGGGACCTGCTTGTGCCATCGCCCCTACCCGAGCGCGACAGGATCCGACAACGGTCTGCAGATTCTCAACGATGACGAGTTCACCGAGACTGTCCACCGAGTCCATGCTGCCGGGCAGCGGGTGGCCGTCCACGCCAACGGCGACCAGGCCGTCGACAAGGTCCTCCGCATCTACGAGTCCCTGCCGCACCGGGCGGGGCGGCGGATGAATCACCGCATCGAGCACTGCAGCATGGTCGACGGATCGATCATCGCCCGGATGAGAGCAGCCGGTGTGACGCCCGTCCCCTTCGGTTCGTTCATCCATTTCCATGGCAAGGAGATCAACTCCTTCTACGGCCCGGAATGGTCCCGCATGATCTGCGCCCACAAGTCCATGCTGGACGCCGGGATTGCGGTGGCCGGTTCCTCCGACTATCCGCTGGTCCCAGCCGATCCGCTCATGGCCGTGCAGAGCATGGTCACTCGGTGCAGCGCCGAGGGACTCGTGCTCGGGCCGGAGCAGCAACTCAGCGTGACGGAAGCGCTGACCGTCTACACATCCGGCTCCGCACATGCGACCGGAGAGAGCCGTATCAAGGGACGCCTGACACCTGGGCACCTGGCGGACTTCGTAGTGCTGGACCAGGACCTGACCACCATGGAACCGTCCGAGATCGGAACCGCTGAGGTGCGTTCGACATGGGTCGGCGCCGCATGCGTTTGGCAGAAGTCCTGACGTTCCGCCTCACCAGCCCCGAACGCCATCGGGCACCCAATGCTTGGCATTATTGAAGGAGAATATCGATGAATACGCCGCCGCCTACCACGGGCATCAGCGAACTGCCAGACCAGTCCATCATGAACTTTGCGCCTGTTGAGTATCGAAACCGGCTGGACCGACTGAGCACGACCCTGCGGGAGCAGGACATCGACGTCTATATCGGTACGACACCGGAGAATCTGAACTACTTCACCGGTTTCGATCCGCTGGGTCTCTACTTCTACCAGCACCTCACTTTCACGCCCGGTGCCGACGAGCCGACGCTGCTCACCCATAAGTGCGAGAAGGAACTGGCGCGCATCCAATGCTGGATCCAGGACATTCGGCATTGGCAGCACGGCGACGATCCGATTGGCATGACTGTCGCCCAATTGCGCGATCTCGGAGTGCGTGCCGGCAGCCGGGTCGGCCTGGAGATGGACAACTGGTACCTGAAGGCCTCCACCTACCGAGCATTGGTGGAGGCTCTCCCGGATGTGGAGTTCGTCGATGTCACCGTCCCGGTGCTCAGGCTGCGCACCATCAAGTCGCCGGCCGAGATCAACAGAATGCGCAAGGCGGCGGAGTTCTCCGACATTGGGTTCCGCGCGGCGATCGACACCCTGCGGCCGGGGGTGCGGGAAGTGGACCTGCTGGCAGCGGTACAGTCCGCCATGACGACGGCAGGTTCGGAATACCCCACGCTTCCGTTCATCATCGGTGCCGGGCCGCGCAGCGGCCTGTTCCACGGCGTCCCGACCGAGCGGGTGGTCGAGAAAGGCGATCCGGTGATGCTGGAGATCACCGGCTCCCACGGGCGGTACAACAGCAACATTGTGCGCACGGTGGTGGCCGGAGAAGCCTCACCGATGCTCAAGGAGCTCTGGAAGATTGCCAATGATGCGTTCTGGATCCCGTTCGAGCAGGTCCGACCGGGCACTCCGGTGTCCGAGCTGGACCGCCTCAGCCGGGAGGCTCGGCGCGCGTACGCGGATTACATCCCGGCCCGCGCCGGCTTTGGCATGGGCCTGGCCTATCCCCCGGTGTGGGCCGGCCGGCCGGATGTCCTCGTCGGTAACGACGAAGTGCTCGAGCCCGGGATGATCTTCTCCCTGGAGCCCTCGGTGGCCCAGTACCACGGGACCACCGTCATCTTCGGGTACAACATCCTGGTCACCAGCACCGGCGCGGAGATTCTGCAGCAGACCCCGGCGGAGATCTTCGAGGTCGGCTGCTGACCATTGCCCGACGCCCGACGCCCGACGCCCGACGCCCGACGCCCGACGCCCGACGCCCGACGCCCGGCGCCCGGCCGAGGTCGTGACAGAGGCAGGACCGCAGCACGCCCTGCGGGGCGCGTCGGTCACGGTGAGGCACTGCGGCCGACTTCTCGGAGCCGATACCAGAGCACAGCAACGTGCAGGGCGGCGCGGGATTCGGCGTCTTCCAGGGACACGCCCAGCCGCTCCTGCAACCGGGCCAGTCGCGCGTAGAGGGCCGGGCGGCTGAGGTAGCCGGTGCGGGCCAACGCGGATTTGTTGCCGCCGTGCTGCAGGTAGAGCTCCAGTAGGTCCAGGGCCGCGGCGTCCTGCCCGTCGAGCAGTGGCGCCAGTTCCGCCTCGGCGAACGCCGTGACGCGGGGGTCCGCCCCCAGTAGGGCGAGCAGACCGCGCAATCGGACGTCGGAGAAGCGGTAGTAGAGGCGCCGACGGATCTCCAGGGTGCCAGCGATGCCGGCGACCTGCGACGCCTCGTCCAGAACGCCGGCGGCCTCCAGCAACGACTCCCGGCTGCGCCCTACTCCGACGGACCACGTCGTGTCCCCGCTCCGGGACCCGGCCAGGTCCTCGAAAATGCGCTCGAGGACAGGGTCCTCGAGCTGGCGGGCGGGAACTGCCAGCAGCACGCCCAATGCGCCGGAGTGCATGCCCGCGGCCAGCATGGACCGGCGGGCCCGGCGGACGACGTATGCCAGGTCCGCCAGGAGCGCTCTCTCCCGCAGTTGCAGGCTGGTGGGGTCCTCGCCGGGAAGACGGTCCAACTGCACGACGACCGGCAGATAGTACGCCGCCGCCTCCATCCCCAGGGCGGCGGCGCGGGTGCGCGCCTCCTGCTCGGTCAGGGCGTGCGGTTGGCGCAGCTCGTGCAGGAGACCGGTCTGCGCCTGGTGCAGCAGGTCCTGTTCGTCGCGGCCGGCCATGCGGGCGATGGTCAGGGCCTGCCCGGCGCGTTCCAGCACCTGGAAGGCGTCGGTATCCTCGGCGTCGCCAGGTAGCGCGACGGGGACGACGAGACGTCCCCACCGCCGGCCGCGGACGCCCACCGGGGTTTGCAGCCACTCCTCCGCGTCGGCTCGCCGCCCGGTCTCCTCCCGGTACCCGACCCGGCGCGCGCGCTCCACCCAGTTCTCCAGCAGGACCGCGGGGTCCTCCGCGCCGGCCTGAAAAGCGAGCACCCGGTGGGCCACGTCCTCCAGCACGACGGGGGTGGTGAGCAGCTCGGCCGTACGGTCCACGATCTGCTGTTCGCTGGCGCTTTCGAGGCTGAGCTGGGTGAAGACTTCGTGGACGCGCCGGGCCCGTTCCACCCGGGCCAGCTGTTCACCGACCAGCATCTGGTGTGCCACCTGGGTGACCCGGACGAAGCGGATGGATCCGGTCAGCAGCACCACCGGCAGGGACCGACCCCGTGCGGCCGCCCGGAGGACGTCAATCGCATGGGGTGCCGGCTCCCCGGCCGCGTCCACGAGCTCGATCACGGCTCCGGCGGCTCCGGCGGCCTGCAGATCGCCCAGGAACCGCGCCGTGGCCGCGAAGGATCCGCGGAACGTCTGGCCGGTGCTCAGCACCAGCTCGCCCCCTTCGAGCAGGGCTCCTACATGCTCGGTGTCCGCGATGTGCACCCACCGCACCGCAGTGTCCAACAGTTCCGCACCGGAGAGGACCTCCGGATGTCCGGCTCGTATCTCGGCCTGCTCAAGGACGACCCGCACGGTCACCGGAGAGGTCCGCGGAAGCCCGCTGGCCTCCTGGACGAGTTCCGTCCTGCCTTCTACCCGATTCGTCATTGACACAATGTATCGCTCGGTCGAATATTCGCTACAGTCTGTATGTTTCGTCACGGTGTACCGCTGCTCAGGATGGACTCGACACCACCTCCGCGGGGGCTCCCCCGCGCCCCGACTCCCGTCCGAGAGAGCAGCGCATGCAGACCGCCACGCAAACCACCATCCGTACGATCACCCACTGGATCAACGGTGCGCCCATCGAGGCCGATCAGGACTCCCGCATCGGAAAGGTCACCAACCCGGCCACCGGCCGAGTCACCTCCCAGGTGCCACTGGCCCCCACCAGCACGGTCGACCAGGCCGTCGCCGCGGCCGCCACGGCGTTCCCGGCGTGGCGCGACACCTCCCTCGCCCGCCGCACCCAGATCATCTTCGCCTTCCGCGAGCTGCTCAATGCCCGCAAGGGCGAGCTGGCGGAGATCATCACCGCCGAGCACGGCAAGGTCCTCGACGACGCCCTCGGGGAGGTCTCCCGCGGCCAGGACGTGGTCGAGTTCGCCTGCGGCATCCCGACCCTGCTGAAGGGCGGCTTCACCGAGAACGCTTCCACCAAGGTGGACGTCCACTCGGTCCGCCAGCCGCTGGGGGTCGCCGCCATCATCTCCCCGTTCAACTTCCCCGCCATGGTGCCGATGTGGTTCTTCCCGGTGGCCATCGCCGCTGGCAACACCGTGGTGCTCAAGCCCAGCGAGAAAGACCCCACCGCCGCGATCTGGATGGCCGAACTGTGGAAGGAGGCCGGGCTGCCCGACGGCGTCTTCAACGTCGTGCACGGCGACAAGGAAGCCGTCGACGCGCTGCTGGACAGCCCCGACGTGGCCTCGGTGTCCTTCGTCGGCTCCACCCCGATCGCCCAGTACGTCTACGAGCGCGGCACTGCCAATGGCAAGCGGGTCCAGGCCCTGGGCGGGGCGAAGAACCACATGTTGGTGCTGCCCGACGCCGATCTCGATCTCGCTGCCGACGCGGCCGTCAACGCCGGCTACGGCGCGGCAGGGGAGCGGTGCATGGCGATCTCGGCGATCGTGGCCGTGGAGTCCATCGCCGACGAGCTGGTGGCGAAGATCGCCGAGCGCACCCGCACGCTGCGCATCGGCGATGGCACCCGCGGGGCCGACATGGGCCCGCTTGTCACCGCCGCCCACCGGGACAAGGTGGCCAGCTACATCGACGCCGGCGAGCAGGCCGGCGCCACCCTGGTCCTGGACGGCCGCCAAGTCGACCCGGATACCGATGGTGAGGGCTTCTTCCTCAACCCGACGCTGTTCGACCACGTCACCGCCGACATGTCGATCTACACCGACGAGATCTTCGGCCCCGTGCTCTCCACCGTGCGGGTGCCCAGCTACGACGAGGGTGTGGCGCTGATCAACAGCAATCCCTACGGCAACGGCACCGCGATCTTCACCAACGACGGCGGGGCCGCGCGCCGCTTCGAGAACGAAATCCAGGTCGGGATGGTCGGGATCAACGTCCCGATCCCCGTCCCGATGGCCTACTACTCCTTCGGCGGCTGGAAGAACTCGCTGTTCGGCGACACCCACGCCCACGGCGCCGAAGGTGTGCACTTCTTCACCCGCGGCAAGGTCGTCACCAGCCGCTGGCTGGACCCCAGCCACGGCGGCCTCAACCTCGGCTTCCCGACCAACGACGCCTAAGGAGCTCACCGTGACCGACACCACCACCGAGACCGCAGCGCTCACCGCTGAGGAGATCGAGGCCGGCCGCCGGGCCTACGACCTGGACCGCGCCCACGTGTTCCACTCCTGGTCCGCCCAGGGGTCCCTCGACCCCATGACGGTGCTCAAGGCCGAGGGCTCCTACGTCTGGGACGGCGAGGGCAACCGGCTGCTGGACTTCTCCTCCCAGCTGGTCAACACCAACATCGGCCACCAGCACCCGAAGGTGGTGGCCGCCATCGTCGAGCAGGCGCAGACCCTGTGCACCATCGCCCCGCCGCACGCCAACGTGGCCCGCTCCGAGGCGGCCCGGTTGATCGCTGAGCTCACCCCCGGGGACCTGAACCACGTGTTCTTCACCAACGGCGGGGCCGACGCCGTGGAGCACGCCATCCGCATGGCCCGCCTGCACACCGGCCGACACAAGGTGCTCTCCGCCTACCGCAGCTACCACGGCGGCACTCACCTGGCCGTGAACGCCACCGGGGACCCTCGTCGGTTCTCCAACGACTACTCCGACTCCGGCGTGGTCCACTTCATGCCCGCCTATCGCTACCGCTCATACTTCGACGCCACCACCGAGGCGGAAGAGACCGAGCGGGCGCTGCGCCACCTCGAGGACATGATCGTGCTCGAGGGTGCGCAGAACATCGCCGCGCTGATCCTTGAGTCGATCCCCGGCACGGCTGGGATCTACCTCCCCCCGGCCGGCTATCTGGAGGGCGTCCGGGAGCTGACCCGCAAGTACGGCATCGTCTACATCGCCGACGAGGTCATGGCCGGCTTCGGGCGCTCTGGAAAATGGTTCGCCGTCGAGCACTGGAAGGTGGTCCCGGATCTGATCACCTTCGCCAAAGGCGTGAACTCCGGCTACGTCCCTCTCGGGGGTGTCGCCATTTCGGAAGCCATCTACAACACCTTCCGCGACCGGCCCTACCCCGGCGGGCTGACCTACTCGGGCCACCCGCTGGCGTGCGCCGCCGCGGTCGCGGCCATCAACGCCATGCGGGACGAGGGCATGATCGATCACGCCGCATGGTTGGGCGAGAACGTCTTCGGTCCCGGGCTGCGCGAGATCGCCCAGCGCCACCCGTCGGTGGGCGACGTACGCGGCATCGGGTGCTTCTGGGCGGTAGAACTCGTCAAGGACCGCACCACCAAGGAACCGCTGGCGCCCTACGGTGGTTCCTCGCCCGCGATGACCGAGCTCGTGGCCGCGCTTAAGGCCGCCGGCCTGCTGCCGTTCGCCAACTTCAACCGCATCCACGTGGTGCCCCCGCTGAACATCAGCGAGGCCGACGCCCGCCGCGGTCTGGAAATCCTGGACGCGGCCCTAGACGTGGCCGACCGCCACGCCTGACTTATTGCATTGATGCTTCGCAAATTCGAGGCAAAACGGGAGGGACGAAAGCATGGCGGATTCAACCGGTGGTCGAAACACCTCGCTGAGGGTCACCGAGCACTTGGCGGTGTAGGGCATCGCGCCCTCGACCGGAACCCTCGGGGACGCCTACGGTAACGCCCTGATGGAGACGATCAACGGCCTCTGCAATACCAAGTGCATCCGCACGAAGGTCTTCCACGACGGGGCCTACAAGACCCTATCCGACGTCGAGTACGCCACGGCTGGCTGGGCCGGTGGTACAACTCCCAGCGGCCGCACTCGAGCGTGGGAAACCTCACGCCGGTAGAGCGCGTACACGTTCACTACACCTCCCTCATTCACGAGGGGTACCCAGTATGAGAGCGGCAGAGAGCTAAGGGGGATTCAATTTCATCCTTTTCGGCGGCTCGTCAGGTAAGCCGGACGAGCTGTCACCTATCCGCAGATCTGTCCTGTCCGCCTACGCGATGGGCCTGGGTGGTGCGCCTGGGGTGCTTGGTAGACTGATGACAAGACGACCGTGCCGGCACAGGGCTGGCGGCGTCCAGCTTCCGTTCCATGGACGCGAAACCGGTGGAGGACTTCCCATGGACTGACCAGGGGGGTCCTTTTTGATGCCATTGACCGGTTCGAGCAACACGCAGACAACACCAACGAAGACGGTTCCCAGCACACCGCCCATCCCGATGGGCCCAGGTGGGCGACCACCGCTGATGCAGCGCCGGGTCTTCCCCACACCGATACACCGCCGGGTCGTCTACGCGCTGGTCTTCGAGGCCTTGGCGATCGTGTTCACCACCCTAATTCTGGCTGCACTGGGCAACTCGACCGGAGCCAGCGCCCTGATCGGCGTGGTTTCCTCGGTGGTCGCGTTGATCTGGAACATGGTCTTCAACACGTTGTTCGAGCGCTGGGAGAAGCGCAGCGGAAGCACCGGCCGGCCCCTGAAGGTCCGGGTCGTGCACACATTCCTGTTCGAAAGCGGGTTGGTGGTCGTTCTGGTCCCGCTGGTGGCTCTGATCCTGCAGGTGTCCTTGTGGGAGGCGTTGCTCTACGAAGCCGGATTGATCCTCTTCTTCCTGGTCTACAACGCTGGCTACGCCTGGTGCTTCGACCGGGTGTTCGGGTTGCCTGACTCAGCCCGATAGAACCTACACCCTTGAACCAGGCGGCGTGCAGGAACCCTCCGTATGCACAGTGATCCAGTAGGACGCGGACGGCGGCCGCAGGGACTACCGGGGAATCCAGGTGGATCGGAGTCACCGGGCCGGGACCTCCTGCCGCGCTCGTGCGGAGTCAGCGCGGGCCGATGCTGAGAGACCCGGACATGATCTGCTGAGCCGACCGTCTACCGCACGATCCATCGAGAGCTAGCCAAGCGCACCAGCTGAAGCTTCTAGCCACCGTGGGGGGGCAACAGCTCTCGGATCCGCCGATAGAGCGTCGCCCGGGACATGCCGAGGTCCCATGCGACCTGGGCGACCGGCTCCTCGGACTCGATCAGCCTCAGCGCGTTGCGGATCTGAGAGCCGCTGAAAGCCTGGCGCCGCCCGCCGAGGTCCTTGCCGGCGGCCCTGCGTTCGGACACCGAGTCGGTGATCCGTTCCCGTTTGATCCCCAGTTCCATCTGAGCCAGGGCGGCCATGGCGGTGAAGACCGTCGAGCCCATCGGTGTGGCGGTGTCCACGTCTCTCCCGCCGAGGTTCAGCACCCGCAAACCGGCTCCCTGGCTTCGTAGGGCTTCGGCGAAGGCCAGCATGTTCTGCGCCGACCGCCCCAACCGGTCCAGCGTCGTGATCACCAGCGTGTCGCCCTCCTCAAGAGCGGCGACCGCCTTGTTGTCGAAGGTGGGGCGGAATGCACGGCTTCTAGACAATCTGTTGTCGACGTACATGTCATCAGGTCGCACGCCAGCGGCCAAGATGTCAGACACTTGACGGTCTGCGTCTTGCTGACGCGTCGACACTCTGGCGTACCTGATCAGCTTCCCCGTACCCACCTCACCTGTCTCGCAACCTACGTTGAGTATCCGATTCTAAGGGTGCGGATAAGGCACAAGGATGCGAGACAGTCCGAATCGCGGAAACTCGCAGGAACAAATTTGACGGACGAGACGTCTCGCATCCCTGTATTGAGGTGCGCATCTACGGGAATTGTCAGATGTCGATGCATCTTTCGAATTGGGAAATTTTCCCAATAGATGGCGTGATGACCCGGGAGAGATGGAAGTTATGAAGCTCCTACTGCGATTGTGCGTGGAATCAGACCACTTAGAAATGGTTTCAATAGTTTGCGGTCGGGGGTAGCCAGGCCCGCGGCGCGGTGACGATCATGGTCGCCATGACGAGGCTGAAAGTGTCTCAGCGGCTGGTCAGCGACCAGTTGTGGGAGCTGCTGGAACCCTTGATCCCGCAACCCCCACCGGCGAAGAACGGGCGCACCGGCAGGCCGCGGGTCGATGACCGGGCCGCACTGGAGGGCATCCTGTTCGTGGCCGAGAACGGCATCGCGTGGAAGAAGCTCCCCACAGAGCTGGGCTTCGGCTCCGGGATCACCTGCTGGCGCCGACTGCGGGCATGGCAGGAGGCCGGGGTGTGGGAGAAGCTCCACCACGCCGTCCTCGACCAGCTCGGGCAGGACGGGGTGCTGGACTGGTCGAGAGCGTCCCTGGACTCGGTGAGCGTCCGGGCCAAAAGGGGGGCGAGCTGACGGGGCCAAACCCCACGGATCGCGGCAAACTTGGCACGAAGTACCACCTGCTGGTCACAGCCGACGGGTTGCCGCTGGCGGTGGCGATCACCGGAGCCAACCGGCACGACTCCATGCTGGTGGAGCCGATCCTGGACGGACTGGCCCCGGTCAAGGGGCGAGGCCGCGGACGGCCACGGCGCCGCCCGGGGAAGCTGCACGCGGACAAGGCCTACGACAACAAGAGGGTGCGCCGCTACCTGCGCCGGCGCGGGATCACAGCCCGCATCGCCCGGATCGGAGAGGACTCCAGTGAACGGCTCGGTCGACACCGCTGGGTCGTGGAACGAACCATCTCCTGGCTACTGGCCTTCCGCCGCCTGGCCATCCGCTACGACCGCAGCGCCACCACGATCACCGCCGTGGCGACCCTGGCCATCACTGTCATCTGCGCCCGCCGACTGACCCCAAAGGACTATTGAAACCATGTCTTACTCGAAAAGCCCGGCTGGTGGAAGGTCCAGCGGAAGCGGTATCCCTTTGGGGCTGTGTGCTCTGGGTGTGCAGCCGTGGAAGGGCCCCTTTTCGTCGAAGAGCGCCCGCATGGTGGGGTCGGCGTAGTCGCGCCACCACACGGCCAGGCCGGTGGTGGGGTCGGTGCGCAGGTTCTCCCAGGCCCGCCAGAGGCCGGTGAGGCGGCTGACGGCTTCTTCGTGTCGCCACCATTGGGCGCACCAGGTGAAGGTGGTGGAGCGGCCGGCGAGGTCGATGTCGCGGCGGTACTGGTAGGCGAGGTGTTCGGTGACGAACTCGGCGACGTTGGCGTAGACGAGATCCCGCTCCCCCTCCCCCGGTTCGGCTTCCTCGAGGGGTTCGTCGTCGATGTCGTCGTGGCTGCTGGTGCGGCGGGCACCGATGTCCATGGCTTACTCTTTCACCAGGGCCGCCCACCGGTTCCCCGTGGGTGCGGCCGGGCTCGGCTCATCCTCCTGGGACTCGGGTGCGGGACCTGCTGCGGCGGGGGCGGCGGTGGGTGCGTTGTGTGCGGCTTCGGAGGCCGCGGCCGCTTGGGCGTAGGGGCGGGCACTGACCGGGACGGTGCGGACCAGTACGGCCCGGGCCCCGGAGCCGAGCATCACGGCCCGGCCCTTGGGCAGGGCGGCGAGGTCGGCGACGGAGAGGATGTCGTCGGTGGCGTCCTGGCGGGAGGTGGACCCGGAGTCCTTCTGCCTCGAGGAGGAGACGGAGGTGTAGGTGTACTTGCCGATCAGCTCGGAGAGCATTTTGAGGAAGCCCTCTTCCTTGACGTTGCCGCCGTAGGTGACGACGTTGGCGGTGGAGAACAGCTTGCGCATCCCGGATTCGCCCCAGACGTCCACGCCTTGGGACCAGGACTGCAAGAACGTGGAGACCACGATGCCCCGCGACCCGTAGTGGCTGTAGAGGTCGGGCAGGTTCGCCCACCGGCAGACGTTGGCGGCCTCATCGAGCACGCACAGCATGGGCGTACTGAGTCGGCCTCCGGTCTGGGTCACGGCGTGCTCCTCGGCCGCTGTCACGGTGGCCACGGTCAGGGCGGTCACCAGAGGCCCGGCGGTGCCGGCCCCTTCCTTGGACAGGGCGTAGAGGGTGTGCTTGCCGGTCACGAACGCTCGGGGGTCGAACTGCGGGCGGTCGTCATCGGGATCCAAAGGGTTGACCCAGGCGGAGATCTTTTCGTTCTTCAGACACGCGGCCATCTGCAGGGCGGTGGAGTAGACGCTGCCCCGGTACTTCTCGGGCTGACGGATGGTGCTGGCCATCGAGTCGGCCTCCTTGGACCAGCCGTGGGCGTCGAGCAGCTTGGCGGGGGTGTCATCGGTGGAGCGGGTCAGCCAGTAGTGCACGCGCTCAATCGGCTCCCCACCCACCGCGGCGGCAAGCAGGAGCCCGGCCAACAGGTCCTTGCCGGCGGAGTCGAAGTGGGCATCACCCATCTTCGCCCCGGCCGGACGCGATCCGATCGAGAAGTTCGTGGCCATCTCCGCCGCCCGCTCACTGTCGGTGACGTAGCTCAGCGGATTCCACCACCAGGTCGGGGCCTCCCCGGCCACACCCTGCGGATCGAAGACCCACACGTCACCGTCGGCGGCGCGGATGTCGCGGGTCAGATCGGAGAGGTCGCGTTTGTTGGAAGTGGCGATCACCGGGCCCGGGGCCTCGATGATCGACGGGGCCGCCTGGGAGGTGGTCTTGCCGGTGCGGGTGCCCCAAATGTGCACCAGGGTGTCCTCCCAAGAGGCATACAACGTATGCCCGCCGCGGACCATCTTCCCGATCATCACCCCCGGGGCCTCCACACCGAAGCGGGCAGCCTTGGCCTTCGCTTCCTTCTCGGTGAAGGGAGCGACGTCGCGGACGGTGGCCATGCGCACGGCCGCCCGGTCGTGCTTGACCAACTTCTTCGCCTTCTGGTGACGCTTGAAGCCCCACAGCACGAATAGCCCGGTCAGGAGCAACCAGACCGTGGCGGCCAGGACGATCTCGGTGGTCCGCCAGGGGAGATCGCCGGTGAAGGTGCTCAGGGACCGCTCCCAGTACCCGGTGGGCAGCGGGTCGGTGCGCGGGGTTAGGGCATGGCCGGCGCTGACCACCGTGTAGAGGATGGCCGGGATGCCGACCAGGGTGAAGAGCAGGGTCAGCAGCAGGGCGACCTCCCCGCCGCCGGTCTTGTACTTGCGGTCCAGGGAGCTCACCGGTCGCCTCTCTCCTGAGCGGCGCGGGACTTGGCCTCGTGCCACTTCTTCTCGGTGTCGTGGACCTGGGACCGGCGTTCGGTGGGGGTGAACTCCATCGAGAACGGGATCCCGGCCCTCGAGCCGACTTTGATGAAGAACTTCCCCTGGCCCGGGGGTGGGGTGGTGGTGCGGTCGTCGAAGTACCAGGCGGCGTTCTCGTCATCGGCCAGCCACTGAGTGAGCTCATCGTCGGTGAATGCCTGGTCGGTGGGTTGGTAGACGTCGTCGTTGGTGTACTCCAGGGCTTCGTCGCCGCGGCGGTTCCAGGCGGGCGGGTCCTGCCAGTTCGCCAGCTGCTCCTGCTCACGCATGGACAGGGGCACGGACTCGGTGAGCAGCGGCATCTCGGACTTGGCGAGGCCGCCGAGGATCTTGATGCCGCAGCGGTCCATGATGCCTTTGGCCTTCGCCCGGTCCTCTTCTCCCCGGACGGCCATGAGATCGGAGGGGGTGTGGGAGGCCATGATCTGGCCCACCCCCCATTCCCGGTTCAGCCGGGTCAGGGCGTTGACCTGGTCCACGATGCCGGGCCCGGCCGCCAGGGTGTTCCACAGCTCATCGAGGATCACCAGGAACCGCTGACGTTCGATCACCCCGTCATCGGCGAGCATGTTCGAGGTGGTGACGGTGCCGAAGCCGGCCGACCAACAGGCCATCAGGGTCGCCGACCGCAGGTCGGACTCGGTTTGGGAGATGCGGGAGAGGTCGAAGACCATCGGCCTCGAGGCGTCGATCTTGTTGGTGGAGGGGTGGGCGAACATCTGCCCGAAGGCCCCGGAGCCGCACAAGGAGTTCAGCGAGGACTCCAGACCCTCGGTGATGTCCTCGTAGCGGGCGTCGTTGCCGCGGTCCAGGGCGACCTCGCGCACCTCGACCGGCTTGTCCTTCAGGACCTGGCGCAGATCGGCCATCACCGGCACCGTGCCCGACTCGGCGTGGCGGGCCTCGAGGACGGTGAGGCACCGGTCCAGGATCGACTCCTCCCGCTCATCCAACGGCTTCTTCCGCAGGATCGCGATCAACGAGGCGATCAGCGACCGACGCCGCGAATGCAGCTCGTCCAGCAGCTCCTCCGCCCGCGCGGGCAAGAGCAGCTTGGCGGCCGCCATGGCTCCGCAGTCATCGAGGGGGTTGATGTGTCCGACACCGCGGCCCAGGGGAAGGACGGCTCCGCCGAGGGCTTCAATCATGGCCACGTGCTCGCCCTTGATGTCGCCGAGGATCAGCGGCCACACCCCGAAGGCGGCCAAACCGATGGCCATCCGGCGCAGCAGGGAGGACTTGCCCAGCCCTGGGTTGGCCATCACGAAGGCCGAGGGATTGGAGATCACTCGGAGCTTCAGGAACCAGGAGATCGGGTCGCAGCACACCGGTTCCCCCGAGAGCAGGTTCCGCCCCAACGGCACCCCCTCCAGCGGGGACCCACCGCCCATGGGGAAGGGGAACAGCCCGCACACCTGGTAGTTGGTCCCGCGCATCTCCCGGATCGGGTGCAACAGTCGCGCTTCACCCAACCCCCGACCCTTGTGCCCCCGCGGACCCGGGCGACGGGCGGTCTGGGCAGTGACCGAGGTGCTGCCGGTGCGCTTGGGCTTGGCGAACACCTTGCCGCCCTTCACCCGGGCGAAGGCCCTCTCCAGGACGGTGGTCGAGGCGTTCCCCCGGCTCTCGGGGAGGATGATCTGGTCTCGCTGCTTCTGCTTCATCACAGGGCGTTCCTCACGGTCGAGGGCAGGGCCAGGTGGTCCGGGATCACCACACCCAGAGGCAGGCTGGCGGCAAAGGTCGAGTCCTGGGCACCGTAGGCCTCCTCCAGGCGGATCCTCGCCGAGGTCCCGAGGTTCTCGATGATGGCTTCGGCCTCATCCAGCTCGCCCCGTGTCCGGACGGTGGCGGTGACGACGAGCCCGAAGTTCAGCAACCCCGCCCCGTCGGCTTCTTCGGCTGCGGTGGCCTGGGCGGCGCGGGTTTCGCGGGTGTCCCGTGCGGTGGCGCGGTTGCGGGAGGAGGCGTTGAAGGTGGCGGTGTTGATGTCGTTCTCCACCATCTGCGCGGCCCTCGCGGGGTCGATGGGGCGGTAGAGCAGGGTGACGCGCTTGCGCACCAGTTCCGGGTTCGGGGCGATCAGGGCTTGGAGCACGTTGGCTTGGACGGCGGAGCGTGGGGGCACGGACATCGCCCAGGACTTCGACCAGGAGTTGTTGTGGTGGTAGCAGTCCCAGAAGGTGTCGGCGGCCTGCGGGCCGACCTCACTCCAATCCAGCTCCGGGGCCACCCCCTGGGCGTGGGCCCGGTCGAAGAGCACTGCCTCGGCCGGGTCGTAGGCCACCCGGATGACCTCGCACAGCTGCTGAGCCGTGAGTGGGGCGGCCACCCCGGCGCCGGTGTCGTTGAGCGACAGGGTGAGGTTGGGCAGCCGGGCGGCCAGATCATTGGCGACCTCTTGAGCGTTGCGGATCCGCCCGCCGGCCCGCACGGAGGCTTTGAAGGTCACCGCGATGTAGGCCCGAGTGACGGTGGCCCCGGTGGGCAGCATCTGCACGGTCTCGTTGATGACGTCGCGGGCGAAGGCCGGGGCGTTCTCGGCCATCCGGGCCTCGATCTTTCGGGCCAGGCGGTACCCGGAGTCCGGGGCGGTCTCGATGGTCACCGAGGCGGCGGTCAGGCCGGGCTCGTCGGTGAGCATGCCCAGCCAGTGCGCCCAGCGGTCCACCCACCGGTTGATGTGCTCTTGGTCGACCATGCCTCCGCCGTCGGGTTCGGAGGAGAACACCACGGTGTAGTGGTGTTCCTGCGGGACCTCGACCAAGGCGAAGGGGCGGCCGTAGCCGTCGACGTGCTCGGTGATCGTGGAGCGGGCCGAGATTCCGGGCAGCTTCGTGGTCCCTGACGGCACCCGGGACACCGGCCCGGCCCGGTAGACGTTGGCCCCGCTGTAGACGGCGTTGGCCCACCCGGCCCGGCGCACGATGCGCTCGATGAGGGTGCGTCCGTGCTTGTTCTTGCTCATCGACAGCGCGATCAGGACCAAGATCACCGCCTCGAAGGCCAGGGCGACCAGCCACAGGTTGAGCATCATCAGCAGGATCCCGCCGACCACGCCACCGATCAGCAGGACCGTGCCGGCGGTGGAGAGCCCGGCCAGGCCCTTGGAGGTGGGAGTGCGGAAGTTGCCGTACACCCGCGGACGGTTCTCGTCCGTTCTAGCTTCGGTCTGCGCCATCAGGGCGGCCCTCATTTCCGGTCTCGTTGGCGATCTGCGCCTTGACGGCACGTGCCTGCTGCTGTGCGGCCTTCCCGAGCTGTCCCGCACCGGCGGGGCCAGTCGGCCGCGCCCCGGTACGCAGCGGTGTCGCACCGGAGCCACTGCCTGGGGACGGGCGGGCTCCGGTGCTCGTTGTCGGGCGGGCCCCGCTGCCCGGTGCTGCCGTACCCGCACCATGACCTGGGGCGGGTTGCGCCCCGGTGCCCGTGGAGGGTTTTCCGGCTCCGTCGTGGCCAGGTACCACGGCAGAGGCTGCACCTGCCGAGCTGTTGGGTGAGGTGGAGCTCCCAGCGGAGGTGCCGCCTCCGGCACTGGACTGAGTGGCCTCGGAGACGGTTTCCCCGGTCTTCTTCACCGCGTCCGCGGCCATCATTCCGGCCGCGACCGGGGCCGCGGCCGCACCAGCGGCGGCAGTGCCTGCGGTGCCCGCGGCACTCGTTCCTGTGGTCCCTGCGGCACCGGCCCCAGTCGTTCCCGTGCCCCCACCGCCGGTGGGAGCGGGGCTCGAGTTGGTGGGGGCGCTGGCCTTGCTGGGCGGCTGGGCAGTCGAGCTGTCGGAGCCGAAGCCGCGGCCCGACCGAGCCAGGTGAGATGCGCCCTGCGGGATCGCCGCGCCCATCGCCGCGATGCCCAGCGCCCCGCCGCTACTACCGCCGGAGGAGGACATCGAGCCCAGCACGGGGCTGAGGAAGCCGATGAGCACGGGCAGGGCGAACACGGAGGCGACGATCATCATCAGCCCGGCGGCGAACTGGATCAGCCCGCTGCCGGCGTCCTCCCACACCCCGGTGGTGGACATCTTGATCGCCAACCCATAGATCAGCGCCGCGGCGGGCTTGTAGAAGGCGAAGGCCAGGGTCCAGGCGATGACCTTCTGGAAGAAGTTCTTGCCCGTCTCGGTGTTCAGGAACGCGGCGGAGAGTGGCAGGATCCCGGCCATCAGGAACAGCATCCCGGTGCGCAGCACCATCAGCATCAACTGGATGATGTTCACGATGATCGCCACGACCCCGCCGACGATGATCAGGATGACGTTGCCGCCCAACCACACCGGATCCGCCGCCCCAGTACTGGTGGCGTTGTCCAGGGCCAGGAGTTTGAGTACATCGGTCTGGAAGTCCTCGCCGATGGCGGAGTCGATGATCTGCACGGCCAGGGCGTCGGTGCCGGCCACCAGGACGTTGAGAATCGTCACCCCGGAGGCCGTCACCACGGCCAGGGTGAGCAGATTCTTCAGCAGCTCGCGGGCCGGTTCGGCACGCTGGGTCCAGGCCATCTGGGCCCCGGCGATCATCACGCTCAGTGCGGCCACGGCCAGGGTGAGGTAGAAGGTCTGGTCCTGGATGAAACCCACCGACCCGGACAGGTTCGGCGCCCGGGCCGGGATGAGGAAGCCGATCAGGCTGGTGGCCCCACCGATCAGCGCCGCCCCGGAGGCCAGCACGGTGGCCGTGTTGACCAGCCCGGCCCCGTCGCCGCGGCGGGCGTTGGTGGCCAGCACGATGCCCAGGAACAGCACCCCGAACACGCACACCCCCAGCCCGATCCAGCTCGCGTAGCTCAGCAGCAGATCGACCTGATCGTTGAACGCTCCCCGGACCGGAGCCTCAGCAGCGCCGCCGTTCTCGCTGGTGAGGCTGGCGCTGCCAACCGTGGTCCACATGGATCCCAGAGAGGCGATCGTCTCCACCACGGCCGAAGTCACACCGTCGGCGATCTGATCCAGCGCATCCCCGGCTGCCCCGGTGAGCGCATCGCTGATTCCTTCCTTCGTGTTGCAGACGAGGTCGAGCCTGCCGCAGCTTTCCTCCTCAGCCATCGTGAGGTCCCCACGTGATGTACCCGTTCAGGTCTGACACCTGGCCGGCAACAGGGCCTGTGTCTCCGTTGTCGCGGAATACGAAGCGCCAATCACCGTCCTGCCAAACCATGTCAGCGCTGCTGGTGATGTACGTCTTCTCTGATCCGTCGTCTGCAGCGGCCACTACTTCAACGCTGGCCTTGTCGCCGGTGTAGGAGAGAAGACGGAAGCCGGCAATCTGCACAGGAGTGGTAGATGCGTCGTTCTCCGCGATGCGCTGTCGGATCTGCCCGATGTTGATGTCCTTGCCCGGGCCGTCCAAAGCCAAGGCTTGAGTCGTGTCCAGGAGGAGCTGTGGGTCATTGCTGGAGGCCAACATGTTCGCGACGCTCAGTAACGCCCCTTCGGGAGTGTGGGAGTAGCAGGAGCGCACACCCGTTGACTCGTCTACGGTGCCCGGTCCGTGCTCCTCCGAGGACGGTGCGTAGATCGCGCCCAGGGCGGTCCATTCGACGTCCTCGGGCGCTTTCGTGAGCGTGGTGCCGCCGGAGGCGTCCAAACCACACTCCGACTCTCCGCCCGCCACCGGTTCGGCGGTGGCGGCTGGCGCCGGGGCGGCCTGGGTGGGCTCTTCACCGTCGGGCCACAGCCACAGAACCACCCCCAGCACGATCAGCAGCGCGACCAGGACCGCTGAGATGAGGAAGCGGGGGGCCTTCCACCAGGTGCTGTTGTCGTCGGTCTCGATCTGATCTGTCACCTGCTGCTCCTCTGATGCGGGGGGTTGGTCTTGCGGAGGCCAGAGGTCATGCCCCGGAGATGAAGGAGAGGATCGAGGCGCCCCCGGAGATCAGAGCCACGGCCAGCACGATCTTGATGATCCCGGAGACCTCCTCGGTGGTCTCCCCGCGGCGGGCGTCGAAGGCCATCTTTCCGCCGACCACCAGCAGCCCCAGTACGGCGATGCCCAGGGCGATCCACTTGCCGACACCGACCATGCGGTTCCAGGTGTCGCCGATCCCGGGAGGGGCCAGCGGGTCGGAGTCGGGCAGGGCGGCCGGCAGCGCGAGCACGGTGTCCTGTGCAGCCAGTACGAGGTCGATCATTGGGGGGTCCTCTCAGATATTGCTTCATCGGCTGCCTCACCGAGGGCGGTGAGGACTTTTCTCGGCTCCCGGGCCATGGATTCCCAGTCCACGGTCCCGGTGAGCCGGAGCTCTTCGATCCAGGGCACCACCCAGGTGGAGGGCACACCGCCGGAGATCACCCGGGTCGCTGCGGCCAAGGACTTCGGGGGGCGGCCTGGGGCATCGGCCACCAGGACCAGGCCTTGGAGATCGACATCGGGGTGGGCGCCGGCGGCCCAGTCGCGGGCGGCGAGGCGGGCGGCGTCGAGGCCCCGCTTGTTCTGCCGGGCCACGAGGAAGACCGGCGCGGGGGCGTGCTGGGTCTCCTCATCAGGGCGGGCGGGCCACCGGTGATGGCAGGCCACGCCGCCGAGCAGTTCGGCCAGCACGGACTCCCCGGCCCCACCGTGGACACCGAGCCAGAACGCGTCATGGGTGGTGGTGAGAAACCGCCCCAGTCGCCCCTCGTCCTCGGAAAGACCGGTCACGCCTCGCTGGGGACCTGAGGCGCCGCGCAAGACCGTGACGGTCTCCTCGGGGACGTCTTCGAAGATCGGGCGGGTCTGCTCCTGGGTGGAGGGCGATACCAACTCAGCCCAACGGTTGTCCATCACACCTCCTCGCTTGCAGGGCCTCCAATAGACTGGACCCTATGTGCATTAGACAACACTGAGAGAGGATTAGCAATGTTAAACAACACTAGACAACAAGTGAGTATGACTGTGTACAGTGCCCAGTATGAGGGCGCAGGTGATCGTCGTGTCTGACGCGCTGGATCGGCTCTTCGAGGGCCTGCCCGAGCGGCTGACCGTCGACCAGCTCGCGCAGGTGCTCGGACTCGGTGATCGCACCATCACCTACCGCTGGTTGCGCGACGGCATCGTGCCGGCGATCAAGCTCGGCAAGACCTGGCTGATCCTGCGTGACGACATCAAGGAACACCTTCGCTCTCAGTACAACGTCCCCCATTCCACCGACAATGACGGGGCGCACACGAACGAGGAGTAGGGAGAGCACCATGGCTCAGGCACTGGAGCGGCCGGTCTGCACGGCGAGGATCGCCGCCGACGACAGCGTGGAGGTGACGATCGACCGGGTCCCCTACGAGTTCGCCTCGATGCCGGCAGCCATCGCCCACGTCGTCTCTATCGCCGATGACCTGGGGCGACCGGTGAAGCTGACGGCCATCGACCCGGCCTCGGTGACCGAGCCGGAGACGCGACTGATCGTCGCCGCGGACGGATCCGTGACAGCAGATGCCAGTGCCTCGGCCAAGAAACGACCCTCCCGTGGAGGCTCTTCACGTGTTGTCACAGTCGACGACCTCGTAGCGGAGCCTGAGCAGACGACACGCCCGGTAGCGGTCACCGAACCAACCGCTGACCTGGGCGAACACCAGCCCGCGGAGTCTTCCATCGATGCTGAGACCCCGCAGAGGCTTCCCGAGGCCGATGTCCCCCATTCGGGGGACGCATCCGAGCTCTCAGCTACGGACCCACGGCCCGAGACCACCGCGGGCGACACGCCCGCCGACGACCCGGCGCCCAGCAGCTCCACACCGACCCCGGTCGTCGCCGAGGCCGGAGATCCCCGCCTGCAGCTGCGCCGGGAGACGACCACGGATCAGCCCGAATCCCCCGCCCGGTACGGCTGGCGCGGCTGGTGCAACCAGACCCTTGGACTGTCCCTGGCGGCCTCGGCCGCCGAGCGGGCATCCCGGGCCCGCCGGGTGCGGATCCAGCGGCCGCTGGAAACCCACCGCACCGTGGCCGTGCTCCAGCTCAAAGGCGGCGGTGGGAAGACCACCACCGCCTACCACCTGGCCGCCACCGCCGGGCGGGTGCGCGGGGGCAACATCCTGGCCGGGGAGTTCAACGAGAACCAGGGCACCCTGGCCGAACGCTCCCTGGCCGGCGGCCACGACCGCACCACCCTGGACCTGATCCGCAACCTGGACACCGTCACCCGCCGCACCGCCGACCTCGTGCGCTACGTGCGCCCCCAGGGCGACGACCGGATCCACGTGCTCGCCTCCCCACCCGAGGGCACCGACCGCACCCGTGTGGACGGACGCTCCGTAAGGGCCGCGCATGAGACCTTGCGGTCTCTCTACAGCCTGATCCTGCTCGACACCGGCAACTCCGCCCAGTCCTCCACCTGGCGCGCCGCCGTGGACGTCGCCGACTCCCTGGTGCTGGTGGCCCACAACCGCGAAGACGACGCCCGCCTGCTGGAAGCCACCGTGGCCGCCGTCGCCGCCGAAGGCCACGGGCAGAAGCTGACCCGGTCCGTGCTGGTGGTCTCCAACACCGCCACCAACAACACCGAACGCCTCACCCGCCTACGCGAGTACGCCCAAGCCGTCGGGCTGGCCGGGACCGTCGTCATCCCCTTCGACAAGTCCCTCCAAGAAGGACGCGCCTTCTACTACGACGCCCTGCACCCAGCCACCGTGCGGGCCTACGAGGAAGCCACCGCCACCCTGATCGACCAGCTCTGACCCACGCCCCCTCCCATCCCCCCAGGAGGCTGTGATGTCGGCTGGATCCCCCCGTGCCCTCGGCGCCGTCGTGGCGCTGCTGCTCGTCTTCGCCATCGGCTCGATCGTGGCCCTCGCCGTGCTCGTCGCCACCCTGGCCGAAGACGAAGAACAGGCCTCAGCCAGCTCCTGCACCGTCACCGCCGTCACCACGGGCAACGACAGCAGTAAGGAGCGGGCACCGAACATCCCCAACGGTTGGGCGCCGCTGGTGGAAGAAGCCGCCCGGACGGCAGGGTTGCCCGTGAGCGTGGTGGCGGCACAATTGGCCCAGGAATCCGGGTGGAACCCGGACGCCACCAGCCCGGCCGGCGCCCAGGGCATTGCCCAATTCATGCCCGCCACCTGGGCCACCTACGGCAACGGTGGGGACCCCTACGACCCCGACGACGCGATCCCCGCCTACGGCCGCTACATGGCCGCACTGAAGACCGACGTGCAACCGATCGCCGGCGAGGACGCCGGTGAGCTCGTGCGCCTGACCCTGGCCGCCTACAACGCCGGCCCCGGGGCCGTTGAACAGCACCAAGGTGTGCCGCCGTATCAGGAGACCCGCGACTACATCGACACGATCCTGGACACCGGCCAGTCCCAGTTCTCCGCCCACTGCCAAGCCCCCACCGGGGCCCTGGCCTGGGACGGAGACCTCGGCGACGGAGAGTGGACCACCCCACTGCCCGGGGGCGTGTTCACCTCCGGCTACGGCGGCCGCGCCCTGGCAGGGGTTCCCGGGTGGGCCAACCAGCACGAGGGCGTGGACATCGCCACCCCCGGGGCCGGCCAGGGAAGCGGTGGGGTCGTCGTCGCCCCCACGTCCTTACGGATCACCGGGTTCAACGCCACCGACGGGTGCGTGATCGCCAAGGAGAACGGGGACGACCCCGACTTCGGCTTCGCCTTCTGCCACCTGCACTCCTGGGACGTGACCAAAGGCCAGAAGCTCAAACGCGGCGACGTCATCGGCACCGAGGGCAACCGCGGACGCTTCGGCATGGCCACACACCTGCACTTCGAGATCTACAAACCCAACGCCCCGGAGTTGGTCTTCCCCTACCAAGGGCACAACCTCGACCCCGAGCCCATCCTCAAACAGAAAGGAGCATGGCCGAAATGACCCGACACCGCCTGATCACCGCCCTGGCCCTGTGCCTGCTGCCCCTGACCGCCTGCGGGCCCGAGCGGGCACAGCAGACCAGCGAGCAGACCACCGCCACGGCCACGCCCTCCCCCACCGAGCTCACCCCCGGGCAAGGTTCTTTCCCCGATCCGACCATGGTGGACCGGGCCGATGTGGAGGCCACCGCCGAAACCGCCGCGCTGATGCTGCACTCCTGGGACACCGCCACCGACCGCACCCAAACCGCCGCCGCCATCCGCACCAAACCGCTGATGTCCCAGGATTGGGCCGCTAATCAGGTCGAGCCTGAACGCAACGGCAACCAGGCCGCCTGGCTCGAACCAGCCGAACACCAGGCCTACAGCGCCCCCAGCCTCATCCCGGCCGTCGGCGACGTCTCCCGCGACGTCGCCGACGACAAAGCCATCCGCGCCTACGACCTCACCTGGCGATGGATCAGCCGCGACGACCACCAGATCGAGGCCACCGGCCAACGCCAAGTCGTCATCTACCTCGAGAAGCACAACGGCCAGTGGGACGTCGTTGGCCACCAATCCAGCTATCCACCTCAATGACGACACGCGGCCTGCACGTCTGGCGCATGCGCATGCGCCGTGCAAGACTGGGTCCATGAATGACTACAGGGCCCCCAAGATGCAGGGACGAAAGGTGCCGTTTAGCACGCGCCTGACTCCTGAGCAGCATCGCCTCGCAGCAGAGGATGCTTCGAAGGCGGGCCTGTCTATGGCTGAGTACATCGGCGCCCTCATTGAGCGTGCTGCTGGCCGTCCCAACAAGCTCGACAATCTTCAGGAGGCGGAACTCCCGCTCAAGAACACCGCTTAAACGACTGACGGCCCGCCGTGAAGGGCGGGCCGTCGAAGTCATCGGCTGTCTCGTGTCGCCAAACTCTCGACAGCCAGTCAACAGAAACCGGATGAGAACTGCATATGAACCCATTACCAGGGGACTGTTGTGTCCCCTAGTGTACCTGAGGCGCGTCCGCAAGTGGACCCCGCCTTGCTGGATGTTGCCCTTTTTTGCCCCGAGACCCCGGCCCGCCGGTTTCTGGCGCACCACCGGATTGAGTACTTCCGGTGCGGTCAGACCAAGTCGCAGGCGTTCCCGAACCGTGGGCGGCCTGCTGGTGACTTCGCGTTCATCCAGCTCAATCCGGCCGATTGGTTGAACTTCCTCGTCGTGGACGTCGATGACGAGGACGCGTTGTTGAACTTGATGCACCCGGCCGTGCCGGAGCCGACCTGGATCATCGAGAACCCGGACACCGGTCATGTCCAGGCCGGGTGGGCCATCGAGCCGGTCTACCGGGGCGAGGGTGCTCGGCCGGGTCCGATCCGCTACGCGGAGGCGGTGCAGCGGGCCCTAGACCGGCTGGTGGACGGTGACCCGTGCTTCACCCGGTACCTGGTGCGCAACCCGGCTGCTGCGTTCCCGGCCGGGCGCGTGTGGTGGGGCCGCAGAACCAGCCCATGGTCTCTGGGGGGTCTCAAGGCGCACATGGCCGAGTACACCGACCCGTTCCACGACGAGGCCATCGACGGGCCAGCAGCACCGGCCTGGGACCCGGGCACGGCCCTGTTGGGGCGAGCCGGCATCCCGCGGGTCCCGGTGGTGGACACCGCGACGGAGGTGGGGCGCAACACCGCGGTCTTCCGCGCTACGCGCCGGTGGCTGTGGGACCAGCGGCAGGCCCGCCAGCAGACCCCGACGGAGGCCGCCTCGATCGCCCACGCTAGGGCGCTCAACGCCCAGCTGCCCCACCCCCTGGCTGATGGGGAGGTGACGTGTCTGGCGCGCTCGGCCGTACGCCAGGTCAACGCCGGCAAAGGACGCCCTACCTCCACCAGCGGCTCTGATGCGGCACACGAGTACCTGTCCCGGATGGGACGGCGCGGCGGGAAGGCCCGCACCGAGGCCAAGGTGCGTGCGGCGGCGGACAACGCCGCCCACGCCCGCCAGGCCCGCACCGACCGTGCGGGGCAGCTGCGGGCCCAAGCAGTGCGGTTGCGGGCGGCAGGGGCGACCTACCGGGCCATCGCTGAGGCCGTGGGGCGTACCGCCCGCACCGTGATGGCCTGGCTGAAGAACGCGCCCATCTACAACACCGTGGGAGAGGGTGAAGTTCTCCAAGCAACAGGTATTGGCTCCGTCCCTGAGGTGGGCCCCGCCCCCTCCCCTAGCCTGGAAGTGCCCCCCGGACCTGCCGATGAAGAGGATGCCCCCGTGACGAGTGAACCCGCCTACCAGTGGCCCGAAGGCGTCCTGCCCGGAGAACCAGACCCCGGCTTCCAGGACCGGCTCCTCCCTGAGCACCGCGGCCTCACTCTCTGGGTGCCCCTGGACTACCTGGAGGATCATCCCATTGGCTCCGGGTACTGGTCTTTTACGACCGCCTCCGACTATTGGGAGACAGTCAAGGACGGACCGTTTCACGGCGCTGCGCTGGGTGGCGGAGAACTGCACGTCACTGAAGTGGGTGCCCGGGTTGGCGAACTCCACGGACTGCGCTTCCCACACCTGACCGCAGTGTCTTACGAAGTCACTCGAGTCGCTGGCGACTCCCGGTGGTCAGCACGGTTCCCCGGCTACATCGTTCACTGACAGGGCGTGTCTGGGACCAGTCTGGCAGTGCTCCCAGTGTCTGTCCGACCGTTAGCTGGGCCGGTTATGAGTGCGGAAGACGGTGGTGTGGTGCGGGAGGGAGGATCATCGCGAACATCTCTTGCAACGCAGCGAGGTCGTGGTCTTCGGCTGCGGCCCGGGAGGCGGCATCGTTGACCGCCCCGGTGATCTGGGTCCGGTCCAGCCACCAGTCGGCGGCTGTGGCCAGACGATCGAAGACGAAACCCGCCGAGCGGGTGGTCAACGACGCCGGTAGGAACGGCTGCGCCCCCGGGACCGTTTTGCGCAGATCCACGGTGCGAAGCTGCCCCGCCCAGGGAAAGATGTCCTGGAACAGGTGAGGGTGGGTGGCGGAACATCTGCCGGATGTGGGCCGTCACCAGGTCAGCTTCCCCAGTGGCGAGCTCTGTCGTGGTGTAGGCGCCGATCAGCTTGGTCAGGATCCCGGTGTGTGGGTCCAGATACGGGTCACGGTGCGGGCCGGGGGCCTCACCCAAGGCCGTAGCGGGCGCGAGTGCGCCGAACCAGCTCCTCGACCTCGAGCCCACCGGCGGCGAAACGATCCAGCTCCGCCCGGGTCGCTGTGGTGACGTGAAGTCCTTCCATGGCCGCACTGTGTACCACGGAGGCCACCTGTCGTGCCCGGTCCACCTCAAGAGCCGGCGGCAGAATGTGCTGCTGAGCCATGGAACCTCCCCGATCAGTGTGTCGAGCCGCGCCATGCACAACTGTCTCCCACTCCCCCATTACTTTTGTGTGCCTCGCCGGTCCAAGAAGATGTAGGGGTGTTGATCGGCCGACCGCCGTCGTGATCGTTGCCCCGGTCATCGATGGTCCGGTGGTGTCGACGGCATTTGGTCCAGTGGTCACGGACCGCTGAGAGAGGCCGAATCTTCATAGGCCCTCCTCATGTGGAGGCTGGGCATGGCCACCTCCCGGTCGGCCGGTGCCCGAGGTGCCCCCACCGCCTGGCCCGGCCCTGGACGATGTTCCAACTCTCTATCGCGCTAGGGCACACGGGAGAGCTCACCGCGGGGTGGACCAGTACGCCTCGAGCCGCGCCATGGCGTCTTCGGGAGTCATCGCGGCGACCTCTTGAGCGCTCAGTCCGACCTGGGTGATGAGGCGGCGGGCGAGCCAGTCCGGGACGGCCTCCACCGGGACCGGTTCGGGGGTGGCCTCTAGGTCAGCGAAGAGACGGCCCATGGACTCCAGCACCGTGGTGAGAGCGGTTGCCTGGGGCGAGGTGCCCAGGGCGGCGACACGGGCGGTCATCTCCTGGTAGACCTCATCATCGGATCGGGCGCCGGCGGCCCAGACCTCGGCGACATCGATCACGGTGGCCCCGACGGTGTCGGTGGTCGTTCGCCACACGATGCGCCAGTCGCGGTCACCGACCACCAGTTTGCGGAAGCCGATCAGGTCTCCCAGCAGCGGTTCGCCGGCCTCGACGGAGCGCTCCAGCAGGAGCATCTTCTTGAAGGCCCAGCGCACGATTTGGGGGTCCTTGCGGTGCAACCGGTGCAGATCGGCGATGGCGTCTTCGGTGAGTCGGACTACCGCCCGTGGAGCATCCGGGGTGGAAGGCCCGGGTGTGCTCACGGTCTGCCAGCGGCCAGATCGGCGTCCAATTCCGCCTCTAGCTGGGCCCGGTTCAGGCCGAAGGCGGTCAGTGCCTCATCCAGGGAGCCGCGCACTCCGCTGTCGGTGGCAGCTCGCACGATGACTAGGGCCGCGTCGCGCAGGTCTCCCTCCAGGGTGCGCAGCTGCTCCAATTGGCGGGCGCTCACAACGGCGGCCACGGTTTTGCCGTGGCGGGAGACCACGACCTCCTCCCCGGCCTCGGCGTCTTTGATCAACCCGGCCACACCGCGCTGGGAGGCCTCGGTGACCGAGATGGGATGGGAAAGATCCAGAAGAGACATACCCAAAGTATACAGTTTTCTGTGCAGTTTAGGGGCTGGTTAAGATCGCCACCGAGGCCGCCCAGAAGATCCTGCCCGCGCATGGAGGCATGATTTAGGGCCAGGTCCCGGGCGGGTACGGGAACCGACTCATAGTTCGGCCGCTGCTAACCGAGGTCTGGGATCGAGACCTTCGCCCAGCTGCGTGATGCCGACCCGGTGGCCATCCGGGACAAGTTCTCCGTGGTGCAGATGCGCACCGTGCTGGAGCTCAACGGCTTCCCCGCCATCCCAGTGGAGGACGAGGTAGCGACCAAGCAGCAGATCCTGGTCTCCCGGTCCTTCCCGGTCCTTCCCGGTCCCAATCTGGGACCCGGAGATCGTCGGGGCCGCGGTGGCAGAGTTCGCCCAACGCGCCTCCCGCCGGCTCCGGAAGGAAGGCGAGGTCATCGGGCGCCTCACCGTCTTCGCCACCACCTCACCGCACCGGCCCGGGCCCACCCACAACGTCTCCGCCCAGGTGCGTCTGGCCGTGCCCACCAACGAGCCCGGACCCCTGGTGGCCGCAGGCCGGGCGGCCCTGGTGCCCAAGCTCATGCACGGGATGTCCTACATGCGCGCCGGCATCCTCTGCGTGGACCTCGCCCCCGAGGGCGCCGTGCCCGTCCTTCCCGGAGTGCTCGAACAACCCGCCCCGATCGGGGAGCTCATCGACGCGGTCAACCGCCGCTTTGGCACCGGCACCCTCGCCCTGGGCCGGCTCGGCACCCACTCCCCCGCCCCCTGGGCCAACCGCCAAACCGACCTCTCCCCCAGGTACACCACCGACTGGAACGAACTACGCACCGTCAGTTGAGCGCGGTACATTCCATAGTTCTGTGCAGTCAATCAAATCTATTCATTCCATTGTCTCTAGTGATGGCGTTACTAAAACCGTTGGGACGACTCGATCTGTGCCCCCGCTTCCAAGGTGCGCACCCTGTCCCGGGCGGTAGTCCGCCCGGTCCGCAGTTCTCGGATTCCGTGTACGGCTTCCTCGCCCCAGCCCCGCAACCACTGGACATCATGCAATGTCTGATCCGGGGCCGACCCAGCCGCGGCGATCATGGCGGCCAGCTCGCCGACCACGACCTCGACCCGCCTCCCAGCCGTGCTATGCAAGGCGGACCCCAGCGCGAGGCGCCCACGGGTGTCATGGCCTATCTCGGCGGCCTCGGGTGTATGGAGAGGGATACGCAAGGGGTCAGGCGAGAGACGAAGGCTGCCGCACATTTCCTCGGCCCTGGCGGGCCTCCGAAATGATTGCCCACGAGGAGCAAGGGCACCTCCGCACATGGGTTGATCAGCACGGCAAATGGAGCGCTGCACCGTTTTCCCCACGCTTCCTCGGAGTCGGGAGGGGATCATTCAAGTACTACATTGTGTTGCCTATATGCAATATATTCGATGGTGCATTATTGGTGCTTGGGGATGGCTTTGCCTTCCATGGTTCTGATGCTCGCCTCGCAGGAGGTCCCTCTGAAAACGCCGTGCCGGTGGGGCGAGTGATGGAGGGAGGGTCTGTCGCCTAGGGGCAGCCACTTCCCTCGAATGAGAGATCATATGGGATGCGTTAAAAACACGGCAATGCATGCATTGAATATAGGCGTGGCATGGGCGACATCTTTTGCCTACACCGACGGGACATCGCTCTTCGGTCTGCGAGGGCTTAGGGCAGGGTGCTGCACTTAGATTGCTTGAGTCAGTCCTTCCGGGACGAGTACTGCTCCGAAGCGTATAGTTACTTTAGAAAGTATATTCAATCTATTTTTATACATGGTTAGATTGAATATACGCGGCAAAAGCTATGTAAAGTGGCCGGTCGGAGCGTGAAGCCGCGACGGATGGCCGCTGAGGTTGGTCCGTCGTCTTCGATGTGCGCGAACGCCTTGCGGCACATATAGTCAGACGGTCGCCGCGGGGTGGAGCAGTTCGGTAGCTCGCTGGGCTCATAACCCAGAGGTCGCAAGTTCAAATCTTGCCCCCGCAACCAGGCAAGGCCCCCAGATTGATCTGGGGGCCTTTGTTCTGTGCGAGCTAGGGTCTGGGCCACGCTTCCAGCGGGACTTTCGCTACCTTGCCTGCATCGGCGGTCTATGGGGAGGCTGGCAGGCCTATGTCGATAGAATCACTGGAATCGCTAAAAACACTGTATTGAATATACGTTATGCATTCCATAGCAGCGGTAGCCGCATTGGTCGCTGTTCCCGAGGAGCGACGTCTGCCTACCTTGTGTGCAGCCCTCTCCCCCACAGCGGGCGGGCCGGGGGCGAGAGGTGTTGGACACTCCGAGCCAACGAGATTGGACTCAGCTGGGTCACGTGCATCGTCTTGTCCTCACTGCGTACCGGCATGCCTGTCGGGGGAGAGGGGTAGGGATTGGCGAGAATGCATCCACGACTCATACGCGCCCGACTCGAGGGTTGGGATTGACAACTCATAGTGGTCAGTTGCGATAGATTGAATACACGCAACAGGTTGGACACTTCCAAACTGCCGGTACTACCGAAAGGGGCACCCACGCATGACCGTCTATACCGTCGCCTTGTCCAAGGGCGGCTCCACCAAGACCACCACAGCTGCAGAAATCGCAGCTGCTCTGGCTTCGGCTGGACGCCGGGTGTTGGCCATCGACCTGGACCAACAGGGAAACCTCACCACGCGACTCGGGCTCACCGATGACAGCGAAGTCACCGCGGTTGCTGCCGAGGTGCTGACCGGGGCAGCCACTGCCGCCGATGCCGCGGCACCGAGCCCGACTGTTCCGGGGGTGCATGTGCTGGCCGGCACCCATGATCTAGCTGACATGGACACCCACCAGGTTCCGGACCTGGTGACTGCCCTGCGCGATCATCTGCCCACCGTGGCGGACCGTTTCGATGACATCGTCATCGACACCCCGCCGGCACTGTCCGGGCTGACCCTGGCGGGTTTAGCTGCTGCTGATGTGGTGGTAGCGGCGGTGGCCTGTGAGGTCGAGGCACTGGATCAGCTCACCCGACTCACTGACGTCATCGAAGCCCGCCTGGCCCGCCGGATCCGCCCTGGGTTGGCCGTGTCTTGGGTGGTGCCCACCCGCTATGACGGGCGCCGGACCCTGGATAAGGAGGTGGTGGAAATGCTCGAGGAGATGCATCCGGGCAAGGTCACCGCACCGGTGCGTGAGGCAGTATCCGTGCGTGACGCCTACACCGCCGGGATGCCGGTGTCCGTCTATGACCCATCTTCTAAGGTCACCGCCGACTACAAAGCCGCCGTGTCCCCAATCATCGCCGTCAGCACAGGAGTTCGAGTCTGATGCCCGCCCGCAAGTCCCTCAAAGACCGCAACAAGGCCGCTATCACCGGGCCTCTCGAAGAGCCCACCATGGAATCCGCAACCATGGTGTCTTCCGAGCCGGCTGCTGCCCCTGTGGTGAAAACGCAGGCACGGTCGGTGGGGGAGCAGTCCATCTCGCAACCCGCCGTCGCCGAGCTGACAGAGGGGCCGACCGGAGCTGTGAGGAATGGTGGCACTGCGCGTCGGGCCCAGGTGCTGCCGGCTGGGACGGCTCGCCTGGGTCTGTATCTTCGCCAAGGCACCCTGGAGGGCGCTAAGTCCGCATACGTGGCCGATCTGGACACCCTCACCGACCCGCCCAGCAGTTTCGCCCGCTGGATCGCAGGCGCGTTGGATGCCCATATCGGACGGACCCCCGCCGACCGAGCCCAACTAGCTGAAGTGCATCCGGACCCGGAGGAAGGCAATCGCGGAGTTAATCGCGCCTTCATTCTGCCCGTGGACACTATCGCTCGTATGGAAGAGACCACCGGCATCGACCGACGGGCCGGGCGTATGCAGTCGGTGAGCCAGCTGGCCGCCGAGGCCCTGCGCATCGCTATTCACGAAGCTAGAGAGCGCAACGGCGGCACCCTGCCGGTGGCCCCCAAGCGGTTGCCCAACAAGCCCACCCGCTAAGCAGGCAAACGAGTTCCATTAGCGCATGTATTGCGTCAAGTGAGTGTCCTGCATCCAGTGTGTATATTCAATAAGTTGTTCCGTGTGAAGTCCGAATCGGATTGCTTGCTAGGCAATATGGGGCGCCTGGTAGGGAGACTTCGAGATCATGGACGACAAAGCCATCGCCACCCCGCCTGAGGGTGAGGGGGCGATGGCTTTGGTAGTGGACCGGCATGTGCCGGTCGCCTCGGACCTCAGCTTGAAGACCGCGAAATGGGTTAGGGGAGGACGGTGACGTTCGCGGCCTGGGGGCCCTTGGGGCCGGCCTGGGTCTCGAACTCCACGTGGTCGCCTTCGTTGAGGGAGCGGAATCCGCTGGAGGCGATGGCGGAGTAGTGGGCGAACACGTCCTTGGAGCCGTCGTCGGGGGTGATGAAGCCGAAGCCCTTGTCGGCGTTGAACCACTTGACCACACCAGTAGTCATATCTTCTACCTACTTCTGTTCTGCGATCTATCGAGCTTCCCCGAGGTTCGGAGGGCTCGTGCACGTCCGGGACGTGCGTTCCCTACCTTGGCAGAAAGGCCCGTTCCCGGACAGGGGCTGATCGTATTGCGACGCATGGGCCACCCTGCCTCCCGGGGGGGGTGGCGGTGATGCCGCGCTGAGCGCTGTGGCGACCGGACGTGTGGTCTCCGGCCGGCTCACCGGCCCGACCACAGGGGCCGCACCGGGCGGCCGGGGAGGGGTCGGGGCCCTGGGCGGGGTCGTGACGGGGTAGCCCGGGCAGGGTGTGGCGGTGTGAAAAGCGTTGAGGTGCCGGTGTCGGGCGCAGGTCAGCGCCGGGCGCGCGGACCGCGGCTCCGGGGTGACCGGCGCTTGGCCGGGGTGTGCCGGTCCACGGGGGAGCCCTGGGACTCGAGCAGGTGTTCGGCCCCGGCGAAGAGGGTGGCCGCGATCAGCAGCACCCCGCCGTCGTTGCCCAGCAGCAGGTCCGAGTCCACAACGAGCCAGGAGCGCCTGGCCTTCAGGTCGTTGGTGACGCCTACGGTGAATCCGGTCGCCCGGGCGGTGGCCGGGACGGTCTCCACCCTTTCCACGGCGGTGACCTGAACCTCGGGCAACTCGTGTCCTGTGAGCCGATAGTCGACCAGGACTTGCTGTCCCAGGCTCAGCAACGCCGGCACCAGAGTAGCGGGGGTGAGCGTCGTCTCGGCGGGCAGGACCACGCTCAGCCGCGCGCGGGTGCCCGTGGCGGTCATGCGCAGTCGGGCGGCGACGGCGAAAGAGTCCACGACCGGGACGTCGTCCACCGCAGGGGCGTGCGTGGCGGGTGGGGTGGCAGCGCTCATGGGTACTTCCGTGGGGCAGCGGCGGGGACGGGGACTGCCTCTCACGTGCACGCCCCAGGCCGGAGTGCCGGTGCGACGAGGTCGGGAAGATGACGCCCCGCCGAGCCTGCGGCACCGCTTCGGGGGCCGCTGGTGGGTCCTCGCCTCGGCCACGACCGGGCCACTGGCCCGGTCCCCGCTCGGTGCTCCTGGAGGGGTGCGGTGCTCTGGTGCTCAGCCACCCCTGCGCGGTGACACGCCGGGCACCGGGGGCTGGGCCGCGCCGTCACCGGATCACCGCGGCGGTGGCCGAGACTAGGGGCTGTCCCTCCCGCCCCGCATCCCGGAAGAACCGATGGCACCCACGCACAGCACGATCCCGACCCGCCTGCTGCCGGCCACATTGCGGTGCGTCCCGGCCACCCCGGACTACGTCCTGGGCGCCTACACCGCCACCCAGGAGGCCTACCCGGGGGCGGACCCGGCCCAGAGCCTGGAATTGCTCCTGGAGGGCACCGTGGTCGCGGTGGTCACCGAGGGCGACGGGGAACCGGAGCAACTGAGCGTCCGGGGTGCCACCGAGCAGGAACGCCAGCTGCGTGAGGAGCAGATGGAGGCGTGGATCGGGGACTTCACCCGGGCCGGGCTGAGCTACCAAGAGGTCATCGGCGGCCGCCTCTATGAGGTCGGCTACGACCGGGAGCTGGTGGCCATCGCTTTGCTGGCCGAAGCGGAGCTCACCGCGATTCTCGCCCAGGAGACCGACCGCTTCTACGCCGCCTCCCGGACCGCGGTGGCGCGCCAGGACTTCCATCCCCTGTCCGGGTCCTCCTCGATGACCGATGAGCAGATCCGCGAGCAGTTGGTCCACCACGGGGCCGGGGCCGTGTTCTGGTCCTCGGACCAGCACGCCTGGATCACCTGAGAACACCGAGCGGACGAGCTCCCTTCCACATCGCTTCCGCCGGTACCGGCATCCCCTGCCCCCTCTCCGGGTGATGCCCTCGACCCCGCACCGTCTCCCACCGGGAAACCGACCGGGCCGATCATGGACGAGCTGCCGCTGTTGATCTCCCTGACCGGTCTGCAAGCGGATGTGGTGGTCATCCACTGCCCCAACCGGCCACGGCGGCCCGCTGACGCTGTCGGCGTTGAATGCGGCGGACACCGTGGTCTACGCCGCCACCGCCACCAGTGACGGCATCGATGCAGGTGGACGGGGGTCGGCGCACGGTCGCCCAGTTCTCCCCGGCCCCGCCAGCAGCTCGGTGCCCCGGACACCCTCACGGAGGCCGGCATCGTGGTCGGTGGGGTGAAGGAAACGATCATGAGCCGGGCGGCGGTGGCCGGCCTCGAGGAGCTGCGCGCCACCGGGTCGTTCCTGGAGCCGTTAATCCCGGACCGGGCCATCGTCCAGGAGGTGCGGATTTCGGAGGAGTGGTACGGCCAATACCGCAAGGGCGCCCGCGTGCTGGAGGCCTACACCGCGATCGCGAAGAAGGTGCTGCGATGACCGAGCAGCCCGAGCGTCCCGCCTCGCTGGCCCGTCGCCGGCCCCGCCCAGCACCGGATGAGCACATCGACCCGGTCGACTACACACCCCCACGCGCTACCTCACCCCAGCCCGCGACACCGCAGGTGTCGTCCCCACCGGTGCAAGCGGCACCGATGGCGGAACCCCCGGCGGCACCGAAGCGCGGGAGGGGCCGGCCGCGCCGGGAACCCACGATCCAACTCGGGGTGCGGGTGGCCCAGGACGTCTCCGATCTGATTGAAGAGCTCACCGAGCACGACGGCACCGCGAGAGCGGTGATTGAGAACGCGGTGCGCGCCTACGCCCAACAGCTCAACCGATAACACCGGCCCCCGATAGGGGAGAGGGGACCGGCTGCGGGCGGCTTGCCCATGGTCGGCGACGAAGGAACCCGGCTCACCTTTGCCGGTGGGCCGGGTTCCTCACTCTTTGGACAGGCGGCGGGATGGGGTGGGTGGTTCCGTGGGTCTTCGAACGACGCGGATGCCCACGCCCGGTCCGAAGGTTGCCGGGGCCAACCCCCAGCAAGGGCAGTTGTCGGGGGCCAAAGGGACGACCAGCGCTGACCAGGCTGGACGCGGGGCGTCCCGGCGGCGCCGTACCGGGAACGGGTCATCAGCCCGTCACCGGCTGCTCACCATGCGGAAGGGGCCACGGTGAGGGTACTCGTGCTCGAGCCCTGCCCCGAGGGGGTGTCCGGGTGGGGGGAGTGGGGGTCTACTGGGCGGCGTAGTAGGCGTCCTTGACGGACTGGTGGATGCGGCCGCGGTCGGAGACCTGGTGACCGTTGTCCTTCGCCCAGGCCCGGATCTTCGCCGTCTCCGGGTTACCGCCGGAGGAGGAACGGGGCACGGTGGCCCGGGTGATCTTGCCTTGGGCCCGCCGGCCGGCGGCGGCGTAGGGGCGCAGGGCCTCCCGCAGCTTCTCCGCGTTAGCGGTGGAGAGGTCGATCTCGTACTGCCGGCCGTCCACACCGAACTGGACGGTCTCATCAGCAGGACCGCCCTCGAGGTCGTCCTCCAGAATGATCTGCACGCTCTGGGCCATCACAACACCTTTCCCTTTGTCTCGTCATGTCTTTCGCTGGAATACGCCCACAAGCAGTAACCCGGCCCTGGCACCGACCTCCTTTCCCGCGTGCTCTCTGGGGGAAGTCGAAGTGGCGCCGATTGTGGTGAGCGATTCCGCGTACTGGTTACCCTACCGGTAAATTGCCTGTCGTTTTTTATTGATAGAACAACCATTAGATGCCTGTGATCGTCGTCGAAGGTTGATTGGAGAACCAACGAATCTCTGCACAGTCCCAGTTGAGCCCCCGATAGTGGTGTAGCGCGGTGGCCCTGCTCGTCGTTCCGGACGAGGGTGCGGCCACCGTGAGATCT
>NZ_CANMRA010000028.1 GCF_947500125.1 uncultured Kocuria sp. | reverse complement strand
AACGGCAACGGCAACGGCAACGGCAACGGCAACGGCAACGGCAACGGCAACGGCAACGGCAACGGCAACGGCAACGGCAACGGGGTGCGTGCGGGGGTGTGGGCCACGCTCGGCGACGCCCGGACCGCGCCCGCCCTCGAGCGCGCCGGCTTCGACTGGGTGGGCGTCGACGCCCAGCACGGCCACTTCGACGACGCCGCCGTCCGCGGCCTCTTCGCCCTGCGGCGCGAGCCGTCCGCCCCGGTGCTGGTCCGGGTCGCCGCGAACGATCCCACGCTCATCGGCCGGGCGCTGGACGCCGGCGCCGACGGCGTCGTCGTTCCCCTCGTCCAGGACGCGGAGCAGGCCGAGGCCGCGGTCGCCGCGGCGCACTACCCGCCGTGGGGCGCCCGGAGCTGGGGGCCGCTCCCCGGGTCACGGGACCCCGCCGCCGGCGTGGCCGCCGTGCCCCGGCCGCTGTGCGCGGTGATGGTGGAGACGGCCTCCGCGATCGCCGGGGTCCGGGCGATCGCGGCGGTCCCGGATCTGGACATGGTCTTCGTGGGGCCCTTCGACCTCGCGCTCGCCCTGGGCCGGGACGTCGACCAGCTGCTCGCGGACACCTCGGAGGACGCGCCCCTGCCCACGATCGTGCGCGCGTGCCGGGAGGCCGGCGTCCTGGCGGGGGCCTACGCCGGGTCCCCGGAGCGCGCCGCCGCGCTGCGGGCGCAGGGATTCTCCTGGATCGCCGTCACGACCGACGCGGGTGTCCTGCAGCTCGGCAGCGAGGCGGCCCGGGCGGTCCTGGCGCGCTCGCCATGAGGACCCGGCCGGGAGGACGGGACCTGCACCCCCTGCGGTGGGTGCTGTCCCGGGAGCTGGTCCGCGACTGGCTGCGCTCGTTCCGGACCAGCCGCAGCGCCCTGTACTTCCGGCTCCGGAACCGCTTCTCGACGGCGCCCGTGCGGGGGGACGCCCCCGTGGTCGTGAGCCTCACGTCCTACGGGAACCGGATCCGGGCGGTCCACCTGGCCGTGGAGTCGATGACGCACGGCACCGTGCGCCCGCGGCGGCTGATCCTGTGGCTCCGGGAGGCCGACGTCGTGGCGGACCCGCCCCCGCCGCTGGCCCGGCTGGTGCGCCGGGGCCTCGAGCTGCGGTGCACCGAGGACTGGGGGCCCCACCAGAAGTACTACCCCTACGTCCGGTCCCGGGCCCGGCACGAACTGCCCCTGGTCATCGCGGACGACGACGTGCTCTACGGCGAGACGTGGCTCGAGGAGCTGCTGGCCGTCCACGCCCGGCACCCCCACGACGTGGTCGCCCACCGCACCCACCGGATCCGCCTCGGCGGAGGGCGGATCCTGCCCTACGCCACGTGGAGCCCCGGGGCCCCGCCCGAGGCGTCCTTCCGCACCTTCGCCACGGGCACCTCCGGGGTGCTCTATCCGCCGCACCTGCTCGACGCCCTGCGCGAGCTCGGCACCGCGTTCAGCGCCTGCGCGCCGATGGCCGACGACGTGTGGCTGCACGCCGTCGCCCTGCGGCACGGGACGAGGACCCGGCCCGTCGACGACGGCCGCACCGCCTACCGGCCCATTCCCCGCACGCTCTTCCGGGGGCTCAGCACCCGCAATGTGCTGCGCGGAGGCAACGACATGCAGATCGCAGCCACGTATTCGGCCTCGGACGTGGAAGAGTTGGAGCGTGCACGGGTGGCCGAGGGCCCCTGAGCACGTGGACGGGCAGTTCCCCCGCTTCCCGCCCACCGGCCGTCCCCCCACGGCCGCTGTCCGCGCTCCCATCCCCCCAGGAGTTCCCATGCCGAACGATCACCGCCGCCCGGGCCCGCCGTACCACGCCACCGCCGACGGGCCGCCGCGGGCAGCAGGGCACTCGATCGTCTTCGACTCGCCCGCCGAGCTGGCCGCCTACATCCGCCACGACCGCCTGACCAGCGAGGGCCCCCTGCTGCTCGCCCGCCGCGCCGGCTACCACCCCGACGGGTCGTGGCCCTGCTCGGCGCTCGAGTCCGCCCAGAACGTCCTCGCCACCCGGGCGCGCACCATGATCGAGATCGAGCTGCGCACCACGGTGGACGGCCGGTGCGTGGTCCTGCACGAGGCCGTCATGGGGCACGGCAGCACCGGCGCCGGCCCGGTGAGCGAGCAGTCGGCCGACTACGTGCTCAGCCAGCACCTGGTCGACAACTACGGCGAGGTCACCCGGTTCCCCATCCGGGAGGCCGCGGAGTTCCTCACCTGGGCGGTCCTGGCCGGCGCGGTGCTGTGGCTCGACGTCAGGAACGTGTCCCCGGAGGCCGTCGTCGAGCTCGTCCGCACGCACCGGGCCGAGAGCCAGGTGGTGGTCGGCGTGAACGGACTGAGGGAACTGGCCGTCTACCGCAGGATCGCCCCCGACCTCGTCTACTTCGTGCCGACCCACCCCGACGGCCTGCCCACGGTCGACGACGTCCGGCGGGAGGTGCCCGACCTCCGCCGGGTCATCGGCTTCGCGGGGCACTACGTCCCGGACATGGAGGAGAGCCTGCGGATGCGGAGCTGGAACGTGCCCATGCGGCTCGAGCTGCACCGCTACGACGAGAACCTGCCCGCCGACGCCCTCGACGTGCACTACTACCGCCGCGCGGTCGAGGCCGGCTTCGGGATCCTCTCCACGAGCCACTACCGCGAGGTGGCCGACCTCCTCGGCCTGGCCGGGTGGGCGCCGAAGAACGCCTCCGCCAGGGACGGCAGGGGACTGTCCCGCCACTGAGCCCGGACGCGCACGAGGACGCCGGGCGCCCCGGTCAGGGGCGCCCGGCGTCCCGACAAGAGGATCCCGCTACGCGGCCCGCCCGGCGCGGATCGCGGCGTAGAGCTGCGCGGGGATCAGCCCGGTCCGGTGGGCGCGCTCGACCGCGGCGAAGCCCTCCTCGGTCTCCTCGTACGGGAAGTGGATGAGGTCCGCCGCGAGCTCCCAGTGGTCGATCATCCCGCCGGCCCAGAGCTGGCAGATCGCCCACGGGGTGTCCGCGGAGAAGGTGGGGGACTCGGGCAGGACGTACTCGCCGGCCGGCACGCGCCAGGCCTCGAGGCTGGCGAGGTCCGCGGCGAGGTCCTCGAGGGTGTCGTAGTGGCCCGCGCGGTCCGGGTCCACGGAGCCGTTCGGGTTGGCCAGCTCGACGTCGTAGCCGCCCTCGGCCGCGGCGAACACGGTGGTGGGTCCCGGCTCCCCGCCGACACCGGCGTCGAGGGGCAGCTGAGACGGCAGCCACTCCCAGCCGTCGCCGAGCTGGTCCATCTCCAGGTCCCGGTAGGCCACCCAGCCGCGGGCGACGAGCAGCTCGTGGGCGTCGTCGTCCCACGTGCCCTGCGCGGCGCCCTCGATGTCGACGGTGCGGGCGGCGGCGTGGGACTCCCGCCGCTGCTGCTTCTTCTTGGCGGCGGCCTTCTTGCGGGGCTTGCTCTTGGGCACGGATCCTCCTGACGGACGGGGACGGACGCGTGCGCGGTCCCTCGGACCTCCTATGATCGCGCATCCGGCGGGATCCGGGGACGCCGGGCCCGCTCCGCCCGGCCGGGACCCTGCGCGGCTAGTCTGGCCGGGACCGTCCGTCCCGACCGTGAAGGATGCCCCATGACCTCTCCCCGGACCGCCCCCTCGACGAACGGCCCCGTGCGTTACGCGGTGGTCGGGCTCGGCCAGATCTCCCAGCAGGCGTTCCTGCCCGCCATGGCCCGGGCCGGCAGCTCCGTGCTGGCGGCGCTGGTCACCGGCACCCCGGACAAGGCCCGGGAGCTCGCGGCCGAGTACGGCGTGCCCGCGTACTCCTACGAGGACTATCCGGCGCTGCTGGCCTCCGGGGACGTGGACGCGGTCTACGTGGCCACGCCCGTGTTCCGGCACCGCGAGTTCGCCGAGCCGGCGCTCGAGGCGGGCGTCCACGTACTGGTGGAGAAGCCGATGGAGACGTCCGTGGAAGACTGCCGGGCGATGATCGACGCCGCCGCGCGCGGCGGGGCCCGGCTGATGGTCGCGTACCGGCTGCACCACGAGCCCGGCACGCTCGAGCTGATCACCCGGGTCCGGGACGAGGGGCTGGTGGGCGACCCCCGGCTGTTCACCGCCGTCTTCACCCAGGACATCGACGAGGCCAACCACCGCGGGCACTCCGGGTACTGGGGCGGGCCCATCCCGGACATGGGAAGCTACCCCCTCAACGCGGTGCGCCACCTGTTCGCGGCCGAGCCCCTCGAGGTCCACGCGATGGGGGTGCGGACCCCGGGGCGCGGCTTCGACTTCGACGACACCGTGGCGGTGACGCTGCGCTTCCCCGGGCAGCGGGTGGCGCAGTTCACCATCAGCTACGCGGGCGAGGCCACCGAGGCGTTCACGGTGGTGGGCACCCGGGGCGTGGTCGCGGCCCAGCCGTGCTTCGGCTTCGGCCCCGAGGTGGGCATCAGCTGGACCGTGACCCGCGGCGGGCGCAGCGAGACCCGCGCCCACGACCCGGTGGAGCAGTTCGCGGGCCAGACCGAGTACTTCTCGGACTGCATCCTCACCGGCACCGATCCCGAGGCCGGCGGGGAGGAGGGGCTGATGGACATCCGGGTGCACGAGGCGGTGCTCGCCTCCCTCGAGACGGGCCGGACCGTGCGCCTGGAGCCCGCGGACCGCGCGGTGCGCCCCGTCGCGGAGCAGGCCCGGGCCCTGCCGCCCGTGGTGGAGCCCGGCGACGACGAGCTGGTGGCTCAGGTCCCGCAGAACGGCTGAGCCCCGGCGGGCGGAACGGGTCCGCTGCTTGTCCCGCACCCCGCCCGGGAGTAGCTTGCGGGCATGACCAGCAGCACGGACGTCGTCCGGCGGCTCTTCGCCGCCTACCTCGCGCAGGACGAGGCGGCGGCCCGCGGGCTCGTCGGGGACGGGTTCCGGTTCACGTCCCCGCAGGACGACCACATCGACCGGGTCGCGTACTTCGAGCGGTGCTTCCCCACGGCGCAGCGGGTCTCCCGGCAGGACCTGCTCCAGGTGGTCGAGGCGGAGCCCGGCCTGGTGCTCGTCCGGTACGAGTACGAGCTCCGAACCGGGGGGACCTTCCGGAACATGGAGGCGATCACCGTGCGCGACGGGCAGGTGGTGGACGCCCAGGTCTATTTCGGCGGGCCGCCGCGACCGTAGACTCCGAGGACCATCCGACGCCCAGGAGGCTCGCCATGAAGCACTACCTGCTCAGCATCGAACAGCCCGACGGCGGACCGGCGGCCCCGGAGATCCTCGAGCCGGTGATGCGGGACGTCGCCGCCTTCAACGAGGAGCTCAGGGCGGCCGGGGCGTGGGTCTTCGCCGGGGGCCTGGACCGGGCGGAGGCGTCCGTCGTCGTGCGCTTCCACGGCGAGGACGTGGTGACCACCGACGGCCCGTACGAGCGCGAGGACGAGCACGCCGGGGGCATCTGCATCGTGGCCGCCCCGGACTACGACGCCGCCATCGAGTGGGGCCGCAAGCTGGCGCAGGCCACCACGCTCCCCGTGGAGGTGCGCGAGTTCCAGGGCGAGCCGGAGGAGCACCTGGCGTAGGGTCCGCCCCGGTCCCGGCGGCTCACCGGCCGATCTGCTCGGCCTGCGCCTCCCAGGCGGCGTGGGCGTCCCGCGGCCGGGCCGGCCGGCGGGTCTCCCGCAGGGCCCGGAGCGCGGCGTTGCGCTCGCGCGCCAGGGAGTCCGCGGCGGCCCGGGCGGCGGCGTCCTCGCGGACCTGGGCGCGGACGGCGGTGATGGTGCCCATGATGGCCTCGACGCCCTGCGACCCGCCCGCCAGATAGGCGGCCCGGACCTCGCGGTCCGGGTGGTACAGGTACCGGTCGTCGGTCTGGCCGCGGTGGGTGTCGAACTCCGCGTCGGTGAGCTCCGAGATCATGGCGGCCACCCGGTCCAGGCGGGCCTCGACCTCCCCGTGCAGGGGCGTCCGGGCGGACGCGTCCCGGACGCACCACAGGGCCTGGCCGTGCCGCCGGAGCCGGATCGCGTCCCAGTCGGCGTGCGGGATCTCGGCCAGCCGGGCGGCGATGAAGGACGCGTCCCCGTGCCGCTGCTGCGGCGGCAGGACGCCGAGCTGCCACCGGATCCAGGCCGTGCGCATGTCCTCCGCGGCGGTCCGCCGGGCCTGCTCGGCAGTCTTCGCGACCGACTTCCCCGTGCTCTTCCGGGGGCTCCTCCCCGGGTTCCTCGCGGTGGTCCTTCCGGCCGTCCGCGCACCCGAGCCCCCACCGGTCCCTGCGGGGCTCCGCAGCATGCCGTGCAGCCCCGCCCGCGCGCGCTCCGCCAGGGAGCGGGTGAGCGCCCGCAGGAGCACGCCGAGCAGCCACAGGCCGGCCGCGGCCAGCAGGAGGAGAAGGATCGTGCCCAGGTTGACGAGGACGAACGAGACCACGGACAGGACCACCGCCCCGGCGACCAGGAGCGCGATCCCGGAGACGTCCTTGTTCTCGGTGTTCTGCATGGCGGATCCTCCCGAACCCTGACACCACTGGACATCCACTCTAGCCGCCGGGACGGGATCTGTGACCGGTCCCACAGGAAACTCCCGGCGTCCCGGGGCGGCCGCGGAGGAGCCGGTGACAGGGGCCGCCCCCGATACCCTGGACCCATGAGATCCGCCGTGCTGTCCGTGTCCGCCGCCGTCCTGCTCCTCGTCTCCGGCTGCGCCGGCGGGAGCTCCGGGCCGGACGCCCTGCTGCGGGAGCACGGGCTCGAGGGCGCGAGCACCCAGGAGGTCGTCGAGCAGCTCGACCGCACCCACGAGGACCGTGCCGCCGGACTCGCCGGCTCCGTGACCTACGACGAGGTGGTCCTCAGCGACGGCACCACCGAGACGGCCCTGCCCATGCCGGAGGACCGGTTCTACCTCGCGGTGGCCCCGTGGACCACCACGACCCACGAGTGCTTCTCCCACAGCCTCTCCGGGTGCCAGGGCGAGCTCGTGGGCGAGGACTTCGACGTGCGGATCACCGACGCCTCCGGGGCCGTGCTCGTGGACGAGACCGTGACCAGCTACGAGAACGGGTTCGTGGGCTTCTGGCTGCCCAAGGACATCACCGGCACCCTCGAGGTCGACTCGGAGCGAGGCAGTGCGGTCGAGGAGTTCGCGACCTCCCCGCAGAGCCCGACCTGTCTCACGACCGTGCGGCTGGTCTGAGCCCGCCCCGAGGAGAGGAACCCGGATGAGCATCAGCATGGCCGTGACGTCCCAGGCCGTCCGTCTGCGCACCCGCCTGCAGCCGTGGACCCCGGTGGAGCAGCTGCGCGGACGCCGGTATCCGGAGCCGGCCAGGATCCCGGCCGACCTGCGGCGCTCGCACGCCGTGGAGCGCACCGAGGTGGCCGGGCGCCCGCTGCTGCGCCTGACCCCGCGCGCCGGGGCGGACGGGTCCCACCTGATCTACCTGCACGGCGGGGCGTTCGTGAACCCGCTGCTGCCGGCGCACTGGTGGATCGTCCGCGAGCTCGTGAAGGACACCGGGACCACGGTCACGGTCCCGCTGTACCGGCTGGCCCCGGAGGGCCACGTGGACGAGGGCTACGACTTCCTCGCCGCGGCCTGGGCCGACCTCGTCGCCCGGCCCGCCACGGACCGGGTCGTGGTGGCGGGGGACTCCGCCGGCGGGTGCCTGGCGATCGGGCTGGCCATGCGCCTGCGGGACGCCGGGCAGCGGCTGCCCGACCACGTGGTGGGCTTCTCCCCGGCGGTGGACGTCTCCGCCACGCACCCGGCCGTGCGGGAGATCGACCCGCACGACCCCATGCTGAGCACCGACCAGGTGGTGCCCCTGGCCGCGGCCTGGGCGCGGGACCGCGAGCTCACGGACCCGCTGGTCAGCCCGCTCTACGGGGACGTGGCCGGGCTGCCGCCGGTGCACGTGGTGCAGGGCGGCAAGGACATCCTGGCCGCCGACGCCCTGGCCTTCGCCCGGGACCTGGCCCGGGCGGGCAACACCGGGAAGCTGCTCTACGAGCCCGGTGCCTTCCACGTCTACGTGGGCGCCTGGTGGACACCGGAGGCCCGGCGGGCCGTCCGGCACGTGCGCTCCCTGCTCCGGGGCCCCGCCCCGGCGGGCCGACCGGGGGCCGACCTGCGCAAAGCCTGAGAATTGCGCCCTGGGGAGGCGCCGGGACCGCGGCGATGAGGCATCATGGAAGCCTGTGCTTCCCGGGGGCGGTGCACCCCTCCCGGTGCGGTGGCGAGGAAAGGATCTCCCGTGGAATCCGAGGTGTCGGCCATGGAGCTGACCACTGCGATCGCCCACGTGCAGCGGATGCTGCTGGACGCCCCGGCCGCCACCGCAGCGGTGGCTCGGCTGGCCGAGGTCGCCCGCGAGCTGATCCCGATGGCCACCGGGGCCGGGGTCACCCTGGTGGACGAGCACGGGCAGCCGAGGACCACCGCGGCCACCGACCCGGCCGTGGAGGCCCTGGACCGCCTCCAGTACGAACTGGGCCAGGGGCCCTGCCTCACGGCGTGGGACACCGTGAGCATGCAGCGCGTGGACGACACCGCGGAGGACACCCGCTGGCCGGAGTGGGCCAAGGCGGCGGTCGCCACCGGGCTGGGTTCGGTGCTCAGCACTCCGCTCGTCTTCCGCGGGCAGGAGGTCGGGGCGATCAAGGTGTACGCCTCCGGCCCCCACGCGTTCACCGAGCACGAGGAGCACCTGTTGGAGCTGCTGGCCGGAGCCGCGGCCACGCTGCTCGGGGCGGCCCAGGATCCGGGCGAGATCCATCGGCTGTCGACCTCGCTGAAGTTCGCACTGGCCGACCGGCAGGTGGTCCTCATCGCGGTGGGGATCCTCATGGAGCGCCACCAGATCGACCGGGAGGCGGCGCACCGGCTCCTGCTCGCGGAGACCCGCCGGCGCGAGATGCCCGTCATCGTCCTGGCCGCGTGCGTGGCGGGCCACGCCGACGATCCGCGGCTGTAGCGGGTGCCGGTGGCGGACGAGGCGACGATCGCCAGGGTGCAGGCGTGCGGTTTGGCGACCGTCCTGGAGGCTGCCGGGGTCGAGCTGGACGGGCTGTGGCTGCAGTACTTCCGCCTCGGCGGGGACCTCGGGGTGATGGAGGTGGAGGCCTACCTGCACCACGCCCTGGTTCTCCCCGCACTGCAGCGGGACCTTCTGGCCTGTGCCTGCAACGAACTGGCCGAGGGGCATCCGCGCCGGGCGCCCTACGCCGCGGACTGCTCTCCCGCCGGCGAGGCCGGTGCGGGCTGATGGGCACGGGCGGGACACCACGGCGCGCGCCGCGAGAGGTGCGGGTCGTTCCGCCCCCGTGCCGGTTCCGGGCGGACAGGCGTAGACTGGTCCCTCAAGACTTGCGAGGGCCGTGGGAAGTAGTGGACGCCGACCGGAGGTCGCCTGCCGGGGCCGTCTCCGGACGAACTTCCGAACGCTGCGAGACCCCCTGTGAAACCTGATTCATCCGCCATCGAACTGACCGCCGCCTTCGCGCGCATCCACGGGATGCTGCTCAGCCAGGAGGCGTCCACCCACGCCGTGCACCAGCTGGCCCAGGTGGCCCGGGAGCTGATCGACTCCGCCGCCGGAGCCGGCGTGACCCTGCTCGAGGCGGAGGGGCGGAAGATGACCACTGCCGCCACGGACCGCCTGGTGGAGGCCGCCGACGACCTGCAGTACGAGGTGGGCGAGGGCCCGTGTCTGTCCGCGCTGGCCACCGGCGCCGTCCAGCGGGTCGACGACACCGCCGAGGACGTCCACTGGCCGGAGTGGTCGGCGATCGCCCGGACGATGGGGGTGCGCTCGATGCTGAGCACCCCGCTCGTGGTGCGCGGCGAGGTGCTGGGCGCGCTGAAGGTCTACGCCACCACCGCCGACGCCTTCACGGTCGAGGACGAGCACATGCTGGGGCTGCTGGCCGGCGCGGCGGCCACCCTCCTCGGCGCGGGCCAGGCCACCGACGCCCCGCAGCGGCTCAGCGACGCCCTGCAGGCGGCGCTGCGGGACCGGCAGTCCGTCGACATGGCCGTCGGGATCCTGATGGAACGCCGCGACCTGGACCAGGACCGGGCCCGGACGCTGCTGCTGGAGCAGTCCCGCAGCAGCGGGCAACCGGTGCTGGAGCTCGCCCGCCGGGTCCTGGAGCGCGGCTCCGACCCCTTCCCGTAGCCGGCACCCCGGTGGCAGCCGGAATGGTCCGGGGGCGTCAACCGTTCTGCAATTGGTGATACATCAACCAATGAGGAGCGTGGCATGAGGGTCGTGGTCATCGGGGCGGGACAGGCAGGGCTCTCCGCCGCCCATCACCTGCAGCGTCGGGGGCTGGTCCCCGAGGAGGAGTTCGTGGTCCTCGACGCCAACCCCGGACCCGGGGGAGCGTGGCGGCACCGCTGGCCCTCCCTCACCTTCGGCGGCGCGCACGGGATCCACGACCTGCCCGGGCTGCCCCTCGGGGTGCCGGACCCGGCCGAGCCCGCCTCCGCCGTCGTCGCCCGCTACTACGGCGAGTACGAACGCCGCTTCGGGCTGCCGGTCCACCGGCCGGTCGCGGTGCGCCGGGTCGAGGCGGAGTCCGACGACGGACCGCTCGACGTGGTCACGGACGCCGGCACCTGGCGGACGGACCTGGTGATCAACGGCACCGGCACCTGGGACCGCCCGTACTGGCCGTACTACCCCGGGCGGGAGTCCTTTCGGGGGCGCCAGCTGCACACCCACGACTTCCGGTCCGCGACGGTGTTCCGCGGCCGGCACGTGGTGGTCGTGGGCGGCGGCACCTCGGCCGTGCAGTTCCTGCTCCAGCTCGCCGCGGCGGGGGCCACCACCACGTGGGTCACCCGCCGCCCCCCGCGCTTCACGGACCGGGAGTTCGACCCGGACTGGGGCCGGGACGTCGAGCGCCGGGTCGACGAGCGGACCCGCGCGGGGCTGCCGCCGACCAGTGTCGTCTCGGCCACCGGCCTGCCCCTGACCCCGCAGTACCGGGCCGGGATCGATGCTGGGACCCTCGTCTCGGCCGGGCCGCTGCGGGCGGTGACGCCGGAGGGTGTCGTGCTCGGCGACGGCCGCGCGGTCCGGGCGGACGTGATCCTGTGGGCCACCGGCTTCCGGCCCGCCCTCGACCACCTGGCGCCCCTGGGGCTGCGCGAACCCGGCGGCGGCATCCGGACGGACGGGGTGCGGGTGCTCCGGGAGCCGCGGGTGCTGCTGGTCGGCTACGGTGCCTCGGCCTCGACCCTGGGCGCCACGCGCGCCGGGCGGGCGGCCGCCCGGGAGGCGGTGCGGCTGCTCTCCGCGGCTCGGGCCGGAGCCGTAGGCTGAGGGGGACACCAGCCCTCCCGACGAAGGAGCACCCAGTGAGCGATCAGCCGACCTCCGGCCCGGACCCCATCCAGGACGCGGTCTCCAACGACGATGCCGACATGACCACCGAGATGACCCCGGTCCCGCACGAGCACGGGGACGCCGAGAACGAGGAGTCCGAGCCGCAGGACTGAGCTGGTTCCGGGCCCCGCCGGACGAGGCGGGCCGCCCGGTCACGGTCGAGCACGGGTGAGCCCCGGCGCAGCGCTGCGCCGGGGCTCACCCGTGCGTGCCGGGTGCCGCCCCCGTCCCCCGGCGCCGTGACGAGAGGGCGGGGTGCCGGGCCCCTGTCGCGGGACCCTCTGCCATGGGCGCCGGGCCGGCACCAGGGATGGATCGACCACCGATATGGGAGCGATCCCACTCCCCAGGGCACCAAGATCAAGCCCTAGGGAGTTGGCCAGCATCAATATCTATCGCCATAGGTCAATTCCTGTCCTTGACAATGTGGTCCACCTCACGCACAGTGAGCACACGGGTGAGAGCGCTCCCACAGAGTGGGCGCCGCTGTCGACCGGACGCACGGGCTGCGGACAGGAGTCCGTGTGCCGTCCGGCGCCGGCAGGACCCGCCCCGTTGACGATGAAGGAGTCACCTGTGCGCACCAGAGCACGCACCACCGCCTTTTCGGCCGCAGCGGCCTGCCTCACCCTGACCCTGACCGGGTGCGGCGCCGGGTCCGCCTCCGAGGCCGCCGGCGTGGACGGCGAGACCGGTACCGAGGACGTCACCCTGACGGTCGCCACGTTCAACGAGTTCGGCTACGAGGAGCTCTTCGAGGAGTACGAGTCGGAGAACCCGAACGTCACCATCGAGCACAAGAAGGCCGCGACCTCCAACGAGGCCCGGGACAACCTCACCACCCGCCTGGCCGCGGGCTCGGGCCTGTCCGACGTCGAGGCCATCGAGGTGGACTGGCTGCCGGAGCTGATGGAGTACCCGGACCAGTTCGCGGACCTGACGGATCCTGACGTGGAGGGCCGCTGGCTGGACTGGAAGACCGAGGCGGCCACCACGGCCGAGGGCCGGCTGATCGGCTACGGCACCGACTCCGGGCCCGAGGCGGTCTGCTACCGCGCGGACCTCTTCGAGGAGGCGGGTCTGCCGAGCGAGCGCGAGGAGGTCGCCGAGCTGCTGAGCGGGGACTGGGAGAACTACTTCTCGGTGGGCCGCGACTTCGTGGCCCAGAGCGAGGACGTGGCCTGGTACGACTCCGCCGGGGCCACCTACCAGGGCATGATCAACCAGGTCCAGAACGCCTACGAGGAGGAGGACGGCACGGTCATCGCGGCCGAGAACCCCGAGGTGAAGGCCGTCTACGAGCAGGTCCTCGCGGCCTCCACCGAGGACGACCTCTCGGCGCACCTGGGGCAGTGGAGCGACGACTGGGCCGCCGGCTTCCAGTCCGACGCCTTCGCGACCATGCTGTGCCCGGGCTGGATGCTCGGCATCATCGAGGGCAACGCCGCCGGCGTCGAGGGCTGGGACATCGCCAACGTCTTCCCCGGGGGCGGCGGCAACTGGGGCGGGTCCTACCTGACCGTGCCCACCCAGGGGGAGCACCAGGCCGAGGCCAAGAAGTTGGCCGACTGGCTGACCGCCCCGGAGCAGCAGATCAAGGCCTTCACCGCGAAGGGCAACTTCCCGAGCCAGGTCGAGGCGCTGGAGAGCGAGGAGCTGCTGAGCCAGACCAACCCGTTCTTCCGCGACGCGCCCTCGGGCGAGATCTTCGCCGAACGCGCCCAGGCCGTGGAGATCACCCCGTTCAAGGGGCCGAAGTACTTCCCCATCAACGACGCCATGCAGCAGGCCCTGACCCGCGTGGACGTGGACCGCACCGACGACGCCGCCTCCTCGTGGGAGAAGTTCGTCACCGCGGTGAACGCGCTCTGATCCATGGCTGTCACCGACCGGGTCCGACCCGCGACTCCCTCCCGGCAGCGCCGGCCGCAACGGCCGCCCGAGGCCGTCAGGCGGCTGGCGTTCTCCCAGAGACTGTCCAAGTGGGACGTGAAGCTCTCGCCCTACCTGTACATCTCTCCGTTCTTCGTCCTGTTCGCCCTCACCGGGCTGTTCCCGCTGCTCTACACCGCGTGGGTGTCCCTGCACGACTGGGACTTCATCGGCGGGCAGGGCACGTTCACCGGGCTGGAGAACTACCAGTTCGTCCTCGCGCAGCCGTTCTTCTGGAACGCCCTGGGGAACACGTTCAGCATCTTCGTGCTCTCCTCGGTGCCCCAGGTGGTCCTCGCCCTCACCATCGCCGCGGCCCTGGACGCGAACCTGCGCGCCAGGACCTTCTGGCGGATGGGCGTGCTCGTGCCCTTCGTCGTGGCGCCCGTGGCGGTGGGCCTGATCTTCAACAACCTCTACGCGGACCAGTTCGGCCTGGTCAACGAGCTGCTGAAGAGCGTGGGGCTGGACCCGGTCCGGTGGCACTCCGACACCCTGGCCAGCCACTTCGCCATCGCCACCATGGTGAACTTCCGCTGGACCGGCTACAACGCGCTGATCTTCCTCGCGGCCATGCAGGCGATCCCGCGCGACCTCTACGAGGCGGCGACCATCGACGGCGCCGGGCGGCTGCGCCAGTTCCTGTCCATCACGGTGCCCATGCTCCGGCCCACCATCATCTTCGTGGTCATCACCGCCACCATCGGGGGCCTGCAGATCTTCGACGAGGCCCGGGTCTTCGACCAGTACGGCCTCGGCGGGGCGGACCGGCAGTGGCAGACCCTGACCATGTACATCTGGGAGCTGGGCTGGGGACAGCGCAACTTCGGGAGGGCCTCGGCCGTCGCGTGGCTGCTGTTCCTGCTGATCGTCCTCATCTCCCTGGCCAACTTCCTCATCACCCGGCGGATCGCCCACCAGGGAGGCCGAAAATGAGCACCTCGTCCCGCATCCCACCCCTCGAGCGCATCGCGGGCGGGGACGCCGCGCGCGGGGCCGCCCGCGGCCTCCGCAGGCGCGGCACGCGCACCGGCCCGGGAGCCGGGCCGCGCCGGCCGGGGTTCCTGACCTACGGATTCCTGGGAGCCGTGGTCCTGGGCGCCCTCTTCCCGCTGTACTGGTCGCTGCTCATCGGCAGCCACGACAGCACCGTGCTGAGCCGGGGCGTGCCGCTTCTGCCCGGCGGGAACTTCCTGGCCAACGCCGCGAAGGTCATGGACAGCATCCCGTTCTGGAAGGCCATGGGCAACAGCATCCTGGTCTCCACGGTGACGGCGGCGTCGGTCGTGCTGTTCTCGACGCTCGCCGGGTTCGCCTTCGCCAAGCTCCGCTTCCGGGGCAGCAAGGGCCTGCTGGTGTTCGTGATCGCGACCATGGCCGTGCCCACCCAGCTCGGCGTGGTCCCCCTGTTCATCGTCATGTCGGAGTTCGGGTGGACCGGCTCCCTCTGGGCCGTGATCGTGCCCGGCGTCGTCACGGCCTTCGGGGTGTTCTGGATGACCCAGTACCTGCGGGACGCGCTGCCGGACGAGCTCATCGAGGCCGTCCGGATGGACGGCGCGTCGATGATCCAGGCGTTCTGGTACGTCGCCCTGCCGGCGGCGCGGCCGGCGGCCGCGATGCTGGCCCTGTTCACCTTCGTGGCCACCTGGACCAACTTCTTCTGGCCCTTCATCGTGCTGGACCCCTCCAACCCCACCCTCCCGGTGGCGCTGCAGCTGCTCCAGTCCGCGCACTTCGTGGACTACTCGGTCGTCCTGACCGGAGCAGTGCTGTCCACCGGCCCGCTGCTGCTGCTCTTCGTGGTCGCAGGCCGCCAACTCGTTTCCGGAATCATGCAAGGAGCAGTCAAAGGATGAGCACCACACCGCTTTCGTTCCCCGAGCACTTCGTCTGGGGCGCCGCCACCGCCGCCTACCAGATCGAGGGCGCCGCCCACGAGGGGGGACGGCAGGACTCCATCTGGGACGTCTTCGCCCGGGTCCCCGGCGCCGTGGCCGACGCCCACAACGGGGACGTCGCCTGCGACCACTACCACCGATCCGCCGCGGACGTGGCGCTGATGCAGGAGCTGAACCTGCAGGCCTACCGGTTCTCCACGTCGTGGGCCCGGTGCGTGCCCGACGGCGTCACGCCCAACCCCGAGGGCATCGCCTTCTACTCCCGCCTGGTCGACCAGCTCCTCGAGGCCGGGATCCAGCCGTGGCTGACCCTCTACCACTGGGACCTCCCGCAGGCCCTCGAGGACCGCGGCGGCTGGGCGAACCGGGAGACCGCCCACCGGTTCGCCGAGTACGCGGCCGTGATGCACGAGGCCCTCGGGGACCGCGTGCGGATCTGGACCACCCTCAACGAGCCGTGGTGCTCGGCCTTCCTGGGCTACGCGGCCGGCGTCCACGCCCCGGGCCGGCAGGAGCCCCGGGCGGCGCTCGCCGCGGCGCACCACCTGCTGCTCGGCCACGGCCTGGCCGTCCAGGAGCTGCGGCGCCGCGACCCGGAGGCCACCCTCGGGATCACCCTGAACCTCACGGTGCCCGATCCGGCGGACCCGGCCAGTGCCGCGGACCGTGACGCGGCCCGCCGCATCGACGGGCAGTTCAACCGCATCTTCCTGGATCCCGTCTTCCGGGGGGAGTACCCGGCCGACGTCCTGGAGGACGTGCGCCACCTCGGCCTGACCGAGCACGTCCGGGAGGGCGACCTCGCCGTCATCGCCCAGCCGCTGGACGTGCTGGGCATCAACTACTACCACGGGGAGGCCGTGACCACGGCCCCGCAGGACGCTCCCGCCGCGCAGGAGGACCACGCCCCGCCGAGCCGTCCCGTCTCCTCCCCGTACGTCGCCGCCGACGGTGTGCGCTCGGTGCCGCGGGGCCTGCCCGTCACCGGGATGGACTGGGAGGTGCAGCCGGAGGGACTGCGCCGGCTGCTGAACCGGGTGCAGGACGAGTACACCGGCCCCGCCGGCATCCCCGTGTTCATCACCGAGAACGGCGCGGCCTACGACGACGTCCCCGACGACTCGGGGTACGTGGAGGACCAGGACCGGCTGCTGTTCTTCGACGCCCACCTGCGTGCGGTCAGGGACGCCATCGAGGACGGCGTGGACGTGCGCGGATACCTCGCCTGGTCCCTCATGGACAACTTCGAGTGGGCATGGGGCTACCACCAGCGCTTCGGTCTCGTCCGGGTCGACTACGGGACCCAGCAGCGCGTGCCCAAGGCCAGCGCCCGCTGGTACGCCTCCGTGGCCGAGGCCAACGCCGTCCCGGCGGAGCCGTCGCGAGGAGCCGGAACCCTCGCGGGTGTCGTATCGTCGGGATGATGAACACTGAGCGGACGCGGCCGGACCCCCCGGTCGCCGGGCGGTCCAGTCCCACGCTGGAGGACATCGCCACGGCGGCGGGGGTGTCCCGGTCCACCGCCTCCCGCGCCATCAACGGCGGTGACCGGGTGAGCCCGCAGGCGCAGGCGGCCGTGGACGCCGCCGTCGTCGAGCTCGGCTACACGCCCAACCGTGCGGCCCGGAGCCTCGTCACCCGGCGCACGTCCTCGATCGCCCTGGTCATCCCGGAGCCGGACATCCGGATCATGGCGGACCCGTTCTTCGCCGTGATCCTCACGGGCATCACCGACGCCCTCCGCGAGACCGACGTGCAGCTGGTCCTGCTCATGTCCCGCAACGGGGACGACTCGGGGCGGGCGCTGCGGTACCTCCGCGGCGGCCACGTGGACGGCGCCATCGTGGTCTCCCACCACCAGGCCGACCCCTGGTCGACGTCCCTGCCGGGAACCGGGCTCCCCACGGTGTTCGTCGGCCGCCCCTGGGACGCCCAGCCCGGGGTCACCTACGTGGACACCGACAACTACCAGGGCGGCCGTCTGGCCGCACAGCACCTCGCGGCCGGTGGTCGCACCCGGGTCGGGACGGTCGCCGGTCCCGCGGACATGACGGCGGCCGCGGACCGGCTCGCCGGGTGGCGGGAAGGACTGCGCGAGGCCGGCCTGCCCGAGGGGCCGGTGGCGCACGGGGACTTCACCACGGCCGGCGGAAGGGCGGCCGCCCTGCGGCTCCTCGAGGAGACCCCGGGGCTCGACGGCGTCTTCGCCGCCTCGGACCTCATGGCCCTCGGGGTCATCGAGGCCGTGCGCGAGCTGGGCCGGTCGGTTCCCGAGGACGTCGCGGTGGTCGGCTACGACGACCACGCCCTGGCGGCGACCGCCGTGCCTCCGCTGACGACCGTCACCCAGCCCATGTCGGCCATGGCCACCAAGGCCTGCGAGATGCTCCTCGAGGAGATCGACTCCCCGGGGGTCCACCCGGCGCCGTTCATCTACCCGGCGCAGCTGGTCGTGCGGGAGAGCAGCGGTGGAGGGCAGGACTCCTCGTCCTGAGCCGCCGGGACGCCCTCGGCCGTGGCGACGCCCTCCCCGCCCGGACCGTGCGCGGGGAGGCGCGCAGAGGTCACACCGGTCAGGCGGCCGTCCGGAAGAGGGACGCGCGGAGCTCCGACAGGGGCGGCGCGTGCTCGGCCAGCTCCTGGAGGTAGCCCAGGTCGTCCAGGTCGCCCAGGGCGGCGGCGAGCTCCTCACGGGTCAGCTGGGCGTTCTCGGCGACGGCGTCGAGGGCGGGCGCCTCCTCGGCCGTGACGTGCTCGGCCAGGGCGTCGAGGACGACCACGGCGTCGACGCTGACGTGCTCGTCGTGGATGGCTTCGGCGAGCAGCCGCTCGGCGGCGTAGAGGGGCGCGGCGAACATGTGGGGCACGGGGGTGCGCAGTGGGGACATCACTGCCGGAACACTACTCTCGGTTCTTAAGAAAATCCTGAGACCCGTTGCAGGGACGATCGTCCTGCCCGCGGCGCCGGCCGCCCGGGGCGCGGCGAGACGTGCCCCGGTCAGGCCTCCAGCTGCGGTGCCCTGCGCGCGTCGAGCGTCGCCTCCACACCCCGGGCCACCGCGAGGAGGTCGGTCTCCTCGAAGCTGGAGGTCATGATCTCCAGGCCCACGGGCAGGTGGTCCTCGGTGAAGCCGGCCGGCACGGTGGCCGCCGGGAAGTGCAGCTGCGAGGCGATCACCGTGTTGGTCGGGTAGGTGAGGCACGTCCAGCGGCCACCGAGGACGTCCTCGTGGGTGGGGGCCGCCAGCTGGACGTCGGGAAAGACCATGGCGTCCAGGTCCAGGTCCACGAACTGCGCCTGCACGGCGCGCACGAAGTCCTCACGGGTCAGCACCCGGTCCAGGTACTCGGGGTCGGTGCGCGGGTCCTCCGGGCCGTCGGTGATGCCCTCGAAGAGGTCCAGGTGCGGGTCGTAGGTGCCGTTCGCGCGGACCTCGTCCACGCCGCTGATGCCCGTCTCCGGGTGGGCGGCGAAGAAGGCGTTCATGTCCTGCCGGGAACGGGTGAAGTACAGCGACGTGAAGCCGACGTAGTCCATCAGGCCGGGGATCTCCACGTCGACCAGTTCCGCCCCGGCCTCGGCCAGCCGTGCCAGCGCGCCCTCGACCACGCGGACGACGGCCGCGGCCTCCGGGTCGGCCGGATCGCCGAACGCCCCGCGCAGCACGCCCAGGCGCCGGCCCTGCAGCGATCCGCCCGCGGCCGCCTCGGTGAAGGACGTGCTCCGCCGACGCCGACGGACCGCGACCGTGTAGGAGTCCGCCGGGTCGAAGCCGACCAGGACGTCCAGGACCTTCGCAGCGTCCTCCACCGTCCGGGTCATCGGTCCGGCCGTGTCCTGGGGAACCACCAGCGGGGACATGCCGTCCCGGCTGATCAGCCCCGGTGTGACGCGCACGCCCACGAGATTGCAGAAGGACGCCGGGAGGCGGATGGACCCGCCAGTGTCCTCGCCGATGCCCACCAGCGCCAGGTTCGCGGCGATCGCCGCGCCGGTGCCGCTGCTGGAGCCGCCCGGATCCCGGGAGAGGTCGTAGGGGTTCTTCGTCACCCCGGACACGGACGAGGTCGAGAACCAGGAGGTCGCGAAGTCCGGCATCGTGGTCTTGCCCAGGATGATCGCCCCCGCGGCCCTCAGCCTGGCGACCGCCGTGGCGTCCCGCTCCGGGACGTGCTCGGCCGTGTTCCGGTTGCCGTAGGTGGTCCGCAGGCCGGCGGTCGCGATCTGGTCCTTGACCAGGACCGGCACACCGTGCAGCGGTCCGGACAGCTCACCGGTGGCCGTGTACTGCTGGTCGAGGGCGTCGGCCTCGTCGAGGGCCGTCTCCGAGACGGTGACCACGGAGTTCAGCGCGGGCCCGTCGACGTCGAGGGAGGCGATCCGGTCGAGGTAGGCCTGCACCACCTCGCGGACCGTGGACGTCCCCTCCCGGTAGGCCGAGTGGACTGCGTCGATGGTGGCTTCTTCGATGTTCCAGCTCAGGCTCACGGGAGATCCTCACGGTCAGGGGGTCGCCCGGCGCGCGGCCGCTGAGAACGATCCGCGGCGCCGGATGCTGGAGCCACCGTACTGTGACCTGCCTCGCACGACAACGACCGGGGCGGAGTCCGCCGGGTCCGGGGCGTCAGCGGGGGATCGGCTGCTTCTCGTCGCGGCGCTCGCCGCGGGTCCGGCACCGCGCGTGGGCCCGGCGGCCGAGCAGCGCCAGGAGCACGACGACGACGATCGGCGCGACCACCCACGGCTGCTCCAGCCACGCCCAGACGACCGCCATGCCCACGGTGCCGTAGATGACGCCCCAGATGAGGGTGCCCACGAGCATCGCCGGGATCCAGCGGCGCAGGGGCATGCCCGTGACGGCAGTGGTGAGGATGACCGCGGTCTGCAGGCCCACGGTCAGGAAGCACGCGGGCACGGCCAGGACACCCCAGCGGTGCACCAGCCGCTGCGCCCGCCGGTAGACGGCGGTGTCCATGAGCTCGCGGACGCGGTCGGAGCGCCGGCTCCCTCCGGTGGCGGCGGCGCGGCCCAGGGCGAAGATGGTGGTGGTCCGCACGATGGCCCCGGCCCAGAAGAGCAGAATCGCGGCGCCGAGGGGGAGGGACTCCAGCCAGGCCTGCACCCGTCCAGTCTAGGGAGGGGTCCTGACAACCACCGACGACAGGTTGTCACTGCGGGTGCGGTGCGCTCGTGCAGTGGGGACCGGAGCCGGTCTGCGGGAGGGATCCTCCGGTCCTGAGGTGCCGCCCGGGGGTACTCTCGCCCTACGTCCGGCCCGCCACCGGCGCCGGAGCCCCGACCGAGGAGGACGCATGAGCGTGGAGATCGACGAGCACGGGACCGTGACCGCCAACGGACGCCCCGTGGACTACGCGACGGCCTACGCCTGGTGCGTCGACTCGCCCGAGACGATCACCGAGCTGGTCCAGGACACGAAGGCGTTCGCCACGGTGATCGCCGCCGCCGAGCACGCCGGCCCCGAGGAGCAGGCCGAGGCCGTCCGGCAGGCCTTCGTCGCCGGGGTGCCCCGGGAGCCCGGTGCCTCCTGGGTCGAGGCGACGACGCAGGAGCCGGCCGCCGAGGAGCCCACCGCCGAGGAGCCTGACACCGAGGAGCCCACCGCCGAGGAGCCTGACACCGGGGAGCCGGCCCCCGAGGAACCAACCGCCGAGGAACCGGCCGGTGGGGAACCGGCCGCGGCTGACCTCAGATCAGGTCGCTGAAGGCTTCGGCTTCGGCCGTGGGCCCCGTGACGAGGATCTGGTCGTTGTCGTACAGGACCGTGCCGGGTTCGGTGGCCTCCCACCCCTGGCCGGGGCGGCGGACCGCGACGATCGACACCCCGTAGCTGCGCCGGATGTTGAGCGTGTCCAGCGGGCGCTGCTGGACCGTCTCCGGGGCCGGGCAGCGGATGAGCGCGAAGCCCTCGTCGATCGCCATGAAGTCCAGGACCCGGCCCTGGATCAGGTGGGCGGACCGGACGCCCATGTCCCGCTCCGGGCTGATGACGTGGTGCACGCCCAGCTGCTCCAGGATCTCGGCGTGCGGGGTGGTGATGGCCTTGGCCCAGATCTCCGGGTGAGCGAACTTCAGCAGCCGGGAGGCGACGAGGATGCTGGCCTGGACGTCGGAGCCGATCCCCACGACCACCTTCTCGAACTCGTCGACCCCGAGCTGGCGCAGGACCTGCTCCTGGGTGGCGTCGGCGCGCACCACGGTGGTCAGCTGCCCGTTGAGTTCCTGGACGATGCCCTCGTCGAGGTCGATGCCGAGCACCTCGGCACCGTTGCGCATCAGTTCCAGGGCCAGGGCGGCACCGAACCGGCCCAGGCCGATCACGGCCACCGTGCCCGGTGACCGGCGGCGGCCGGAGGGGCGGTGTGCGGCGGAGCCGGGGCGGGAGGGGAACATGTGGGGACCTCCGGGAGGTGTCGGGGCGAGCCGTGGGGCCGCCGGGATGCTGAGAGGAGCGAGTGCGGTGGAATCAGCCGATCAGCGGGCGTTCCTTGGGCAGGTCGTAGAGGGCTTTCCGTGGGCGGGCCGCCATGGCCGTGGCCACCGTGATGGGCCCCAGCCGGCCCAGGAACATCAGCGCGATCAGCACTCCCTGGCCCGCCGGTGAGAGATCAGCGGTGATCCCGGTGGACAGGCCCACGGTGGCGAAGGCGGAGATCACCTCGAACAGGATCCGGTCCAGGCCCAGGTCCTCGTGCAGCAGCATGAGGACCATCGTGGCGGTGGTCACAGCGCCCAGGGCCAGCACCACCACCGTGATGGCCTGGCGCTGCACCGAGCGCGAGAGCCGTCTGCCCAGGACGTTGACCGCTGCTCCGCCGGTGATCTCGGTGTAGGCGATGAAGCCCAGGACCATGAAGGTGGTCACCTTCAGGCCGCCTGCGGTGCCGGCCGGTCCGCCGCCGATGAGCATCAGGAGGTCCAGGCCCAGCCAGGACACCGGGTGCATGGCGGAGACGTCCACGGTGTTGAACCCGGCGGTGCGGGCGACGGTCGACTGGAAGAACCCCGCCAGCACCTTCTCGTCGGCCCGCATCGGCCCGAGGGTGGAGGGGTTGGACCACTCCACCGCGCACAGGAAGACGGTGCCCAGGGGCAGCAGCACCGCGGTGGCGAAGAGGACGATCCGAGTGTTCATGCTCCACCGCCGGGGCCGGCGCCACTCCCGGCGCAGCTGGTAGAGCACCGGGAACCCCAGACCGCCCAGGACCACGGCCGCGATGATCGACAGGTTGATCCAGGGGTCGGTGGCGAAGTCCATGATCGACAGGGTGTACAAGGCGAACCCGGCATTGTTGAACGCCGAGACCGCGTGGAACACCCCGTGCCACACCGCCTGTCCCGGCCCGTACCCGTAGCCGGCGGAGAAGCGCAGGGCCAGCGCCACAGCCACGATCGCCTCGATCACCAGCGTGGTGGCCAGGATGCGCAGCAGCACCCGGCGCATGTCCCCGTAGCCGGGATTCTTCGTCTCGGTCGAGCTCGTGATCCTGGCGATCAGACCCAGCCGGCGGGCCAGCAGGATCCCCAGCATGGTCGCGAAGGACATCACCCCGAACCCGCCGATCTGGATCAGGGCCAGGACGACGGCCTGGCCGAACGGGGTCCAGTAGACGGGGGTGTCCACCACGATCAGCCCGGTCACGCAGATCGCCGAGGTCGCGGTGAAGAAGGCCTCCATGAACGACGCCCCACCGGGGCCCGTCCTCGCGACCGGCAGCATCAGGAGGACGGTGCCGGCGACCAGGGCGATCGCGAACGCACCGATGATCACCTGGGCGGTGCGCGCCGCAGTGACCTCCCGCGGATCAGTGCTCCGCCGGCTCCGCGGCCGAAGGCCGTGGGGGGAGCGGCCCCCGTAACGTCTGGTGAGTCGACGCACCCGGGCACGCAGCAAGGCCTCTTCCAAGGGCATGAGCCACAACCTACACCCGCGCCCGCGCCCGGCGGTGGGGTCAGCCCCGGATCAGGTTGACGGCCAGGGCGAGCATCACCACGCCGATCACGAGGTCCACCACCCGCCAGGTGCGCGGGCTGCTGAGCACCCCGGACAGGGCGCGGGCGCCGTAGCCCAGGGCGGAGAACCACACGACGCTGCCCAGCACGGCCCCTGCCGCGAAGACCCACCGGGTGTCGGGGCCGTGCTGGTTGGCGAGGCTGCCCAGCAGCACCACGGTGTCGAGGTAGACGTGGGGGTTGAGGTAGGTCAGGGCCAGGGTGGTGGCGACCACCGATCCGCGGGACCGTGGGGCCTCGGCGGTCAGGGACGACGGCTTCAGGGCGGAGACGAAGGATCGTAACGCCCACCACGCCAGATAGGCGGCGCCACCCCACCGCAGCACGTCCAGGGCCTCGGGGAATCGGGACACCAGCGCCCCGATCCCGGCGGTGCCGCCGAGGATCAGCACCGCGTCGCTGACCGCGCACAGTGCCACCACCACGCCCACGTGCTCGCGGCGGATGCCCTGCCGCAGCACGAACGCGTTCTGCGCGCCGAGGGCGATGATCAGTGCCAGTCCGCTCATCAAGCCGGTACCCCAGATGCTCCACATGATCTCGACGGTAGTCAGCCCTCCAGATGCAGACAAACGAATGATTTGACGGGTGCATTAGTTTTGCTTCATGAACTTCGAGCACCTGCGCGCCCTGACCGCGATCGTCGACGAGGGCACCTTCGAGGCCGCGGCGGACGCCCTGGGGATCAGCCCCTCGGCGGTCAGCCAGCGGATCAAGGCCCTCGAGACCTCCGTGGGGCAGGTCGTGGTGCGCCGCGGCGTGCCCTGCGTCCCCACCGAGGCCGGGGCCGTGCTGCTGCGCACCGCCCGCCAGATGCAGGTCCTCGAGGCGGAGGCCCTGCACTCCCTGGGCCACGGCGCCTCCTCCCGGACGGTGACTCCGGTGGCCGTCAACGCCGACTCCCTGGCCACCTGGTTCGTGCCCGTCCTGCACGAGGCCGCCGGCTGGTCGGACACCACTCTGGACCTGCACGTGGAGGACCAGGACCACAGCAGTCGGCTCCTGCGCCAGGGAGACGTCATCGGCGCCGTCACCTCAAATCCCGCGCCCGTCAACGGGTGCCGGCTCGAGCGGCTGGGCTTCATGCGCTACGTCCCCGTCGCCGCCCCCGCACTGCGCCGTCGGTTCACCACCGAGGCCGGCGTCGACTGGGCGGACATGCCCGTGCTCCGGTTCAACGCCAAGGACGACCTGCAGCAGCACGCCCTGCGCGTCCGTGGCGTCGACCGGACCCCGCCCACGCACACCGTCCCGTCCGCCGAGGGGTTCCTCGCCGCCGTGCGGGCGGGCCTGGGGTGGGGGATGCTCCCGGAGCTCCAGCTGGGCACGGACCTCGCCGACGGGTCCCTGGACCTGCTCGAGGACCACGCGCACCACGACGTCGCGCTCTACTGGCAGAGCTGGACGCTGGACTCCGAGCGGCTGTGCCGCATCACCGAGTGCATCCACAGGGTCGGCCGAAAGCACCTGCGCAGCGCGGCGCAGGGCGAGTGAGCTCTCGCGGAACCGCCACCGCGGTGGTCACGGGGTCTCGGCGACTCCGAAGATCGTGTCCGCCATCGCTCACCTATGTGCCGGAAAGCAGGGGATGCGAGACGTCTCGTCCGAGAAATTTGCGCCCGCATATTTCCACGGTTCGGAGTATCTCGTATCCATGGGCCTGGAATCAGATGCTCAACGTTGGTTGCGAGACAAAGTGGGGGGGACATGGGGAAGCTGATCGGACGTTCGCGCGGAACAGCGCCTCGCAGCGGGTCTTTGAGAAAGCAGGGCTGGAACTCGTTGAGGAGGTCCTGACCGAGGGCCAGCAGTGCCGTGTCTTCCGAAAGCGCTGACGTTCCTGTCGTGTGGTGAGGCAACCTGGCCCCGGTATGCCTCCGGCCTCGAACAGGTGGCCTCAACAGCCGTAGCACCGACCCATGCCGCGGTTTTACCTAGCATGAGGACATGCGCCTGCGAGAGACGGTCCCAGCCGATCTGGACATCTTCCTGGGCTGGGTCCCCTCCGAGGCGGACATGGTGCTGTGGTCGGGGCGCACCTTTATCTGGCCCCTGGACCGGGGGCAGCTGGAGAGCTACCTGCACAATGATCAGCGCCGGAACTGGACCGGGTTGGACCCGGGGTCGGGGAATCCGATCGGTCACGCTTCCTTGCTCGTCGACCACGACGCGGCCATGATGCGGCTCGGTTGCATCCTTCTCGATCCGGCAGCTCGAGGGCGTGGTTTGGGGCGGGAGCTGATCAGCACGGCGGTGCGAACAGGCTTCGAGGCCACGGAGCTGCCGACCATGAAGCTGGGGGTGTACGCGCACAACGTCTCAGCTCGGCGCGTGTACGAAAGCCTGGGGTTTCAAGAGACCGGCCGGGTGCGCCGCACCGAGGTGGACGGCCAGCCCTGGCACGCCGTGGAGATGGAACGACCACGACCGGATTGAGCCGCTCGTGCATGCCGGCTCTTTCCCTGGATCGAGTGGGGCCGCCACGGTCCCTCAACACACACGCCGACGCATGCCTGCCCGAGACAACATGCCTGGCAGACTCAAGGAATGTTTGAAGATCAGTTCGAACTGCCCATCCTGTTGTTTCTGCTCATCTATAGCGCGGTGACTTCTTTGCTTTTCCTACGGGCGAGCAGGCGCAATAAGTGATGCTTTAGGCCCTGTCATTGTTCAAACCAGTTGTGACAGCGAACTCTACATATGGCCCGGTTGGCGGACCCCGCCTCATGGGCCTGTTCTGGCGTTGGCGCGCATCTCGGATGGCGCCATGCCAGCAGGTGTTCAGCAGATGGCTGTGGCATTGGCGGGTGATCCGGTGGCGCCGGTGATGTTGAGGGGTTTCACGATGATCATGGCGTCCCAGTGGCTGGTGTCGCGCATGTGCTTGGCGAGGTGGTCCAGGCGCCACAGTTCACCGAGGGGCATGCCGAGTTTGGCCAGCAGTTCCTGGTGCATCATGCCCTTGTCGTGAGGAGCCGATTCCAGGAACGGCGTGTCTGCAATCGGGGGGAGGCATTCGACGGCGAAGTTGTCGGCGGCGACCAGGGTCAGTCGGTGGTCCCAGACCCATTCGAGGAACTCCCGGGACTGGGCGATGCCGGTGGAGCGGCGGGCTTCTTTGGTCTGGAGCTTGGTCTGGTGGTCGAGGTCGAGGAACCATTCGCACCAGCCGGTGCGGATCATCAGGATGTCCCCGGGTGCGACGGTGGCGTCCTGGGCGCGGATGGTGTCCTCGAGCAGGTCCAGGTGCAGGGGTTCACCGCCGGCGTGGTCAATGGGATCGCCGTGGGTCTGGCGGTGTCCGGCGACGTCGAGCAACAGTCCGCGGGAGACGATCGGGGTCTCGGCCCAGGCCTGGATGCCGATCGGGCGGGTGCCGGGGCGGATGAGCTCGTCGTCGGTGCCGCCGTAGAAGCCGATCTCGTCGGAGCGTCGGTGGCGCAGTCCGTCGATCTGGGTGGAGCCCTGGAGGTAGAACCCGTCGAGGTAGTCGTCGCGGTGGGCGGGGTGGCCGGAGTAGATGGTGTGCACCGGGGCGGTGCGACGGGCGGACATGCCGGGGTCGAAGGCGTCGAGGGGGTAGTCCAGGCCGAACAGGGTGCCGGTGCGGATGCAGGAGCGGGCGGCCAGGACCTGTTCGGGGCCGGCGAAGGTGGGCGTGCCCCGATTGGGGTCGGGGAACAGGCCCCAGGAGGTGCCGGCCGGCTGGCCGGTGCGGGTGTTCAGCTGCGCGTAGGTGGGGTATCCGGAGTCGTGGTCGGGGGCGGTCATCGGTGTGCGGCCTCCGGGGTGGTGGGGACCGGGGCGGGGGTGCGGTAGCTGAGCAGGAACCCGGCCACGGCGCACACCGAGGCGGCGATGACGACGGGGATCTTGGCGGTGTCGTTGAGGAAGACCAGCCAGGGGCCCTGGCCGACCAGCAGTGCCACGGTCTGGGCGAGGACCAGCAGAATCCCGCCGAGCAGGGAGATGCCGAGGGTGAGGGTGAAGATGCCGAGTGTGATGCGGTGCAGCATGTGGGATGCCTTTCGGGTCTCAGACGGGCAGGATGCCGAGGGCGATGAGCACCCCGATGGCCAGGAGGGGAAGGGCGTAGTAGAGGAAGAGGCGGGCGAAGGTCTTGAACGGGTCGACGTCGGCGATGCCGCAGGCCACGTACAGGGGGGCCCCACCCGGTGGGACGGCGGCTTCGCAGGAGGAGAACACCAGCACGGCCACGGCGGCGGTGGTGGCCGGGACTCCGGCGGCGACCAGGGCGGCGACCCCGACGGTGCCCACGGCGGCCATGGTGGCGGTGGAGGACAGCGGGGCGGCCACGGCGATGACGATCAGTCCGACCAGGATGGCCAGCGCCCACAGGGGCAGGTTGAGATCGCCGAGCAGGCCGGTGAGCTGTTCGGGCAGCCCGGTGGTGGCCAGGACGTTGGCGCCGGCGAAGGCGAAGAGCACCGTGATGCCCACGATCCCGAAGCGGGGGGCGGAGCTTTCCAGCAGGGACCACCAGCCTGAGGTGGTGCGGGGCAGCTTCGCCAGGCCCAGCAGGATCCCGGCGATCGTGAGGACGATCGGGATCCAGAAGATGATGCTCACGGCGTCGGTGATGTCCTCGAGCCCGGTCCAGGCGGCGGCGGCCTCGGCGGTGGCTCCGGAGGTGAGGATCAGCGGGATCGCCACGGCGACGAAGAGCAGCAGGGTGACCCCGCCCTGGCGGAAGGCGGTGGCCACGGCGAGCCGGTTCTCCGGGGCAACGGCGGACATGCCGGACTTGCGCACGAGGATCACGGTGACGATCAGCCGGTGCAGCATGCACCAGAGTCCGCCGATGAGCAGGGGGACCACCAGTTCCTGGATGTCGAGCAGCGGCCCGACCGTGGCGGAGCCGACGAGGACGAACATGGAGGCGCTGAAGGGGAAGGTGATGCCCATCCCGGCGTTGCCGGCCACCAGGGTGGCCGCGGTCGAGCGGTCCATCTTGGTGCGTTCCATCCAGGGGATGGTCACGGAGCCGACGGTGGCGGCGATGGCGGCCTGGTTGTGCACGATGCTGCCCAGCCCGGCCGAGGACAGGGTGGAGACGTAGGCCGGTCCGCCCCGGTAGCGTCCGAGCAGGGAGTTGAGCAGGTTGATCAACCGGTCCAGCACCCCGCCACGGTCCAGGAGGTAGCCCATGAAGACGAAGACCATGGTGGCGTAGACGATCTCGTCGGTGAGCGCGTCGTAGAGGGACGCCCATCCCACGCTCAAGGCCTGGGTACCGGTGAAGATCAGGGCGGTGAAGAACCCCAGGATCATTCCCTCGCCGACGCTGCGTTTGGCCAGGGTGGTCCACCCGATGATGACGGCCAGATAGGCCAGCAGGGCCCACACTCCGATCACGACGTACTCACTTCCTTCAGGGGGCGCTCCTGCTGTTCGCGGGGGCGCTGGTTGTCATTGTGGCCGTGGGCCCGGCGCCGGTGGGGTGCCGGGCCCACGGCGGGTGGTGGGTCAGGACGCGGTAGCTTCGATGCGGTGGTCGCTCGTGTGTGCGGCCATCCGTTCCATGGCCGCGGCTGAGGCCTCGGTCATCTCCGCAGGTGCCCCGAGGTCGGTGAGGTACTGGGCGGTGGAGCGCATCTCGTGGGCGCGGCGGGCGGCGTGCTTCGGGGTGCCGGTGAGCCACCGGTCGATCACGGCCTGGCCGTCCCCGGCCAGCTGGCCGGCGATCTGGGTGCGGATCCAGTCCTCCAGCCCGGCCGCCCGGGCGGCGATGACGGCCTCGACCACCACCGAGGCCATGCCTTTCATCACCACGCTGCGCAGCAGCTTGTGGGCCATCGCCGCACCGGGGGCGCCGTCCACGACCTCCACGGGGGCGCCGATCCCGCCCAGCAGCTCGGCGAGCATCTGTGCGCCGGGGCCGCTGACCATCAGTGGGGTGCGCGCTCCGTGCACCGGGACGGGACCGAGGATGGCCACATCGGCGAACAGTGCCCGGGTCGGGGTGCGGCCGAGTTCCTCCATGGTCTGCGGAGAGGAGGAGGTCAGATCGGCGTAGCAGGTGTCCTCCTGCATCGCCGGCAGGCACTCGGCGGCCACCGCCCGGGCGGCACCGGCCCCGGTGAGGACCAGGACCACGTCGGCTGCGGCGCAGGCTGAGGCGGCGGTGTCAGCCCGGGTGACCCCGGTGGGGGTGGTGGGGGCCACCGGGTCGTAGCCGGTGACGGTGTGCCCGGCCTCGACGAGGGCGGTGGCGTAGATGGCGCCGGCCTCTCCGAGGCCGATGACGGTGCATGCGCTCATGATGACTCCTTGGAGACGCGGTGGAAGAGGATCAGGCGGGAACGTGGGCGCGGGAGGCGACGATGCTGGTGCGGCGCTGCTCCTCATCGGCGAAGACGGCCTCGGCGGCCTGGGCGATCCGCTCGGCCTGGACCTGGGGAACGACGACGAGCCCGTCGGAGTCACCGATGACGATGTCACCGGGCAGCACCGGCACCCCGCCGAAGGCCACCGGCACCACGACGCGGGAGGGCCCGTGCTTGTAGGGCCCGGCCGGGGTGGTGGCCTTCGCGAAGACCGGCATCCCGATCTCCTGGAGCACCTGGGCGTCACGGGCGGCCCCGTCCAGGGCGAAGCCGGCGATCCCGGCGGAGATCGCCCGTTCCCCGATGAGCTCCCCGAGCAGGGCGCGAGTGGTGTCGCCTTGGCCGGCGACGACGATGACGTCGCCGGGCTGGGCCAGGGTCAGCGCGCGGTGGATGCCCTGGTTGTCCCCGGCGCGCACCCACACGGTGAAAGCCGGCCCGGCCAGGCGGGCCCCGGGCCAGATGGCCTGGATGGCGGAGTCGGCGATGCCCAGCCGGTCCATGGCGTCGCCGATGTTGGCCGCCGGCAGGGCGGCCAGGCGGGCCACCAGGGCGGGGTCGGGGCGGGTGAAGTCGGCGATCGTGGGGTCGTCGGTGATGGTCGTCATCGGAGGGACTCCGTTTCTGCGAGAAGAGGAGGGTGAATGCGTCGGGCAGGGGTGGGGGACGGTCACTCGTCGGCCTGGACCATCGGCAGGACCTCCTTGTAGTCGGTCTCCTGCTGGGCCCAGAACTGCTCGTATTCCTCAGCACCCAGGTAGCTGGTCTCCAGGCCGAGGTCCTCCATCTTCTGGACGACCTCCGGGTCCTCGATGGCGGCCTGCAGGGCCGCCTCGAGCTTCTCGGCCACCGGTTCGGGCAGCCCGGCCGGGGCGGAGTAGCCGCGGGCGGTGGCCGAGACGATCTCGTAGCCCTCCTCGGTGAAGGTCGGGACCTCGGGCAGGGCCTCGGCGCGTTCCTCACCCATCACGCCCAGCACGCGGGCCTTGTCCTGAGCCACCAGGTCGGTGACGTCGCTGACGTTGGCGACCAGCACGTCGACGTGCTTGCCCAGGAACGCGGTGGTGGCCTGGGAGGCGCCTTCGGAGAAGTGCACCGGGGCGAAGGAGGCGTCGGCGGTCTCGGCGATCTGGGCCAGGGCGAAGTGCTCCCCGCCCTGCTGGCCGGTGGTGGTGGCGGTCATGGACTCGGGGTTCTCCTTGGCCGCTTCCAGCAGCTCCTCCAGGGACTGGTAGGGGCTGTCGGGCTGGACGGCGATGACGGCCGGGTCGACCACCTGCCGGGCCAGGGGCTGGAAGTCCTCACGGGTGTAGGAGGCCCCCCGGCTGGGGTCCAGCGGGGAGACGACCACCGAGGGGGAGCCGGTGGCCCCGATGGTGTAGCCGTCCGGGGCGGCGTTGGCGATCTGGGTGTAGCCGATCTGCCCGCCGGCCCCGGGGGCGTTGATGACCTCGACGTTGGTGCCCAGCTCTTCCTCCAGCACCGGCTGGACGAGGCGGGCGGCGGTGTCGACCGCTCCGCCGGGGGCGAAGGCGACGATCATCTCCACGGGCTTGCCGTTGGCCGGGTAGTCCTCCCCCTCGGCGGTGCTCCCGTTGGAGGCGGAGCAACCGGTGGCGGCGAGCAGGCCCAGGACGGTCAGGCTGGCGGTGACGGTGCGACGGTTCATGGCTTTCTCCTGTGAACAGTGGTGACGAGCGGTGACGGGACGAACGGTGCGAAGGAGGGACGTGCAGGGATCGAGCAGGTGGGGCTGGGCTAGGACTCGGGGTCGTCGTTGGCCAGGACCTTGGGCTTGCGCAGCTTCAGCAGCGGGCTGCACACGATGACCAGGGCGATCACCAGCAGGGTCGCGGTGATCGGCCGGGTGTAGAAGACCTCGAAGCTGCCCTGGGAGATCTCCAGGGACTCGCGCAGGGACCGTTCCATCAGCGGGCCCAGCACCAGGGTCAGGACCATGGGCGCCAGCGGGATGTCGAGGTGGCGCATGGCCAGGCCGAGCACGCCGAAGGCGATCATCACGAACACGTCGAAGACGGTGAAGTGGATGGTGTAGGCCCCGATGACCATGAACAGCAGGATCAGGGCGGCCAGGATCGGGTAGGGCACCTTCAGGATCGAGGTCCACAGCCCCACCAGGGGCACGTTGAGGATGATCAGCAGCACGTTGCCGATGAACAGGCTGGCGATGATGGCCCAGGCGATCTCGGAGTTCTCCGCGAACAGGGTCGGGCCCGGAGTCAGGCCCTGCTGCAGGAACGCCCCCATGAGCACCGCGATGGTCGGGGAGGCGGGGATGCCCAAGGTGAACAGCGGGATCAGGGCACCGTTGGCGTGGGCGTTGTTGGCGGTCTCGGGACCGGCCACTCCTTCCACGGCGCCGTGGCCGAGTTCGCTGCGGTAGCGGGAGAACTTCCGCTCCGCCCCGTAGGACAGCAGCGAGGACACCGATCCGGTCATGCCCGGGATCAGGCCCAGGCCGAAGCCGATGCCGGTGCCCCTGGCCATGGCCGGGGCGCTGCGGCGCCATTCGGTCCGGTTGGGCAGCAGCGATCGCAGGTTCGGGGCGTGGATGGCATCAGGAGTCTTGCCGGCGCGGTAGGCCAGGATCTCGGACAGGCCGAACACCCCGACGATCACGGCCACGAAGCTCACCCCGTCCAGCAGCCGCTCGGAGCCGAAGGTGAAGCGTGGGGCGCCGGCGACCGGGTCGATGCCGACCATGGCAATGAGCAGACCCAGCGACCCGGAGATCAGGGCCCGGACGATGGACCGGCCCGCCAGGGCGACCAGCAGCGTGATGCCCACGGTGACCAGGGCGAAGAACTCCGGCGGGCCGACGAGCAGGCCCAGCTCGCCCAGGGGTTTGGCGGCCGCGACCAGCCCGACGGTGGCGATGCTGCCGCCGACGAAGGACCCCACCGCGGCGATGGTCAGTGCGGCTCCGGCCCGGCCGAGTTTGGTCATGGCGTAGCCGTCGAAGGTGGTCACCGCCGAGGCGGCCTCACCGGGGGTGTTGAGCAGGACACTGGTGATCGTCCCGCCGTAGGTGGTGCCGTAGAAGATCGCGCAGAGCATGATGATCGAGCCGGTGGCGTCCATGTTCAGCGTCAGCGGGATCAGCAGGGCCACTCCGGCCACCGGGCCGATGCCGGGCAGCACCCCGATCATGGTGCCCAGCAGGCACCCGATGAACGCGAAGAGCAGGTTCTGCCAGGTCAGGGCGGTGGCGAAGCCACCCATCAGGTCGTTGAGAACATCCATGGTCACAGTCCGATCAGGCTGAAGGGCGGGATGGAGGCCACGGGCAGGGAGACCTTCAGGCCCAGGGTGAAGAGGTAGAACACCCCGACGCTGCCGGCCACCGAGATGATCAGGGACTTCACCCAGCCCAGCCGGGCGCGGATCCGCAGGTGGTACATCAGGAACAGCAGCAGCGCTATCTGGAACCCCAGGAAGGGCAGCACCGTGGCCAGCACCAGGAGGCTGCCGATCACCGCGGCGATCTGCGACAGCTCCACCTCCTCCCGAGGAGTGGAGGGAGCGTGCTGCTCCTGGACGACCCAGATCAGCGACATCAGGGTCAGCACCGCGCCCATCGCGAACGGGAACAGTCCCGCGCCCGGGCCCAGGGTGGTCCACAGCCCCAGCTCCAGGGAGCCGTACAGCACGTAGAGGCCCAGCAGCAGGAAGGCGGCTTGGGCGATCAGCACCGACCGCGCCGGCCGTGGTCGGGACTGCGTCGGCGCAATCTCCGTCGTCGGTGATTCCGTCGTCATCGGATGCCCTCACTCCTTCATTGGGTGAAATTTAGTTTCATTGTGTGGAAGACTATTGCGTAGAAGGAATGGTGACACGGCTCACGCAGTGACGTCAACCACAGGAGAAGGGCTCGCTCATGTCAGGGGTCAGTGCGCTTGGACCGTCGAAGGGTCTCCGATGAGGACCGAACTTCCATACAATGAAAGAATGTCGACGGTTGATGACCCCACTGCCCCACCCGGACCGGTGGCCGGCAAAACCGCCACCACGATGCGGTCCCTGTCCCGGGCCCTGGACGTGTTCGAGCAGCTGCAGCGTTCGGATCGTCCCCAGCGCCTGAGCGAACTGGCCCGCAGCTGCGGCATCACCCTGCCCACCACCCTGCGGTTGCTGCGCGTGCTGCAGGACTACGGGCTGGTCAGCCAGACCGAGAAGAACTACCGGATCGGCCCGGCCGTGTTGCCGGCCGCCCGCAGTTTCCTCGAAAACGACCCGCTGCTCCTGGCGGCCCGGCCGATCCTCCTGCAACTGGCCACACAGACCCACCTGACCGCATCCCTGTACTCCCGCCTGGGGCTGGAGCGCATCCTCGTGGCCCGCGTCGACGGTGACAACCCGCTGCGCTACGACCTGCCCCTGGGCAAGCGGTTGCCTCTCACGCGGGGTGCGGCAGGAAAGATCCTGATCGCTGATCTGCCCGACGAGGAGCTCCAGCACATAGCCGAAGCCGCCGTGGACCGACGCCAGGAAGAAACCTCATTCGACCTGGAAGTGCTCAAGTCCCGACTGCCTGACCCTGAGGCGGGCTACGCCTTCTCCGTGGACGAACGCGCCAGTGGCGTGATGTCCGCCGCCGTGGCTGTCCCCCACCCCACAAGCGCCGTCACCGAATCCATCGCCCTCACCACACCCGTCGAGGCCTACCCCCAGGAAGACCTGCGTGCCCAGGTGCCGGAACTCAGACGTGCGGCCCGCAGACTCTCCGAACTCCTGGAAGGCGTCGTGTACTGACGCCTGGGACCAACCGTCGATGCCACCCGAGTACCGCCCCTCGGGCGCCGAGTGAAATCAACGGCGGCGTCCAGCACACCGAAACCGTCCCCGCCCCGGTAACGGGGGCCGGGCAGATCGGTGCTTCCTGCTTTAGATATGGCTGACTACCGGCCACTAACTCCAGCGCGACGACGTCTGTGTCGGGCAGGAAGGAGCCGGACGGGCTCATCACGGAGGAGGGTGTGCGCGTCGAGGGCATGCAGGGCCTTGGCATACATGGTCTGGTTCGGGCCACGGCCGCTCCTCGCGAGGACCCGTGCAGCATCAGCGCGACTCCGCTGAGCAGTGACACCGCGGCGGTGATCACGAGCAGGGTCCCCAGGCCCAGGCCGGGGATGACCGCACCGGCGAGGGCCGGTGCTGCGACCGAGCTGATGGCCCCCACGACCAGGCAGGCCGTGAACGCCGCGCCTGCCCGGTCGGGCACCAGCTCGGCGGTCCAGACGGCGAGCACGGCCGATCCGGTCATGTACCCCATGCCGAAGATGCACGCCGAGGCCATCGTGGCGGTCAGGGAGTTGCTGGCCAGCCCGAGCAGCGCCAGCGCCGCGGCGACCGTCACGAGACTCAGCGCGGCGACCCGCAGGCTGCCCATCCGCTGTCCGAGGGCTCCGGTGGTCACTCCGACCATGCCGGTGAGGCCGATGGCCGCGTACAGCGCCGGGACGGCCGCCAGGGGGAGGCTGCCGCTGTCGAGGGCGTCGGCGGCGTAGGTGAAGTAGATGACGACGACTGCGAAGTAGACGACGGAGTAGGCGCTCAGACCCAGCCGCCGGCAGCGCCGGCCAGGACGACACCGACGGCCAGGAGCCAGGGGGCCTGTGCGAAGGTCACGATCACCGCCCCCGCAGCGCCGCAGAACCCGCCCACGGTCGTCGGCGCGCGCGAACCGTGCCGAGCGGCGAGCCGTCCCGCGAGCAGCAGACCGCCCAGGTAGCCCGCGAACGTGGCGCTGGAGACCAGCCCGAGCATCAGCTCGGAGAGCCCCAGGTCCTCCCGGATGCCCGGCAGCGTCAGACCGTTGGCGTACCGGGCCATGCCGAAGGGGACCCCGACCACCGCCGCTCCGGCCAGCCCGATCCGGTGGCCCGCGGAGAGTGTCATGCGTGTCCCTTCAATGCTGCGGCGTGCCCTGGCGCCGCGACCGGCCGCAGCGGGATCGGCCTCACCCGCCGCTCGACCGGACCGCTCATCGATGTCCTGGGGCGGACGAACTGGGAAGCTGCTCGAGCCGTCCGACCGAGCTCAAAGCTGCCGCGAGGGCTGATCAGGGTTCAGGGTCAGCGCCGGACCACGCCTCGATGGGCGTGCCGGGCACAGGTCTGCCAGCACGCCAGGGCGGGGAGGGAGCCGGGCCCGGTTCGCTCATGCTGCCGACCGCTGTGCCGCGGTGTCGGCACGTCCGGTGCGGGTCCCGGAGGGGAGGTTCGGGACCTGCACGGGACGAGAGATCAGCGCTTCATGAGGGCGAAGACTCCCCAGCCGAGATACTCACGCGTGGAGCGCGCGTAGCGGGCGGGCTCGGCGGTGAGTTCTTCCCGGACCTCGGTGGCCAGTTCGTCGTCCGGGTTCTGGTCGAGCCAGCGGCGCAGGTTGAGCCACTGGGCCGCGGCGTAGCGGTCCCAGCTGTCCTGGTCGGCCAGCATCATCTCGACGACGTCGTATCCGAGCTCCTGGAACTGCTCGATGAGTTCCGGCAGGAGCAGGAAATCAGCGATGCCGGTGGCGTGGCATGCCTGGGCGGTCTCCTCGTCCGGAGGGGTCCGCCGCCAGTAGGGCTCGCCGATCAGCAGCATTCCTCCGGGGTGGAGGCTGCGGTCGAGCAGCTCGGCCGTGCCGGCGACGCCGTTGCCGATCCACGTGGCGCCGACACACGCGGCGAGGTCGACCGGTTGGTTTGCGACATAGCCGGCGGCGTCACCGTGGACGAACTCGACCCGGTCGGCGACGCCGAGGTCGGCGGCGCGGGCCCGGGCCTGCTCGGTGAAGACCGTGCTGAGGTCCACCCCGGTGCCCGTGAAACCGAGGTCACGCGCCCAGGTGCACAGCATCTCGCCCGAGCCGCTGGCCAGGTCGAGCACCCGTGTCCCGGGGGCGAGGTGGAGCGCTTCGCCCAGGGCGGCGAGCTTGTCCGCGGTCAGCGGGTTGTGGATCCGGTGGGTGCTCTCACGGATGGTGAAGATGCGGGGAAGGTCCATCACCAGATTCTTCTCCGTCACGCCCTGCGATGGGAAGAGCGGTGGGACTGCCGCGCCACCAGGTGTCATCCGACCCTGCTTCAGCACCCTTCCGCTCCACCTGTGGCGGACCACCGGCCCGGCTCACGATGCGGTGGTGCAGGAGGAGCTGCCCTCCGCATCGGCGGTCACTCTGACGCCGTCGGGGCGTAGCATCGGCCGGTGACAGAAACCTGACGGGAGAAATGTGGAGGTGGGCCGCCGTTGGACGTGCTCATGGCGGCCCTGCCCATCGTGCTGACTCTGGGTCTGCTGCTCGTGCCGGCGCCGTCCTGGGTGGCTCCCGGGGCCGGCCTGGTCTCCGCCGTGGTGATCGGCCTGGTCTGGTTCGCCACCCCGGTGGCGGAGGTGGTCTCGGCCTTCGGCGAGAGCTTTTGGACCCTGGTCGAGGTGCTGGCGATCATTGCCGGCGGGATCCTGCTCGCACGCGTCATGGACCGGACCGGTGCTCAGGAGAAGCTGGCCCGCTGGCTCTCGGACGGTGGCGGACCCACGGTGGTCTCGGCGCTGCTCATGGTGCACGGGGTGGTGCCGTTCATGGAGACGGTCACCGGGTTCGGCGTGTCCGTGATCATCGGGCTGCCGCTGCTGCTGTCCCTGGGGTTCACGTCGTTGCGGGCGGCCTCGCTCTCGCTGGTGGCGCTCATGGTGGGCCCCTGGGGATCCATGGGCCCCGGCACTCTCCTGGGCTCCCAGATCGCCGGCGTCTCCCTGCAGGACCTCGGGGTGGCCTCCGGGGTCCTGAACGTCATCGCCTTCTGGGGTTCCGGTGCCGTGGCCGCGGTCATCGCCGGCCGGGGGCTGCCTGCGTCCGACGGCCGGCCCCGGCCTGCTGACTACGGCGCCTGGATCGGCATGGGACTGGCATCGGGGGCGGTGCTGTCCGTTCTGGTCCTTGCCGCCAATCTGGCGTTCGGCACGGCCGTGGCCGGTGCGGTGGCAACCCTGGTGATGTCCGCGGCCTGGGCCGGCGTGATCAGCCGGGGACGCATGGGGCCTGTCCCGGCCCGCGCTCTGGTGCCGTACCTGGTGCTGCTGGGGGGCACCATCATCGGCCAGCTCTTCGAAGGCCTGCTGCCGGCCGGTGGGTTCGGCGCGGTGCTGGGCTCGCCGGCCCTGTGGTCCATCACCGGTGCCCTGGTCGGCGTCGTGGTGCTCTCCATGGACCAGGACCACCGGCGGCGGCTGCCACGGGAGTGCGGCCGGATGTGGCTTCAGGTGGCGGTGCCGACCGGCCTGTACCTGGTGCTGGGCGCCGCGGTCTCCGGGGGTGGGCTGGCCGAGGCGTTGGCCGCGGCGCTGACCGGGCTGGGGGAGGCCTACCTGTTCCTGGTGCCGCTGCTCGGTGGCCTGGGGGGTTACATCACGGCCTCGGGCACGGGCGCCAATGCCATGTTCGGCGGCACCCAGGACGCCGCCGCGCATGCCCTCGGCATGGACCCGCTGTGGATGATGGCCTCGCAGAACGTGGCGGCCGGACTGGCCTGCCTGGCGAGCCCGGCGCGCATCGAGCTCGCCTACCGGATGGCCGGCCCACTCCAGCGGAAGGACACCCCCGGGCCCGCCCTCACTCGCGGAGCCCTGGTCGCCAGGACCCTGCCGTTCGTGCTGGTGTGCTTGGCGCTGTGGGGCATCGGGAACATGCTCTGGATGCCGGCGGCAGGCTGACTCCCGCGGCGGATCCTGCCGGTCCTGCGGCACGGATCGGGGTTCGGCGACCTGACCGGGCCACCGGCTCGGACAGGATCTCGGGGGTCGTCGCTCCCACTGCCCAGAGCCGTGGACGGGCCGGCCCCCGGGAACCTCGTGGCCCCTGCTGCATCGGGGTGCCCGCCCTCACTCGCAGGCCAGGCCCTCGACCCCACCCCGGTCCAGCGCCGGGCGGTAGCCGGGCTGGTCCGAGCGCAGAGGAGCCGCGCCGGCCGCGCGCACGGCAGCGCAGTCCGGGTAGTAGACCTCGTCCGCCGGGGACGGTCCCGCGGCCGCACCGTCCCCGGCGGGCGGGACGCCGGTGGGCAGCTCCTGGCCCGGGCACCCGGCCAGCACGTCCGCCATGGCGTCCCGCTCAGGATTCGACACGAAGAGCTCGTAGCGGGTCTTGACCGCGATCTGGGTGGCCACGTACGCGCACCGGTGGGACTCGTTCGGCGGCAGCCACCCGGCGGCGTCGGCGGCGGACTTCTCCCCGTTGGCCGGCCCGTCCACGGCCCGCAGGTTCAGGGGGTCGTTGGCCAGGGCCGTGCGCTCGCCCGGGGCGAGCCGGTCGGCCCCGGAGACCCACGCGTTCTTCAGGGCCACCACGTGGTCGATCTGCACGTCCGAGGACGTCAGGGGTCCGCGCTCGAACGCGATCGTCCGCCCGGTGTAGGGGTCCTCGAGGGTCCCGGAGAGGACCGTGCACCCGTCGTCGTCGACGACGTCACGGGTCAGGTCCCGGGCCAGGATGTCGTTGCGGGCGTCGCAGCCGTTGCCGTCGGGGTCGGCCCACTCCCCGAACTGGGCGAGCCGGTCGTAGTCCTCGCCGCTGCCGGCGTCCTCGACCGGCAGGGCCGCGAGCGCCCGACCGGCGGGGGAGGAGACCTCCGGGACCGGCGGGGTGCACCCGGCCAGCACGCCCAGGGCGAGCAGGAGCGGGACGAGCCCCGCCCGCCGGGCACGGGGCTGCGGGGCGTCGGTCCTGCGCACGGTGGTCCCTCCGCTCCGGCCGGTGGTGTCGGGGGTCCCATTCTCGCAGGTCAGCGGGCAGGGTAGATTGCGGCACCGGAGGAGGACGCAGATGAGACGGTTCTTCGCGGTGGCCCGCGTCCTGATGGCCCTGGCCCTGGTGGTGGCCGTGGCCGCGCAGCTGCGGGTCTCCCTGCGCTTCTGGATCGACCGCGGGGACCAGGCCCTCGCGGTCGACGTCGCCAACTTCTTCAGCTATTTCACGATGCAGACCTCGCTGTTCCACGCCGTCGTCTTCGCGCTCGGGGCGTGGTTCCTGCTCGCCCGGCGGGGCGCCGACCCGGGATGGCTCGGTGCCCTGCGCGCCGCGGCGACGACGTACACGGTCACCACCGGGGTGGTCTACAACGCGCTGCTGCGCGGCCTCCCGCAGGAGCCGGGCCTGGAGCAGCCGTGGGCCGACGAGATCCTGCACTCGATCGTCCCGGTCTGTGCGCTGCTGGACTGGCTGCTCGCCCCGGGGCGCAGCCCGGTGCGGTGGCGCACGGTCGGGTGGATCGCGGTCTATCCGGTGCTGTGGGTGGTCTACACCATGGTGCGGGGACCGTTCGTGCTGGACGAGGGCACCGGCGACCCGTGGTGGTACCCGTACCCGTTCCTGGACCCGATGGCGTCGGCGGGCGGCTACGGGTCCGTGGCGGTCTGGGTGGCGGTGCTCGCGGTGGCGATCACCGCGATGGCCGCGGTCCTCGTCGGGATCTCCCGGTGGCGGACCAGACCTGCCGACGACCAGCACGGCGACGACCACGGCGACGACGGGGGCGACGACGGGGGCGACGACGGGGGCGACGACGGGGGCGACGACGGGGGCGAGCGCAGCCGCTGACGGGCCGGCCCGCGCCGACACGGGCACCAGGGGCCGCCCGGCCGGACCGGGCGGTCCCTGGTGCCTGTGTCGGGGCGGAGCGCGGGTCAGGCCGTCAGGACCGGTCGTCCACGGCCGCGACCGCGAGGTCCGGGTGGTCGGAGAAGAGCCCGTCCATGCCGGCCTCCACGAAGGCCTCGATCTCACCGGCCAGGTCGCCGTGCTCCCGGGGGTCGGCGCCGGCCCGGTACTCGGCGGGGAGGAAGACGTTCTCCGCCCGGAAGGTCCAGCCGTGGACCTCCAGGCCCGCGGCGTGGGCGTCGGCGATGACGGTGGTCGGCTCCCCGAGCGTGTCGTCGGCCTCCCGGGGGATCATGACGTCCTTGCAGGCGCCGAGGATGTCGGCGTAGGACGCGATCTCCTCCAGGCCCTCCGCCGTGGTGAGGTCCGCGTAGCCGCGCGGGTCCCCGGCGGCGGCGAGGTCGAAGGGTGCGCCCGAGCAGTTGACCAGCTGGGCGAGGCGCACATCGGTCATCCCGTCGAGCTCCCGCAGGTTGGCGGTCTCGAAGCTCTGCAGGACGACCGGGTCTCCCTCGTCGCCGTAGCCGTTGCTCTCGAGCACCGCGACCGCCTTCTCCTCCAAGGACAGGCCGATGGAGTCGAAGTACGTGGGGTGCTTGAGCTCGGGTGCGATCCCCACCGGTCCGCCGTCGCACGTGCGCGAGCGGCGGGCGAGGTCCACGACCTCCTCGAAGGTCGGCACCGGGTAGAGGCCGTCGTAGGCGGTGCTGCCCGGGCGCAGCTCCGGGATGCGCTCCTCCGCGCGCAGGGTGCGCAGCTCGGCCAGCGTGAAGTCCTCGGTGAACCAGCCGGTGACCTCGGCGCCGTCGATCACCTTGGTGGTGCGCCGCTCGGCGAACTCCGGGCGGTCCTCGACGTCCGTGGTCCCGCCGATCTCGTTCTCGTGCCGGGCCACGAGCTCGCCGTCCTTCGTGGGGACGAGGTCGGGCTCGATGTAGTCGGCGCACTGCGTCATGGCCAGCTGGTAGGAGGCCAGCGTGTGCTCGGGCCGGTAGCCCGAGGCGCCGCGGTGACCGATCACCTCGGTGCCCGTCCCGGCCCCTGGCTCGAGGCGCTCGCGGTCCAGCACGATAAGCTCGGTGTCGTCCGGGGTGCCCGGGACGCGGGCGTCGTTGCCGGGGTAGTTGTTGTCGTTGCCGACCAGCAGGCGGCCGTCCCGCAGCTGCAGGACCACCTCCACCGACTGCTGGGGGAACGAGAACTGCTCGCCCACGCCGTAGGCCCCGGGGGAGGTGCCGGTGCCGATGCCGGCCGGGTTGTCGACGGCCAGCAGGTCGGCGACCAGTTCCTTCTCGAGGTGTCCGGAGTCCTCCGTGCGGCGGAGGTCGACGGCGTAGACGCGCTTGGTGACCGCCGCGGCGCCGTCGAAGTCGTCGCGCTCGAGGACCAGCAGCCGGTTCTGCCGGGTCAGGAACGCGTCGCCCACGAGGTTGGCGTCGGTGTCCGTCTCGTAGTCCCACGTGCGGCCGGTGTACTCCCGCGTCCTCGTGTCGAACTCCAGGACCAGCCGGCGGCGCGGATCGTCGTCGTCGGCGAGGGCGCCCTCCAGGATCGGGTAGAGGTAGCGGCCGTTCCTCGAGCCCGCCATGGCCTCGAAGCCCTTGCTGGCGCCCACGGCGGGCTGCTCCCCGTCCTCGAGGTACGGGCTCTGCGGCGATCGAAGCGTGCCCTCGCCGCCGTCACGGACGTCGGCCAGCGGGACGGGCTCCTCGAGCACCACGCCCTCGGCGTCCACGTGCAGCAGGAAGGGGCCGAACTCCTCGCCGATCCAGAAGGTGCCGTCCGGCTGGCGGACCACGGACTCGACGTCGAAGTCGTTGCCGGTCAGCAGCCGCTCCTCGGTGTCCTCGTGCACCACGGGGAAGGGGATGCGGTGGTGCGGGTCCCGCAGCGACACGTGGTCCTGGACCTCGATGTCCCCGTCCCCGCCCTCGGCGGTCTCCCACTGCGGGGCGATGCGGTAGAGGCGCAGCAGGAAGTCGGCGGAGTTCTCCTGGTTGCCGAAACCGTTGTCCGGCATGGCCCAGAAGGTGCCGTCGCCGTTGTCGACCATGGCGGAGAAGCCGGGGATCACCTGGCCGTCGAAGGGGCCGGTGCGGCCGTTGGCCGGCGTGGCGTCCGCCCCGGACGGCGGCCCCTCGGCGAGGTGGTCGGCGGAGAGGGTGGCGCGCTGCTCGAGCACGGGCGCGATGGCGGGCCCTCGGCCCGGATCGCCGTTGTGGGCGGCCGCCCCCGGCGTGGAGGTGAAGAGGACGGCCGCGGCCAGCGCGGCGGCTGCTGAGACTCTGCGCATGCGCCGAGCGTAGGACCGGGGCGTGGCCGGCCGGTGGCCTCCGGGGAACATGACGGCGAACGACGACGCTCCCCACGTTCACCGATGACGCTGTGACCTGGGGTTCCGGGGCGGGGTCACGGGGTCTGCCGGGGCTGGACGGGTCGGATCAGAGCTGCGGCACGCACTGCCCGGAGCCCAGCTCCGCCAGGCCGGCCCGGTCCCCGGCGGAGAGCGCCGTCGCCCCGCCGCCCGGGTGCATGAGGTGCGCCGGGTCGTCCACGTGGGCGAGCCCCACCACGTGCGCCAGCTCGTGGATGATGGTCGCGCGGACCTGGGTCGCTCCGTCCGGGCGGTCCAGGACCTCCGTCAGGCCCGGGGCGTCGAGGGCGACCTGCCCGGTGACGTAGACGAACGGCCGCCCGGGCGCCTGCCGGGCCGTGCTGCCGCCGAGGCCCACGACGTTCCCGGCCAGGTCCGGGACCTCGGTGGTGTCGGACCACGTGATGAGCACGGGCGCCCACTGCCGGCCGTAGCGGTCCGGCTGATAGGGCGCGCGCTGCTCGGAGGGTGCTTCCGTCGTCGTCCCGTCGGGGACGAACCGCAGGCCGGTGGCCGCGGAGATCTCGGCGACGGCCTCCTCGATGAGCTGCTGCCCGCCCGGCGGGGCGTCGTCCGGGCGCACGACGTAGTGCACGGGGCGGCAGGGGTCGTAGGCGACCATCGGCTGGCCCGGGTCCGGGGAGTCCAGAAAGCGGTGGCCACCGGCGTCCTCGACCGCCGGGGGCGTGCCGAGCGGCGCCGGTGCAGCCCCGACCCCGGGCGGGGGCGCCGAGGCGTTCGGGAGATAGAGGCGGATGACCGGCAGCGCGTAGTCCTGGACGAGTCCGGGCGTGAACCACAGCATGAGCAGCACCACCACGCCCACGGCCGGCGTGGCCCGCCACGCCCTGCCGCGGCTCCGGGGCGCCCTCGCCCGGCGGCGGGCGGAGCTCCGGGCGTCCCGGGCGGCGCGCCGGGCGCGGCGACGTCGCTCGCCCGGGCTCAGCAGCGCCTGCTGCCGCTGTTCCAGCGCCTCGTCCAGCACCCACCGCGGAGTGCGTCCGCTCGGGGACCGCGGGAGACGCGCGGCGGCGGTGTGCTCGTCGCGGGTCCGGGGCGACGCTCCCCGATGCGGCGTGGTACCACCGGACTGGTGCATGCTTCCTGGCTTCTGTGCTCGATCGGGCGGCCGGACAGACCGTACTGAAGTGTACGAAAGCAAACGCAGGAGGTCATCCTTCCTCGGCACTGTGACGGGAGTCCGCCTGTCCACAGTCCTGCGGACACGGACACGGACACGGGCTCGGCGCAGCCCGCACGGCCCCGCTCCCGGCCGTCCCGGCGCCGGCCGCAGGACCCTGCGGCCGAACGGTTCCCCGGACGCGCCCACCTGGGTAGCGTTCGAGGCACGGCCGGGACCTCTCCGCCGACGTCGCCGCCGACCTCTCCGCCGGTGTCGACGAGCGCGCCCTGGGCCGGTACGAACGCCTCCTGGGCGCACCGGCCCACCGCAGGGCATCCGTCCGGCGCCGTGCACCCGAGAACCGAGGAGTCCGCATGACCCGCACCACCGGGATCTGGCCCGTGGTCCACGCCGAGCGCCGGGCACTGATCCGGGACCTGGAGGACCTCCCGGCGCAGCAGTGGGCGACCCCCTCGCTGTGCCCCGGATGGGACGTCCACGACGTCCTGGCCCACCTCGTCAACGACGCGCGGACCACACGCCTGGGCTTCCTCAGCGGGCTCGCGGCCGCCCGCTTCGACTTCGACCGCTGCAACGCCCGGGGGGTCGCGCGGGAGCGCCGAGCGGATCCGCGGGACACGCTGGCCGCCTTCCGCGCGGTGAGCGGCCGCACGACGAGCGCGCCCGCGCCGCCGGCCACCCGGCTGGTGGAGGCGTTCGTGCACGGGGAGGACATCCGGCGCCCGCTCTCGCGCACCCGCGCCTGTCCGGCCGGACCGGTCGCCGAGGCCCTCCGGCACCAGCTGCGGACCAGCACGAAGCTCGGCGGCGGGAAAGAGCGGGCGGCGGGCCTGCGGCTCGTGACCACCGACGCCGACCTCGACGCCGGAACCGGCCCGGAGGTGTGCGGCGGCGTCCTCGCGCTGCTGCTGGCCGTCTCAGGGCGTCCGGTCGGCGCGGAGGAGCTCACCGGCCCCGGAGCCGCAGCCCTCCTGCGCTGAGCGCTCGCCGTTGCTCACGGCCCCCGACGCAGTCTCATGACGGTTCCGCCGTGTGACCCTTGACACCTCGACCCGGATGTCCCTACTCTCCTAACACGTGTCAGGAACCTGACACGTGTTAGTTCAGCAGAGTGAGGACACGCGGATGACTGCAGCGAGCAGCATGACCCGTCGCGCGCTACTGGGGGTCGGCGGCGTCGCCCTGGCCGGAGCCACGGTCGGGGCGTGGCCGCGACTGACCGGTTCCGACATCCCCGGTCGTGGTGAGGACGTCCTGACGATCGCGATCCAGGGCACGTCCCAGGACGCCGCGAAGCGCCAGCAGCTGGTGGACGAGTTCCGGGCCGAGCACCCGGACATCCCGGTGCGGATCCAGGCCGTCCAGAGCGCCGACTGGGGAGACTTCTTCTCCAAGATCCTCACCATGGTCGCGGCCGGCCAGGCGCCGGACCTGGTGTACGTGGCCACGGAGGGCACCCAGCTGTTCGCCGACCGGCTCGCGGTGCCCCTGGACAGCTTCGTCCAGCGGGACGCCGCCACGATGGGCGAGTACTTCCGCGACGTGCACCCCAGCCTCGTGGAGGCCTTCATGTACAAGGGGAACCTGTACCAGCTGCCGCTGGAGTTCAACGCGGCCAACATGTACCTGAACACGGCGGCGCTGCGCCGGGCCGGGGCCGAGCGGCCCGCCGACGACTGGACCAAGGACGACTTCACGGGGCTCATGCGCGCCATGCAGCGCTCCAACGAGGGCTCCTTCCGCCCCTACTACTGGACGAACCGCCTGTTCGGCGGCGTGGTCCCCTGGCTCTACGCGAACGGCACCAGCTTCCTCACCGAGGAGAAGGCCCCGGGCGGCGGCTGGCTGTGGAACAGCTTCTACGGGGACCACCCGGCGGGTGCCGACCGCAGCGGCGGCTACCTGTGGACGGGCTCCAACGTCCGGGACAAGCGGGTCACGGAGACGTTCGACTTCCTGCGGGAGCTCGTGCAGGAGGACCTTGGCGTGCGTCCCGAGGAAGGCGGCGGCAACGCCCTGATCGGCCTGTTCGCCTCCAACCGTGTCGGCGCCACCCCGGCCGGCGGGTACTGGGCGCAGGGGCTCAACGAGGCCGGGATGGGGCCGGAGGCCTTCGACGTGCAGTTCTTCCCACGCTGGCGCACGCAGCGGCACCAGTTCGGCGGCGCCGGCTACGCGCTGATGAAGACCTCGGAGCGCAAGGACCAGGCGTGGGAGTGGATCAAGTTCACGGCCCGCAAGGAGTCGATGCAGCTGGCCATGCCCCACCCGAACACCACGCCGAGCCGGCGCTCCATGGTCACCGCGGACTTCTACCGCGGGGCCGGTCCCGAGCACTGGCAGGTCTTCTACGACACGCTGGACCGCTTCCCCAGCACCGGCCCCATCCCGGCCCCACCGCAGCAGGCCGCCGTCGAGTCCGCGCTCATGAAGAACGTGGCGGTCGCCATGGGCGGCGGGGCCGGCCAGATGACGACGGCCCTCGACCGGCTCGACACCGAACTCGCTCTCATCCTCGGGGAGGACGCATGACCACCATCGCACCGGCGCCGGCACCGGACGTCGCACGGACAACGGCCTCCGCGCCCGCGCCGCCACCGCGGCGGACCCGGTCCCGGGCCGAGAAGTGGATGACCGTCGCCTTCCTGGCCCCCACCGTCATCGGGATGGGCGTGTTCACGGTGCTGCCCATCCTGGCCTCCGTGGTGCTGGCCTTCTTCCAGTGGGACATCATCTCCGCACCCGAGTTCGTGGGGCTGCGGAACTTCACCGAGCTCGTCACGGACCGGACCGTGCGGGTCTCCTTCCTCAACACGGTCGTGTTCGTGGTGGTCGCGGTGACCCTGCAGCTGTCCCTCGCGATGACCCTCGCCGTACTGGTGCAGGGGAGGATGCCGGCCTGGCTGCGGCTGTTCTTCCGCTCCACGTTCTTCTTCCCGCTCATCCTCTCCGCGGCCAGCGTCTCGATCTTCATGCGCTACATGTTCAACGAGCAGTTCGGCGTCGTGAACTGGCTCCTCACCAATGTCGGCCTGCCCGCGGTGCCCTGGCTGACCACCACGACCGGGGCCTCGCTCGTGGTGGTGCTCGTCTACGTGTGGCAGAACTTCGGCTTCACGTTCCTGATCCTGCTCGGCGGGATCGCGTCCATCCCCAAGGAGCTCTACGAGGCGGCCGACCTCGACGGCGCCAAGGGCTGGTCCAAGTTCCGCAACGTGACCCTGCCCCTGGTCAGCCCCACCCTCCTGGTGGCGTCCGTGACGGCGATCATCACGGCGCTGCAGGTCTTCGACCAGCCCTACGTGCTCACCCGCGGCGGCCCCGGGGACTCGACCCGCTCCGCCGTGATGGTCGTCTACCAGACGGCGTTCCAGCAGCTGGAGTTCGGCAAGGCGTCCGCCATCGGGCTCGTGCTGATGGTGCTCATCATGCTCGTCACCCTGGCGCAGTTCCGCCTCTCCCGGCGCTACGTCCACTACCAGTGAGCTCTCCCGACCGACGAAGGACCACCTCATGTCTGCACCTGCTCACACCCCGTCCCGGGCGGCCGGCTCCGCGCCCCGCCGTCGTCGGCGCCGGGGGCTGCCCACCCCGGGACGCGTCGCCGGCTTCCTCTTCCTGCTGGTCGCCGCCGTCGCGGTCCTGGGCCCGGTCATGTGGACCCTGTCGACGTCGCTGCGCAGCCCCAGCGAGGCGTTCGACCTCCCGCCCAAGTTCTTCCCGACCGACCCGGACACCACGGCCTATTCCGAGGTCGCCCGGCAGATCGACCTGGTGCGGCTCGTCCTCAACAGCGCGCTGGTCACCGCCCTCATCGCCACCGGGCAGATGCTGACCGCGGCCATGGCCGGGTACGTCTTCGCCCGCATGCGCTTCCGGGGCTCCGGGCTGATGTTCGGCGTGGTCCTGGCCACCATGATGGTCCCGGTCCAGGTGACGATCGTGCCCGTGTTCATGCTGGTCCGCGGCATGGGCCTGGCCGACACCCTCCTGGCGCTGATCATCCCGGCCATCCCCACCGCGTTCGGCACGTTCCTGATGCGCCAGTACTTCATGGGGCTGCCGAACGACTTCGCGGAGGCCGCCGCCCTGGACGGCGCGAGCCCCTGGCGGACCTTCTTCTCCATCTACGCGCCGCTGTCCCTGCCGGGCATGGCCATCGTGGGCATCCTGGCGTTCAACTACCACTGGAACGAGTTCTTCCGGCCCCTCATCCTGACCATCTCGGAGCAGAACTTCACCCTCCCCCTGGGCCTCGTGTCCCTGCAGGGGAACCTGGGCACGGGCTCCATCTCCGTGGTCCTGGCCGGCGTCGTGATCTCCATGATCCCCGCACTCATCGTCTTCGTCTTCGGGCAGCGCTACCTGCGCGAAGGCCTCACCGCAGGAAGCAGCAAATGACCCTCTCGCCCAGCACCGCCTCCGCCGTCCTGCCCACCGGCCGGGCCTTCCCCCGCACCCACCCCCGGCCGGCCCGGGGCTGGCTCAACGACCCCAACGGGCTGTGCCGGGTCGACGGCACCTGGCACGTGTTCTTCCAGTACAACCCCGGCTCCGCGCGGCACGACGCCATCCAGTGGGGGCACCTGTCCTCACCGGACCTGGTGACCTGGCAGGAGGAGCCGGTGGCCCTGCGCCCGCAGCAGCACGGCCCCGACGCGTTCGGCTGCTGGTCCGGGGTGCTCACCGTCGAGGACGGGCGCCCGGTGGCGGTCTACAGCGGTGTCGAGGCCGGCGACGACCGGTCCCGCGTGACGCTGGCCACCGGCTCGGAGGACCTGCGGTCCTGGCGGCAGGAGGGCGTCACGGCGGCGGAGATGCCTGCGGACCCCGACGTCGTCGCGGTGCGCGACCCGTTCCTCTTCCGCTGGGCGGGGCGGCGGTACGCCCTCCAGGGCGCGGGCCTGGCCGACGGCCGGGCGGCGATCCTGCTCTACGACGCCGCCGACCTGGAGCACTGGACCTACCGGGGCGTGTGGCTGACCTCGGACCACCCCGTGCTCAGCGCGGACCTCGACGCCTCGATCTGGGAGTGCCCCCAGCTCTTCGAGGTGGTCGAGGGTGGGGTGTCCCGCTGGGTGCTGATCGTCTCCCGGTGGATGCGCCAGGAGGACGGGTCCGGCCGGCTCCAGGACGTGCGCTACGTCGTCGGGCGCATGGACGAGGACCCCGACGACGACGACGGGGGCCGGGCCCGGGGAGCCGCCCCCCGCTTCACCCCCGAGGCCTGTGGCGCCGTGGACACGGGGCCGGCCTTCTACGCGCCCCAGGTGCTGGCGCTGGAGGACCGCACCCTGCTGTGGGGCTGGTCGTGGGAGACGCGGCCGGAGGAGGTCAGCGACGAGGAGGGATGGGCCGGTCTGCTCACCTGGCCGCGCGAGCTCCGCCTGGACGGCGACGTCCTCGTCCCCGCTCCCGCCGCCGAGTGCGCGGGGCACCGGCGCGAGCCCCTCGAGCCGGCGTCCGCGGACGGGACGGTCGAGCTGCCCGACGCCGCCGAGCTCCGCGCCACAGGCCCGGACGCCGCCGTGCGCCTGCTGCTGCGCGGTCCCGCCGGCGAGCGCGAGGTCTGGTCGGGGCGCGCGGCGACGGTCGTGGTCGACGGCTCCCTGGTGGAGGTCTACGCGCAGGACGGGCCCTCCCACACCCTCCGGGCCTATCCGCAGGACGGCGAGACCTGGTGCGCGGCGGTCGAGCCGGGCGCGGTCACCGGGTGGGTGCTGGGCCCGTCGACGCCCTGACGATCAGCGGGCAGTCGATGCGCTCCACCGCGGGCGGGACCTCGCGGCCGTGGAGCTGCTCCAGGAGCAGCTCCACGGCGCGCGCCCCGATCCGCAGGTGCGGCAGGGCGACGGTCGTCAGCGCGGGGACGAGCTGATCGGCCACGCTCTGCTGGTCATCGACCCCCACGAGGGAGAGGTCCTCCGGGACCCGCAGGCCGGACGCCGCCGCGCAGAGCAGCACGCCGGTGGCCGTGCGGTCGTTGGACGCGAGGACCGCCGTCGGCGGCTCGGGCAGGGCGAGCAGCCGCTGCGCAGCCCGGTAGCCGTCCTGGATCTCCCAGCCGGTCGGCTCGACCGTGAGCCGCAGGCCCTCGCGGCCGAACGCCTCGCAGGCCGCCTCGAAGCCCTGCCGGCGCAGCGGCGTGGCCGGCGAGTCGGACGTGCCGGTCAGCAGGGCGATCCGGCGGTGCCCCAGTCCGAGCACGTGCTCCGTGGCGCGGCGCATCCCGGTCACCTCGTCCGGGATCACCGCGGCGAGCCGTTCCCGCGGGTCGTAGCAGTTGGCGAGCACCGCGGGGCGGTGCAGCAGCGGCTCGGGCGGGTCCAGCTCCACGAGGCCGCCCGTGGCGTAGACCAGCCCGTCGACGTGCCGGTGGATCAGGGCCTCGGCGAGCTCGAGGTCGCGCCCCGGCACCCCTTCCGTGTCGGCCACGGTCAGCACGTAGCCCGCCGGGCGGGCGACGGAACCCGCGCCGCTGATGATCCGGCCGGCGAAGGGACTGGTCACGATCTCGTCGGTGATCACGCCGATGGTGTTGGTGCGCTGGCTCTGCAGGGCGACCGCCACCGCGTTCGGCACGTAGCCCAGCCGCTGCACGGCCTCCCGGATCCGCTGCTGGGCGGTGGGCGAGACGTTGCCGTCGGCGTTGTTGTTGAGGACCATCGAGACCGCGCTCCGGGAGACCCCGGCCTCGCGCGCGACATCGGCGGCAGTGGGGTTGCGGGCCATGTTCCTCCGGCGGTAGCACCGGTCTCGAACCGGGTCGGTGTGCGGTCCCCAGTCTATCGGGGACGCCCCGCCCGGCGCCGCGGGCTCAGCGGACGAGGGCGAAAAGGATGCCGCTGATGGCCACGAGCCCGGCGACGGTCACGAACACGTTCGACAGCTGCCCCCGGTAGGGCACCAGCGCCGGGATCCGGCGCACGGCGTACATCGGCATGAGGTACAGGATCACGGCGATGACGGGCCCGGCCAGGGACTCGATCAGCGCCAGGATGCTCGGGTTGAGCACCGCGGCCGCCCACGTGGTGAGGAAGATGAACACCGCGATCCCGCGGCGCAGCGTCCGCTCCTGCGGCTGCCGGACCCGGGCGGGGAGCATGCTGCGCACGATGCCGGCCGCGCCCTCACTGGCGCCCAGGTAGTGGCCGAAGAACGAGGAGACGATCGCCACGATCGCCACCGCCGGGCCGAGGTAGCCGATCAGGGGGTTGCCGTGCACGTTGGCCAGGTGGGAGAGCACCGGCAGGTTGGCCTCACGCGCCTCCTGCAGACCCGCGGTGCCCAGGGACAGGACGCAGGACCAGACGAACGCCATGGTGAACAGCACCAGCAGGACCGTGGTGCGGCGGAGCACCCGGGACGCGGCCTCGGGCGCGTGCGCCCCGTGCTCGCGCTGCATCGCCAGGGAGAACTGCGAGATGGCGGGGGAGTGGTTGAACGCGAAGACCATCACCGGGATGATCAGCCACACCGACAGCGTGAGCTCGTCCGCGGACGGCACTGCGGCGAGGTCGCCCACCTGCCAGGTGGGCACGAGGTAGACCGTCACCCCGAGCAGCGCGAGGATCAGCGGGTAGACCAGCCACCGGGTCACGGCGAGCATGAGGCGCTGACCGGCGACCATGACCAGCATCATCAGGGCGATGAGCACCCCGGCGAGCAGCACCCGGGGCACCGGGGGCAGTCCCAGCTGGTTGACCATCAGGCTGTCGACCGTGTTGGTGATGCCCACCCCGTAGATCAGGACGATGGGGTAGATCGCGAGGAAGTACAGGACGGTGATGACCCGCCCGGCGCCCTCTCCGAAGTAGTCGCGGGCCACGACCGTGATGTCCTCTCCCTGCTTCGGCGAGGCGCACACGAAGCGGGCGAGGGCCCGGTGGGAGAGGTAGGTCATCGGCCCGATGAGGACCGTGACGACGAGCAGCGGCCACAGTCCGCCGGCGCCCGCGTTGATCGGCAGGAACAGGATGCCCGCACCGATGGCGGTGCCGAACAGGCCGAGCATCCAGCCGGTGTCGACCGCAGAGGGCCGTCCCCGGGGAGCGGGGGCCGCGGTCGGTCGGTCCTGGGCAGAGGTCGTGGTCGGGAAGAGGGCGGGTTCTGCGTCGGCGGAGATCGTCCGCGGGGCAGGGGAGCGCGACATGGTGGTCCTCGCTGGGTGCACGGTGTGGGGTGGACCACAGGGACGATACCAGCCGGACGACGGCCCTCCGGGCCGCCCGTGCCGGCCCGCGCGCGACACGGGCGCCGACGTTCCGCTCCTGGACGGCACTCGTGCTTACGGTGCGTGCATGAGCGATCGTGAAGCACCGGGCAACGAGCTGTTCGTCCTGGGAATCGCCCTCGGGCCGGCGTTCGGGGTCGTCGTCGGTGTGCTGATCGGCAACGTCGGTCTGGGCGTGGCCATCGGTGTCCCCGCCGGGCTGATCCTCGGGCTCATCGGTCAGTCCGTGGTGCAGCGCCGACGCCGGGACGAGGACGGAGAGCCTGCCCCGCACGAGTGACTTGCCGGTGGCGTCTCCGCCGGGAGATCAGTGCTGCCGCAGGGGCCGTCCCACGATGCCGGTGGAGACCGCGAAGTACGCGGCTGCCGCGAACAGCAGCGTGGCCCACCCGTAGGCCTGGGGACCCAGGGCCAGGACGGCGCCGTTGGCGACGAACAGCACGACCGCCGCGACCGTCAGCCACTGCGCCACCTGATTTCCGCGAACCTCTCGAACCCCTGCCACTGTCTTTCCCTTCGTCGTTTCCCGCCCGTCTGCGACCGCAGCCGGATGAGCCCAAGTTAGGTGCCGCCCGGAGCATATGTCAGGCGACTTAAGTCCAGACCTCGCGGCGGCGGCGCAAACATCGCGCCTGGTCAGGGGCGGGAAGCGAACATGACGAAAGATGGCGTCGCCGGCACCCGGTCGAACGTGCCGGAACGGGACGGGGCGGGGACGTGGTGTCCACGTCCCCGCCCCGTCCCGCCGGTGCGTGCGCCCGCCTACGGTGCGGCGGGGACCGCCCCGGCGTCGGCGCCGGTCACGCCCTGCTCGGCGGCCGGCTGACCGGTGTCGGTCAGGGTGCCGTCCAGCTGCTGGCTGCCCGTGTCCGGGAGCTCCTCGCCGGACGTGGTGCCGTCCCCGGTCACGGCTCCGCTGGTGGGGGCGACCTCGCCCGGCGCGACACCGCCGGGGGCCACGGCGGACTCGGCGGTCGGGGCGGTGCCGTCCGCGGGGGCGACCTCGCCGGTGCCCGCGGCCGGGTCCTCGGCCGGGGCGGGCGTGGGAGCGCTGCGCACGGCCACCGACTCGCTGCCGGTCACGGATCGCTGGATCGTGCCCGTGCCCCCGGAGAGCTCGGTGCCGGTGAGCGCCTGGACGCCGAAGATCCCCGCGACCGCCAGGCCGAGGATCGCACCGGTGCTGATCAGGACAGGCTTCAGACGGGGGCGCAGCGCGCTCCAGCGGCTGCCGTCGGTCACCGCCGTGCTGCCGTCCGAGCCGGAGGCGTCGAGCCCCGGGCGCGCGAGCACGCGCTCGGCCACGGTGGTCCGCACCTTCTTCAGGCCGCGGCGGCTCTTCTCGAGCGAGGTGGAGTAGACGACCACCGCGATGCCGGAGACGATGCTGGTCAGCGCGGCGCCGAGGACGGTGCCGACCACGCTGAGGTGGCCGCCGAGCACGGACATGGTCGCGGCGGTGGCGGCGCCGGCGAGCAGACCCGGGATGTTCAGGACGGGGGTCTTCTTCTCGGGCTGCTCCTCGGCCTCCGGCTGGGCCGGGGACTGGGGATGGTCGTCGGGCGCGGGGGCCTCGGTGCGTGGTCTTTCCAGAGTCATGCTGTCCTGCTTCGCTTGCGGGGAAGGGGGAGCTGTTCCCCGCGACGTTGCTCGGGCCAGCCTTCCCCATTATCCGGGGCCACCTGGGAATACGCGGGCCGAGTGGGCACTCTCACATCTGCTGGGCCCGGGCGGGTGCAACATGACGTCAAAGGGCCTGGTCACCGCCCGGGCGGCGGCGAGCGGGTGGAAGCAGGGCACCCCGCTCAGGGCAGCGGCAGCCGCATGAGGACGCGCGGGAACCCGTTGAGGACCGAGGTGGTGTCGGCGGCCTTGCTGAAACCGGCGCGCTCGAACATGGCGCGGGTGCCGACGTAGGCCATCGTGGTGTCGACCTTCCGGTCCCCGTTGTCCACGGGATACCCCTCGACGGCCGGGGCGCCGTGCTCGCGGGCGTGCTCGACGGCGCCCTCGAGCAGGGCCTGGGCCACGCCCCGGCCCCGGTGGCCGCCGCGCACCCGGAAGCACCACACGGCCCAGACCGGGAGGTCGTCGACGTGCGGGATGGTCCTCCCGTGGGTGAAGGCGTGCAGCTCGGCCCGCGGGGCGACGCCGCACCAGCCGACCACGGTCCCGGTCTCGTCGTAGGCGAGGACGCCGGGCGGGATCGGCCGGGCGCACAGCTCCTTGAATCCCCCCAAGTTCTCTGCCGCTCTCATACCGGGTGGCCCTCGTGGATGAGGGAGGTGTAGTGGGCGTTTTCGA
>NZ_CANMRA010000027.1 GCF_947500125.1 uncultured Kocuria sp. | reverse complement strand
TCGCCGCACGCCAGAAGCCCCGAGAACGCTGACGACGTCGCCAACTCCCGCCTCATCAACATCCGTGCCTACCGGTTAAGTAGGACGAGTAGAAACAGGTGAGAGAACTCGTCCCATCCTGCCTACGGGCGTCTGTCCAGTGCAGGTGTTCACGACTCTGGACTGGATCTCCCGATGACCAACGACGGCTCCAGGCGGATGTTCGTCTCCGCCTCTGATCTCGGACCTTCACTGACAAGGCGCAGGATGGTGAGGCTCATTTCCTCCACGGGTTGCCGCACCGTCGTCAGCTCCGGATAGGCCAGCGGCGTCACCCCGATGCCGTCGAATCCGATGACACGGAAGTCCTCCGGCACCCGAAAGCCCTTCGACTGCAGGCGGCCGAGGAGGCCGAGAGCGATGACGTCGGCTGCGGTCACTAGAGTGCCGCGCCGAAAGCCCCTATCCACCAGCTCGTCAGCAGCCCTTTGCCCCCAACGGACGTTGAAGTCACCGAGCAGGATGGGAGCGTCGGGGAAATGTTGGCGAAAACCATCGAGCCGTTCGTGCGCCGATGATGACCGGGGGTCGGCCCCCACGAACACGACCGGTTGCTCCGACACCGCCACATGTGTTCGCACATGATCTCGGATCAAGGACATCCCGTGGAAGTTGTCGCAGCCGACGTACAGGGCTCCGGACGCGAGGACATGACGGTCCAGCTGCACGGTGACGACCTCGGCCATTGCCGTATCCAGACTCGCTCTGCTGTCGTGCTCATCGCAGGGAATCATGACCAGGGATTGCATCTGGCGGCCTAGGAATGACTGCACTCTGCGCTGCTCGGCTTCCAGGCTGCCGCCGGCACTGGTGACGAACAGGTCTATGCCCGCTGGCTCTGCTGCCCGACTCAGATGCTCGACGAGGGCGGCGAAGAACGGATTGTCCAGGTCTGGCACGATCAGCCCGACGGTACCGGTGTGCTGCTGCCGTAGCGCACGACCCAGCAAATTGACCCGGTATCCCAGTTCGGTGGCCGCCTGTAACACCTTGCCGCGGAGTTCCAGAGACATGGGTCGATTGCCGTTCAACGCGCGAGAGACCGTCGCGACAGAGACTCCCGCATGAGCTGCGACGTCTTTGACGGTGACGCGTGTCGTACGAGCCTGCACCCGTCCCCCGTTCGGCCGTTACCTAACCGTTATATGTGGCGTCTTCTGCCCGCAACAATGCACAGGCTACCGTCAGGGTACCTCGGTAATCGATTACCGAGTATCTGCTTGGAGGTAGCTATGAACCAGAACCGACGCTCGTCCGCCCCTCTTCGTCTTGGCGTAGGCCTAGCCGCTGTCGTGTCCTTGTCGGCTTGCGGCTCCGGGAGCGAGGAATCGTCAGCCGCCGGCGAAGGCGAGTCCTGCAAGATCGGCATGACGCAGATCAACCAGACAGCGGTCTTCTTCACGCAGATGAACGAAGGTGCGCAGGAAGCGGCCGAAGCTGCTGGGTGCGAGCTGACTATCGCGAATGCGAACAATGATTCGGCCACCCAGAGTTCGCACATCGAGAACTTCGTCTCTCAGGGGATGGACGGCATCATCGTCGTTGCCATCGACGTCAACGGCGTGACACCTGCCGTTGAAGCGGCCCAGGGACAGGACATCCCTGTTGTGGCCATTGATGCGGAGGTCGAAGGCGTGGACACCTTCGTAGGCGTCGACAATGAGGCCGCCGGCACCGAGGCCGCGCAGTGGATGATCGACGAGGGACTGGTCGACGGACAGAGCTACGGAGTCGTCGACGCCAAGAACTCCTTCATCCAGAACCAGCGCGAGGACAGTTTCCGCGCCGTCATCGATGACAACGGCGCGGAGTACACCCAGAGCGTCAACGGCGACAACGTCCAGGAGACCGCCGCCAATGCAGCACAGGACCTGATCACGGCTCAGCCGGATCTGGACTTCGTCTACACCACGGGCGAGCCCGCGACCGTCGGTGCGGTGGCAGCCCTGGAGGGCAGTAACGACACCCAGATCATCGGCTGGGATCTCACCAAGGAAGTGATCAGCGGCATCGACAGCGGACTGGTTCGCGCGGTGATCCAGCAGAACCCGAAGCAGGAAGGCGTCGAAGCCGTCAACGAACTCGATGCCATCCTCGGTGGCGCTGAGCCCAAGGGATTCATTGGCGTCCCGATCGAGATCGTCACCAGCGAGAACGTCGACGAGTACCGCTCCATCTTCCCCTGATCGACCACCCACCACCTTTGACCCGGAGGTTCATCGCAGATGACCCAAGCAACCACGGAGACGCAACGGCCTCCAGCACGCGTAGAGATGAGAGAGATCCGTAAGCGTTTCGGTGCCATGGAAGTTCTGCGGGGGGTGAACCTCCGGGTCGAGCCCGGCGAAGTGATTGGACTCGTCGGGGACAACGGCGCCGGCAAGTCGACGCTGATGAAGATGCTGGCTGGTGCCGTCACCCCGGACTCCGGAGAGATCCTCATCGACGGGGACGAAATGACCGGCTCCGGCCCGCGAGCTGCACGCACTCATGGAATAGAGATGGTCTATCAGGATCTCGCACTGTGCAACGACCTGGATGTGGCCGCCAACCTGTTCCTCGGCCGGGAGTTGTATCACCCGTTGACCCGGCGCCTGGACAGCGCCCGCATGCATGCAGAAGCCGCTGAGGATCTGGCCAAGCTACACATCCGCATCAGCGACACCACACAGGAAGTCGGAACGCTATCCGGCGGCCAGCGCCAAGCGATTGCGATCGCCCGGGCTGTCACGTTCGACCCGAAGGTTCTCGTTCTCGACGAACCCACGGCCGCTCTCGCGGCCAAGGAGGTCGAGATGGTGCTCCAGCTGATACGCGATGTCTCCGCCCGGGGCGTGAGCGTCATCCTCATCACCCACCGGCTCCAGGACCTCTTCGAGGTGTGTAACCGCTTCGTCGTCCTCTACGAAGGCATCCAGCACCGTCAGCTTGCCCCGGCCGAGACCGACCTGACCGAACTCGTGAACGCCATGATGGGGAAGTGATCTGAGGCAATGTCCACTACAACAGCCGCACCCGCCAACCGACAGAAGGCGAAAGGGTCCCGCTCCGCTTTTGCCACCAAGCACTTCGGTGTCCTGTCCATCAGCCTGGTCTTCGTCGTGCTTTTCATCTTCTTCTCCGTCCAGGCCGATGCGTTTATGAGCGCCGACAACCTCGTCAACGTCCTGCGCCAGATCGCTCCCACCGTGATCGTCGCGATGGCCATGACCTTCGTCATCACTACAGGCCAAATTGACCTTTCCGTGGGCTCCGTCCTCGGGTTGTCGGCCGCCGCGCTGGGGCTGTGGGCCTCCTCCGGGAGCGCCGTACTGGCCCTGCTGCTGGCTTTGGTGCTGGGCCTTGGCATCGGGATGCTCACCGGCGCACTGACCGCCTACGGTCGCCTGCAGTCGTTCATCGTGACGCTGGCGGCCCTCACCGCTGTGCGGGGGGTCGCGTTGCTCGTCACTGAGGGCTACAGCGCGCCGATCGAGTCGCCGCTGATCACGTCCTTGGGGCAGGCGAAGTTCCTCGGGCTCTACATCCCGACGTGGATCGCTATCGGCGTCGTGCTACTGGCGTGGTACGTCTTCGGCAAGACACGATTCGGACGCTACGTCATCGCTGTGGGATCCAACGCTGAGTCGCTGCGCCGCTCCGGTGTCGACATCCGACGGATCCGGATGGCAGTGCTCGGCATGACCGGAATCGCGGCCGCTCTTGCCGGCATCCTGACCGCGGCTCGTCTCTCCAGCGGATCGCCCAACTCAGGGACAATGTTCGAACTCGAGGTCATCACCGCTGTCGTTTTGGGCGGCACCAGCCTGATGGGCGGCAGGGGCTCGATCATTGGGTCGGCGATCGGGGCACTGACGTTGGGCATCATCAGCAACGGCCTGGTGCTTCTCGGGGTGGATGTCTACTGGGTGCCGATCGTGCAAGGCATCATTCTGGTGGTCGCCATCCTGCTCAACAGCAAGATCTTCAGCCGCTTTGCGGGGAACACCGCGTGACTGCGGTCATGACGGTGACCGGGCCTGTCAGCGCCGCCGAACTCGGTGTGACCCTGACCCACGAACACATCCTCAACGATGTCCGCTCCTGGTCCCACAGCACCACCTCCCGCGGGTGGGATCCTGCCGACTTCGCCACACGTCCAGTCACGCCTGACATCCTGTGGGACCTCAAGCAGGACCCTTTCGGCAATCAGGACAACTGCACACTGGACGATCACGAGGCCGCGATCGAGGAAGTCGCCCGGTTCGCCGCACTCGGCGGACGAACGATCGTCGAGACCTCCGGTCTGGGCAGCGGCCGCGATCTCGCCGGCCTGTCCGAAATCAGCCGGCGCACGGGCGTGAACATCGTCGCCGGCACCGGCTACTACTTGGAGGCCAGCCACCCGGCGGAGGTCGCCCACCTGGACAGCGAGCACATCGCCGAGCGGATTCTCGAGGACATCACCCACGGTGAGTCCGGGGTACGCCCGGGGATTATCGGGGAGATCGGGGTCAGCGCGGACTTCACCCAGGCCGAGCGACGCAGCCTGACCGGAGCGTTCCTCGCGCAGAAAGAAACCGATCTGCCGATCCAGGTGCATCTGCCTGGCTGGTACCGACTCGGCCACGAAGTGCTCGACATCGCCGAAGGCCTCGACGTGGCCATGGAACGAGTCGTCCTCTGCCACATGGGCCCCTCCGGTGCGGACTCGAGCTATCAGGAAAGCCTGTTGGCCCGCGGTGCCTGGCTCCAGTTCGACATGATCGGCATGGAGGTGTTTTACGCCGACCAGGGCGTGCAGTGCCCCTCCGACGAACAGAACGCCGCCTGGTTGGCGCGCCTGATCGAGCGCGGACACGCGGCCCAGTTGCTGATCTCTCAGGACATCTTCCTGAAGTCGCTGCTGCGCAGCCACGGAGGCCCCGGATACGGGCACATCCTGCAGTACTTCGTCCCCCGGATGCACCGGCACGGCATCGATCGTGGCACTACCGACCAATTGCTCGTCGACAACCCCCGCGCCCTCTTCGAGGGGCGCGTCACAGCCGCTGGCTGACCTACCTGAAGGAGACCCCGATGACCCGTGTTCTACTCGCCGGCGAGAGCTGGATCGTCCACGAAACCCACCACAAGGGCTTCGACCACTTCAACAGCACGACCTTCGACACCGGCGCGGACGCCTTCATCGCAGCCGCCGGTGAACAGGGCATCGAGATCGAACAAATGTATGGGCACGACGTCCCAGCCCATTTTCCTCGCACAGCCCAAGCCCTGTCGGCCTATGACGTCGTCATCATCTCGGACATCGGGTACAACTCCTTCGTGCTGACCCCGGAGACGTGGAAGAAGGGTGAGCGCAGCGAAAACTCCTTGGTGGCGCTGCGAGAGTGGACCCATGATGGCGGCGGCCTCATGATGGCCGGGGGCTACCTCAGCTTTCAGGGAATCCAAGGCATCGCCAATTTCGCCCGCAGCCCCATCGCCGACACCCTGCCTGTGACCATGATCGCCGGAGACGACCGGGTCGAAGCGCCGCAGGGCGCGCCGGTGAACGTGCTGCAGCCGGACCACCCTCTGGGACAAGCGTGCCTCGGGGCTCCAGCGCTGCTCGGCTACAACGAGGTCCACGCAACGCCTGACGCCTCAGTCATCGCCACCGTTGGCGACGACGTCCTGCTGGCGACGCGAGAGGTCGGATCAGGGCGGAGCCTGGTGTGGACCTCCGACATCGGTCCGCACTGGTGCCCGCAGGAGTTCCTGGACTGGGACGGCTTCGCACCGCTCGTGGGGTCCACGCTGCGTTGGCTGGCTGGGGAGGGCAAGTGATGACCACGCCGATCATCATCGACTGCGACCCCGGACACGACGACGCGGTCGCCCTGCTGCTGGCCGTCAGCTCTCCCGCCGTGGAACTGCTCGCCGTCACCACGTGCTTCGGCAACTGCTCTGTTGAAGACGCCACTCGCAACGCCATCCAGGTCCTCACATTGGCCGGCGCTACCGACATCCCAGTAGCCGCCGGCGCCGGCGGTCCATTGGATGGGGCGACTGCTCTGGGCAACTACGTGCACGGCGTCAGCGGTCTGGACGGGCCGCCCATGCCAGATCCGGGATTCGAGCCGCAGAGCGAGGACGCGGTGAGCCTGCTTTCTAGAACGCTTCGTGCCTCCATCGAACCGATCACGCTCGTGGTCACCGGGCCGATGACCAACGTCGGCAGACTTCTCCGGGACACCCCCGAACTCGCGGAACGGATCCGCGAGGTGATCTTCATGGGTGGTTCCACGGAACGGGGCAACCACACCCCTACGGCCGAGTTCAACACCTACGCTGACCCAGAAGCGCTCGACATCGTCCTGGCCTCCGGGGTTCCCATCCGGATGGTCGGTCTCAATCTCACCCATCAGGCACTGGCCACTCAGGACGTTGTTGACCGGATGGCGGCCATGACGCATGAGATCGGAAAGGTGTGCGCCGGGTGGATGGGCTTCTTCGGGTCCTCCTACCACCGCGTCTGGGATTTCGACGCCCCGCCGGTGCACGACCCTTGCACGATCGCGGCCCTCATCGATCCCGCGGCCATCGTCTGGTGCCCGGCCTTCCTGGCCGTCGAGCTGGACGGCACATGGACGCGCGGCACCACCATCGTCGACCTGCACAGGCGGTATCCCGAGCAGGCACCCAATGCCCAGGTCGCCATGACACTGGACACCGAGCGCTACTGGTCCCTGGTCCTGGAGGCCCTCGACTCCCTGGGCCGGCGGTCGTGAACAGCGCCGCGGGTCAGGTCTGCATCGTCGGTTCCCTCAACATCGACACGACGCTGCGGGTGGCCCGTCTCCCCGGAGCCGGAGAAACCGTTCTCGCCCGGAGTCGCCACAGTTCCCCCGGGGGCAAGGGCGCCAATCAAGCGGCTGCCGCGGCTGCGTTGGGAAGCCGGGTGCGCTTCGTCGGAGCAGTCGGCGCCGACGCACACGGTGAGCACGGCCTGGCCGCGCTGCAGGCTCGAGGCATCGACACCTCTGACACGCTCCGCGCGAAGGACACCCCTACGGGAACCGCAGTCATCCTGGTGTCGGACGATGGAGAGAATCTCATCGTGGTTGACCCGGGGGCCAACGCGGACCTCGATGAGGAGTGGGTCTCACGAACGGTCCGCTCCGGCACCGAGGACGTGCTGCTGGCACAGCTCGAAGTTCCGGTGCCAACGCTGCTGGCGGCGGCTCGAGCACGCACGCCGCATCGTTTCATCTTGAATCCTGCCCCGATGCCGGACCTCAAGACGCTGATGCCACTTCTGAAGCATGTCGACGTCCTAGTGCCTAACCGGACGGAGTTGGGTCAACTCGCCGGCAGGCCCACCCCGACCTCGATGGAGCAGGTGCAAGAGTGTGTGGCCCACCTCGCGTTCCAGGGGACGCTCGTGGTGACCCTCGGCGCCGATGGGGCCGCGATCTTCGATCCGACCGGCGCAATGGTCGAGTGGGTACCGGCGCCCCCAGTCGACGTGGTCGACACCAGCGGAGCCGGTGACGCTTTCTGCGGTGCGCTGGCTCACGAACTGGCCCAGCCGGGCACGACCATCTCGTCAGCTGTCCGGCGCGCGGTAGACCTGGCGGCAACCAGCACCCAGCACGTCGGAGCGCAGGTGTCGCCGGCCTTCGGAAGCGTGGTGTCGTGACCACGCACATGGACCCCGAGATCGATTTCATCCAACAGGGGCTCTCGCACCTGGCGACAGTGGTCGACCCCGACCTGCCTGGATGGTCACGGGTCGGGTACAGCGAGTACGACGTCGCCGGGCGGGCATGGGTGGCGACTCAGATGCGCGAGGCGGGTCTCCGCACGCACGTCGACGCTGTCGGCAATGTCATCGGCGTGCTCGAAGGCGCGGACTCGGCGGTCCCGGCCATCGTCATCGGCAGCCATACAGACACAGTGCCCGGCGGTGGCCGCTTCGACGGAATCATCGGTGTTCTCGGAGCCATCGAAGTGGTCCGCACGCTCCAGCGAGCCGGAATCCGCCTGCATCACCAGTTGAGAGTCGTCGACTTCGCCAACGAGGAAGGCAATGCTCAAGGGGTGAAGCTGGTCGGGTCACGCGCCATCGCGGGCGCCCTCACCCCAGAGCATCTCAGTGCGGCGGACGACACCGGCTTCACGCTGGCCGAGCTGTTGAGTTCCGCAGGACACGCCCCGGAGCGTGCGTCGAGCTGCCGATGGGACACCAAGGAAGTCGCGGCCTACCTCGAGCTGCACATCGAGCAAGGGCCGGTTCTGGAGCAGGAGGGAGTGGGCATCGGCGTAGTGACGCGAGTGTGTGGGATCAGCACCTTTGTTCTCGACGTCCACGGACGTCGCGACCATGCCGGCACCACACCGATGGAAACCCGCCAGGATGCCATGTGCTGTGCCGCCGATGCAGTACTGGCCGTACAACGCATAGCAGCCGCCGGCCGGGACACGGTCGGGACGGTAGGTACTGTCACCACTTCGAGTCCGCTCACGAACGTCATCTCCGAACAGGCACGAGTGACCGGAGAGTTCCGCAGCCCGGAGGGCACCGTGCTCGACGCGTTACAGGACCAGTTGGCACAGGAGATGCATCGGATTGATGGCAGGCACCGCACGTCCAGCTCCCTGAGGTGGGGGCACACAGACCTCCCGGCCATCATGGACGGCGATCTCTCCGGGATCATTGCCGATGCGGCCGCCCAGATCGGGCATGATGCCGTCCGGCTCTACTCCGGCGCCACTCACGACAGTGTCGAAATGGCGCGGCTTGCCCCGGCAGGAATGATCTTCGTTCCATCAGCGGGAGGACGGAGCCACTGCCCGGAGGAGTGGACCGATATCGCCCACATCGAGGAGGGCGTGCGCGTACTCACACAGTCTGTGCTGAACGTCGATGCGGTCCCCACCCGACGGTGACCTTGCGCGCTGTGCAGGGGCTTCCGGTTGAGTCTCAGTACGGATTTCGTCGGCACCCCGCCAGACGAGTGGCCGGCTGAGCTGCACCAGCAGGAGCTCGCACAACCCGCTCCAGGCGCAAAGCGCACTGACGTTCACCAGCCCGACGTGCGGGCCCGGAACGAACACGCGCGGCGGGCGATGAAGCCGCGGGTGGCACGCGGCTACCCCGTTCTCGGCCTCAGCTGAGGCCGAGATCGCGCTCTCGCCCTGCGCCACGCCCGGTGTTCTTGCGAGCTCTGGGACCACGTTCAGTGGATCGCGCTGCCTCTATGGGGGGAGCGCCCTGATCCCGCTCCGCAGCCATTCGGGCTTGCACCCCGTCGCGGCCCTCCTCGGTGCCGCCGAGGGCGGCCATGAGGCTGTCGGCCAGGCGCGCCCTACGGTCTCCTGAGTCCCAGAACTCTTCGGCCTCGGCGGCCGCGTGGCGGACGTCCGTGTCGTTCTGCAGGTCGCCTTGTGCGGCCACGGCGGCGTGGCGGGCGGCTTCGGCGTGGTCGCGTTGCGCATCGACAGTTTCGCGGGCGGTGGTCTTTTGCTCAACAGATTCCGTGCGCTGAGGCTCTGGGGTACGTTCCTCGAGGTAGTCCTCCACGCTCAGCCCGTGGCGATCCTTCACCTCCGACTCAATCCGTCCGCGTGCGGCCTTGGCGGCCTCGTCGTGGTGCTCCCACTGGCGGGCCAGCCCGTAGTGGCCGGCCATGTCCTCAGCTTTCGCGGTCTCCCAGAACCGGTCCTGGTCCACCGGCGCCAGCTCGGCGCGCATGATGGCGCGTTCGGCCTCGAAGCGCTCCTCGAGCTCGCGCCGCCGGTGCTGCTGTTCCATGACTCGTTGGCGGAGTCGTTCGGCGCGTTGGCGGGCCATCATCTCGCCCCAGCGCCCGGCCACGGCCATCGCCGCTTGGAGGTCCCGGGAGAGCAGCTCATTCACGCCGTCGGGTTGTGTGCTCATGTCGCTACAGCTCCATTCCGTGCTCTGGGCGGGTGTGGTCAACGTAGGGGCGCACCGTGGCGGTGGGTCCTTGGGTTTCCCGCAGCGCACCGCGCTCACGCGCGGGGCCAGCGTGGGAGGCCGAACGCGCCGGCGCGGAGGTCCCGACCTCCGGCAGAGGCTCGGCGACGGCGGCCAGGTGCTGCTCGAAGGCGTCGTTGATGAGCTGGGTCTCGCGCAGGTCTTTGTTGGCCTGGTGCATCTCGTAGAACGCCTGGGTCATCCGCAGCATCTGGTTCATGATCAGCGCCTGGGCCGCCGGGGACGGGGCGCGCGTGGCCGCCAGCAGGAACGCGGTGGTGCCACTGGTACGCAGCGGCGCCTCCAATGGGGTGGTGATCTTCACCCCGGATCGGTGCGCCGACCGGGCGAGCACGCGGGCGGTGCGTCCCAAGGGGCCTTGGCCGTCCTCAGTGGCATGGGACCACGCCGCGAACACCCCGGAGGCTTCGCGGGCCGCGTGCGCCCAGGACTGGTGGTCGTCCGGGGCGATGGTGACCAGCCGCCGGCGCACCTCTTTTAGTTCCCCGGCCAACCGTCGGGCGGTCTCCTCGTCCAGGGCCGCACCGGGGGCGTCGGGGTGCACGATGCGACGGTGCCGCTTGGCCGCCATCCACTCCTCGGATGCCTCTTGGGCGGACTCGGGGGTGTCCGGCCAGCGGGTCCGCAGGGACGGGAGGGTGAGGTCCTGGGCGAGCTTGCCGCCGCCGAACCACAGTGGCCGCATCCCTTTCGGTGGGCGCTCCGCCACGGAGTACCCGGTGACCACCGAGTCGGTGCCGGCGGCGAACCGGGGATGCACGAGCAGCTTCGCCCGGCGCATCAAACGGACGAACTGGGCCTCCGATTCGGCAGCCACCGCGCACGCGCGCACGGTGCGCTCCAGCGCGAACCGGGTCGGCTCCCGGGTGCTGTCCCGGACGAGCTCGCCCTGCTGCAGCCACCGTTCGGAGTGGTTGCCGAGCTGGATGAGGTTGAAGTCCTTCTCGATCCCCCGGGCGACCTTCTGCGCCCGGGAGAAGTCGTTGCCATCGGCCCACTTCGTCCCGTCCTCCCGGATCGTGGAGGCCATGATGTGGATGTGATCGTTGCCCTTGGTCGAGCGCCCGTGATGCACCGCAACCCACTGGCACGGAGCCTTGGCCCCAGCCTCGGTAAAGTCCATCTCGTCCATGAACCGGGCCGCGATGTCCGACCATTCCTGGTCGGTGACCTCCCGGTCCTGGTACGGGATCGACAACGAGCAGTGCCAGATGTGCTTGGTGTCTGCATCAAAGCCCAGCATCCGCCGGTTCAGATCCACCTCGCGGGCGATCGACACCGCGGCGTCCTCGTTGAGCTGCACATCGTCGTACCACGACATGATGAGCGGGGAGCCGCCCACCAGGTGCGGGTCGGTGTGCTCGTTAGACCGGCCCGGACCCACCAGGTACTTCATCAGCCCGACCGGCTTGTCACCCTTGGTGATGTTCGGGATCACGGCGCGAGCTCCTCGAGCTTCGCCAGCACTTCCTCACCGAACCGCCGAGCCTCACGCATCGTCTCGACCGCCTCCGGCAACACCTCACCGGTGCTGTTGGCGTGCCGGGCGATCTGGTTCACGTTGTTCGAGATCGTGGCCATCAGCCGGCGCATCGCTAGCAACTCGACCAGCTGGTTCCGCCGCAGCTGCACCGTCACTGGATCCGCCGAACCGAACACGGCCTCGACCATCAGCGCCGAGGGTGAAAGCCCGGTCTGCTGCTCCAGCACCATCAACTGAGCACGTTCGGCCTCGGACATGGACACCCGGACGTACTGGGTCTTGCCCTCGATCCGCTTCCGTCTCGACTTCCACACCCGACGCGGATTCTCCTGCTCCACCACAGCACCTCCTCTCCTTGCCGGCCCAGCGCAGCGCCCCCACACCGTGGGCCCCACACGACCAGTGTGCCACCGCAAAACCGGCAGGGCCAGCGGTGCACCCGTTTTATGGCACATAAAACATAGCTTTGCTCCGCTGGGGCACCACGGGTGCGAAGCGGCAGCTGAGCAGGCGTGGTCTCTGGAACGAACGGTGTGCGTCCGTTAACCTGGGGGCATGGCGAAGCTCACCGACCCCCAGCAAGCAGAAGAAGCCGCGCAGCGGCTGCTCAACGACCGGATGGACTACATCCGCCGGGCGATCACCGCACGCGGCGCCCTCGACGAGGCACGAGACGCGCTGAAGGAGGCAGAGAAGAACGACACCGCCGCGTTCCAGGCCGCCGTGAACAGCGGCGGCTGGACCGCCGACGAACTGAAAAAGATCGGGCTGGCGGCACCCGATAAGGTGCAGCGGGTGCAGCGCCGGCGGAAGACCACCCAGACCACCTCGGGCGCGCACTCCTCGTCCGCTCAGAACGACGGCGGCACTGAGCCGGAGCAGTGACGGCCAGTCGCTGGGTTCTCACAGCCAGCTACGGCGTGCTCCTGATCGTCTCCATCATCTTGGTGACCCGAGGCTCGAGAATCGGATTGTTCTCCGGCCTGATCCTGGTGGTCTCGCTACTCGTCATCTGGCGCGAAGCACGCCAGACTCGAGCGGACCGCGAGGTGGGCAACCGCGGCTGAGCTCCTGGCCCCGTGCCCACATGGGCACGGGGACCCCATCCGACCACCCACCCACAGCCGGCAGGTCACCTCCCCCGCGACCGTGGCACTTCCGTAACCGCCGACTGTGGACGGCTTCCCGCACACGTAGTCACCACGCAACAACGGTGCCCGCTCCCCGAATGGGGAACGGGCACCGTCCATCTGAACAGACCAAACAGAGCGAGTATTTACAGCTCCAAACCGCCCTGCCGGGGACGCTGCTCGTCGTACCGCCGCGCCACCTCGAGCGGACGCCCGGCACCGTTTCCACCACGCCCGGCACTGCTGCGACCCGCACTGGAAGCATCGGGGAAGTTGATGCGCATCCGCTTCTTCAACGCCTCCAGCTCCGGGTCCAGGGTCGGCTGCGGCGTCTCTTCCCCGCGCATCGCGCGCCCGATCCGTTCGACCTCCCACCGGGCGGCTTCCAGTGCGTCCTGGTGCTTGAAGGGCACGTCCAACGCCTCCCGGGCGTCCTCGACTTCCTGATGCGCGGCTACCAGCCGGGCTTCGCGTTTGGTCACTTCCTCGGGCAACTTCATCACCTGGTTCTCGAGCCGCTGGATCATCCCCACGCTCGGGTTCAATGACGTGGCGCGGGTGACTTCCACGGCGATACCGGGGGCGTCATCGATGCGCAGCTCGACCGGCGACGCACTGAGGTCGGCCAGGTTCCCTGGACGCTGCACGACCCGGATGTCGTGGCCACCGATGCGCCCGGCAACCCCGAGGTCGCTCTCCCCGCCCCGGGGCGGGCGCGAGGTGGCGTGCACCCCAGCCCACCGTTGCCACGCCTGCGCCGCGTCGGCGCGCTTGTCGTAGCTGGCCCCGTCGATGGTCATCCGGAACCGTTCACCGCCCACCTCATCGGTGGTCCGCTGCGCCGCTGCGCAGAGCACGGGGATCTCCTGCTCGAGTGCATCGGCGCGCACCTGGGCGGCGTCCTTGCGGAACACCAGCGAGGACTGGTTGCGGTGCCAGGCCCGGTTCAACCGCTCCAACCGGGCGAGCTCCTGATCGGCCTTCGACTTCTCCAGGATCAACGGATTGCCGCTGGAGATCGCCTTCACCTCGGCGAAGGACAGCGTGTTGTCCCCGACGTCTTCGATCTCGCGCACGTCCAACCGGCCGCGCATGATCTGGTCGATGAACTTCGACTTCCGCTCCAGGGTCTGCCACATGAAGGTGTCAAAGGACCCCCTCGTCACCACCTGCGAGATCGCGACCTCCGGGTTCTGATTGCCCTGCCGGATGATCCGCCCGTGGCGCTGGGCGACATCGGCCGGGCGCCACGGGGCGTCCAGGTCCACCAGGTGCACCGCCCTCGCCTGAATGTTCGTGCCCACCCCCATCTTCTGCGTGGACCCGATCAGCACCGCCACCTCCCCCGTGCGCGCGGCCGAGAACAACCGGCCCTTCTCCGCATCATTGCGGGCTTCGTGCATGAACCGGATCTTCTCCGCCGGCACCCCACGCTCAGCCAGCTGGGCGCGCAGTTCCTCGTAGACGTTCCAGGACTCCGATGGGGTGCCCAGGTCGCAGAACACGATCTGCAGGCCACCGCGGGTGGGGTGCTCCTCCCCGGTGGAGGGATCCGTGAACACGTCGTTCCGGTGGTCCTCGTACACGCGGGCCATCCGGTCCGCGGCGGCGCTGATCTTGGTCTCCGCCACAACCGAGCCCAGCTCCGGGTCGACCAGGCGCAGGTCCAAGGCGGCTTTGCGCCCGTCGGAGCTGATCTTGAGCATGTTGTCCTCGGTCGGAGGCACCAACCGGGCCTGGATCGCCTCGGCGCGGCGGCCGATCTCCCCGATGTAGTCCTGCAGCTGTGCCGAGGCCTCCACGGCCACCATGCGCGGCAGCCGCTTCCCGTCCTCCCGCACCACCAAATCCGGGGTCGGTAGTTGCAGATCCTCGGCGGTCTTCACGTCGGCGAAAGTGTGGAACATCTTCAACAGCTCCGGGACGTTCTGGAACTTCGCGAAGCGCTCCTTCATCTTGAAGCTGTCCCCGCCGGCCACCGAGAGCTCCATCTCGGACACCACCTGACCGAAGGTCGCCGCCCAGGTGTCGAAGTCGTGGATGCCCGCCCGCTCCAACAGCTCCGGGCCGAGGTAGCGCTGCATCACGTACATCTCCGTGACCGAGTTGGCGATCGGTGTGGCCGTCGCCCCGGTGATCACCCGGTCCCCGTGCTGGGATCGGAGGTACTCCACCTTGGCGTGCAGGTCGCTGGCGCGCTTGGACCCGTCGATCGCCGCGTCCTGGATGTTGGAGGCGGTGTCGAGGTTCTTGTACTCGTGCAGCTCATCAACCAACAGGTAGTCGATGCCGGTCTGCTCGAAGGTGATCCCCGGATCCGTCGCCCGGTCGGACTTGGCCTTGAGCTTCTCCTCCCTCGCCTGGAGTCGGGCCTCCATGCGCTTGATCGACATGGTGTCCGCCCCGCTGGCCGCTGCCCGTTCGTTGGCGGCCTCCAGCTCGGCCAGTTGGCGGCCCATCTCGGCGAGATCGTAGGCGGCCTTGGACTCCTCGGAGAGCTCGATGCGCTCGAACGCGGTGCGGGTCATGATGATCCCGTCCCAATCACTTGCCGCCGCCCGGGCCACGAACACCCGCCGCTTGTCCCCGGCCAGATCCTCCGAGGACGCCGCCAGGATCTGGGCCTGAGGGTAGAGCTGCAACCACTCCCGGGAGAACTGATCGAGCATGTGGTTGGGCACCACGATCACCGGTTTGCGCGCCATCCCCAACCGGCGCAGCTCCATCGCACCGATCACCATCTCGGCCGTCTTGCCCGCCCCGACCTCGTGGAAGAGCCCCACCGAGGGCTCCGAGAGCATCCGCGCCACTGCCGCCCGCTGGTGGGGCCGGGGGGTGAAGTTCTTCACCAGCCCGGGGAAGGACAGCCGTTCCCCCTCGACCGTGTAGTCGCGTAGCACGATGGAGTTGAACCGCCGGTTGTACTCATCCACCAGCCCGGTCGCCCTTCCCGGGTCCTCCCACACCCACTCCCCGAAGCGCTCCTGCATCAGGGACGCCTTCTCCTGGGCGGCGGTGGTCTCGGTGGCGTTGACCACCCGGCGGTTGCCCTCCGGGTCTGAGGGGTCCGGGTCGGTGACCTGCACCCGGCGCTGCTCCAGCAGCTTCTTGAAGATGTCTCCGGCCGCCATCCGCTCGGTACCCCAGTCGTTGCGGGCCGCGAAGACATGGCGGCTGGCCTTCACATCCCAACTCGCCCCGCTGATCCGATCCACCCGCGCAGCAGAGTCCCTGATGATGTGGCGCAAGAACTGCTCGTGGATCTCCGGAGACACCCACACGGCGCCGATCCGGGCTTCGATCTCATCGGCCCCCAGCGGGGCCGGCAGCACCGCCTCCAGTGCCGCGACGTTGGGCTGGAACCGGTCATCGGCGGCTGTCGCGGCTCGGGCGGTGTCCAGCTTCTCGCGCACATCCCCGGACAGGTACTCCGCGCGGGTCTCGTAGATCCCGTCCTCGCCGGGCACCTCGTAGACCAGCTCCCCTAAGGATTCCCGTGCCCCGGTCTCGTCGGTGCCCAGCAGCCGGGCGATATGGGGCAGGTCCACGGCGCCCAGCGTGTCCAGGGTGACGGCCAGGGCCTCATCCGGGGTGTCCACCCCGAGCACAGGACGGCGCGGTTGCACCTGCCGCTCCGAGAGCAGACCGGCCGCCACCGCGGTGCCCGCACCCTCGTCGAAGTGCTCCAAGCCCAGCACCAGCGGCCCGAACGGGTCCCTGCGCAGTAGCCGTACCGCCGGCGGGGTGACCCGGGCCAGGATGTCCGCCCCTGCCTCGTCGTACTTGCCGGTGCGGCGTTCAGTGAACCGGTTGATCGGCCCATATCGCCCCGCGTACGTCTCATAGTGGGCCGCCAGCTGGGACCTCATGGCGTCGAGCTCCGGGGTGTCCTCGACGTTGGCCGCCTCGAGGGTCAACACCGCCCGGGCCGCATCCCGCAGACCCAACAGAGCCCGCAGCTCGCCCTCCTGGGTGCGGGGAACCCTCAGCGGTGCGTGCACCCCCTCCACGGTGACCTGAGTGAAGCCCGCCTCCCCACGGTCGGCGATGTGCCCAATCTGCTCCTGCTCACCAGCCGGCACCAGGGCCGCGACCTCCAGGTCCTGCTCGCCCGTGCGTTCGGCCATCCCCCGCCCGGCGGCCAGGGCCAGTTCGGTGATGTCCGATAGCTGCTCGCGCAGCCGGGCCCCGGTGACCGCCAAGTCATCGGACCGCACGGTCAGCGTGGCGGAGCCGTACATGCCGTGGCCGATCACCGGCTCACCGAGCACCCGCTCGGGATGGGCGAGGAAGTAGGCGTTCATCCGCCCCTGCTGGCCATCCAGCTCCACCGGAGCGATCTCCACCCAGGACTGATCCAGCGGCTCCTCCCCGGGCAGGCGGCGGCGGAAGATCAGCACGTCGGTCAGCGCGTCCGTGCCGGCAGCCCGCCGGTGGGCGCCGGTGGGCAGGCGCACCGCACCGAGCAGGTCGGCGGTCTCGGCCATCTCCCGGCGGGCCGCGGGGTTCTGCGCGTCCAGGGTGAAGGCCGAGGAAATCACCCCGACCAGCCCGCCGGGGCGGGTCAGGGCCAGGGGCTTGAGGATGAAGTGGTTGTGCATCGAGTGCCCGGCCGCGTTGTGGCGGGGATCGTGCAGGGAATTCTTCGAGAAGGGGACGTTGCCCACCGCGGCGTCGAAGGTGCTACCGGGCATCCGGGTGTCGGCGAAGGACTCGGTACGGATCGTGGCGTCCGGGTAGATCGCCTGGGAGATGGCCGCGGTCACCGGATCCAACTCCACCCCGGTCATCTGGGCTCCTTCCGGGGCCAGGCCGATAAAGGTGCCGGCACCGGAGCCGGGCTCCAGCACCCGGCCGCCCTCAAAACCCAGCCCGGTCAGGGCGCCCCATACCTCGGCGGCGATCGCCGGGTCGGTGTAGTGGGCATTGATCACCGTGCGCCGGGCGGCCGCGTACTCGGCCTCATCCAGCAGCTCGCGCAGTTCGGCCCGCTCGGCCTCATACTCGCTGCGGGACTCGTCGAAGACCTCCGCGACCCCACTGGCACCCCAGGAACCCCAGCGGGCCAGGGTGGTGCGTTCGACCTCGGTGGCGGCCCGCTCCTCGGCCTGCAGGGTGCGCAGCACCCGCAGCGCTGCCAGATTGGCTCGGAACCTTGCTTGCGCCCCAGACGGGGCCAGATCGTCCTGGGTGCGGGGGACGAATCGCCCCGGGCCCACGGACTCTGAGGAAGCCGGGGCTATGCCTGTTCGGCGTCCAGCCGGGCCACCTCTTCCCAGTACTCCCGGTCCTCCCGGTTCAGCTGCTGCACGATCCGTAGCCTCCGCGCCACCCCGGACTCCTCCTCGTCCTCCTCCGGCTCCTGCTGCACCGACGGGTCCGGAGTCAGCATCTCCGCGCGCACGATCTCCTCGGCCTGCATCTTCGACGCGTTCAACCGCCCCACCTTCTCCAGATAGGTCTCCCCCACCGGATCCGGGCCGGCCAGCTCCATCATCAGCTCGCCCACCCGCTGCGCCGCCTCCTCCCCCAGCGCCTCGAACCACTGATCCGGGTCCGGGATCAGGGCGTACTCCGCCGGCGCGGTCGTCTTCCACGCTTCCTGCGCGAACTTGCCGTACGTGTTCATCACGAACCTCCTCGGGTTCCGGGAAGAGAAAGGCATCAATGCTCAGCTGCCCCTCAACTTGCTGTTTCTTGCGCGCTCTGGCCATGGGGCGTACTCCTGGTGCGGCGAATTGAACATGTTCACCGTATCCACAGCCCCGCAACCCTGGTGCCATCTTCGAGAACACGCACCAGCTAACCTCCATTATGTTGATATGTCAACATTTAGGTTGATCGCCTGTTACCCCCTCGCCCACAGGAGGGCCCCATCGCAGCGGCGCAGTCCCTGCAGTCAACCAGCACTTCAGCACCCCCTTGCTGTTCATCGTCATTGTGATCACCGCTGGTCTGGCTGAAAACAGAAGAACCGCTCCCGATGGGCGCGGTTCCATATCTCGCTGCTTCTTGGGCGCTTGCTACCGCGCTGAGCGTCATCCAGGGGCTACCAGATCCGAGTGCCCCGCGGATGTCGCACGGCAGCGGCTGGAAGAGCCCCGGACAGCGGTTGCCGGGGAGCCGCGCTCCGCAATTGTTACCTCGGGAAAGGTCTTGCACTGCGGCGGCTTCGTGTCTTGAATCTGCGGGGGCTTTTGCATCTGCGAATATAGAGCAATGACACCACCAGGACCCCCCGGGGACGGCTCACAACAAGTTCCGCCCCACCAGCCACAGCGACCATTTCCCGCGCATTTTGGCCATGGGTCGTCAACACAGACGCTTCCGCCTCAGCAGACCAAGGCGAAAAAGCAGTCGAACGTCGTGGGGCTCATTGCGCTGATTACAGCAGTGCTCGGCTTCATTTTCGCCTGCATTCCCGGTGCTCTCATCGTCGGCTGGATCCTGCTGCCGATTGCCTTTGTTCTGGGCCTCGTTTCCCTGTTCCTCAAGGACAAGTCCAAATGGATGGGCATCACCGCTGTGATCCTCTCGATCGTGGGAACGATTGTCGGAGTCGTCGTGTTCTTGACCGTCGTCACGACCTCTTTCGATGAAGCTCTCGGCAGCGGGAACACCACAGTCGTCGAACCGTCTGAGGACGCGGCTGCTGATGACGAGGCAGCCGAAGAAGACGTCGCCGAGGAAGACGCGGCTGCCGATGCAGGAACGCGCGAGGACCCCTACCCGATTGGCTCGGTCATCGAGTCCGACGATTGGCGCGTCGTAGTCAATTCCGTCACCCTCGCTGCCACGGACGCAGTTGTCTCTGCCAATCAATTCAACGAGCCGCCTGCCGAGGGGTCGGAGTACATGCTCGTGAATTACTCCACGACCTACTTGGGCGATGACCCAGATGGGCAGATGCCGGTTTTCGTCACAGTCGAGTACGTGACAACAGACAGTACGACGGTCAACAGCTTCGACAACTCCGTCGTCGCACCGGAGGCTATCGATACCACGAGCACGCTCTACACGGATGGCACTGCAACAGGAAATATCGCCTTTGAAGTGCCGACCGCCACGGCTGACCAAGGCGTTCTTGCAGTCAGTCCAGGCATGCTCGGAGACAAGGTATTCGTCGCCGTGCAGTAACAAATGCAAGAAAGAAGCAAAGCCCCGTTAAATTACCGAGAGCTAAAGGCCATCCTAGGCATCACATCGTGATTCATTGTTCGTTGTTTCCGGTTGGTAAGCGGTGGGCTAATCACTCGCGCTCTCGGTGCGCAGTCGTAGCATGTGAGCCATCATCACTCGCTGGAGAACCATATGAGAGCTATTCTTGCCGCCGTCGCGGCTGTCCTCGTCCTTTCCGGATGCGCCGCCGAGCAAGAGCAGCCAGCAACCGAGGCCTCGCCGACACCAACCGCAACAACAGCGTCGCTGAAGTCCTCGACAACCAAGCCTGCTCCAAAGACCACCAAGGCCGAACCGGCGCTCTCACGAGACGAGCAGATCGAACAAGTTTTCCTGGGTTCCGTGCGCGATGAATACCCGGAACTACAGTTCTCAGAAGACGGCGACCTGGTCTCTGTCGGCGAGGGACTCTGCCAGTTGTACGACGGCGGGGCGAAGACCTCGGACGTCAATGACTTTATTCTCACTGCAGCTGGTGTCGAATACACCCTCAACGAACTGGTCGCCATGCATGGTGCGGCCGTCGGTGCTTTCTGCCCTGAGCACATCGACAAGCTGGGCTGAGAGTAACCGTCACAGCCCACGCCTTCTACCAGGCGCATTCTGGACCTGATGGTCCAGCGTCGTGATGACCAGTGTCATTTTCCGGAGTCGGCTGCACAGAGTTCCGAAGTCCTCTGCACTGGGGGCTCAGGTACCGAGATCCAAGGCCCGGTGGAGCGACGAGCGGGCGACCTTGGTCTGGGGCGGTGCATCGTCGAGCCAATTGGCTCTTACTGGACAGGGGCCCTCAAGTGGCACGAGTCAGTTCTGGGATGAGTTTTGCAGCTAAGCCTCGTCGTCCGAGGTGCTGTGATTGAGACTGAGCTTCTCGCCCTTCACGTACTTCACTGCGATGTCTTCCTGATCGTCGGGATTGAAGCACTCAACTGCGTCGTGAGTCAGCTACATCTGCTGCCCAGAACTCCCATTCGGCCTTTATCAGGTTTAAAACTAAACCACCCTCCTCCAGTCCGAGCCCGCATGGGCAAACAGTTGGACTCCAAGCTCTTGGCCAGCACGCAATGCCTGGGGCGTAAATCCACGAGTTGAAAAGAACACCCGTGTTCGTCCCCTATAACGGGGCGCAGATGCCGCGCCCGCAAGTCGTTGAATGTCGGGGGCACCAATCGGCTTTCCGTGGTGCTTTACCTGCCCGACGACAGTCGGCCCCACCACATCTATGCCGCCATCGGCGCCACCGCTGGTGACTCTCGCGCCAGAGTGCCCATGGCGCACAAGCCATAAAGCTGCAGAACGCTCAGCAGCTTCCCACGACCTAGGGAAAGGAAAGTTGGTAACAGGTCGGACGCGTTGCTGGGTTGGCGCGGCTTGTCCTTTGACAACGCGTTCCTCTGCGACCTTTTTGTAGCGGGCAACCGCCTCTGGATCTGTAGGCGTCCATCGTTGCGCCCGCAACCTGCCCATATGAACCTCAGCTCGCGGACCCCGGATGAGGTACACAGTGGATGGCACCGCGCCAATCAGCGGAAATACGCCCATATACCAAAATGGGGCATAGCCGCCCGTTGCCTTGGAAACAACATCGACGAGAATTGTGACTACGCCAATAGCTCCTAAAACCCCAATTACGGCCCAGGATACGATCTTGTCGGCTCGGGTAAGATTGCGGCGATTCATGGCTCCATTATCCCGCATTCGTTCAACCCAACCGCAATAGCATCTCGCCGTAACCACTAGGACAGGGCTGCCGCATAGACAGGCAACTTCCGAGCTGGCTTGGTGGCCGTTATCCGGGCCTTCCGTCAACCACAGGACGCTCACACACCGTATTTCTGGTAACCCCACGGACGTCACGAACCACGCGCGGAGACCCCTGACTCCAGAAAGACCTCAGGCCCCGGGCGCTCGATGCACACGGGGCCTGAGCCGTTGACCGTCCACCAACCAGGAAGGCGGCCATGGGGGTTAATTCTTTGCCGTAGCCGGGCGCCGGCGCCCCAGGACAGTACGGGGGTTGAGCTTGTCGGTGTAGGCAATGGAGCCGTAGCGGAACAGCTGCACGGCCACCCGCAACACCAGCACCCCGAACACGAACAACTCGGCGATCACGATCCCGGCGGTGAGCGGGTCGAGGGTGCCGAAGCCGTTGCGCAGCATCGCGGTCACCGGGGCCGTGAGCGGGAAGAACGTGAACACCTGCACGATCAGCGCATCCGGGTCGGAGATGATGAGGCTGATGGCGTAGAAGGGGATGAACATCGCGAAAATCAGCGGCCCGAAGATCACCCCGGCGTCCTTGGCGGTGGGCATGATCGCCCCGATCGCCACCAGCACCCCGGTGAACAGCACGAATCCGCCGACCAGCAGCAGCAACGCCACGACCATGGTCCCCGCATCCAGGGGCAGCCGACTCAGGTCGAGGTCGGGGATGTTCATCCGGTCGCGGAAGAAGACGTAGCCGATCACCATCGGGGCCAGCAGCACCAGGATCTGCACCGCCCCGACGGCGAAGACCGCCAGGATCTTGCCCATCACCAAGGTGGTGGGGTTGACGGTGGTGAGGATCATCTCGGTGACCCGGTTCTCCTTCTCCTCCAGGGTGGAGTTGAGCATCTGGTTCGACAGCATCACGATCACCAGGAAGAACACCACCAGCAATCCCAGTGGGGCGATGGCCTCGGTGAACCCGCCGGTGACCTCCCCGTCGCGGAAGATCGTGGACTCCACGCTGAGCTCGCCGGCCGCGGCCGCGGCCAGACCCGGATTCCCGATCTGGGCCTGGGCTGCAGTGGTCAGCAGGGACTCGGCCACTGCCTCATAGGTCCCGTTGTCGAAGAGCCCCCGGTCGGCACCGGTGACCTCGATCGGCTGTTCAGCCGGGTCACTGGGGTAGGCGAAGTACGCATCCAGCTCCCCGGCCTTCACCGCCTCGATCGCCTCAGTCGGGTCAGTGGCGGGTTGCCCGCCGTAGCCGGCGGCCAACTCGTCCGGGATCGTCCCGGAGGCGTCCGTGTAGGCGAAGGTCACCTCGGCCTCTGCCTGAGCGTCCGCGGAGTCGCTGATCGAGGAGTTGGAGGTGAACGACAGGGCGAAGATGATCGCGATGACCACCGGCACCGCCAGGACCGCGATCCAGAACCCGCGCTTGCGCACGGTCCGGATGAACTCGAACCCGACGACCGTGGAGAGGTTGTGCTGCGCCATCAGGCCCCCACCCCCACGCTCTCGGGCTGGGTAGCGTCCTCGAGGCTGTCGGCGCCGTAGACCCGGATGAAGACCTCCTCCAACGAAGTGCGGGCCGTGGTGAACCCGGACACCGGCACCCCGGCGCCCACCAGCTCGGTCAGCACCGTGGCCTCATCGGCACCCGGCGCCGGGGCGAGCTCGGACACCTGCCCCTCCCCCACTGGCTGGCTGCTCACGACGGTGTAGTGGTGTGAAGCTGGTACCACACCGGTGTGGGTGACCCGGTAGGTGGTGCCGCCGAACTGCTCCTGCACATCTCGGACGGTGCCGTAGGCGTGAGAGGTGCCGTCCTTGAGCAGGATCACCCGGTCACACAGTCGTTCGACCTCTTCCATCTGGTGGGTCACCATCACCACCGTCGCCCCTGCGCGTTGCTGGTCTTCGATGATGTCCATCAGCAGCCGGCGGTTGACCGGGTCGAAGCCCTTCGTCGGTTCGTCCAGGATCAGCAGTTCCGGGGTGTTCATGATCGTCACCCCCAACTGCACCTTCTGTTGCTGGCCCCCCGAGAGCTTGTCCAGGCGGGCGGTCGCTTTTTCGGCCAGTCCGACGCGTTCGAGGTATTCCAGCGACCAGGACCGCGCCTTGGACTTGTCGAGGCCTTTGAGTCGGCCGAAGTAGGCCATGGTCTCGAGCACCGGCTCCTTCTTGTACAGCCCCCGCTCCTCCGGCAGGTACCCGAGCCGGGCTCCGTCGGCGGGTTCGAAGGGCTTGCCGTTGATGTGCAGGACCCCGGCGGTGGGCTGATAGATCCCCAACAGGGCCCGCAGGGTCGTGGTCTTCCCGGACCCGTTGGAGCCGAGGAAACCGAAGGTCTCCCCCGCGTGCACGTCGAAGGCCAGGTCGTCGATCACGGTGGTGTTCCCGAAGGTCATCCGGTAATCCTGAATGTGGACCAGCGGCTCACTCATGGTGTTCTCTTTCGCATACGTCCAGCCTACGGAGGCGCTGCCCACCGCCGCCGGAGCCTTGACTCTGGCACCTCAGGGGAATGCTCGGGCCAAGTCCGTGCTCCGCATGACACATCGGAGCCCTCCTCCTGCCCGGTCATCGGCACCAGCGGTGGTGGGGGCGTCCCTTCGCTCCGGGACACCGCGCTATCGCCCGGTGTCCTTCAGCCGGTCTCCTTGCACCGGTTATTGGTGGCAGCAGGCCGTTACAGGGCCGCACGAGAGCGTGTGGTGGTGACGTGCTGCGGCTGGACTGTCACATCCGCGGCCTGTTCGCTTTGGTGACCAGCCGGCAGGAAGATGAGAGACGCCTCGATCCCCGTGCCGGTCGCCTTCGTGATCCCCGAGATGACCCGGCCCCTCCCCCAGGAGCGACATGCCCCTCTTCCTTTCCGCCTCCCGCCGCGCCCGCGGCCGCACCGCCGCGGCCTGGACCTCGGCGGCCATGGCCTTGGCCCTGCTCGCCGGCTGCTCCAGCGCCCCGGCCGACCCCGGTGGCAGTCCCGCCACCACTGCGCGCACGGCGGCTGGCTCTCCCACGGCATCCAGCGCGCCTGCGAAGCCCGCGACTACTCCGGCGCGGACCCCGGCCGCGCCCGCGGCCGCCTCCTCCGAGGCTCTGACTGCGCTCAACGGGCTGAAGGTCGCCGCCCGGGGCACCATGTCCGACTACGACCGTGACGGCTTGTTCGGCGGGTGGATCGACGCCGACGGCGACTGCGAGGACACCCGCCAGGAAATCCTCAACCGCGACCTCGACGACGTCGTCTCCGCCGACGGGTGCCGGGTCGACTCCGGGGTCCTGGACCCGGATCCCTACACCGACACGACGATCAACTTCGTGCGCGGGCCGGCCACCTCCTCCGACGTCCAGATCGACCACGTGGTGTCGCTCGGCAACGCCTGGATCACCGGGGCCCGCAACCTTTCCCAGGACCAGCGCGTGGACTTGACGAATGACCCGCTGAACCTGCTGGCGGTGGATGGACCGACCAACCAGGCGAAATCCGACAAGCCCGCCGATCAGTGGCTGCCGCCGAACGTGGACTTCCGCTGCGAGTTCGTCGCCATCCAGATCGCGGTCAAGGCCAAGTACGACCTCTGGGTCACCGCCCCGGAGAAAACCGCCATGACCGAGGTACTCGCCGACTGCGAAGGCCAGGAGGTCCCGATCGCCGCGGTCCTCACCGACCTCGACGCCAACGTCCCGGCCCCGGCCGATGAGGCGCCCGAGCCGGCACCGGCCCCGGTGCAGAAGGCCCCTGAGCCGGCCCCGGTGGTGCCCGAGCCGGTCGTCCCCGAGCCTGCCCCGGTGGCACCGGCCCCGGTCGCTCCTGCCCCGAAGCCCGAGCCGGTGCCCGCGGCGCCGGCCGCCCCGGCCGCCCCGGCCGGGGGGTTCGCCAACTGCTCCGCGGCTAAGGCCGCTGGTGCAGCTCCGCTCTACGCCGGGTCCCCGGGCTTCGCCCCGAAGCTCGACCGTGATGGCGACGGCGTGGCCTGCGAGAGCTGAGTCCGTCCCCAACCAATACGGAGCCCCGCTTCTCCTCGTCCCAGCAAGGATCAGGAGGGCGGGGCTTCGCCGTGTCATCGGTCGGTACTCAGGAGCTCCAGGAGTTCCCGGGCTGCTGGGGCCGGCCAGCAGCGAACGCCTCGCGCACCGCGGACTGCTGTCGTTCGAGCGGGGCGGTCTCGGCCTCGGCGATCACCGTGACGAACGCCTTGGTGTCCTCTACCAGGGAGGTAATCTTCTCGGGGTTGTCCACTGCCCAGCTGTAGGCGGTGGCGTAGTCGACAGGCTGGCCAGCAGCCACGACGACACCGACTTCGGTGATCTCCACGGACACTGGTGCGCTCCTCTGCTGCGGTGAACTGCTGGGAGCTCAAGCGTAGTTGGCTCACCGGCACCGGCCTGGGGTGCCGCGCTGAGCCTAGGCGGACCTAGGTCCCTTGAACCAGTGACGGCGACGGCATGACCGGAGCGACTTGCCTAGCGATGATCGGCGCACGTACGGCGATCCGCACAACTTGGTCGCCTCGTCCGGGCATATGTTCCCAAGAAGGGCCTCGTCCTCACACAGCTCGCGGCGACCCCCCTCGGCTTCACATACACCCGACCGTGTCAGCAATGTGATGCCCTCATACCCGTGTTAGAGGCCGTGCGGGCCTACAAGAGGTGCCCTTACCGACCTCACCCTGTCCTCGCGAGCAACCGTTAATCGGCCATATGCAAAGCGGCAAGGGTCAACCTGCACCCACTGCCCACAGTCCACTTCAATTCCTGCAGCAGCCAAAAGCCGTGGGACCTGGTGTGCCAGGTCCCACGGCTCTTGTGCGTTCTCAGGCGGGGGTGCCGGTGCCGGGGGTCGGGACGGTGGCCCAGGGGTTCTCCACGCCGATGTACTGGGTGGTGGTGTACTCGTGCAGGCCCTCGGCCCCGCCCTCGCGGCCCAGACCGGACTGCTTGACCCCGCCGAAGGGGGCGGCGGCGTTGGAGATCACCCCGACGTTGAGGCCCATCAGGCCGAACTCGATGCGGTCGCCGATGCGCAGCCCGCGGGAGATGTTCTCGGTGAACACGTAGGAGGCCAGCCCGTACTCGGTGGCGTTGGCCAGGGCCACGGCCTCGTCCTCGTCGGCGAAGGTGACGACCGGGGCGACGGGCCCGAAGATCTCCTCGGTCACCGCGCGCGCATCAGTGGGGACGTCGCGCAGCAGGGTGGGCTGGAAGAAGTAGCCGGGCCCGTCCACCCGGGAACCGCCCACGACGACCTTCGCCCCGCGCTCAACGGCGTCGGTGACGAACTCCTCCACGGAGTCCCTCGCCTTGGCCTCGACCATCGGGCCCACGGTGACCCCGTCCTCCACACCGTTGCCCACGGTGAGGGCGGCCATCTTCTCGGCCAGCTTCGCCACGAACTCCTCGACGACGTCCTCGTGCACGAGCAGCCGGTTGGCGGCGGTGCAGGCCTCGCCCATGTTGCGCATCTTCGCGGCCATCGCCCCGGCCACGGCCTTGTCGATGTCGGCGTCCTCGAAGACGATCAGCGGCCCGTTGCCGCCGAGCTCCATGGAGGTGCGCAGCACGTTGTCGGTGGCCAGCTTCATGAGCTGCTTGCCCACCGGGGTGGAGCCGGTGAAGGAGACCTTCCGCAGCCGCGGGTCGGCCATGATCGGCTCGGAGACGGAAGAGGCGGACTTGGAGGAGACCACGTTGAGCACCCCGGCCGGCAGCCCGGCGTCCAGCATGAGCTGGGCGAAGTACTGGGAGGTCAGCGGGGTCAGCCGGGCGGGCTTGAGCACCATGGTGCAGCCGGCGGCCACGGCCGGGGCGACCTTGCGGGTGGCCATCGCCAGCGGGAAGTTCCACGGGGTGATCAGCAGGCACGGGCCCACCGGCTTGTGCGTGACCAGCATCCGCAGGTTGCCCTCGGGGGTGTCGAGGTAGCGGCCGTAGTCGCGCACGGCCTCCTCGGCGAACCAGCGCAGGAACTCGCCCCCGTACTTGACCTCCCCGGCCGCCTCGGCCAGGGGCTTGCCCATCTCCAGGGTCATCAGCAGCGCGAGGTCCTCGGCGCGCTCCTGCACGAGGTCGAAGGCGGCCCGCAGGATCTCCGAGCGCTCCCGGGCCGGGGTGCGGGCCCAGGACTCCTGGGCGTCGGCGGCGGCGTCCATCGCGGCCTGGGCGTCCTCCCGGGTCGCTGAGGCCATCGTGGCCAGGACCTCGCCGGTGGCGGGGTTCTCGACCTCGAAGGTCCCCCCGTCCGAGGCGGCCCGCCACTGGCCGCCGATCAGCAGCCCCGTGGGGGTCTTGGCCAGGACCGCCTCGATGCGGTCCTGCATGCCGGTGGCCGTGCGGGCCTTCTCCGTGGTGCTCATGTATCAGCCTCTCTTCGTCGACGCGCACCACGCCACCGGGCGCCGGTGCCGCTGCGCTGCGTCAAGGGGTTCGTCGGACGGGCGGGCAACAGCACTGGGGCCGTCCGCAGTTGGGGTTGGGCCCCCTGGAAGCCACTGCGGTGGAAGGGGCATCGGGCTTTGTACGTCCCGAGAGGATTCGCGAACCCGGTCATACCTTCAAGGATGTGCCTTGGTTGGCCGAGGCTCGTGGACCGACAGTGGAATGAGGTGCCGTGGTCAGGTGTGCCTGGCATCGCCGCGCCAGGCTCTTGCTGAGTCCGGTTCGACGCGCGAGGTCTGCTGGGTTCAGGGTGTGTCGTCCCGCTTCGCGTTCGGTTTGGAGGACTCCTGATACGCGTTGGATGGCCCACTTCGGGGGGCCCTGCTGGGTCATACCAGCGCCCTTTCCCTGGTCTTGGACTCCTGGGTGCTCAAGAGCCATGGGCAGTGAATGACTGCCCACTGCCGGGTGGCTTCGACGTCGCGGTGCAGCTGCTCCATAAGTGCTTGGACGGAGGGGAAGCTTTTCTGGCCCCGCAGCTTCGCGGTCAGCTCGACATGCATCGTGCGCCCGTAGAGGTCGCCGGTGAAGTCCAAGAGGTGGGCTTCGAGCAGCCGGGGGCCTTCGCCGGTGTAGAAAGTTCGGCGCCGACCGACGGACACCGCCGCGACGGCCCACTCCTGGGAATCGATTCGAACCTGCGCGGCCCACACCCCGTCCTCGACGTCGAGGTCGGAGATTGCGAGGTTGGCGGTGGGGAACCCGATGGTCCTGCCCCGGGCGTCTCCGTGCTCGACGATGCCTTCGATGACTGTCATGAGGAAGTCCTTTCTGGGTCTGGAAAAGGCTTTGAGGCTGTCGGTTCGTCGGCCCCGGACCGGAGCCGCTGGCCGCAGCACGCCCGTGGGCGCCTGGAAGTGATGGACAGGAGGGTGGTTTCCCATGGGAGGACGCGGAAGACGGTCGAAGCCTTGGACGGCCGTGCGGTCTCCAGGGGGATGGCTTCGACCGCCTTCTGCTGTGCCGGCGCTCAGCGTCCGTGAGGGGAACGGAACGTTGCCTGGCCTATCGGGTCTGGATTGCCGTCAGCGAGGATTCGTTGTTCTCCACGGCAGCGGACCCGTCGTGGGTGATGCCGGCATTAGCGCTCGTCCCGTCCCCGCTCTGCACAACATTTTGTCCCTGCTGAGGGTGCTCCGTGCCGGACGGCTCCGCGGTGGCGCAGTGACGTCCCGGCTGCAGGGGTACGATCAGCGGATCCCGGCGCAGAAGCATGACGATCGCAATAGCCAGGGCAAGGATCACGAAGATGAACGGTGCGGCCGAGAGGATCACTGCTGTCTGGAGTGCTTGCAGACCACCTGCGTAGAGCAGGACCGCGGCCATGGCGCCGGTGAGGATGCCCCACACGGCCAGGACGGAGCGCTTCGGGTACATGTCGCCGTCGCTGGAGATCACCGCCAGCACGTAGGTGTTGGAGTCGGCTCCCGTGACGAAGTAGAGCACGACGAGCACGATGGCCACCACGGAGGTCAACAGGGTCAGCGGGAGCTGGTCCAGCAGGCCGAAGAAGGCGGTGTTGACGTCCTGGGCGGCGGCCGCGCCGATCCCGGCGTCCCGGTTCATGTCCATGAACATCGCGCTGCCGCCCATGACGGTGAACCAAGCGGAGAACACCAGGGTGGGCACGCCGAGGACCACAAAGACGAACTGCCGGATCGTGCGTCCCCGGGAGATCCGGGCGACGAACACGCCCACGAAGGCGCCCCAGCTGATCCACCACGCCATCATGAAGTAGGTCCACCACTGCATCCAGGCCAACTCGTCCGCGGTGGTCGGCAGCATGAGGCTGATCTCAAGGAAGCCACCCACGTAGCCGCCCAGGGAGCGGAAGAAGATGTTGATGAGGTAGGTGGTGGGTCCGGCGATGAGCACGAAGAGCAGCAGCGCCCCCGCGATGACCATGGTCGTCTGGCTCAGGTAGCGGATGCCGCGGCTGACCCCGCTCATGGCGGAGAGCGTGAAGATCACGGTGATCACGGCGATGATGCCCACCTGGATGGGGATGCTCGTCAGCGTGGTGCCGGTGATCTGGCTGAGGCCCTGGCTGATCTGGGCGGCACCGAGGCCGAGGGAAGTCGTGGTCCCGAACAGGGTGGAGAGGATCACGAGGACGTCGACGGCCTTGCCGACCAACCCGTCGGCATGCCGCCCGATCAGCGGCCGCAGGATCGGGGAGACGAGACCCTTGTTGCCCAGCCGGTGGGTGGAGTACCCGATAGCCAGACCGAAGATCGCGAAGACGGCCCACGCGTGCAGACCCCAGTCCAGGAAGGTGAAACGCAGCGCTTCCACGGCAGCGTCCTGACTGCCGGGCTCAGCGAGGTCATGGGGCGGTGTGAGGAGGTGGGAGACCGGCTCGGCCACGCCGTAGGTGATCAGCCCGATGCCCATCACTGCTCCCAGCAGCATCGCGATCCAGGCGTAGGTGGGGTATTCGGGCCGGGAGTCGTCGGGGCCTAGGCGGATCCTTCCGTACTTGGTGACCGCCAGGAAGATCAGCAGCCCCATGAGGCCCAGCGGGATGAGCAGCATGGACCATCCGGTGGACTCGGTGACCCAGTTCAGGGCTGTCGTGCTGATCTCGCCCATCTGGGTGGGGAAGAAGCCTGCGAGGACGATGAAGACGACGATGAGGGCAACTGACACCCAGAACACCGGGTTCTTGGTCTTGCCGTCCGCACGGGCGTTCGGCGGTGCGTTCGTGGCGCCGTCCGCAAGAGTGTCCTGGGACATGGTGGGCTCCGTTTCTTGGAGAGACTGGATCGTCTGGGAGGGATCACGTGGGGCGGCGGTGCCCTGAGGTGAGCCAACGGTGGTGTGGCCTGAATTTGGACGAGCAGCTCCGGCCACTCATGAACGGTGCAGCTCCTATGGAGCCAGTCATCCACGCAGGGCGTGAAGGTCGGATCCGGGTTGTTGCTGGGGCTAGAGCTGCTCGAGGTTGTCGCTGTCGTAGAAGCGGCCGGCCTTGTAGATGATGGGGCTGGCCTCGCTCACCTCCGCGTGGCGGACACGGCAGATGAACACGGTGTGGGTCTTGGCCTGGAAGCGCTCACGGATCTCGGCTTCCAAGCACGCCGGGGAGTTGTCGATCAGCGGGCTGCCGCTGGGTCCGGGGTGCCAGTCGACCTCGGCGAACTTGTCAGGGGCCTTGGAGGCGAAGGTGGCGATGGTCTCCCGCTGTTCCGTGCCCAGAATGTTGATGCCCAGGTGGGTGGCGGCGAACAGGGCCGGGTAGGTGGAGGAGGTCTTCTGGATGCAGACCATCACCAGGGGTGGTTCCAGGGACACCGAGGCGTAGGAGTTCACGGCCAGTCCCCTGGGGGTGCCGTTGTCCTGGGTGGTGACCACGGTGACGCCGGTGATGAACTGCCGGTTGAAGGTCTTCATCACCTGCGGGTCCGGCTCACCGGAGAGGTCATCGAGCACGACCTCCTCCGGCTGCAGCGGAGTGTCGCTGAGGTGCCGGACCCCGAGGCTGTGGAGCAGCTCCGAGCCGTCCCAGGTCACCTCTTCGCGGCTGATCCGCCCGTCCACCAGGGTCACGTGGTTGGACCCGCGGGTCTGGACCCGGCGGCCGGTCGGCGGCACGCCGAGGAACGTCTCGGTGTGGGTGCCCGTGCTGGTCCAGAAGATCGCCGCGGTGTCCCCCTGGGTGACCACCGCGTCGATAGTCGTCACCAGATCGGGGAAGCCGGCCCGGACGGTACGGATCTCCTCCTGCAGCTGGGCCAACGTGATGGTGTGCCCGCTGGCCCGGCTCACCCGCACGTAGTCCGGGGCGGCAACGGTTTCCAGCGTCTCGACCTCCCCGCGGTCCCAGGCGGCCTGCCAGACGGTCGTGAGCGTTGCTTCGAGTTCCTGTTGCATGGCACAGAACGTAACCCGTATCACAGGATCAGGTCAATGGGTGGCAGTCACGAACCTCTAAACCCAGTAATGGCGCGGCTATAACCCGGTTTTTTGGCACTGCCCTTGACGGCTGGGTGCCATCCGCCTAGCGTCTGTTGCATGCAACAAGAGACAGATCGGGCCGTGAGGGTAGACGACGGCGCAGAGACTCCACTACTGGAGCGCGTCCGCCAGTTGGTGCTCAGCGGGCAGTTCCCGCCAGGAGCGCCGCTGTCCGAGGTCTTCCTGTCCCAGGAGTTCGAGGTCAGCCGCACCCCGATCCGGGAGACCCTCAAGCAGCTCCAGCACGAGGGGCTGGTGGAGATCCGACCCAAGGTCGGCACCTTCGTGCGGGAGCCCACCCGCCGGGAGATCGTCGAGCTCTTCCAGCTCAAAGAGGGCCTGGAAGGCCTGGCCGCCGGTCTGCTCGCCCGGCGTGGCAACGTCCCGGAGCTCGACGTGCTCGAACGCAACATCGCCGAATCCGACCAGGCGACCGCCGATCAGGACGCCACCCGGTACGCGGAACTGGTGCACGAGTTCCACCGCACGATCATCACCGGGTCGGACAACTCCAAGCTGGCCGAGCACTACGACCGGTTGATGAACCAGCTGGCCTACCACCGCCTGGTGCTGCGCACGGCCGAGCACCCCGGGCGCATCAAGGCCTCCACCAGCGAGCACCGTGTCGTGCTGGAGATGATCCGGGACAAGGACCACTTCGGCGCTGAGGCCGCCATGCGCAACCACGTCTACGCCTCCGCCCGGGAAGTCCTCACCGACTCCCGCACGGCCGGTCAGCCCCTTAATTCGTGACCACCGCCTCAACTACCGCCGGCTCTGCGCCGGCGCGAAAGGACCACGCCATGCGCTGCCTGGAGCTGTTCCCCGGGAAGGTCATGCCGCACTTCCCCCACACCCCGCACCTGGTGGGGGCGCGATGACGACCGTGTCGCCCCGCCTCCCCGAGAAAGCCGGCATCCGCAAGATCGTCCACTACCAGGAGGAGATCCTCCTGGAAAACGGTCAGGCCCCGGCCGTGCCGGTCGTGCGCGCCACCGTCGCCGCAGTGGTCTCCAACCCCTGGGTTGGGACCGGCCCGGAGACGGACCTCGCCCCGGCCACCGAGCAGCTGGCCCCGACGTTGGCCCGTGTGCTGACCGACCGGCTGCTGGAAAGCCTTGGCGGGGCACAGCAGGTCGAGGCCTTCGGCAAGGCCGCCATCGTGGGCACCGCCGGGGAGATCGAGCACGCCGGTGCGCTGATCCACACCCCGTACTTCGGCAATCTCGTGCGGGAGTTCCTCGAGGGCTCCTCGATCATTTGTTTCGCTGACGACCGTGCCGAGGCGGGCCAGGCTCTGGTCGTGCCCATGTGGCACAAGACCGTCGCGGCGACGCGTAGCCACTACCAGACCATCACCACCCGGGTCAGTGACGGGCCCCGTGCTGACGAGATCGTCGTCGTCGTCGCCGCCTCCACTGGGCCCCGCCCGCACCCCCGCATCGGGGACCGGGTCACCGATCCCGCCGTCACCTCCACCATCCTCGAAGGAGCCTCCGCATGAGCACCCGCAAGATCATCACCCTCGTCGAAGAGACCGTCACCGAAGGAGGCCGCCCCGTCGAACCCGCCGCACGCGTGGCCGTCGTGGCCGCCATCATCGCCAACCCCTGGGCCGGTCAGGGATTCGTCGAGGACCTCAACCCCGGCATCGAGGCCACCGCCTCCGAGGTCGGCGCTCTGTTGGCGGCCCGGGTGGTCGACGCCCTGGGCGCCCCGGTGGAGGCCTACGGCAAAGCCGCCATCGTGGGCCTGGACGGGGAGATCGAGCACGGCTCGGCACTGATCCACACCCTGAAGTTCGGCGACCACTTCCGCAAGGCCGCCTCCGCGACCACGCTGCTGCCGGCGGTGGAGAAGCGAGGGCCCGCCGGGGTCGTCTTCGACATCCCGCTCAAGCACATCACCGATGCCACCATCCGCTCCCACCACCAGAGCATCGAGCTGCGCCTGGCCGACGCCCCGCACCCTGGGGAGATCGTCATCGCCCTGGCAGCGGCCGCCCAGGGACGCCCCCAGCAGCGCCTGGCCCCGCTGAGCACCGAGCAGTGACCATGGTCCAGCCCCTGCCGATCGTCCTGCTCCACGGCGTGGGGCTGGACCACACCATGTGGGAGCCTCTCCGCACTGAGCTGGCCCGGTGCACCGACCGCCCCGTCGTAGCCTTAGATCTGCCCGGCCACGGCGCTCAGCCGCCCCTGACCGGCCCGGCCACCCTGACCGAGCTGGCCGAGGACGTCGCTGCCCGACTGCCCGGGCGAGCCCACCTGGTCGGGTTCTCCCTGGGCGCACTCATCGCCCAGCACCTCGCCCGGTACCGCCCGGAACTGGTCGCCACCCTGACCAGCGTCAGCTCGGTGTGCCGGCGCACCCCGGAAGAGGCGACCTCGGTGCACCGGCGACTGGAAGGAGCCCGGGCGAACTTCCCCAGCAGCGTGGAGGCCTCGATCGGCCGCTGGTACCCCGCAGACAGCGGGGTGGACGCAGACACCGTGGCTGACACCCGGAGCACCTTGCTGGCCAACTCCGTGGAGTCCTACCTGCACGCCTACAAGGTGTTCGCCACCGCCGACGCCGAGATCAGCCCCGAGCTGGGCAGCATCGAAGTCCCGTCCCTGGCGGTGACCGGGGAACTGGACCCCGGTTCCACCCCGGAGATGACCGGACGTCTGGCGTCGGCGACCCCGGACGCACAGGCCGTCGTGGTCCCCGGGGCCCGCCACATGCTCCCCGTGGAGCAACCGGGCGAGCTGGCCCGCATCATTCACCACTTCATCGAGGAATCGAGTCGAGAAGACCATGCCTGAGCGCTACGACCACTTCATCAACGGACAGTACGTCGCCCCGGTCGAAGGCGCGTACTTCGAGAGCACCAATCCGGCCACCCTGGAGACCCTGTACTCCGCGGCCCGAGGCACCGCCGCCGACGTCGACGCCGCCGTCCAGGCCGCAGACCAGGCTTTCCACGACCCGAAGTGGCGGGACCTGTCCCCCACCAAGCGCGGGCACCTGCTGCGACGCCTGGGCGATCTGGTCGGGGAGCACGCCGAGGAACTGGCCCGGATGGAGTCCCAGGACAACGGCAAGCTCCTGCGCGAGATGCGCGGGCAGCTGGCTGGCCTGCCGGAGTACCTCTACTACTACGCCGGTCTGGCCGACAAGGTCCAGGGCAGCCAGATCCCCACCAACTCCGTGCAGATGCTCAACTACACCCAGCGCGAAGCACTGGGTGTCGTCGGAGCCATCACCCCTTGGAACTCCCCGCTGACCCTGACCACCTCCAAGCTCTCCCCGGCCCTGGCCGCCGGTAACACCCTGGTCATCAAGCCCTCCGAGTACACCTCCCGCACCGTGCTGCGCCTGGCCGAGCTGGCCACCGAGGCGGGATTCCCCGACGGGGTCATCAACGTCGTCACCGGCTACGGCGTCGAAGCCGGCGCCCCGCTGGTGGACCACAGCGGCATCGCGAAGATCTCCTTCACCGGCTCCACCGCCACCGGCTCGACCATCGCGGCCTCGGCCGCGTCCCGGTTCATCGGGTGCACCCTGGAACTGGGTGGGAAGAGCCCCAACATCGTCTTCGAGGACGCCGACGTCTCCAACGCCGCCATGGGCGTGATCGCCGGGATCTTCGCCGCTGCCGGGCAGACCTGCATCGCCGGCAGCCGGGTCTTCGCTCACCGCTCCATCTACGAGGAGCTGCTGGAGAAGGTCGCCGACCGCGCCCGCAGCATCGTCATCGGCGACCCGATGCTCGAGACCACCGAGTTGGGCCCGCTGGCCTTCGCCGCCCAGCAGGAGAAGGTCAACTCCTACGTGGAGCTCGGCGTCTCCGAGGGTGCGACCGTCCTCACCGGCGGCGGCCGCCCCCAGGTCGAGCTGCCGGGCTACTTCTACTCCCCCACCGTGCTCACCGGAGTGAACAACGACATGCGCGTGACCCGGGAGGAGATCTTCGGACCCGTCGCTGCGATCATGCCCTTCGACACCGAGGACGAAGTCCTGGCCCTGGCCAACGACACCGAGTACGGCCTCGCCGCCGGGATCTGGACCCAGAACCTCGCCCGGGCCCACCGGATGGCCCGCCGCCTGGAAGCCGGCACCATCTGGGTCAACACCTACCGCGCCATGTCCCCGATGTCCCCCCGCCAGGGCTTCAAGAACAGCGGCGTGGGCATCGAGCACGGCCTGGAGTCCATGCACGAGTACACCCGCCTCAAGAGCGTGTGGATCAACACCGACGAAGGCCCCGTCGCGGACCCCTTCGTCATGCGCAGCTAGGAAGGAGACCCCGATGCCCCTGATCGACGTGTCCATCGCCGAAGGCCGCAGCCCCGAACAACTGCGCGCCCTCATCTCGGCCCTCCACCGTGCCGCCGAAGAGTCCGTCGGCGCCGTCCCGGAGAACACCACGGTGATCCTCCGGGAGGTGCCGACCACCCACTGGTCCAAGGCCGACCGCACCATCGCGGAACGTAACAGCGCCGCCGAACCGCGCTGACGGTCCCTGGGACGCGAGAAGAACCTCCTCAATAAAGACCACGTCATCCGGACACGCCCCCATCACGCGTGCAGGTGCGGCTCAAGGGCATTCATCGCAAAGCCCCCGAGCGGCCACCCCGGAACAGACCGCAGGCAGTCAACCTACAGAAGGACAACCACAATGCGCTTCTCCCTCTTCGTGCACATGGAACGCTGGGACGACCAGGTCAGCCACCGACAGCTCTTCGAAAACCTCGTTGACCTCGTGCACGTCGCCGAGGACGGCGGGTTCTCCACCGTGTGGATCGGCGAGCACCACGCCATGGAGTACACCGTCTCCCCGAGCCCCATGCCCCTGCTGGCCTACCTCGCCGCCGAGACGACAACCATCCGCCTGGGCGCCGGCACCCTGATCGCCCCGTTCTGGAACCCCGTCCGCGCAGCCGGCGAGTCCGCGCTGCTGGACGTCATCAGCGGTGGCCGCCTCGAGCTCGGCGTCGCCCGCGGCGCCTACCAGTTCGAATTCGACCGGCTCGCCGGCGGCATGCCTGCCGCCGCCGGTGGCCAGCACCTGCGCGAGATCCTCCCGGCCATGCGCGCCCTGTGGCAGGGCGACTACGCCCACGAGGGCGAGATCTGGCAGTTCCCCACCTCCACCAGCGTGCCCAAGCCGGTCCAGAACGAGATCCCCATCTGGGTGGCGGCACGCTCCCCCGAGTCCCACGAGTTCGCCGTCGAGAACGGCTTCAACATCATGGTCACCCCCCTCATGAAGGACGACCTCGAGGTCGCCGACCTCACCGACAAGACCAAGGCCGCGATGGCCAAGTTCCCGGACGCGGACAAGCCTGAGATCCTGTGCCTGCGGCACACCTACGTGCACAGCCCCGAGGACCCGGACGCCTGGCGTCCGGCCGCCGCGGCGATCAACCGCTACTACCGCACCTTCGATGCCTGGGCCGGGAACAAGACCACACCCACCAACGGCTTCCTCGAGCCCTCCCCCGAGGAGAAGTTCGCGGATCGACCCGAGTTCGAACTGGATAGCCTGCACAAGTCAGCGATGATCGGCACACCCGATGAGGTCATCGAGCGGATCAAGCACTACCAGGATCTGGGTGTCGACGAGTTCGCCTACTGGATCGACAACGGCATGTCCCACGACGAGAAGAAGAAGTCGCTGGAGCTGTTCGTCCAGCACGTGGTCCCCGCCTTCCAGGAACAGCCCGCCGCCGTGGCCCGATAACGACCAAGTTGGGGCATCCGGCACGATGACACCTGGGAGTCGATCCCGGAAGCCCCACCTCGTGACCACTTCTGCTGTAGTGCGAAAAGCGGCCTCGGCTTTTGCCGCGGCCGCTTTCTCCTGCCCACGGAGAAACCTTCGCCGCATAGCGGTCTGCCCTCTAACCGGGCCATATGTAAAGTAGAAATGATCTGGTCCGAGGTCTAGATGTTGCAAGAGGGCATGACGTTATTGGCACGGGCCAGCCCCCGGCCGTGGTGGCCGGATCACGCCGGGCTTCCACCGCCATCCGGGTCGCGCTCACGCGACTCGTCCGGGTACTTTTTCGGTGCTGCCATGACTCTCATCCTTCGGTGGCATGAAAGCCACTACCAGACTCGTCACGAGACACTCCTGAGGGCGGAGCGTGAAGCACGCGGTGCTCACGTCCTGCTCGACCATTTGCGGTGCAACCAAAGTGTGTTCGACCTCGTGGAGGTCCTACCTTCCCGTACGGCCATCGGCCAAGCGGATTTCCCAGTTGATGGTTACTGAGACTTGTGCGTTGCCGCCGTAGTCCGCCGTTGGTTCGATGGCGATGACTTTGCAGAGAACGTGTCCGTATTCATTGCGAACCACACCAATACACCCCACGTCGATCCTGGAAAAATGGCCTCCGTAGTCGAGCGCGTCAGGATCATCGATCTCGTCGAACTTTTCCGCGTAACGAGCTAGTGCGACGACGCCGGGCACCCCACCGTTCAGGTAGATGGCTGAGGCTCCGCAGTTGCTCCATCTGGTTTCCCATGAGGCAGCGTTGGGGTGCTCGTCGACACTGATAGTGAATCGGCCGCCGTTCGTCGTGAAATCAAACTTTGCGCCTGCGCTCATTCCCGTGCCGTTTGTGAATAGTCGTGTAAAGTTCCTGCTCGCCTCCCGCGCCTGCTCACGGAGGTCTGCCGGAAAATCTCGGAGCTGTACGCCATGGTCGCGCAGGTACTTCCATCCGAGGCGGTTGACCTGAGGGTTAGGGTCGTATTCGCCGATGTGGACGATGGTTATACCCGCCTCCGCGATGAGCTCTGCGCAAGGAACCCGTGACGTCCGGGAGTTCGCACACGGTTCCAATGTCGTGTAGAGCGAGGTTCCGGCAAGGTCTATGTCAGCCGCACGCGCCTTCTGGAGGGCTACTTCCTCTGCGTGGAGACCTTTAGCCTCTCCCCTGTAGCCAGTCGCTAAGAGGCTGTCTTCTCGAGCTATGACAGCACCGACGCGGGCGTTCCCGGGAGACTTCCGGGCCTCTTTGATCGATCGTGCCGCGAACGTGCGTTCAACTTCCTTCGGCAACTGAGTGTTCGTTTCAAGATTCATGCGCTCATGCTGTCAGCCCTATAGCAACTTATGAAACCTGGGCCGATCTGTCGTGTCGGGAGCGACCAATGCCGGCTGGCCGCTAAGCGGACGGCCAGCATCAGCTGGGGAGGACAAACCAAAACCTGCACGCGAGCGGAGTCTGAACGCGGAGTACCATCGAAAACAGCAAGAAATAAGTGAGCCAAACTACGACAGGGTGGACGTTGACCGACAATCCTCTGAATCTCGACGAGTCCGGAGAGTGGGCAGGTTTCTGGTGGTTGCCAGATGCCCCTGACGAGCAGGTCCCCGGCGTGCTCCGGTACGACCCAGAGGCTGGCTTGTCGCTCTCTTTGATTGGAGCGTTCGAAGATCGAATTACGTCGAACCCGTTTCCCGGCGTCACCGCGTTCCACGAAGGGAACCGGAACTGGGACGTTATCCACGGTGCAGCTGAGCAACGCGAGATCACCTTGCTAGGTTGCGTCCCAAACAGCAGCAAGAGGACCATCGGCGCGAGGGTGAAGAGCCCCGACAAGCAGACCATTACAGCGACGATCGCGATCATCGGTGCACGAGTCAGGGGACAGAATGACGCGGTGTTCTCCGCGGCCGAGGTTTCGGTGGAAGATCTCGGGCTTTGGGCGGCCTCCTCGGTGTTCGAAGGTTTCCTTGGCGCTTCCGACGGCAAGCCTGACGGAACCGGAAGTATCTCCGTGAAGCCCGTGGAGACGCAGACGGTCATGGTCGACGGAACTGAGTTCCGTCTGGTACACCGACACACACTGCCGTTCTTTGAACAGCGCAAGCATGGGACCGTCGGACGCATGCGCGACACAGCGTTCGTCCGAGTTGCTCCGACAGGGCTGTACTCCCTAAGCCGCGCACTGGAAACAGCAAGTCTCGTGCAGGATTTGATCGCTCTCGCGACGCACCGTGCCGCCGGCGTAATCTGGCTTCGGCTGGAGGTGGCTGGGACCAAATCTGCATCTTCAAGCGACCGTCCCATGCTACGTCGGAGCGCCGATGTCCTCTACTCGCCCACTGCCCGCGGCGACCACGATGCCAAGGCTGTCGACCACCACCGCGTCCTCTTTACCTGCGAATCGCTTCCGTTCCAAGAGATCGTGCCACGCTGGTGCGAGGCGCACGGTCGGCTGCAGGCGGCAATCAACATGATCTTGAGCCTCCGCTACGCGCCGGCTCGCTACGTCGAGAACAACCTTCTGACCGTGGTAGGTGCGGCCGAGGTGCTTCACCGCGGCCTCGGCATCGACGAGAAGCCCTTCTCTGCAGCTGAGTTCAAGGCGATGCGTGATGCCATGCTCAAGCAGGTGCCTGAGGAACACCAAGGCAGGTTCAAGGCAGCGATCCGCAACGACCCGACCCTGCGGGACCGGCTGTACGATCTCGCCGCGCGACCGGATCAGGACGCAATCGCGCGGCTGATGCCCGACGTGGACAGGTGGGCAAGTCGGACCACAAAGGCTCGTAACGACCTGGCGCACGAAGGAAAGACGCCGAATCACTCATTCGACGAGCTGATCGCCATCGTGGAGGTGACCACGGCGGTCGTGATCCTTAACGTGCTGCACGAGCTCGGGTTGCCCGGGGAGCGGCAGCGCGAGATCCTACAACAGCACCCGCAGCTGAGGGTGACGGCTAGCAACGCGCGCGAATGGCTGGCCGACCGATTGGCAGATTCGTGAAAAGACTCCCTACCGATTAGCGGTTTTACAATCTCGTGCGTCTGAAATTGCTCAGCCCTATGGGTCTTTCAAGTGGTCGCCGCTTCTGAACGCCTGCGCCGCCGTCTACGATTGGCACGCCTCGCCCATGTGAAAATGAAGCACAAGTGAGACAGCTGCGATGACTACCGTCATTACCGGGCGCGGGCCTCATAAAGCAAGTCGTTCCGGCAAAGCCGGCACTCCTGTACGTCGTCCGAGTTTGCCGGCAGGACGTTTATTCGTGACGGAACGTGGTGGAGTTCCGCTTCAGCGGGTAATTCAAATCTCGGAATTTACGAGACTAATCCGGCTTTTCAGGATCCAGGGTGTAGTCGCGGCCTGTGCACGATGTAGTGAGACAGAACCGTCCACGATGTCCTGAGACTTCACACGCCGCCACTCGCTACACCCTGGATCCTGAAGAGCCTGAAAAGCCCGCTCAGATACGGCATGTGCATCACGATGTCCACACGCGACAACGGCCTCAGATCGTCGTTGCTTGCGGGAGTTCCCGGATCCGCCGGTAGAGCGTGGCACGCGACATCCCAAGGTCTTGGGCGACCTGGGTCGCCGGCTCCCCGCCGTCGATCAGGCGCAGGGCATTGCGGATCTGAGAGTCAGTGAAGGTCTGGCGCCGTCCACCCAGATCCTTGCCGGCTGCCCTCCGTTTGGCCACCGAGTCGGTGATCCGCTCCCGCTTGATCTCCAGTTCCATCTGAGCCAGTGCGGCCATGACGGTGAAGACCATCGAGCCCATGGGGGTCGCGGTGTCCACGTCTCCCCCGCCGAGGTTCAGTACCCGCAGTCCGGCACCTCTCCCCCGCAGTGCCTCGGCGAAGCTCAGCATGTTTTGCGTCGACCGCCCCAAACGGTCCAGCGTGGTGATCACCAACGTGTCCCCGTCCTCGAGCGCGGCCACCGCCCGGTCGAACTGCGGACGCGACGCACGTCCTCCAGACACTCCACTGTCGACATACACGTCATCGCGCCGCACGCCCGCGTGCAAGAGGTCGGACACTTGACGGTCCGCGTCCTGTTGCCTCGTCGACACTCGCGCATAGCCGATCAGCTTCCCCACGCCCACCCCATCTGTCTCGCAACCAACATTGAGTATCCAATTCTAGGGGCACAGATAAAGCACAAAGATGCGAGACACTCGGATCCGCGGAAATATGCGGCAGCAAATTCCTCCGACGAGACGTCTCGCATCCCATAGCTTGCGAGATCCTCAGCTGGCATGGACCGCAGCAGCGCTTCTTCCCCCACCCAGGTGGCCAATGGCTGTATCGAGCAGAAACTAGGATGCCGAAGGCCTTTACCATGACCATGCGGTCGTCGAACGAGTCATCACCAATCTGAAAGCTGGGCGACAGGCCCACCTGCTGTTAGGGGCGTTCCCCGCCAACATCACTTGGCTGGCCATAGTTGCGACGGCATTCAATGTCAATCGCCCCGCAGGTGTTCTCGCCCCGATCGCTCCCGCCCGGGCCAGCATTACCGCGGTCCACGCCCAGTTCCTCCACATCCCAACCCGCATAGTCAGTCACGCCAGCCGTTGGCGCCTGCACCTCCCCAGATGCTGGCCATGTGAACTGCGCGGGAGAAGCCATGCACCAGCCGCCACAGAACTCCTACCTAAAGTGCATCATGATCCGAACTTGACCGCACGAAAGAAGAACCCGCAACGAAAGGGCCGAGCAAACCAGTGAACGCCGGACGCCCAAAAAATTCAATCTGCAGCTCAACGGATCTCACATCACTGCGAGGTCAATGTCATCGGACTCAACCTCAAGGGGAAGGCGTCACCACATTTTTGGCAGTCTGATAACTAATTACCTCATCAACATTAAATCCCGTGGGCCACATAGTATCAGAGTCCCATTTGACTGACGGATTTCTATCCATTCCCTTAAGATCAGGTGGTGCACAAAAACTCGCCTCATCTACCCCCAAAACACCAAAATCGGCGCCGCTTAGATTAGTTCCTCGCAGATCCGCTCTCCATAGACAAGCTTTTTTTAAGCAAGCGTGTGATATGTCAGCTTTTCTGAGGTCTGACGCCATCAACAATGCCTCCGTGAGGTCCGCGCCCACCAAACGCGACCCCCTGAAATCCACGTTGGTAAATCTAACACCACGCAGGTCAGCACCTTCCAAATTAATAATGTCAGAAGGCCAGGGCGCCTGTATCACTCTTGTTTCATTGATCCACGGGGATAATATACGGCGAACCCAACGGTTCCCCAGGCCCATTTTTTTCGTCCACACATTTGAATGGAGCCTAAAAATCGTGGCTACGGCGGAACGCGCTTCCTTATCCCCGCCCTTACGCCTGGGAGATCTTAGATAGGCGCACAACAGTTCTACCGCAACGTCTCGTTGCCCACCCTGCCTCGCCTGTTGCCACTCATTGGCTAATGCTTCAAGAGCATAAATACCTGCCAGCCGCACCGTCTCACTCTTGTGTGCCAATTGTTCAGCAATAGTAGTATATCTTTCTTGGCGCGCAGCTTGTCGTTCCCTGTGGTGAGTCAGCCACGCCGCAGCGAAAGCGATTACTGCGCTCGTTAGAACAGCCAAGCTCGCTAGAAGAGTGGCATGAGGCTGGGTTAGCTCGCCCCACCACGTTGGCCACGATGGGTCAACAACGAGCAGCATAGTTAAAAGCATTTGGGGCAGTCCCTACATATCCGTTGTCACCATGGGCGGGGTCTGCCCCCACGTTGCCTGATTCTCAACATGCGAAGATCGAGACGATCAAACCTTCTGCACGGGTCCAGAAACTACGTGCCAGCAGCTAAATAGCCGCAACCGTCAGTGACGATCTAGTCTCGCAATTAATGTAACTCGCAAATCATCGCTTGCAAGATGCATTCAGCAATAGTCAATTTCAGCACCCGACCCTACGGGCCACATAAAATTTACGATTGGGCATACTTTTCCTCGGCCGCGTCCAGCAGCTTACTGGCCCATTCAATGCACTTCGTGGCCTTGGGTCGAGTCAGGCTCTTGACGTTGTATCCGGCCTTTGTCTTTTCACCCAATAGGCGGCTCAAGGTGGTGCCGTCTCCTTCCGCCGCCTTCAGTACACTGACAGCGTCGGCATGGTTTTCTGACTTGGAGTGCCGGCCGAGAGTCAACAGGCAAAAGGCGTCCGAGGCTGCAATTCCCGCATGAATCGCGTTAGTAGCGATCACGTCAGCGTATGACTCAGCGTCGTTCAGTGTGTCGATAGTTCTCGCTGATTCCAGGAACGCGCGAGCATCTTCGAGGCGCGCGTTAGCGTCGGTGCGCGCTGTCATCAGGCAGCCGCCAACGTGTGAAGTTGTCGTGAGAGCCAATGATTATCTCCGAAGACGTGTACGCCATCGCGATCAATCGAATTGAAGATCGGTGCGCGGTGAACTTCGGACACCTCGTAAACCATCGGGCGGACGTCATTGCCGGTGAGGCGATACGCGTCGACGGCGAGCTCACTGATCGCTTCATACAGCAGGTCGCTGGCTCCGTCTGGGACGACAAACATCAGGTCGATGTCCGAATCATTGCGCATCTCGCGGCGGGCTGCGGAACCGAATAAAGTCACCTGCAATGGCTGCTCGCTCCACCGGGATATTTGGTCGGCAAGGAACCGGATGAATAGCTCCGTCGCCTTCGACGCCTCAATAACAAGGCCGGCAAGCATGTGCTGGGCGTTTAGTGAGTACTCGACTCGGTTGCCAAGGTGACCGGCGTCTACGACGCCGTTCTCTTCCAGTCGTTCCAAGCAACGGCGCACGCCGGAGACCGAAGCATGGACGCCGCGTTCGCGAACGAGAGCGCCCGGAGTGCTACGGGACCCGTCTGCCAGTGCCATGAGGATGTCGGCCTCAAGCGTGGGGCAGATGGCCCTCAGTGGGTTCTGCAACTGCATATCCAACCTCCCAATCGCTCACAATTGTACGCACTTTCTTGTTCTGCGGAAGCTTCTGCATACGACCAGCAACCTGGCTAGGAGCTGCCCCACCACCTGGCCCGGCGGTGCCCGAGTAAATTTCGGCCGCACACAGCACATGCATGCCCAAGCGGACGCACCATGGATGGTCGAAGACCAGCTGAGGGAGTTGATCACCCCCAGCCTCACCCCGCCACGGACTCGAGGGCCAGCCTGACAATGACAAGTTCAAAGTTCATCGATGAGACGTCTCGCGTCCCCCGACCTGCGAGACGCACCAACGCCCCAAAGGTTCCTAAGACTCGGTCTCACCCGCCGACGGGTCCCACCAAAGACAGTGTCAGCCGGTGAACCGTTCATAGGCACTCTGCCGGGAGGTGTTCAACGACCAGCCAACCCTGGCCCACGAGGCCTCGCTTCCCCGGGCGTCCCCCACGGCATCGCGCCGCGCCACGCCGGCCCCGCGCTCCAGCAGGCGCAGGAACCTCACTCGCTCCAAAGCGCGGTCGATGCTCTCCTCGGTCTTCGTGGCGGCCCACGCATCAGCGGCCATGCGCAGGAACTGGGCTACAGCCACCCCATCACGGTCATCCACCGGCACGGAATGATCGGCGAGGGCCGCCCCTAGCTCCCACGCGGCGCGCGGCGCCGTCACGCCTTGCTGTTCATCGTGCTCGAGCACGTCCACCTCCGAGTGTCATGAAACCCTGACGCTGCCAGGATTCCCTGACATCAGCACGAGGTCGAACACCTTAAGCCGGCACTAAGTCTTCGTCCTCCTTTGGCTCGCCGGTAGGACTGGGACCACTGGGAGGTAGACGTAGCTGGAATGGACAATCAGTAGGGACGTGGTAGGGGGCATCGGACCGCATGGTTAACATCAGCACATGCGTGACACTCCCCCTATGCCATCACCCGGATCTCCTAATTCATCTCAATCTGCGCCCGCGATGACGAGTCTTGCGCCGCAGTACGAGCCTCAACATCACGAGCTCTACTTCCAGATTCTGACTCAGGCGATCGAGGGCACCCCTCCATCGCGGAACCTTGCGCTCACCGGGGCATACGGGGCTGGAAAGAGCAGTGTTCTCCAAAAAATTAGTGAGACCTACCCTCGTCGGGTGGTTGAACTATCACTGTCTACCCTCGGAACGCCCGCAGAAGATCAAGCGATAGCAGGAGAGGAAAACCCCGCCGCCCACACAACGACTAACCGCATTCAAAAGGAAATCGTCAAGCAACTCCTTTATCAAGAGAGTCCACACAAGACGCCCAGGTCCCGGTTCCGTCGAATCACCAGTTTTAGAAAACGCCAGGAAATGTGGATTGCACTAGGTTTTGGGTTACTAATTACGGCATTCTTCTTTTTCACTGCGAGACCCGGACCGCTTGTGGAGGTGGCAGGCACTGAGCAATGGCAAGTTTTACTCACGACGTTTGCACTGTTCATTGCCTCCAGTGCGGTGGTCTACTCCGCACGCTGGTTGAGCAATGGTCGAATGACCATTGAAAAAGTGGCTGCTGGCCCAGCGACAGTCACTTTGTCGCCCCAATCAACCAGTTACTTCGACGAGTACCTCGACGAGATCATCTACTACTTCGAAATCAGCGAGCGGGACATCGTCATCTTCGAGGACATCGACCGCTTCGATGACGCGCACATCTTTGAAACGCTCCGGGCCCTCAACACGTTGCTCAACTCGGCCAAGCAAATTGAAAACAAGCCAATCAAATTCATTTATGCTCTGCGCGACAGCGTCTTCGAGCGACTCGGCCTCGACGACGAAGACACATGGAGCGATGAAGCACACACCGAAATCCGGCGGGCTAACCGTACGAAGTTCTTCGATCTCGTGGTGCCCGTGGTGCCCTTTCTGACACACCGGAATGCACGAGACCTTATGGCTCGCGAGATGAGCAGCGACGAGTACATGGTCTCGCATGATCTAATTGACATTGCTGCCCGTCACGTTGCGGACATGAGGCTTATTCGCAATATACGCAACGAATTTGAGGTATTTCGCCGCAGGCTGTTAATGATGGGTAGCACGGTACCCGGCCTCGATGTGGACCGGTTGTTTGCGATTGTTCTCTACAAGAACATTCACATGTCTGACTTCGAATCGCTCCGTATCGCAACTAGCAACTTAGACTCGCTATACAAGGCGTGGCGCCGACTTGTCAGCGTAAACATCGAAGAGCTAACGCAACAGGACCTGGAAATTCGCAATAATATGCGAATTACTGACACCGCTGATCACAGAGCTGCGCGCCTGGCGGAAAAGCTTAGGGATGCGGCAGCACTCCTGGCCCTAAGTTGGCAGCTGCCAAGCAGAAGCCCCCGGGAGGCTCAAATCACTGTAAACAATGTTAATGTCGACACGCTCGAAATGTCGACTGCTAATTTCTGGATTAAACTTGTCTCCGCTCAATCTGCGATCACGGTAACCTTGCCTTCACCGTACGGGTCGGCAGTCTTTAATTTCCCGCTTGAGGGGCTGCAAGAACTGTTGGGGGAAACACTGGATCCTCGCAAATGGGAGCAGGTCGATCGAGAAGCAACGTATAATGAACGTGAACGGATTGCCGCTGACATCGATTTCCTGCAACATCACGACTGGAACGGCCTCTACCACCGGCCAGAATTCACACTTCCAGTAGGCGACCTGGAAAACGATGGGGTCCGCACCTTTCGCCAGTTGACTCAGGAGATTCTAACCTCACATCTCGCCCAGGACTTGGTCGCCCACGGTTACCTCAATGCTTACTTCGGACTCTATGTGTCCCCTTTCTACGGGAAACTTCTTCGTCCGGACGCGCTGAACTACGTCATGCACCACGTCGACCGTGGTGAGCCTGAAATGCTGTACAAGCTAGAAGCAGACGACGTGGACGCCATCATCAGGGACCAGGGCGTAAGCGTGCTGGGCGACCGGAGCATGTACAACGTCTCTGTCATGGACCATCTGCTGACTACGCGGATCAAGGATGCGGATCGTGTGGTGCGTGAGCTTCTCACTTGGGGAAGCCAAGAACGCCAGTTCCTCGACCGGTACATGGCACACGGTCAGCGACCGCCGGCACTGATTAGTCTGCTCGCTCAATCGTGGCAGGACGTCTTCGCCTATGTAGTCGAACGCGCTCCTGTGGACGACAGAATGCGAGAGGTTATCTTCGATGCGGCGCTCACCGCCTGGGTAGACTCCGTCGCGTACAACCTTGACAGTCCCGTGCGTAAGTACATTGAAACCAATTACCCTTCCTTCCTGTCCTTAAGTAATCCCGCCAGCTCCCAGCACGCGGAGCATGCAATGGATGTAGTGGCCGCCGCTAAGGCTCAACTGAATAGCGTCACCCCACTCACATCTGAAGCCCGTAAGGCAGCAATCAAAACAAAGTCCTATGCCGTGACTGCAGAAAACCTGTCAACGCTCACCGGTAGCGAAGACATCGCTTTGGATACCCTGCGTACACGCAATGCAGATGTCTACGCCCATGCGCTTGAACATCTCTCCGGCTACGTTAAGGCTGTACGTACGTCGTCTGCCACTCCGTACACTGTTGCAACGCCTACTGATTTCACATCCATCATCAACGACGCGGCCACCCGTGACGCAGATGGGACTTTGGCGCTCATCGCGGAAGCTTCCCCAAACTGCACGGTGGAAAACATTACCGACGTAATCCCCGAGGCATGGCCTGCACTTGCAGGAAACACACGTGTGCCTTCGACATTTACCAACATCGACGCTTACCTAAGACAGATCGGTGAGATCGATGTCCATCTGGCCGCCGTCTTGAAGTCATCGGGCAGGATTGTCGACGTACAGGGAGCCGATCTCGACGCTCTGACCGGACTCGCCACCGCAATCATTAATGCGAACGAATCACTTCCTGAGGCAGCACTACGAGTACGTCTTGTCGACAGTCTCGGACTTGATTATCCCCTCCGCGCCACCTCCATCGAGCCCGAGTCCGGCGAATTGGTGGGTCTGTTGCTCGAACACAGGCTGATCACCGACGATACCGAGGCCTTCTCCCATGACCTTATGGTGGACTGGCCGACCCGAGAGGCAGCGATCGCGAAGTCAAGACAATTTGGCGAATTTATGACGCCTGAACACGCGCCAATCGAGCATTTGCCCGAATTGATGTCGAGCGCCCGTATTCCGAACCATGTAAAACGCAGGATTCTCGACAACCTTGCTGACTACACCGACGGCGCGGGAATGCGGACGTATCAAGCTATTACTGATTATGCAGTGCACTCTGGTTGGACCGCGGGTTACAACCAGATCGAAATCCTTCGCAACGGTGGTGTGGCTCCTGAATCACTTATCTGCCTCCTCGCAGAATCGGGCGAAACTATCAACACTGACAATTTACGTGAAATCCTCCGCAGAATTGGGGGTAACTACGCTGTCATCGCTGATCAAGGAACGCAGCGACCGAAAATCCCCGACACGCCAGAACACCGTGCCATTCTGAACCGCTTGAAGGACGAGGATGTGGTCGCAAGCTATCGGCCAGACAGGGATCCCTTACTACTCAGGGTTCACATGAAGAAGAGATAAGGTTTAGGCTAGTCCATAAATCTCATTACATAGCTCTGTGGCGACGAAGGTGATATGCGACTGCCAGACGCTTCGGGTTTCAAGGTGTTGTATGCGGCCGAGACGATCAATGGAAAAAATCACTTGGCGGCGAGATAGTAGTGAGGGGAAAGCTTGGGTGGGGGCGCTTTGGGGTGCAACCTTCAAAGGGTCCGTGGGCGTCGAAGAGGGTGCGCATGGTCGGTTCGACGTAGTCGCGCCACCACACAGCCGTGTCCGTGGCCGGGTCCAAGCGTGGGTGCTCCCGGGCCCGCCATAGGGCGCTCAGCCGGTACCCGGCCTCGGGTCAGCCTTCCGGCCTTCGTCGCGCAGGCCTACAGGCCGAGAACTGAGGGCAAAGTCATCAGGGTGACCTTGCTGGACCCAAGGCATTCCGAGCACCTCGTGGAGGTGCTCACCGATGTCCCTGCCCGCATCTGAGCGAGCTGTGCGGGTCCGTGCTGGAGGCCAGCGGTCTTGTGAAAAGCTGAGTACCAGACAGTTACAGCAATAAAGGGCCACGCTGCTTCAGCGTGGCCCTTGTACAGCCCATTGCCTCGTCAGGGATTGGGCTGGGTTGAAGGGCGGGCATGAAGTCACCGAAGGGGCGTCTTGAGCTGACGTGGATGGGCAAGGATGCGGCCCTGATTCCCGCGGAGCACGGGAAGTACGACTACCAGTGGGTGGACCGAGCCGACCCTCGCGCCCGCGAGGTGAAGAGCATCCAGGTCACCGGCAAGGTAGGAGAGCTCGAAGGACTCACGGGGGCCGGCGAGAACCTTCTTATCGCTGGTGAGTCCGCTGATGCGTTGCGGTCGCTGGGCACGGTGCCGGAGTGGTCGCAGAAGTACCGGGGCCAGGTGAAACTGGTCTACATCGATCCGCCCTTCAACACTGATCAGGCGTTCGAGCACTACGCCGATGCTTTGGAGCACTCGGTGTGGCTGACGATGATGCGTGACCGTATCCGCGACCTCAAGCCGCTTATGGCCGAGGACGCCTCGATCTGGGTGCACTTGGACGACGCCGAGGTTCACCGGATGCGCGTCCTGTTGGATGAGGAGTTCGGGGCGGAGAACTTCATGGGCACGGTGATCTGGCAGAAGGCCTACTCCCCCCGCAATGACGCGCCGACTTTCTCCACGGATCAGGATTACATCCTGGTTTATGCGAAGAGTCCTGAGTGGCGAGGTAATCGGCTGGAGCGTTTGGCTTCCAGAGATGCCTTGTACAAGTCCACGGATGGTGATCCTCAGCCGTGGGTCTCTGGAGATCCGGCAGCCCCCAGCGCCTACAGGAACCAGCTGTGGGTCTATGCCATTCAATCCCCGTTCACGGGCGAGCTTGTTTACCCCGCCAAGGGACGGTGCTGGGGCCAGAATCAGGACTCCATCCATGCTCTGCTGGAGGAGTGGGGTGTGCCCTACAAACGCGTTGATATTGGCGACGATGAACGACGCGCCCTCATCTGCGGGGTGCCCGTCGATGAGGTCCGGCAAGGTGTGCCGGCGCTGATGGTCGACATGGACCTCGATGAAGCTGAGAAGGTGGCACGCGCCCGGCACGAACAGGGCAGTTGGCCTCGTTTGTACTTCACCAAGGGGGGCAACGGGGGGCTGAAGCTCAAGCGCTATTTGCACGAGATCAGCACTAGCCGCGCCACCCAGACCCTGTGGTTCCACGACGATGTGGGGCACAATCGGTCGGCCAAGCACGAGATGAATTTGCTGTTTCCCGAGGTCACGGCCTTCTCCACCCCGAAGCCCGAGCGGTTGCTCGAGCGGATCATCCACATCGCTACCAACCCGGGGGATCTGGTGCTCGACTGCTTCGCCGGGTCCGGGACCACGGCAGCGGTGGCGCACAAGATGGGCCGGCGCTGGGTCACGGTCGAGCTGCAACAGGCCACGGTGGACCGGTTCCTGGTGCCGCGTCTGACCAAGGTCGTCCGCGGTGAAGATCCCGGGGGCATCACGACCAAGAAGGAACGGGTGGGAGTTGCAGAGTTGCCGGAAGGGATCACTCCGGAGGACGCCCAGCTTTTCACCACTCTGCTCGGCCGGGTCTCGAAGGCGGTGAGTGGTCTGGATCCCCAGATGGTCAAGGCGTTGCGGACAGCCACCCGCACCAAGGAAGAAACCACCGTGCAATGGGCTGGCGGGGGTGGATTCACCCTCGCCCACATGGGCCCGTCCATGTATGAGGTCGACGACGAGGACGGGGAGGTGTATCTGTCCGAAGCTGCGGCCAATGGCGTTTTCTCCAAGGCTGTGGCCGGCCAGCTGCGGTTCTCCCTGACTCCGGATCACCCGGTGTTCTGTGGGGTCAAGCGCCGGTTGCGTCTGGCGGTCGTGGACGGGGTGGCCGATGAGCAGGTGGTCCGTACCGTGGTGGAGCACCTCGGCGAGGGGGAAAAAGCGGTGGTGGTGGCCAAGGGTGTGCTGTCGGAGGCCGAGCAGCTGTTGGGCGAGTTGTCCCCCGGTTCCCGGTTGCGTAAGGCTCCCGAGGATCTGTTCCCGAAGGCGACGGTGAAGTGATGTTCGAGATCACCTATGACGAGGCGCTGCTGCTGGAGATCGCCGCTCGCTTCGATCTGCGCGAGCCCAACCGGCTGGCTCTGGCCGAGGTGGTGAAGGCCGTCGTGGCCGCTGACGGGTCCTTCACCGAGATGGTGGCCGATCTGGCGACCGGTGTCGGCAAGACGTTCCTGATGTCCTCGCTCATCGACTACCTCGCCGCCCAGGGAGTGCGCCACGTTCTCGTGGTCACCCCCAACAGCACGATCCAGACCAAGACCCTGGCCAACTTCGATGAGGCTTCGGCCAAGTACGTCGCCGGGGCGGAGACCGTCCCGTTCGTCATCACTCCGGAGAACTTCCAGCGCACCGAGGTCGGCACCGTGCTGCGGGATCTGGAGCGGCTGAAGGTGTTCGTTTTCAACGTCCAGCAGCTGATCCGTCCCAGCGACAAGGTCAGCCGCCGGGTGCGAGAAGAAGACGAAACCCTCGGCAACGCGCTTTATGCCTACCTGGAGAACACCGAGGACCTGTTCGTCATCGCCGATGAGCATCACATCTACCACGAGAAGGCCAAAGCCTTCTCCAAGGCCATCCGTGACCTGCACCCGGTCGCCCTAGTGGGTCTGACCGCGACCCCGAATACGGCGGACATCCCCAAGATCGTCTTCCAGTACACCCTCGGGGAAGCCATCGCCGACGGGCATGTGAAGGTCCCGGTCATCGTCTACCGCAAGGACGGCACCAAGGACGAACGCACCCAGCTGGCCGATGCCTGCCAGCTGCTACGGGCCAAGGACGCCGCCTACACCCAGTACCGTGCCGTCGCCGGAGACGCACCGTCGGTGCGTCCGGTGCTGTTCGTGGTCTGCCAGAGCATCGAACACGCCGGGCAGATCGGACAGATTCTGGCCGGCCCAGGTTTCATCGGGGACCCCTCCGCGGTCCTGGAGATCACCTCGCAATCCTCCGAGGTGGCCCTGCAAGCGTTGGCCGATGTGGAACGTCCTGACTCTCCTATCCGGGCGATCGTGAGCGTGAACATGCTGCGCGAGGGCTGGGACGTGAAGAACATCGCGGTGATCGTGGCCCTGCGCAAACTGGCCTCCCAGACACTGACCGAGCAGATCCTCGGCCGGGGTCTGCGCCTGCCCTTCGGTCAGCGCACCGGCGTGCCCATGGTGGATCAGGTGGATCTGGTGGCACACGACTCCTACCAGGCGCTGCTGTCCCAGAAAGACGTGCTGCGCCGGCGCCTGCAGATCCCAGCCGCCCAAACCGAGGTCGATGCCCAGGGCGCAGCCACCACCACGCCCCCTACCGGCACTTCCTTCCCTGTCCCCCGGCCGGTCGCGGACCCGGGGTCCCTGTTCGACCCCCTGGCTGTGGATCCGAACCAGGGCGATCTGTTCTCCATGGCAGCAGAGCCCGATGAGGACCCCGCGGAGGCCACCCCGGTGCTGGTCCTCCAGGAGTCCCAGAGGCGACAAGCCATTCCTACTCCGGGGCCCCGGGTGCGCATCGAGGGCGCGCCACGCATCGTCTTCCCCCGGCAGGAAGCCAAACTCGTCACCGCCCGGTTCTCGCTCTCCGACGTCCATGACGGGGACGCCGAGGCCGCCGGCGCCCGGTTCATCCGTGAAGTCCCTACCCTGATCTTCCGCGACGCCCTCGACGCCCGTCGACGCAACGGAGACGTCGCCATTGTCGTGGATCCGCAAAAGAGCGAGGAAGCCCGACAGGAAGTGGCCAGCCTGGACACTGTCCGGGAGGAGCTGACCCAGGCGATCATGCGCCAACCCGAGGTCACCGCGGAGCGGCGGGAGAAGACCGCTGCCCGGCGGTTGGTTACCGCGTTCCTGCGCGGAGCCGGGGTGACCTCCACCGAGCAGGCAGCCGCCGAGTGGGGTCAGCACCGTCGCCAACAGGCCGTCGAAGGCATCCGGCAGCTCATCCGCACCGCCATCGGCAATCGGAAGCAGGAACGCACCTACGTCCTCACTCCCGTGCCCCTGCCCCTGGAACCGGTCCTGGTGGACCCGGCCGCTCCGCACGCCTACGAGGACGGTTACCGCAAGGGCGTGCACTTCCAGGGCTGGAAGAAGAACATCATGCCCACCGCCTCCTTCGACGCCAAGTCCACAGAATGGGCCCTGGCTCAGCTCCTGGACCGAGACGAGGAAATCACCTGGTGGCTGCGGGTTTACACCACCGGCCAAGCCTTCATCCACACCGACACCGGACGCTACTTCCCCGACTTCATCGCCATCGACAAACACGGCACTCACTGGGTGATTGAAGGAAAGTCCGATGACGACGCCCGGGACACGTCCGTGCTGACTAAGAAAGCTGCTGCCGAACGTTGGTCCCGCTTCATCCGCGACGAGGAACAATTCGGGGCCTGGCGCTACGTATTCGCCACGGAGACCCACATCAAGCAGGCAGCCGGCTCCTGGAACGGGCTTCTGACATCCACTGACCCTCAGTAGATCCATGAGCACGAGCGTCAGTTTTATTGCTGATTCATCAGTTCCTTGTTTCCCAGGGGGTCACCAGAGACGCCTGGGCATTAAGCAGTTCAGTCCCCAGGGACTGTGGTCAAGCCCCCGGGAGTGGTGTAGCGATCCTTCGTACGGGGATCAGGCCGTGAGGGCGGTCAAGGGATCGGGGTTC
>NZ_CANMRA010000026.1 GCF_947500125.1 uncultured Kocuria sp. | reverse complement strand
CCGTCGCTGCCGTGGCCGCCGTTGCCCTGGGTGCCGTTGCCGTCGTGGCCGTTGCCGGGGGTGGTGCCGTCGCTGCCGTGGCCGCCGTTGCCCTGGGTGCCGTTGCCGTCGTGGCCGTTGCCGGGGGTGGTGCCGTCGCTGCCCTGGCCCCCGTTGCCCTGGGTGCCGTTGCCAGGAGCCGAAATGCTCTTGCCATTGGGGGCAGCCGGCGAGTTCGTCGACGAGGGAGGCGCTGCGGTGGCGACGACCGACGTGACAGGAGGTGCTGCGTCGGGAACAAGGTCGACGGCCAGGGCCCCGGTGAAACCGCAGAGGGTGATGGCAGAGGCAATGGGGGCGACGAGCAGAGCTCGTCCGAGGGAAGCGTTCACGGTCATCTCCGAGGGGTGAGAAGCGATGTGCTGATCGGTTCTCACCGTACGGAGATTGCATGTGCTTGCATGTAGCCCGAAGGGCCCATGATTTCGACTGTCCCCCGTCCTGCCGCCCACAGTCGACCCGTCCCGGACGTGGGGCGATACATATAAGTTGGTGAGGATTCCGATTCTGGGTCCTGTTCCTGTCCCTTCTTCGGCACCGGGTGCGCAGGCGATGTCCCCGGAAGTGTGCGGAGGACCGACTCGCCGCCGCAGGGCTGGAGCCCGAGCGGATCCGGACCGCGGCTGATCATGACAACGGCACCGCACCTCCTGGAACGGTGGTGCGGTGCCGTTGTCATGATCGGCCGCCGGCGCGACCGGAGCCGTCAGTCCTCGAATCGGTAGTTCTTCGGGGCGACCGTCAGCCCGGAGGGCGTCACGGTCAGGCCCCGGGCCCGGTCCTGCTCCGGGTCCACGCCGACCTTCACGCCCGGGGGCACCACCACGTTCTTGTCGAGGATGCACCGCTCCACCACGGCGCCCTCGCAGACCTCCACGTTGGGCAGCAGGATGGACTGGTTGACGGTGGCGTCGTTGTGAACCAGGACCTTCGGGGAGAGGATCGACTCGGAGACGCGCCCGCCCGTGACCAGCACCCCGCGGGAGAGGATCGAGTCCGTGGCGATGCCGCCCTCGCCCCGCGGGCCGCGCACCAGTTTGGCCGGCGGCGCCTGGATCTCGTGGGTGTAGAGCGGCCAGGCGTAGTTGTACAGGTTGAAGACCGGCAGCGGGCGGATCAGGTCCATGTGGGAGTCGTAGTACGAGTCCAGGGTGCCGACGTCGCGCCAGTACTGCCGGTCGCGGTCGGTGGAGCCCGGGACGTCGTTGTTCGTGAAGTCGTAGACGGCCGCCTCGCCGCGGTCCGCGAACCACGGCATGATGTCCCCGCCCATGTCGTGGCTCGTGCCCTCCTTCGTCTCGTCGGCCCGCAGCGCCTCGATGAGCGCGTCGGTGTCGAAGACGTAGTTGCCCATCGACGCGAAGAACGCGTTGGGGTCGTCCGGGAGGGGAGCGGTGCTCTGGGGCTTCTCGACGAAGCGGGAGATCTTCGTGACGTCGTCGGGATCCGTCTCGATCACGCCGAAGGACGTGACCATCTCCATCGGCTGGCGCACGCCCGCCACGGTGGCGCGGGCCCCCGACTCGATGTGGAAGTCCACCATCGCCGAGAAGTCCATCCGGTACACGTGGTCGGCGCCGACCACCACGACGATGTCCGGCTTCGCGTCGTCGATGAGGTTCATCGACTGGAAGATGGCGTTGGCGGAGCCCAGGAACCACTCCTTGCCCCGCCGCTGCTGCGCCGGGACGGTGGCCACGTAGTTGCCCAGCTGGGTGGACAGCCGCCAGGTCTGGGAGACGTGCTGGTCCAGGGAGTGCGACTTGTACTGGGTGAGCACCACGACCTGGAGATAACCCGAGTTCACGATGTTGGACAGTGCGAAGTCGATCAGCCGGTAGCCGCCCGCGAAGGGCACCGCGGGCTTGGCGCGGTCCTCGGTGAGCGGCATCAGGCGCTTGCCCTCGCCTCCGGCCAGGACGATCGCGAGTACCTTCTTACGGTGGGGCATGGGAACCTCTCTGACTTCTTCGGCAATCGGGCGCAACAACTCCGCCTCGCGGTGCGGAACCACTCGACAGGCGCCTTCATTGTGTCTTAACAGCCGCGAAGGGGAGTGACCGTCCGCACAGGAGTCCTGATGTGTCACCCGGAGCAGCCCACACGGCTCGCGGCGGCAGGATTCCCGTGGCGGCGGGGCGATCCTGCAGTACGCTCGGAACCGTGCGAGTAGATATCTTGTCCAAGGAGTTCCCGCCCGAGATCTACGGCGGCGCCGGAGTCCACGTGTCCGAGCTCTCGCGGGTCCTGGCCCCGCTCGTCGACCTGAGAGTGCGGTGCTTCGGCGCTCCGCGCGAACCACGGGTCAACGGCGTCGAGGTGCAGGCCTACCCCGTGCCCGCGGAACTGGCCAACGCCAACGCCGCGATCCAGACGCTGGGCGTGGACCTCGCCATGGTCGGCGACATCGCCGGCGCGGACCTGGTGCACTCCCACACCTGGTACGCCAACATGGCCGGGCACCTCGCGTCGCTGATGCACGGCATCCCGCACGTGCTCTCCGCGCACTCCCTCGAGCCCCTCCGACCGTGGAAGGCCGAGCAGCTCGGTGGCGGGTACGCGGTGTCCTCCTTCGTGGAGAAGACGGCCTACGAAGCGGCCGCGGCGATCATCGCCGTCTCCGACGGGATGCGCCAGGACATCCTCCGGTCCTATCCGGACGTCGACCCCGATCGGGTCCGGACCGTGCACAACGGAATCGACGTCAGCCAGTGGGTGCCCGACGAGGGGACCGACGTGCTCGAGTCCTACGGCATCGACCCCGCCAAGCCCTCCGTGGCGTTCGTGGGCCGCGTCACCCGGCAGAAGGGCGTGCCGTTCCTCCTGCGCGCCGCGGCCCGGCTGCCCGAGGACGTGCAGCTCGTGCTGTGCGCCGGCGCCGCCGACACCCCGGAGCTCGGCGCCGAGGTCAACGCGCTCATCGACGACCTCAGGGCCACCCGGTCCGGGGTGGTGCTCATCGAGAAGATGCTGCCGCGCCGCGAGATCGTCCAGATCCTCTCCGGCGCCACGGCGTTCGCCTGCCCCTCTGTCTACGAGCCGCTCGGCATCGTCAACCTCGAGGCCATGGCCTGCGGCACCGCGGTGGTCGCCTCCGCCACGGGCGGCATTCCCGAGGTCGTCGTCGACGGCGAGACCGGCCGGCTGGTCGCGCTCGAGCAGACCCAGGACGGCACCGGCACACCGTTGGACCCCGAGAAGTTCGTGGCCGACTTCGCGGCCGCGCTGACCGACGTGGTCTCCGACCCGGAGCGCGCCCGGCAGATGGGGGCCGCCGGCCGGCGCCGCGCCGAGGAGCACTTCGCGTGGGAGTCCATCGCCGAGCGGACCGTGGAGGTCTACCGGTCCGTGCTGTGAGGCCCGGGCGGCCCGGCTGTGCCTCGTGACCGCCGGGGCCGTGCGGGAGAGGCGGCGGCCACCGTGAGCCCGTGGGAGCACGGGGCGGCGGCGGCCGCCGCCGGCACAGGTGAGGGGGGTCCCCGGCCACCCCGAGAACTCACGTCGCCGGCGGGGACGGGGGCACCCCGGCGGCTCCGACGCGACTCTCGAGTGAACATCGTCCCAGGTCAGCTGGAGAATCCGGGAGATGCTCAGCACACATTCAACCGCATGCCGAAGCGCGGGGGAAGACGGGAGCGCACCTACCCACGAGTTTTCATCGATTTTTTCGACGGCGCCCCGGCCGCTCCCCGGGAGCCGCGCCGATGTGAACCACGGGCGCGCATGTGGTAACTTATTTTCTGTTGCGTTCAGGGAGAGCGGCCGGAAACGGTACGACGTTCCACCTGGATCCACTCGCGCGGGTGGCGGAATAGGCAGACGCGCTAGCTTGAGGTGCTAGTCCTCGTATTAGAGGGTGGGGGTTCAAGTCCCCCCTCGCGCACAGGAAACGGCCGGTCAGGCCCAAGACGGTAGCCCCGTCGTTGACAGGATCAAAAATCCTGTTGACGACGGGGCTATTGTCATCGCCAAGGCAAGCGTCGGACAGCGCGCACACCAGGACGGAACACTGACGTCGGCGGTGCTGCGGCGCGAGCAGGACACCGGCAAGCAGACCTCACGCACCGACGATGATCAACGCGAAGCCGTGATGTTCGAGGACTTCCTCGATGCCAACGGCAAATCCTTCCGTCTGGCCCCCCGGTCCGCCGCGGAGTTCCGTCCCCAAGCCCCGAATCGCGCCGATGCCGTCCCGGGACACCTCGAGGCGTTGACGGGCGTGGAATCCGGCACACGGGCCGGGGACGAGCGCATGGCTGCCAAGCACCTCGACACCGACCCGGCTCAGGGCAACCGCGGGCCAAGGTCCAGCCGTCGGTGGAGGCTTCGGCGCGCATGCACCGAGGAAGACATGGCAGGCCGCGAGCTCAGGGACCTCGTCTGCGCCCGACCCGGGGGAGGTCAGCTTCGCAACGGCTGGATCAACCCGCCCTCCAGACAGTCGATCAGCTCAACGCTTCAGCTCAGCAACTGACCCGACGACGTTGACAGATTCCGGCCCGGTGCTGGTGTGGCGCCGGGCCGGCCGGCACGTCAGCCGAAGATCCGCTCGAGCACGTGGTGGGCGCGGTCGCTGCCCTTCTCCCAGGCACCCGGGCCGGGCTCGCCCCGGCCCGGGTGCTCCGCGGAGTTGCCCCTGTCCGGCTTCCGCGCCCGGCCGGGGTCGGTGTCCTCGGAGGCCTCGAAGCTCAGGCCGACGATCTCCGGGTTGTGGTCGGAGGCCCGGTACGGGTCAGCCGCGTAGAGGTCGACCGCGTTGTGGTTGTGCCGGCTGTACTCCAGGCCCACCGACTCGTGGGCGTTGATCTCCCAGATGTCCGAGCCCCTCACGAATTCGGCCGCTGTGGGGGAGGCCAGGACGTGGTCGAGGGAGCCGACCATGCCGCCGAAGGCGTAGGAGTATTCCCCCTCGGGGGCCAGGTTCACGTAGCCGGCGTCGTAGAGCACCCGCATCGGGTCCTCCTGGTCGTAGGAGTTGAAGTCGCCAGTGAGGAACACCCGGTCGGTGCCCTGGGCGGTCTCGAGCTCCTCGGCGAAGGCCACCAGGGCCTGGGCCTGAGCCGTGCGGTCGGCGTTCCACGCCCCGGCCCCGTCCCCGGAGTCCGCGTTGGGCCCGGTGCTGGGCGCGGAGCCCTTGGACTTGAAGTGGTTCACGATCACCGTGAAGTCCTCTGCCGCGGCGCCGCCGACGGGGCGGAAGGTCTGGGCCAGCGGCTCGCGGGCGTTGTCGAAGTTTTCCTCGTCCTGCAGGATCACGGATTCGCCCACGGTCCCGAGCGCGGCCGGCTTGTAGATGAATGCGGTGCGGATGACGTCCTCGTCCTCGACGGCGGGCCGCTCGGCCGGGGAGGGCACGTAGGCCCAGACCTCGGTGCCGGCGGCGTTGAGGGCGTCGACCAGGGCGGACAGGGCCTGGTCCCGGTCCTTGCCGAACTTCGCGGAGTTCTCGATCTCCTCCAGGGAGACGACCTCGGCGTCCAGGGCGTTGATCGCGGCGACGATCTTGGCCTGCTGACGCTGAAGGTCCTCCTGCTCGGCCGCCCCGCGGGCGTCGCAGCCCCCGCGCACTGAGATCGGGTCCCCGGCGCGGTCCGTGTAGTACGTGCAGCCGTTCAGCTCGTCGCCCGTGGTGGTGAAGTAGTTCAGCACGTTGAACGTGGCCAGCTGCACGTCCCCGCCGACGTCCTCAGGGGCGGCGGTGCGGGTGTTCTCGGCGATCACGGGGGCGTCCTCGGCGTTCTCCCCGGTCACGTGGGTCGTGGGCTGGAGGCGCCACCGGTCGAACGAGTAGCCGAGCACCACCGGCGCCACGAAGTCCACGGGCGCACCGATCCGCATCGGGGTTCCGGCGGTGAGGTAGGGCAACGGGACGGAGGAGTTGGCGAAGTTCCCGTAGCTGGTGGTCGCCCCGTCGTCGAGCAGCACGCCGCGGGCGGCGTTGTCGGCGGCCTGTGCGGCGGCCTCCGGCGAGCCGGGTGCGCCCACGGCGGTGGGCTGCACCAGCGGGGTGGTGCTTGCGGCCAGCCCGATCTCCCCGTAGCGGTTGAGGTCGTAGTTGTCGGTGATCACGAACTCGCCGGCCGGGTCCAGGAGCATGCCCTCGAGGTCCTCACGCTCCGCCTCCTCAGTGGGCCACCCCACGACGGCGGGCTTGACCGCCTCGACGGCTTCGTCGAGGACCCGCAGGCCCTCGGAACGGACGCTGAGCTGGGTCTGGCCGTAGTACTCCGCGACGGTGCCGGCGAGTTCCACGTGATCCCCGGGGAGCACTGTGCCCGCGGTGTCGGGGGAGTACACGAAGATCGCCTCGGAGGCGTCGTGGGTGGCCGGGTCGAGGTCCCCGCCGGTGCCGGGGGTCTGCAGGTAGTAGCCGTTGAGCCCGCCGGTGGCGTACACCGCGGTGACGACACCGCGAGTGGTCACCGCCTGCCCCGCCACCGGGGAGACGTCCCCGGTGCCCTGGATGTCCCGGATCGCCAGCTCCACCGGCGGGGCCTTGGGGGCCGGGCTGGGCTCGGGGGCGGGTCCGCTCCCGGTGCCGCCGGAATTCTGCGGGGTCACCGTGGTGGTGGCCGTGAAGTCGGCCGAGTTGTCGTCGGCGTCCACCCCGTCGGTGCGGGTCATCGACTTCGGGTCGGAGTTCGCCGCCGGGCCCGTGGCCGGGGCGGTCTCGTAGGTGTTGGACGCGCCGTAACCGAGCAGGTCCACGATCCTCTCCGCGCCGGTCACCGAGCCCGTGGACGGGGCCAGGGACTCGGCGCCGTCGGAGAGCACGATGGTGCCCGAGACGCCGGCGGGGTTGAACGAGGTGGCCAGATCGGCGGCGGGCAGAGCCGCACCGTTGCCCGCGTTGGACCCGCCCTGGACCAGGAAGTAACCCCCTGGGGCGATGGCCCCGGACAGCACCACAGAGCTGTTGGTGTTCTCGGTGCCGGAGGCGGAGCGGTACTGCAGTGTCCACCCGGTGAGGTCCACGGGCTCGGAGGTGGGGTTGTAGAACTCCACGAACTTGTGCTGGTACACAGCGTTGGTGGAGCCGCCGGCGCTTGACCCCTGATCTTGGACACGCGGAATCCAGCACGATGCTGGGAGAAGCGAGAATCCAAGGATGGCCAGGAAGAACTACACCGACGAGTTCCGTCGCCGGGCGGTGGACTTGTACGAGTCCACCCCGGGCGCGACGCTCAAAGGGATCGCAGCGGATCTGGGCGTGTCCCGGGGCGCGTTGAAGGAATGGGTCGACAAGTTCGGCTCCGGGACGACGGCGGGCGCGGCCACGGCCGCTCCGACGCAGGGCCGGCCGGAGTCGCCGGGGGCGAGGATCGCCCGGTTGGAGGCCGAGAACGCGGCGTTGCGGGCCGAGCAGGCCAAGCTGGCCCAGGAGCGGGACATCCTCCGCCAGGCGGCGAAGTATTTCGCCGGGGAGACGAACTGGTGAACCGCTTCCAGTTCGTCGAGGACCACAAGGACGCCTGGGGCGTGAAGCGGTTGTGCGAGGTCATCGAGATCGCCCGGTCGTCGTTCTACGCCTGGCTGGCCGCCGAGCCGGCACGGGCGGCCAGGGCGGCGGCCGACGCGGCGCTGGTATCGCGGATCCGGGTGCTGCAGGACCCGGCCCGGGGCGGGGACCGCGCCTACGGCGCGCCCCGGATCACGGCCGACCTCAACGAGGACGTGCCGGCCGGTGACCGGGTCAACCACAAGCGCGTGGCCCGGGTGATGCGCGAGCACGCTCTGGCCGGGATCCGGTTGCGCAAACGCGTGAGGACCACGATCCCGGACCAGTCCGGCAGGCGGTTCCCCGACCTGATCGGCCGCGACTTCAGCACCGGCGCGCCGTGCTGCCGTTACGTCGGTGACATCACCTACCTGCCCCTCGAGGACGGCACGAACCTCTACTTCGCCTCCTGCATCGACCTGGGCTCCCGGAAGCTCGCCGGATGGGCCATGGCCGGGCACATGCGCACCGAGCTCGTCGAGGACGCGCTGAAGGTCGCCTGGTGCGAGCGTGGGACGCTGGCCGGGGCGGTGTTCCACTCCGACCACGGCTCGGTCTACACATCGAAGTCCTACGCAGCGCTGTGCGAGCAGCTCGGGGTGAGGCAGTCGATGGGAGCGGTCGGCTCATCGGCCGACAACGCCCTCGCCGAAAGCCTCAACGCGGCCCTCAAGCGTGAGCTGCTCGAAGGCCGCGCCGCGTTCCCCGACGCGCCCACCGCCTACCGGGCCGTGTTCCGATGGGCGAACCGCTACAACACCCGCCGACGCCACTCCGCGATCGGGAACATCGCCCCGAACGCCTACGAAACCGCCGCCTCCGCTACGCTCACGGAAGCGGCATAACCGAAACGACACCGTGTCCACGATTCGGGGTCAAGGCCCGCCGTTGGTGTACGCCTCGTTGATCACCACACGCGCCCCCTCCGGGGCGGCGTGGACCGGGACCGTCAGCGGGGCGGCCAGCAGCGCGGCGGTGAAGGCCGCGCCCAAAGACGTCCGGAACAGGGTGGGTGCAGACATGCGGGGGCTCATGGGGATCCTCCGGGGGACGACAGATCGACACCCCAGTGGAGCATCCCGAGGTGAACCGCAGGTGCTCCATCGAACACCACCCGGTCCCCGCCCGTTGTCCCCGGTGTCACGTCCTGCGCTGCAACGACCGACCCGCCCCATGACCGCGTGAGGTACGGCAGGGCGGTAGAGGGCCGGGATGTCGTGGCACAGTGCGGCGCCCTACCGCCCCTGGTGCCGGGTCATCGGTGTCCTGCGACGGCGATGTCGATGTAGACGGGGCGGTGGTCGGAGGTGGGGAAGGGGTACTCCCCGGTCAGCTCGGACCCGGGCTCCCCGGGTGCCGGCCACCAGACACCGGCCTCGAGGACCCGCAGGTTCTTCGACGGAAGCACGTAGTCGGCCCGCAGATTGCCCGGGGCCGGGTCGTCGTTGAAGTCCGCGGTGTCATAAGCGGGATCCGAAAGGTGACTCAGGTTGACTCCGCCCTGCCGAGCAGCCGCCTCGGGCCCACCCGCGGAGGTCGGCAGGGGGTCCTGCACCCGGGGGTGTTCCAGCAGTTGCTGGATGGCTCCGGGCCAGGAGTCGCCGTCGTGCGGGTCGGAGTTCTGATCCCCCATGACCACGAAACGGGAGCCGGGTTCCAGCCCACCACGTCGGCCCTCGTCGTCGTAGATGTACGACGACGCGGCCCGGTCGGACACGTAGTCGGCCCAGAACCGGATCTCGTCGTGGTTGCGCCGCCCGTTGCGGTTCTCGTCGCCGTCGAAGGACGGTGGGGTGGGGTGGGAGGCGAGCACGTGCACGGTCTTCTTGCCGATCCGCACCGGCACGTCCCAGTGGGACTTGCTGGACAGCCGCAGTTGCCCGGCCTGCTCGTCGGTGTAGTAGTCGGCGGGGAGGAGGTTGTCGGGCATGTCCGCCCACCGGAAGCCCTGGAACGTGCGGATGTTGGGCGTGTCGATGGGGTGCTTGGAGTAGACGACCATCCCGTACTGGCCCGGGAAGGCCCCGAACCCCCACGCGTCGTCAGGCCCGCCCACGGTCCCGTCCTGGTTCAGATCCAGCCCCGAGGGCACGCCGGTGTTCACCGGGGCCGAGTAGACGTAGGGATAGTCCACCGGGTTCTGCCCGTTCTGCGAGACCGCAAGGTAGTTGTCGTGGAACAGCTCGGCGGAACGGCCCTCGGGGTCATGGTCGAACTCGTTGATGAGCAGGATCTCGGGATCGGTCCGCTGGATCACCTCGGCCACCGCTTGGGCCTGGGCGTCGTCCGCGGTGGCCAGATCCTCACGCAACTGCCCTTCGGTCCCTCGGTTCAGTGAGGCGTTGTAGGTCATGAACCGCACCGCCTCCCGGGTGCCCTTGCCCCGCTGCTCCCCGTGCCTGTGCCCGTGGTCATGGTCGGGCCCCGCCACGGCCGGGGCACCGGCCCCCATCAGCAGCACTGCCGCCAGCGCCGCCGCCGTCATCGGCCTGTGGACGCGCGTCATGGTGTCCTCCTCGCTCCGAGCGTCTGGACCGACCATAGGCCCACTGGGCAAACATCATCTGAACGGACCGCCTGCCGCCTTCGCCGCAGGTTGCTGGTGATGTCGCGGCAACCCGGGGGCCCGTGCCGGTCGGAGCGCCCCGCAGACGGCCACCGCCATTCCCACTGACGAGGCGGTGGAGCTGGGTGCTCCGTTGGCCCAGGCCCACGCCCACAACGACGACGAGCACGGTCGGCCCCTGTTCGATGCTCCGGAGCACGGCTCTACCTCCGTGGAAGCCGATGGGTGGCTGGTCGAGGGAGAGCTGCGGGTCGCCCATGACGCCGGGTACCGGGTGCGGTTCTGGGCCACCAACGACATCGCCGGGCAGGCCCGGGAGAGAATGTGGACCCAGCTGCAGGCGGCCGGGGTCGACCACACCAGCACCGAGAACCTTCCCGGCCTGCAGGAGTTCCTCACCCCCGAGCGCACCGGGTGCCGCGTTCCCGGCACCGTTCTGCCGCTGAAGGAACCCGGGTGCCCGGCCATGCGCATCCGGTGCTACTGGGCGTTCACCTGCCGTTGGCCGGACGGTCACAGCGGCTCCCTACGGTGTCGGAGGCCAGCAGGAGACCCCCGAATCCTGTCTGACCTGCACGGATGCGCCCCCGAGCACTCGTGACGAATGCCCCAGCCGTTCCGCGACGGTCCAGCTGGGGCATTCGACTGCCCCCGGCAGGCGACCGTGGTCTGGTCGGGGGCTTCCTGCGCTGAGGCGCCCAGGCTCTCGGAGATTGGAGCGGAGCCGGCGGCGGTCGGCTGGCCCTCTTCGCTGATCATGTACTTCCCGATCGCCTTGGTCAGGTCGGCGGTGGCCTGGGAGTCGTACTGCGGCCAGTACAGGTGCTCAGAGACAAGAACGATGGGGTAGGAGCCGGGTTCGGTGGTGTCCCGGGCGAGGTCCACGGCCGTGTCGTACTTCGTCCGACCCCCCGGCGGGCGTGGAGTTCTCCACAGGCCATCGTGAGGGCCTCTTGCCGGAGACCTCCTCGGTCCATACGTCCGGGGCGGCCGCGGCGATGGGGGAGATCCCGGCCGGCATGCGGGAGCCGCCCTCGGGTCCGCCGACCTCCGGCGACGCCTCGTGTTCCTCGGCGTCGAGGTCGGCGTCGGTGCGGGCGAAGTCCGCTCCACCGGCGGTGAAGGCCTCCCGGCCGGTCCCGGAGCAGCGGATGTCGGCCCCGGGGTGGGCTTCTTGGAATCCTTTCTGCCAGGCGGTCATCGCTGTCTCCTCGGAGGAGGCGCCGATGCCGGTCAGCGTGCCGGAGAGCTCATCGTCCCCGGCGGCGGAGCCGGACCCGCAACCGCGACCGCACCCGGTCAGGGTCAGGGCGGCGATGGTCAGCTCGGCCATGGGCGAGGCGTGCGGGGGAGGTGCTCATGGGTGCGCTCCGTCTTCCGGTCACGATGCGTGCAGTCCCCGACCTCCGGGATCGGATGCGCGCCATCAGCCGAGGTTCGGGCCACGGTCTTCTGGGCTCCCGTCGTGGCCAGGCATCGCAGGTGGAGAGCGTGGACGGAAGATGCAGCCCACCGGTGAGCTGTTCCCGCGACGGTTCGGGCGACCCCCGGTCGCGGTCGTCTGCTGTCGGCGATGAGTTCAGGGCAGGAGCAGGCAGAGTGCTCCGAGCACGGACAGCCCGGCCCGGAGGTGGTTGGCCCGCGTCCACGGCCGCGCTTCGTCACCGCCTGGCACCGCGCCCTCGGCCGAGGACCTCTGGAACGCGTCGTGGCGCACGGCGTGGGATCCTGCGATCAGTGGTGCGAAGAACAGCCGACAGAAGGGGTGGCCGGTGCCTGACGACCAGCGTTGCGTCCGGGGGGGAGGGTGCAGCATGCCGGGTCACCGACGCGCGGGCACCGGCAGATCGTGGTGCTGCTGGGCATCGACGGGTCCGGGAAGACGACCGCGGCGACCGCCCTGGCGGCTGCGGCACGGGAAGCCGGGGTCCCGGCGATCGTGCTGCGCAACCGGTCGGGTCGCCGCTGGCTGGCCCGCGCCTCGGCGCGGTGCGGACTGGAGGTGCCCGTGCGGTGGGCGGACCGGTTCGAGACCAGTGTGCGCATCCTCAACGTCCTGGTGTCCCAGGCCCGGGCCTGGCGCAGGGAGGGCCTGGTGATCGTCGACCGTCACCTGGTGTGCCAACTGGTGCTGCGCCGGGGTCGTGGTCTGCCGGCGGGCCGCTGGCTGCCGCGGCTGGCCTGTTGGGTGCTGCGCCCGGACACGGTGGTCGTGCTCGAGGTGCCGGCCGAGATCGCCCAGCAACGGATCCTGCGCCGCGGAGAGGACGACGAGTCCCTGGACTACCTGCGCACCGCCCGCGCCGCCTACCTCGAGCTCGCCTCCGCCTGGGGGTGGAGTGTCGTGGACGCGACCGTAACCACCGAGGTGCTGGTCGCCCGGATCATCGACGCCGCCGACCAGTGACCGTCGCCGGCGCTACGGTCACCCCTGCGGGCAGAGCAGCCCATGGCCGGTCGACGGCGAGGCCGCCGACGATCCCTGCTCTCCCAGAAGGGGCCGCCGACCTGGGTCGTCCCGCGGCGCGTTCGCGGCATCGGACCCCGGGACCTCCCGCGCCGTCGACGACCGGCGCAGTGCCGTGGTGCTCCAGGAGGTCCTCCACGCCGACGGCTCCTGCTTCTCGGCCCTCGGGTCGGAACCGCGACCGCTCAGGGGTTCGCGGTGATCCGACCACCGAGCTCGTCCTGCAGCTGCTGCAGGGGAGTCTCGTCCCGAGAGATGACCACCCAGTTGGCCGTGTGCAGGAAGGAGGCGTTCTCCTCGCTGCTGAGGAGGTCCAGAAGCTCCTCCATGCTCTCCTCGGAGCCCGCGACTGCCATCGCCATGACACCGTTGGCGCAGTCGAGGAAAGTGGTCGAGGGGTCGGCCGGTGCCTGCAGCTGATCCGTGCCCGGGCACTCGACACCGGCGCCGACGACGTCCTCGCGCAGTGCCAGTGCGTCGTCGTAGGCGGTCTCGCCGTCCACCATCGCCTGGACGTCGTCGGCGGTCGGCCCGCAGCCCGTCAGGGCCAGGGCGGAGAGAGCCAGTAGAGCAGGAACGGGGCGGCGCATGGGACGTCCTCTCGTCGATGGGATCGGGTGCCGAGCAGGGATCACCGAGCGCGCGGGTGCACACCCTGGTCCGATCCTATGTGCCGGGTGCCGCGGAAGGGGCCGGTCACGCGCGGACCGGGCGGACGGTGATCGTCGCGGCCGGCACTCCGATGGTGGCGGAGTGGATCAGCGCGCGGAGCGGCACCGGGGTCGTTCTGCCGGGGACCGTCAGGAGGCGGACCGGCGGTCCTGCACGGCGAGAGTGCGCACGCGGTCCCCGGCGGCGTCCATGGCCAGCGAGGCGAGCACGGCGAGGATCGCCATCCACCGGCGCGGGTGGGCTGCTCCGCGTCCGACCAGCCAGTGCTCGAGCGCCGCGTCGACCCGCAGCGAGGCGGCCTGGACCCCGCACGTCGCCGCGCCGAGGACAGTGCCGGCCCCGGGCGGATGGAGGTGTCCCGACACGTTCTCAGGACAGGGTCACGACGGTGCGGCTGGCCCCGAAGCCGACGACGTCGTCGCGTCCGTCGCCGTTGACGTCGCCGAGCAGGCGGGGGAGACGCTCGTCCCAGCCCAGGCCGACCCCGTAGTCCCCGGACAGCAGGAAGGGGGCATCGAAGGTGTTGTCGGTGCGCCCGTGGGCGGCGTACATGCCTTCGTAGCCGAAGCCCACGATGTCCTGGAGGCCGTCGCCGTTGAGATCTGCCAGGGTGCGCGGGTTGAGGTTGGTGCGCCATCCCTGGGCGTAGCCGAACTCCGGGACCTTTAGTGCTGCCGCGCTGAACCTGCCGTCCCCGCCGGCGTAGGAGACCCAGGTCCCGCCGTGGCCGAAACCGACCACGTCCTTCATCCGGTCGCCGTTGAGGTCGCCCAGGATCCGGGTGTGCCGGTCGGTGCGCCATCCCTGGTCGTATCCGAAGTCGCCGATCTCCAAGCGGGGAGGGCCCATGAACCAGCCGACCGGGGACCACCGGGAGATCCAGGTGCCGGCGTCCCCGAAGCCGACGATTTCGTGCTGGGTGACCCCGTACACGTCGGCGAGCAGCCGCGGGTGCTTCTCCACCCGCCAGCCCCGGTCGTACCCGAAGCTGTCCGAGAGCCGGGCGGGGGCGGTGAAGGTGCGGTTCGTCCGGCCGCTGGCGGCGAGGACCCCGGCGTCGCCGAACCCGACCAGGTCCGCCGCCGCGCTGTCTGCCCCCACGGTGGCGGCCGTGCGCACGTGGCGGGTGGTGGACCAGCCCTGGGCGGCGCCGAAGTCGCGCACCTTCAGGGCCGGGGCGGTGAAGGTCCCGTCCGCTTGGGCGTAGGCCACCGAGACCCCGGCGTCGCCGAAGCCGACCAGGTCCGCCCGGCCGTCTCCGTCGAGGTCGGCCACCGTGCGCACGTGGCCGGTGGTGGACCAGCCCTGGGCAGCGCCGAAATTCCGGACTCGCAGGACCGGGGTGGTGAAGGTTCCGTCCGGGCGGGCGTGGGCGACCCAGAGCCCGGCGTCGCCGAAGCCCACGATGTCGGCCCGCCCGTCGCCGGTGACGTCGGCCAGCTCGCGCACGTGACGCTCCACTCGCCACCCGTCGGCGTAGGAGAACATGGGTTGGGCGGCGGTGGGCGTCGCCTGCGCGGCGCCGCCCACGGCAAGACCTCCCAGGGCCAGCCCCGCAGCGGAGGCACCGGCGATCACGCGGTGCACCAGTGAACGTGTCATCTCAGGCCTCCGGGGGTTCGGGCATCGGGTGCGGTGCCGGAGTGTTTGGTTTCAGGACGGGCGCACGCTCAGCTGGGAGTGGCCGAAGGCGACGATGTCGTCCCGGCCGTCGCCGTTGACGTCGCCGAGCAGCCGCGGGTACTTCTGCGGGGTCCATCCGGTGTTGTAGCCGAACTCGGGGGTCAGCAGGCGCGGGCCGGTCAGGGGAGCGGGGTTGCCGTCGGAGACCCAGGTGCCGGCGTTGCCGAAGCCGACCACGTCCTCCACCCCGTCCCCGGTGATGTCCGCCAGCAACCGCGGGTGGCGATCGACCTGCCAGCCCTGGGCTGCCCCGAAGTCGGCGACCTCCAGGGCTGTGGGGTAGAAGTTGATGTTCCTCGGCAGCGTGGGGATGGAGCGGGCCACGTGGATCCCGCGGTGGCCGAAGCCGACGATGTCGGCCCGCCCGTCGCCGGTGATGTCTCCGACCGCCCGGGGGTGCTGGTCGACCCGCCAGCCCTGGGCGGTGCCGAAGTCGCGGACCTCCAGCCCCGGCTGGGTGAAGGTGCTGCCGGTGCGGCCGTAGGAGATCCAGGTGCCGCCGTAGCCGAAGCCGACCACATCGGCGGCCCCGTCGTCGTTGACGTCGGCCAGCTGCCGCGGGTGCTGGTCCGTCCGCCAGCCCTGGCTCACCCCGAAATCGGGGATCTTCAGGGCGGCGGGGGCGAAGGTGCTGTTCGCCCGGCCGTAGGCCACCCGGACCCCGGCGTCGCCGAAGCCGACGATGTCCTCGATCCCGTCGCCGTTGACGTCGGCCACATGGCGGGGGTGGCGTTCGACCGTCCAGCGCTGGGCCCAGCCGAAGTCGTCCACCACCTGCGCGGCCGGGGTGAAGGAGCCGTCCGGGCGGGCGTAGGAGACCTGCACGCCCTTGGTGCCGAAGCCGATGAGGTCGGCCCGGCCGTCGCCGTTGACGTCGCCGGTGGTGCGCTGGGCCTGTTCCCAGGCCCAGCGCTGGGCGGTGCCGTAGTCGCGGATCGCCAGGACCGGGGCGGCGAACGTGCCGTCGGTCCGTCCGTAGGCCACGAAGGTGCCGGGGTCCCCGAAGCCGACGACGTCGGCGCGGCCGTCGCCGTTGACGTCGGCGAGCTCCCTCACGTGCTCATCGACCCGCCACTCGTTGGCGTAGGTGAAGTACTGCTGGGCCGCGGCGTGGGCCGGGCCCGCCACCGCGATTCCCGTCACCGCCAGCGCCGCGGCCGCTGTGCCGGTGACCAGCCGTGACGTGGACGAATGTGCCATGGAGATCCGCCGCCCTTCTGTCTTCCCTCGTCAGAGCCGATTCTGCTCCTGAGTGGAGTCGGGCGGTAGGTGCAGACGCGAATGTGAGGCTGTGCGACGGGCACCACGAGAGGTGCGAATCCCATGGTGCCCGGACCATGTCCGGATGGAGCCGGCCCGTGCCGTCGTCCCGCAGCGCGAGCGCACGGACATGCGGCAGGTGGGGCGCCGGACCCTGCCTGCGCTCGGCATCAGCAGTCCCGGAGGTGGTGGTTCGTCCGCTCGGGCGCTCTCAGCCCTCCAGGGACCCGCCGAGGCTGAGCTCTGCGGCGATCCGTTCGGCGATCCCGGCGGTGGCGCCGTGCCGGGTGGCGTCGGCGACGAGGACGGTCATGACGGCTCCCTCCTGCTGTGCGGTTCTGCTGAACGGGCGGGACCCTGTGGTGGGGGCTCCGGCACGGCGTCCTGGTCGGTGGACGGTCCACGGCCTCTGCCGATCGCCCGCCACAGCAGCACGGCGCCTGCGGCGATCAGGGCCAGGGGCCACACGTAGGTGTACACCGCCAGCAGAGCCGTGGCCTCCAGCGCGCTCAGCACCGCCAGGGCCCCGAGGACTGCTGCCGGGATCCATGCCCACCGCCGCGGCCCGCCGGGCAGCAGCGCGACCAGCGCGAAGGTCAGTGCCAGCCCGGCGAAGAAGAGGGCGCCCTGGAGCGGTGGAGCCAGGCCGGCCCCCGGTCAGGCCCGCCTGCACCGCCAGGGTCACCAGCACCCCGGCGGGGATCACGGCCCACCAGCGGAGCCGGTCGCGCAGGTACACCGCGGCGAACCCGATCCCGATTCCGCCCAGGAACAGTGCCCCGCCCCACTGGTCGTTGCCGGCCACGTCGGCCTCGTCGGCCAGGATCACCAGGCCCAGACCGGCGAGGGCACCGCCGGGGATGGCCGCCCACTAGGCCTGGGGGTCGGCGACGAACAGGTACCAGAAGGCCGCGGCGGCCACGACGAACAGCGCACCCCAGAACAGCCCTGCGGCGATCAGCACACCGACCGTCTCGAGCAGAAGCAGGACCCCCGCCACCAGGAGCAGCGCACCGAACACCGTCCCCATGACCTTGCGCGACATCGGCCCCACCTCCAGCCTCAGGGTAGGTCCACGGCACCTGCCACGAACATGTGGGAGGACGAAGTTTCATCCGTCAGACCCCGGCCATGGTGCGCCGGGGCACCCCCCGGCACGGCGTCGCGAGCACGTTCCACGGAACCCCACGGGGGGGGGCGAACACGCTGGCGATCGTCTCGGCGACGACCCCGGGGCCTGACTGCGGAACCGGGTCTTGAGCAAACAGGTGAAGTGTGCTTCAGTTGTTCACACAGGGAGGGGAGTATCCCCCAGCGTTCCGTCGTCACTACGGCCCCCGCGGGCCCGGTGGAACGGGTCCGGTCCGGGCCGGGAGAGACCTCCGATCGGATCGATCGGAAGGTTTCGTCATGGATGTCCCGTTCTGGATCTGGGCCTCGGTGCTGGGTTTCATCGTGGTGATGCTGGCGGTGGACCTGTTCGCCCACCGCCGCGCCCACGTGATCGGGGTGCGCGAGGCGGCCGTGTGGTCGGGGGTGTGGGTGGCCTTCGGTGTGGCCTTCGGCGTCATCGTCTGGCAGGTCTGGGGCGCGCAGTTCGGCCAGCAGTACTTCGCCGGCTACCTGATCGAGAAGTCCCTGGCGGTGGACAACGTCTTCGTCTGGGCGATCATCTTCAGCTACTTCGCCGTCCCCCGGGAGTTCCAGCACCGGGTGCTGTTCCTGGGGGTGCTGGGTGCCCTGGTGTTCCGCGGGATCTTCATCGCCGCCGGGGCGGTGCTGATCCAGAACTTCTCCTGGATCCTCTACGTCTTCGCCGCGTTCCTGCTCTACACCGGGTACCGGATGATCCGCCAGCGCAACGAGCACCTGGACCCCGAGCAGTCGATGGTGCTGCGCGGTTTCCGCCGCTTCGTGCCGATGACCGATGTCTACCACGGGCAGAAGCTGCTGGTCCGGAAGAACGGGGTGCTGCTGGCGACTCCGCTGCTGGCGGTGCTCGTGCTGATCGAGGCCACCGACGTCGTCTTCGCCGTGGACTCCATCCCGGCGATCTTCGCCGTCACCGACGAGGTGTTCCTGGTCTTCACCGCCAACGCCTTCGCGATCCTGGGGCTGCGGGCCATGTACTTCCTGCTGGCCGACCTGATCCACCGCTTCGTGTACCTGAAGATCGGCCTGGCTCTGGTGCTGATCTGGGTGGGGATCAAGATGCTGCTCAAGATCGATCTCTTCTACATCCCCACCCCGGTCTCCCTGGCCGTGGTCGCCACCATCATCACCGTGTCGGTCGTCCTCAGCCTGCGCGCCACCCGGGGACAGGGCCGCCAGGCGCTGCCGACCCCGGCGGAGCCACCGTTCCGGGTCGCCACCGAGGCCGAGGACGGGGCCCTGGAGCCGGTGTGGTCCCGCCACCGCCCGGCGGCCGCCACTCCGCACCGGCACGACCGCCGGGACGACCCCGAGCGCGCCCACCGTCACGAAGGAGAGCTCCGATGACCGCCCTCGCCCCTCGCCGCCCCGTGGCTGCGGTGATCACCGACGGTCCCGAAGCCGTCACGGTGGTCCGCTGCGCGGCTCGGACCGCCGCCGAACAGAACCGCCCGCTGCTGCTGCTGGTGCCGATGCTGCGCTCGGCCTTCACCACCGACTCCGTCATCGCCGCCCGGATCCACCAGCAGGCGCTGCGCGAGGCCGAGGCCGTCGCCGCCCGCACCCGACCGGCCCTGGACGCCGCCGGGACCCCGGCCCGGGTCCAGGTCGTGTGGCACCGGTCCTGTTCCCTCCGCCGTGCCCGTCAGGGGCGGGCCATCGCCCTGGCCCACGCGGCCGGCCGGGCCGGCGCCGCGGTGGTCGTCACCCCGGCGGACATCCCGCTGCCCACGGTCCGGCACGGGGCCGAGGTCGTGCTCGTGGCGGGCGGTGCGGCGTCCCTGATCACCGTGCGCCGCCCCGCCCGCTCGCGCGGACTGGCCGAACTGTGACACGGACCTGCTCCCACGAGCAAACCGGGTCGTAGAATTGGCACCTCCGACGGGAAGGACCCACGACATTGCCCTCCAGACCCCCTTCCGGTGCGGTCGGCAGTCCGCCCCCCACCCCGGACAGTTCCGGCGGAGCAGGGGCGCGGCGCCCGGCGTGGACGTTCCTCACGAACCACGGCCACGTCCTGCTGGCCGTGGCCCAGTCCCAGGACATGAAGGTGGCAGAGATCGCCGCCCAAGTGGGCATCACCGCCCGGGCCACCCTCACCATCCTCAAGGACCTCGAGGACGCCGGGTACCTCACCCGGCACCGGGTGGGCCGGCGCAGCCACTACACCGTCGACGCCCACCAGCATTTCCGTCATCCGGCCACCGCCGGCCACGAGGTGGGGGAGCTGTTGGCCATCTTCGAGCCCGGTGCCTCCGTCCGGTCCCAGGACGGTGCCTGAGCGGCCGCCGGGGGATCGCGAGCGGTCGCCCGTCCCCGCAGGTCACGAGCGGGCTTTCCCCGACCGGCCTGCCGTGGCCTCGCAGCTGCAGCTGCGGCAGTTGCGATCTTCCTCTCGGTGGTGGTGTCCGGTCCCCGGGATGCGTAACCTGTCCGCACCAGGGAGCGGAGGCCGCAGATGTACGCACGGGTCAGTACCTACGAGGGCGCCTATCCGGAGGACTACGACTCCGGCCTGGACGCGCTGCGCTCCGAGGTCCTCCCCGGCATCCAGGCGCTGCGCGGGTACCGCGGGTCCCTGAGCCTGGTGGAGCGCTCCACCGGTCGGTCCGTCTCCATCACCTTCTGGGCGGACGAGGAGGCCCTGGTCGCCACCCGGCAGGCCGTGGAACAGATCCGGGAACGTGCCGCGGCCACGTCGGGGTCACGCATCCTGGACGTGACCGAGTACGAGGTCGGCTACAGCGACCTGCCCTAGCGGGACGCGGCCGGGAACCACCTCGAGCAGGAAGGAACCACCATGACCGACCTCGACGTCGCCGCCTGCGCCGCCGATCAGATCGACTGGCACTGGGCCCAGCAGCTGCGGCCCCGCCTCGCCGGCCTGACCGACGAGGAGTACGTCTTCGACCCGACCGGAGGGTCCGCGTGGACCGTCCATCCCCGCACGGAGCGGCGCACGCCCCTGCAGACGGGCAGCGGGGAGTTCGTGGTGGACTTCGCCTACCCCGAGCCGGTGCCCGCGCCGTTCACCACCATCGCCTGGCGGTTGGCGCACGTCGTCGTCGGCGTCCTCGCGGTGCGCAGTCATGAGCACTTCGCCGGCCCGGAGGCCTCCTACGAGAACTGGGCGTACGCCGGTACCGCCGAGGCGGGACTGGCCCAGCTGGACCGCGAGTTCGCCCGCTGGACGACCGGGGTGCACTCGTTGTCGGAGGCGGACCTGGCCCGCCCGTGCGGCCCGGGGGAGGGCCCGTACGGGGACCTCCCGATGCTCGCGCTGGTGCTGCACATCAACCGGGAGCTGATCCATCACGGCGCGGAGATCGCCCTGCTGCGCGACCTGTACGCCCACAGCCGCTGAACCGCCCGGAGCGGCGAGCACCAGCGGCTTCCGGGGCACCGGAACTGCGAAGGCCCGGCCCCTGCGATGAGCAGAGGGACCGGGCCTTCAACACGTTCCGCCTCCCGGTGCCGGAGGCAGGCCTTCCATGGTGGAAGACACCGCCCGGGCAGTGCAACCCGGGACGGTGTCCGAGGGCCGGCCGACGGCTACTCGTCGTCCGTGGGAAGACCGGTCTCCGGGTCCTCCGGCGGCACGACGTCGTCCTCTGCCTCCTCGGGCCCGCTCTCCTCGCGCCTGTTGTTCTCGTCCGTGGTGGCGGTCAGCCAGTCCTCGTCGCGCACGCCCAGCCTCTCCTGGCTCGTCTCCGCGTAGGCCTCGTCGCGGTCCGCGGGCTCCTGGTAGCGGTCCATCTCCGGCTCCTGTCCTGCTCGGCGGTGATGGCCCGATCCTATGCCCGGCCCGGCCGGCCCCCGTGCCCCGGCGCCCCCGGCCGAACGCCCTCCGGGGCTCCGCGAGCCGTCCCGGCGCCGCGTCGCCCCCAGTGGGACGGGCAGAGCTGCGACTCGGATCACCTGCCGATCCGGCTAGTGCAGGACCTCCGGACCCGTATCCTGGACACGGACGACGATGTCGAGCAACCCCCACCGGCACCGGAGTCCCACGACCCCGGTGCATCCGATCACCAGGAGGTCCCCCACCGTGACTGCTGCCAGTCTGAGTCCCGCCCCCCGTCCCGAACGATCCGCCGCCGCGCCGCCCCGGCTCTCGCGCTACCGGATGCAGGTGGACCGGCCGGGTCTGGATCTGCGCGCCGGCGAGACCGTCCTGTGCGCCCCGTACGAGCCCGCCGAGCTGGCCATGGTCGTGGTCGTGCGCTGCGAGTCCGACGGGCACAGCCCCGGCGCCCTGCTGCCCCTGAGCGAGGTCGAGCACCTGGGGCCGACCGAGGAGCACCTCGGCCCGTGCTCCTGGGGCAGGCCCGGCGTCCGGCGCTGACCGCGCGCGGGCGCACCCGGCCCCCGGGCGCTCCTCAGCCGCCCTCGAGGAGCCCGCGCAGTGTCAGGGCGTTGCGCACGGCGTGGCCGTCGCCGTCGTTGTTGAAGTACGCGTACACCTCGCGGCCGTCGTGGTGCCACTCCCGGATCCGGTCCGCCCACCAGGCCAGGTCCTCGTCCGGGTAGGACCCCGCGTACAGGTGGTGCTGGTCGGGGCCGTGGAAGCGGACGTAGACGAACGGAGCCGTGGCCTCCAGGACGCAGGGCAGCCCCGCCCCGCTCATCACGCAGTATGCCGCGCCGTGGCGCCGGAGCAGATCGAACACCTCCGGGTGCACCCAGCTGTCGTGGCGGAACTCCACCGCGACCGGGATCCACTCGGGCAGTCCGGCCAGGAACCAGTCGAGACGCGCGTCGTCGCGGGCCTGCGCCGGCGGCAGCTGGACGAGCAGCACCCCGCGACGGTCCCGCAGCTCGTGCCAGGACTCCGCGATCCGCCGGCTCCAGGTCTCGGGCGCGTAGAGCTTCTTCGCGTGCGTCAGCCCGCGGGGGGCCTTGACCGTCATCCGGAAGCCCTCCGGCAGTCGCCGGTTCCACCCGGCGAAGGTGGTGTTCCGCGGCCAGCGGTAGAAGCTCGCGTTGAGCTCCACGGTGGAGAAGACCCGGGTGTAGAGCTCCCGGCGTTCCGCCGGGGCCGTGCCCGGGGGATAGAGGACGTGCTCCCAGTGGTCGTAGCTCCACCCGGAGGTGCCGATGTGCCAGCCCATGGACTCCAGGCTAGCGGGCGTCCGCGGCCGCGCCGACCACCGGACGGTGCCGACGTAGGGTGTTCACCGGCACGCACGGCGCCCCCTGCCGTCCGCCCACCACCCGGCACGATCCCAGGAGAACCAGCATGACCACCTCCGCCAGGCCACGCTGATGGCGAAGCTCTACTTCCGGCACGGGGCGATGAACTCCGGCAAGTCCACGGTGCTGATCCAGGCCGCGCACAACTACGAGGAGCGCGACCAGAAGGTCCTGGTCGCCAAGCCCGCGATCGACTCGAAGGGCGCGGACACCGTGGTCTCGCGGCTGGGGGAGTCCCGTCAGGTCGACCTGCTCCTGGCCCCGGACGACGCGGCGCGCGAGCGCTTCCGCGCCGCCGTCGAGGAGCAGGGACCCGTGCACTGCCTGCTGGTCGACGAGGCGCAGTTCCTCGCCCCGGCGCAGGTCGACGACCTCCTGCGCATCGCGGTGCTCGACGGCGTGCCGGTGCTCGCCTACGGGCTGCGCACGGACTTCCGCACGGAGGCGTTCCCCGGCGCGGCCCGCCTGCTGGCGGTGGCCCACACCGTCGAGGAGCTGCGCACGATCTGCCGCTGCGGCTCCAAGGCGATGTTCAACGCCCGGACGGTGGACGGGGCACCGGTGTTCGAGGGCGACCAGGTGGCCATCGACGGCGTGGCGGTGTCCTACGAGTCGATGTGCGCCGGATGCTACCTGCGCCACTCCGGCGGGCGCCTGCGCTGAGCACGGACCCGGGCGGCCGGTGCGGCAGCGGCGTCACGGGGCGTCGTCCCGGTCCTCCTCGCGGGCGTGGCGGTCGACGACCGCCCAGAACAGGTCCTCGGGGACGGCTTCGAGGTCGGGGTGCAGGGCGGCGAGCTCGTCGATGATGGCGGCCACGTCGTAGTGGGCGTGCACGTCACCGCGCCGCGCCAGCCGGTTGGAGGCGATCAGCCCCTCCACGTAGGCGGCGTGGTCGGAGTCCGTGAAGGCGCTGAGCCCCGCGTCGGCCCACAGCTGCTCGAACTCCGGGTGGCCCTCGGTGACGAGACGCGTCGGGGTCCAGGCGTTCTCGTGCTCGCCGGTGCCGGGCTCCGGGGCGTGCCGCTCGAGACCTGTGGCCTTGACGAACCGCGTGCCGTCGTCGACCGTGACGGTCCGATCGGTCTCGTCGACGACGGTGCGCCGCTCGGTGCGCAGAGTGGGGCCGCCGCGGACGACCACGGCGCGGGTGCCGATGCCGGTGGCGCCGCCGGCGTGGTGGTGCTGGCTCACGGGACCCTCCTCGGGGCCTGGGCTACGGCGGCGGCCGGTCCGCCGGGTGCCTGATGCGCAGAACCTAGCAGTCGGGAGAGACTCCCGGGAACCTCCGGGACGGCCCGGGCCCGGACGGCGTCGGCGCCGCCGGAGGAGTTCCGGCGGCGCCGACGGGGCGGGGTGGACCGGGGCTCAGCCGCCGATCAGCACCGCGCGGACCAGGTCGAAGAACATGCCGAGGATGGCCGTGAAGTTGGGGTTGAAGAACGCGTCGAACTCGCCGACCAGTCTGATCATGACAGTTCCTTCCGGGGGGTGACAGAGGTGCCCGGGCCGGGCGGAGGACGCCTGGCCCGGGCTCACTCTACCGAGGGCGTTCCCTTTCGCACATGGTCTTTCGGCCAGTTCCCGTCCGGCTCGCCCGGGCGCCGGGGCCGGTCAGGGAGCGGGGGTGCCGGCGGGGGACGCGCGGCGCGCGGCCTCGTGCGCCGCGGCCTCCGCCCCGCCGATCGCCTCGCCGCGGGCCACCATGCCGGCGGTGTCCGAGAGCGGGATCTGCTTGAGGAACACCGCGAGGAGGAACGCCAGGAGCATGAAGGGGATGAGGTACCAGAACACCGGGGCGAGGGAGTCGGCGTACGCGGCGACGATCCCCTCGCGGACGGGGTCGGGCAGCTGCGCGAGGGTCTGCGGGTCCAGGGTCGCGGTCGCCTGCCCGGCCTGGGCCGAGGAGGCCCCGGCGCCGGTGAAGACGGCCGTGAGCTTCTCGGAGAGGTTGTTGGTGAAGATCGCCCCGAAGATCGCCACGCCGAGGGCGGCGCCGACCTCGCGGAAGTAGTTGTTGGTGCTCGTGGCCGTTCCCACCATGGACGGGTCCACGGCGTTCTGCACCACGAGCACGATGACCTGCATGATCAGGCCCAGCCCGGCGCCGAGCACGAGGAGGTAGACGCAGATCAGCCAGATCGGCGTGTCGGCGGCCAGGGTGGTCATGGCGAGCATGGCCGCCGCCGTGACGAGCGTGCCCGCCGGCGGATAGCCCTTGTAGCGGCCCGTGCGGGAGATCCTGAGGCCGGACCAGATCGAGGTGGCCATCAGCCCGGCCATCATGGGGACCATGAGCAGCCCGGACTCCGCGGCCGAGGTCCCGGAGGACATCTGCAGGAACGTGGGCACGAACGCGATGGCCGCGAACATCCCCAGTCCCAGCGTGAGGCCGATGGCGGTGGCGTTGACGAACACCGGGTTCCGGAACAGGCCCAGGGGGATGATCGGGTCCTCGGCCCGGGCCTCGTTCCGCACGAACAGCGCCGTGGCCACGAGCATGCCGCCGGCCCAGGCCCAGGTGGCGGCCTCGCCCCAGCCGTGCTCGGCGCTGCCGCCGAACTCGGTGAAGAAGATCAGGCAGGTGGTCGCCACGGACAGCAGCAGGACGCCGGCGACGTCGATCCTGCGGGTCGCGCGACGGTGCGGGAGCGTCAGGGTGAACCAGGCGATGGCGAAGGCGGCGATGCCGATGGGGATGTTGATGTAGAAGGCCCACTGCCAGGTGAGGTGGTCCACGAAGTAGCCGCCGAGCAGCGGTCCCGCCACGGCGGAGAGCCCGAAGATGCCGCCGAGCGGGCCCATGTACTTGCCGCGCTCGGAGGCCGGGACGATGTCCGCGATGATCGCCTGGGAGAGGATCATCAGGCCCCCGCCACCGAGGCCCTGCATCGCGCGGAAGGTCACGAACTGCCAGAACCCGGTGGCCACGGCGCAGCCCACCGACGCGAGCGTGAAGAGCGCGATGGCGATCAGGAAGAGGTTGCGCCGGCCCAGGACGTCGCCGAACTTGCCGTAGACGGGCATCACGATGGTCGTGGCCAGCAGGTAGGCCGTAGTGATCCAGGCCTGGTGCTCCACGCCGCCCAGCTCGCCGACGATCGTCGGCATGGCGGTGGAGACGATCGTCTGGTCGAGGCTGGCGAGCATCATCCCGGCGATGAGGGCGGAGAAGATGATCCAGATCCGCTTCTGGGTCAGCACCAGCAGCGGGGCGCCGGCCGCGGGCGGGGTGGTGGTCATGGGGTTCCTTCGGAGTCTGGAGTCGTGTCTGAAGTGGTGTCTGAAGTGGTGTCTGACGTGGTGTCTGACGTGGTGTCCGACGGCGCGGGGGAGAACAGGGCGCCGGCCAGCCGGACGTTGCGGGCCAGCAGGGCCGCGAACTCCTCCAGGGGCGGGGACTCCTCGGGGTCGGCACCCGCGGGCCGGGTCCCGAGGAGCTCGTGGACGGTGTGCCCCGCCAGGTGGGAGACGACGGCGGCCGCCACGCCCGGGAACGGGTCGCCGTCCCCGCAGCCCTGCCGGCGCGCGATGAGCGCGGTCAGGTCGGCCAGCCGGCGCTCCATGGTCTCCGTGAGCCGCTGCAGCAGCGCGGGCTCGCGGCGCAGGACGTCCAGCAGCAGAGACCGGTCGTGAGGACCCTCCATGACCCGGAAGGACCGCACGACCAGCTCCTGCAGGGCCGTCAGCAGCGGAGGCCCGTCCGGCGCGGAGCCACCGGCGACGAAGTCCTCGCCGAAGGCGTCGAGCGGGTCCCGGGCAGGGGTGCCCAGCACGGCGTCGTCCTTGGAGGCGAAGTAGTTGAAGAAGCTCCGGCGGGAGATGCCCGCCTCCGCGCACAGCTCCTCCACCGTGAACCCGCTCAGCCCGCGCTCCGCGGTCAGCCGGCGAGCGCCGGCGACGAGCGCGCGGCGGGTCCGCCGCATGCGCTGCTCCCGCGCTCCCTGCGTCATCGGGTGGCCCCAGGGCCCACTGAATATTGCACTCGCGACATCATAGTGCAATTCTACGACGGTGCCTCCCCGGTGCGCGCCCGCCCCGCCGTCCGTACGCTGGAACGCGAGCGCGCACGACCGGAGGAGGCTCCGCATGGCGCAGGAACCGGACCCCCGTCCGCGACTGATCGGGTTGCACGGTCGCAAACAGTCGGGCAAGGACACGTGCGGTGACCGCCTCGTGGCCGCCCACGGCTACACCCGGATCGCCTTCGCGGACCCGCTGCGACTGTTCCTCAGCGAACTGGACCCCCTCGTGGGCGTCCGGGAGGGCGCGCCGCTGCGTCTCGGGACGGTGCTGGCGGAGGTGGGCGGGGACTGGGGTCTGCTCAAGGACGAGGCGCGGGACCCGGTGCACCGGGAGATCCGGACGCTGCTGCAGAAGGTCGGCAACGAGGCCGGCAAGGCCGTCTTCGGGGAGACGGTGTGGGCGGACCGCGGCCTGGACACGGCTCGGCGGACCGACGGGCCGGTCGTGTTCACGGACGTGCGCTTCGACGTCGAGGCGGCCGCCATCACGGCCGAAGGGGGCCGGGTGGTGCACGTCGTGCGCCCTGGGGCGTCCGCCCCGGACGACCCGCACCCCTCGGAAGCCGGCATCGACCCGCACTGGATCACCGCCACCCTCGTCAACGACGGGACGGTCGAGCAGCTCTGGGCGAAGGTCGACGCCCTGGTGCTCAGCCGGCCGGGTGACCCGGGGTGAGGCCCACGAGCTCCGCGCTGCGCTGCCACAGGGCGTCCGCGAGCGCGTCGTCGGCCGCCCGGGACGGGGCGCGGGCGGGCTTGCGCTTCTCGTAGTAGCCCCCGGAGCGCCAGTCCCGCCCGGCGGCGCCGTCGGCCAGCCACACGAGGGTCTCCGCCCCCTGCTCGGGGGTGCGCATGAGCCGGCGGCCCGGGCGCGTGCTGTAGAGGAACCGCAGGGCCGTGCTGGTGCCCGAGGCGAAGTTCGTCGCCACGCCGCCGGGGTGGAAGGCCGCGGCGCTCAGCCCGTGCGGCCCGTAGCGGCGGTCGAGGCCGCGGGTGAACAGGAGGTTGGCGAGCTTCGTGTCCGCGTAGGCCCGCTGCGGGGACCAGGGCCGGTCGTCCACGAGGGTCTCCGGCGAGAGCCGGCCGATGCGCGCCGCGACGCTGGAGGTGTTGACCACCGCCGCTCCGCGCACCAGGAGCCCGTCCAGCAGCAGATGGGTGAGCAGGAAGGGCGCCAGGTGGTTGACCTGCCACGTCCTCTCGAGCCCGTCGGGCGTCAGCTCGCGGCGGTCGAAGATCCCGCCGGCGTTGTTGACCAGGACGTCGATCCGCGGAACGGACTCCCGCAGATCGGCGGCCAGGCGGCGCACGTCGTCGAGGCGCGCGAAGTCCGCGGTGAAGTGCCGGACCCCGAGCGGACCGGCCACCGCCGCGGTCTTCTCGGACGAACGGCCGACCACGACGACGTCGTGCCCCCGCCTCGTCAGCTCGCGGGCCGCGGCGGCACCGATGCCGTCGCTGGCCCCCGTGATCACGACCGTGCGCCGGCCGGGGCGCTGCTCGTGGCGCTCGCCGTCGTGCTCGTGGGTGTCCTGGTCCACAGGGGCCTCCTCGGTCGTGCCGGAATCCCCGTCAGCATATCCACGTCCCCCCGGAGCGGAATAAGCCCACGGGCGGACTCGTTGCGGCTCGCATGACGGAAAACACCCGGACCACCGCCCGAGCCGTACCCGGCACCATCGACCTCCCGGACCTCGGCACCGTCCACCGGCTCGGCTTCGGCGCCATGCGCATCGTCGGCGAGGGCGTGTGGGGGGAGCCCGCCGACCGCGCGAACGCCGTGCGCGTGCTGCGCCGGGCCGTGGAGCTCGGCGTCGACTTCATCGACACCGCCGACGCCTACGGCCCCGACGTCAGCGAGCAGATCATCGCCGAGGCCCTCCACCCTTACCCCGAGGGCGTGCGCATCGCCACCAAGGTGGGCTTCGCCCGCACCGGACCGGGGAAGTGGATCCCTCTCGGCCGGCCCGAGTACCTCCGCCAGCAGACCGAGCTGAGCCTGCGCAAGCTCCGGGTGGACGCCCTCGACCTGCTCCAGCTGCACCGCGTGGACCCGGACGTCCCCGCCGAGGAGCAGTTCGGCGTCCTGCGGGAGCTCCAGCAGGAGGGCAAGGTCAAGGCCCTGGGCCTGTCCGAGGTCACGGTCGAGCAGCTCGTGAGCGCCGGACGGCACTTCACCGTCTCCACGGTGCAGAACCGCTACAACCTCACCGACCGCGCCTCCCAGGACGTCCTGGACCACGCCACGGAGCACGGCATCGGCTTCATCCCCTGGGCCCCGATCTCCGCCGGGGAACTGGCCCGCCCGGGCGGGCCCGTCGACCGGGCCGCCCAGCGGCTCGGCGCCACCACCGCCCAGGTCGCCCTCGCCTGGCTGCTCCGGCACTCCCCGGTCATCATGCCCATCCCCGGCACCGCCTCCCTCGAGCACCTCGAGGAGAATATGGGTGCCGCGCACCTCGAGCTCGACGACGCCACCTACGAGGAGCTCACCGCCGCGGGCTGACCCGCCCCGGCCCACCCGGACGCCCCACCGGAACGCACACCACAGTTGAGGAGCAACCCATCATGGCCCGTGTTCTCATGATCGCCTCGGCCGCCGACTCCCTCACCATGCGGGACGGCACCGAGCACCCCACCGGCTTCTGGGCGGAGGAGCTCGTCGTCGCCCACCGGACCCTGCGCCGGGCCGGGCACACGGTCGACCTCGCCACCCCGGGCGGGCGCCGTCCCACCGTGGACCAGGCCAGCCTCGCCCCGGACATGACCGGGGGCCGGGAGCGGGCCGACGAGTTCCGCGCCTACCTCGAGGAGATCGACGCGGAGCTCGCCGCGCCCCGCGTCCTGGCCGACGTCGACGAGACCGACTACGACGCCGTGGTCCTGCCCGGCGGCCACGGCCCCATGGCGGACCTCGTCCGAGACCCTTCGCTCGGCCGGATCCTGGCCGCCTCGGACCGCGCCGGCCGGATCATCGCCCCCTTCTGCCACGGCCCCGCCGCCCTGCTCAGCGCCCAGGACGACGGGACGTTCCTCTTCGCGGGCCGCAGGCTGACCGCCTTCACCAACGAGGAGGAGCTCGGCGGCGGCACCGGGGAGAACACCCCCTGGTTCCTGGAGACCGTGCTGCGGGAGAAGGGAGCCGTCGTGGAGACCGGACCCGCGTGGTCCAGCCACGTCATCCGCGATGCCAACCTGATCACCGGGCAGAACCCCCAGTCGAGCCAGGCCGTCGCCGACATCGTCGTGGAGGCGCTCGCCGAGTGACCCGGGAGGCCCTCGCCCGCGCCGACCACCCCGGGCGCTCCGGCGAGCGCCCGGGTGGACCGGGCACGTGGCCGGGCCCGGCGGGGCGCTCCCGGGCGGGCTCAGAAGCCGACGGAGGCCCGCTGGTCCAGCGCCAGGGCGCGGGCGGCGGCCACGGCGTCCCGGAAGTCCGGGAACGTGCGGCGGACGGTGTCGCCGCCGCCGGCCGGGACGAAGGTCATGGCCCAGCGGCGCCGGCGGAACCGGTGGAAGGGGACGGCGACGATCTCCACGGAGGGCAGGGCATCGGGACGCTGGTCGATCACAGCGGGACCTTTCGGGGGCAGGCCGGGGGAGCCAGGGCCTGTTCCGGGCGGACCGGGGGATCCGTGGGCCGGGGCCGTGGTGGGACCCATGCTACCGGGCACCCCGTCCGGCGGGGCCGTCCCCGGGCCGGTGTCGTGGTCCGGCAGGTATGATCAGCACACTGATCGAGTGAGGAGACCGATGTTCACCCCCGAAGTCGCCGACGGCGTCCACCGCGTCACCCACGCCCACGTCAACTGCTATCTGATCGAGGACGAGGACGGCGTCACCCTCGTCGACGCCGGCCTGCCGAGCATGTGGCCCATGCTGCTCGAAGGACTCGAGGAGCGGGGCCGGCGCCCCGACGAGGTCAGGGCCCTGGTGCTCACGCACGCGCACTTCGACCACATGGGCTTCGCCCGCCGCGCCCAGGAGGAGTGGGGGCTGCCCGTGCTCGGCCACCCGGACGACGCGCGGCTGGCCGCCCACCCCTACCGGTACCGGCCCGAGCGCAACCGGTTCCTCTACCCCGTCAGCCACCCGCGGTCCCTGCCGCTGCTCGGGCGCATGGCGGCGGCCGGGGCCCTCGCGGTCCGGGGCGTCCGCGGGCTGCAGCCGCTCGGGACCGGTGCGGCCCTGCCGGTCCCGGGCCGGCCCGTAGCGGTGCACACCCCGGGCCACACGGACGGGCACTGCGTCCTGCACCTGCCGGACCGGGGAGCCGTCCTCAGCGGTGACGCGCTCGTGACGCTGGACCCCTACACCGGCCGGCGCGGCCCGCAGATCGTCGCCGGCGCGGCGACCAACGACTCCGCCGTCGCCCTCGACTCCCTCGACGCGGTGGCCGCCACCGGGGCGCGCACCGTCCTGCCCGGCCACGGGGAGCGCTGGACGCAGGGCGCGGCGGCCGCGGCCCGGCACGCCCGCGCGGTGGGCGCCCACTGAGGGGAAACTGAGGGGAACCTGCCGGAGGAGTGCTCCGGGCCCGGCCAATGGGAAGTGTGCTGATGACATGCCCGGGCTCGGCGGCTATCGTGGGCGGCGACCGATGACCGCGCCCCTGCTGGAGGACCACCCATGAAGCAACTGACCGTCTCCGCCCCCGGCGGCCTGGACCGGCTCGAGCTCGCGGACGTGCCCGGTCCCGGGGCCCCGGGACCGGGGGAGATCCGCGTCCGCGTGCTCGCGAGCTCCCTGAACTACCACGACTACCTCGTGGTCTCGGGCGGGACCCGGACCGAGGACGGGAGGATCCCGCTGGCGGACGGCGCGGGCGTCGTCGAGGCGGTGGGGGAGGGCGTCGAGGACTTCGCAGAGGGCGACGCCGTGGTCTCCTGCTTCTTCCCGCTGTGGCAGGACGGCCCGCCCGTGGACGGCAACTTCCGGCGGGTGCCCGGGGACGGGCTCGACGGCTACGGGCGTGAGACGGTGGTGCGGCCCGCCACGTGGTTCACGCGCGCCCCCGCGGGGTGGTCGCACGCCGAGGCCGCGACCATCACCACGGCCGGTGTCACCGCCTGGCGGGCACTCGTGGTGGAGGGCGGGCTCCGGGCCGGCGACGTGGTCCTGGCCCTGGGCACCGGGGGTGTCTCCGTCTTCGCCGTGCAGCTCGCCAAGGCCATGGGTGCCACCGTCGTGGTCACGTCCTCGTCCGACGACAAGCTCGACCGTGTCCGGCAGCTCGGCGCGGACCATGTGATCAACTACCGGGAGACCCCCGAGTGGGGTCGCGTGGTCCAGGAGCTCACGGGCGGTCGCGGCGCGGACCACGTGATCGAGGTCGGCGGGCCGGGCACGCTGGCCCAGTCCATCCGGGCCGTGCGGGTCGGCGGCCACATCTCCTTGATCGGCGTGCTCACCGGCGCGGCCGGAGACGTCCCCACGGCGATGCTCATGGCTCGCCAGGCGAGGCTCCAGGGGCTGCTGGTGGGCAGCCGGCGGGACCAGGCCGACTTCGTGCGCGCGCTCGAGGCGACCGGTCTGCGCCCGGTGATCGACCGCCGGCACCGCCTGGCGGAGGCCGCCGACGCCTTCCGGGAGATGGAGTCCGCGCGGCACTTCGGCAAGATCGTGCTCGAGCACTGAGCACGGTTCGGCACTGAGCACGGTTCCCGGACCGCGCCCCGGGGACCGTGCCCCGGGGCGCCGCGGGTCACCACCCGGTGACCCACACCTGACCGGTGGTCGAGGACCAGTTCACCCGGTAGCCGTTGGAGAAGCGCTGGTAGACGGTGTCCCCATAGCGGATCGGGTCGGTGACCGGGTAGCCGTAGCCCCGCTCGAAGCCGGCGGCCTTCCAGGCGCGGCCGATGGCGCCGGTCTCGTTCACCGCACGCGCCCCGTGGGCGCGGGTCCACATCACCTTGGTGAGGACGCCGTCCCGGGAGAAGACCTGGTAGGAGGACCCGTCGGCCAGCCGGCGCTCCTCCGTGGTCGGGAAGCCGTAGCCGTTCTCCCGTCCCGCCGCCACGAACTTCTGGCCGATGGCCGTGGGGTTCTCGACCCAGTGGGCGCCGGTGGCGGGGCTCCAGTACAGGGTGGTCTTGCGCCCGTTCAGGGAGAACTCCTGATAGGCGCCCCCGGCGCGCAGACCGCCGCGCTCCGCCATCACGGGCTGCCCGAGGACGGAGGCGCCGCCCAGGGCGTGGTACTTCGCGCCGATGGCACCGGCCACGCCGTAGCCCGCGGGGCTCTGGACGGGCTGTGAGGTCTCGTAGCTGTAGGCCGGGGCCCCGGTCACGCGCGTCGAGGCGTCCGCGGGGGCGCCGCCGTTGGCGTACCCGTAGAGGTTGACGGTGGAGAGCACCTGCCAGGGCTGACCGGTGTTCTCGAGCCGGCCGTCCGCGTAGCTGAGACCGATGCCGATCACCTCGTGGCGGGGGTCCTTGATCGCCTTGTCGTGGGCGGCCGAGGACTTCCACCACTTCACCAGTGCGCTCACGTCCCGGTGGTGCTCCAGGGCGATGACCTCGTTGGCGCTGGTCCAGGGCCCGGTGCGGGGGTCGGTGAGGAAGGAGGTGCTGTGGGAGAACTTCTCCTCGACCACCTGCCGGTCGGACTCCTTCTGCACCACCTGGGAGAGCGTGGCGGAGTACTTGAGCGGCTTCACGCCGAGGGACTCGCGGTACCGGTTGATCTCGTCGAGGATCAGCTGGGCGTCGGCCTGACGGGTGGCCGCGTCGACCGCCACGATGTCCTGCGCGGCGGCATGGGCCGCGGGACCGGCCAGCAGCGAGGTGCCGGCGAGGGTGGTGACGCCGATGCCGGCGGAGAGGGCCAGGGCGGCCATGCGGCCTTGACGGCGCGCGGGGGCGCAGCGGTGTTTCGCCATGGGTGCTTCTGCTTCCTGGTCTGTCTGCACGCACGGAAAAATTGGGGGGTTCCGCGCGGCGGGGGGCTATCGTCGTCCGGCCGGACGACGAGACAGATTGGGCTGGGGAAGTCGCCCAGGGGAATGCTAGGGAATTTCTATTGCAAATAGGAAATGTGTGAAATTGTTTCGTCTATCACGGAACAATAACGGCGACATCACGGAATGTACCGACCGGCCCGTATTCCCGTGGTTATAGTGAGCGGTTCTCGATCCTCCGGCACGAGGTCCGTGAGCGCCGGGACGCCCCTCGTGCAGGTGCCGGGACGCCGGCCGCGGCGTCGGCGCGAGATCGGCGGCCACGGCTCCCCGGGGGCGGCTCGGGACGACGTCCGTGCGCCGGGCGGTCCGAGGCCCGGGGAACGATAGGCTGAAGGAGCTCACCCGGAGAGGAGTCCGATGACCGTCCACGCCATCCGCGCCACCGGCGTCCGGCGCCCGCTGGGGCTGTGCCTGGCCGCCGTCGCCGTGGGCCTGACCGGGTGCGGGCCGGACCTCGACACCCCCGAGGGCACCACCCGGGCCTTCGTCGACGCGATGGCCCAGCGCGACTGGGAGAGCGCCTGCGGGCTGCTGTCCCACGACTTCGTGCACCGGGCCATGGAGGGGAACTCCCAGTACTGCCCCGTCTACCTCGAGCGCTGGCACCCGGACACCTCCCGCTACGAGACGCTCGTCGTCCAGGGCGACGCCGTCGGGACCCCGGACGGGTACCGGCTCGAGGTCGCCCCCGAGGACACCCCCGAGGAGACGGAGGAGGTCGTCGTGGTCGAGGAGTCCGGCCGCCTCGTGCTGCTGCGCTACCCCGGCCGCGACACCGCCATCCGCTGAGCGCCCCCGCGCCCTGCCCCGCCCACCAGGCACTCCAGGAAGGACCGCCATGACCGATCCGCAGACCGTTCCCACCGCCGCGGCCGCGTCGTCGCCCGAGGGCGAGACCGTCGAGATCTGCCGCAACCTCATCCGCATCGACACCTCCAACTACGGCAGCGGCGACGCCAAGGGGGAGCGGAGGGCGGCCGAGTACGTGGCCGGGCTGATCGAGGAGGTGGGTCTCGCGACGACCGTCCTCGAGTCCGCGCCCGGCCGGGCCAACGTCTTCGCCCGGATCGAGGGCACCGACCCCTCCGCCGACGCCCTGCTCGTGCACGGCCACCTCGACGTGGTGCCCGCGATCGCCGCCGACTGGTCCGTGGACCCGTTCGGGGGCGAGCTCAGGGACGGCATGATCTGGGGCCGCGGGGCCGTGGACATGAAGGACATGGACGCCATGATGATCTCGGTGCTGCGCCACATGGTGCGCACCGGGCAGCGGCCGCGGCGGGACATCGTCTTCGGCTTCTTCGCCGACGAGGAGGCCGGCATGGTGTACGGCTCCCACTGGATCGCCGAGCACCACCGCGGGCTCTTCGACGGCGTCACGGACGCCATCAGCGAGGTCGGCGGGTACTCGGCCACCATCGGCGGCCGGCGGGCCTACCTGCTGCAGACGGCGGAGAAGGGCCTCATGTGGCTGCGCCTCAACGCGCAGGGAACGGCGGGGCACGGGTCCCAGATCAACGACGACAACCCGGTGACCCGGCTCTCGAGGGCGCTGGCCAACATCGGTGAGCACCAGTGGCCGATCGAGCTCACCAAGACCACCCGGGCGTTCCTGGACTCGGTCACCGAGCTGACGGGCGTGGAGTTCGACCCGCAGAACCCCCAGCGGCTCCTCGCCGAGCTCGGTTCCGTCGCCCGGTTCGTGGGCGCGACCCTGCAGACCACGGCGAACCCGACGATGCTCGAGGCCGGCTACAAGGTCAACGTCATTCCCGGCTCGGCCCAGGCCGGGCTGGACGTGCGCTACCTGCCGGGCCAGCGCGAGATCGTGCTGGCGAAGCTCGCCGAGCTCGCCGGGGACGGGGTGTCCTTCGAGTTCGAGTCCGACGACATCGCCCTGGAGGTGCCGTTCTCCGGCACGGTGGTCGACGCCATGGTCGACGCCCTGCACGCCGAGGACCCCGAGGCGGTCGTGCTGCCGTACATGCTCTCCGGCGGGACGGACAACAAGTCCCTGGACCCGCTCGGGATCACCGGCTACGGGTTCGTGCCGCTGCGCCTGCCCGACGAGCTGGACTTCCCGTCCATGTTCCACGGCGTGGACGAGCGCGTGCCCACGGACTCCCTGGAGTTCGGCTCCCGCGTGCTGCACCGGCTGCTGAGCCGGTACTGACCGAGCCCGTCCCGGACCGCACGGTCGGCCGGGGCCCCACGACCCCAGGACACCGCCGACAGGAGCGAGATGGACCACGCCACCGGAACGCAGCCCGAGCCCGCGCCGCCCCGGCCGCCGTCGCCCGGCGACCGGACGGCCGGGGACCTGGTGCCCGAGACCCTGCTTCCGGACGACCTGCTGGCGACGTTCCGCGAGCGCGCCGCCGGCTACGACCGGGAGAACCGGTTCTTCGACGAGGACTTCGCGGACCTGGTGCGCATCGGCTATCCGCTCATGCTGGTGCCGCGGGACCGGGGCGGCCTCGGGTTCACGCTGCAGCAGGCGGTGGCCGCGCAGCGGCGCCTCGCCGCGGCCGCCCCCGCCACGGCGCTGGGCATCAACATGCACCACGTCCTGGTCGGCGTGGCGCACACCCTGCGCCTGCGCGGGGACGCCCGGGCGGATCGGATCTTCGACCAGGCCGCGGCCGGGGAGATCTTCGCCTTCGGCATCTCCGAGGCCGGCAACGACTCCGTGCTCTTCGACGCCGCCACCACCGCCGAGGCCGCCGAGGACGGGTACCGGATCACGGGCACGAAGATCTTCACCTCGCTCTCACCGGTGTGGACCCGGCTTCTCGTGCACGCCCGCGACGACGCCGATCCCGGCGCCCCGCTCGTGTTCGGCCTCCTCGACCGGGCGGCGGAGGGCATCGAGGTCCTCGACGACTGGGACACCATGGGCATGCGCGCCTCCCAGTCCCGCACCACGGTGCTGCGCTCGGTGCCGATGCCCGCGGAGCAGGTGCTCACGCGCACCCCCGTGGGACCGAACCCGGACCCGGTGGTGTGGGGCGTCTTCGGCTGCTTCGAGCTGCTGCTGGCCGCGGTCTACACCGGGATCGCGGACCGGGCGGTGGAGCTGGCCGTGGAGATCGCGGGCTCCCGGCGCTCCCGCGGCGCAGGAGCGTCCCATGCCGAGCACCCCGACGTGCGCTGGCAAATCGCCGAGGCCGCGCTCCTGCGCGACGGGGTGGAGCTGCAGCTGCTGCGGCTCAGCGCGGACGTCGACGCCCTCGGCTCCGCGGAGGCCCCGGACCACGGCCCCCGCTGGTTCCTGCTGTTCTCCGGGGTCAAGCACCGGGCCACCGAGGCCGCCCGCCAGGTCGTCGACCTCGCGATGCGCACCTCCGGCGGGGCCCAGTACTCCCGGGGCCGGGAGCTGGAGCGGCTGTACCGGGACGTGCTCGCCGGGATCTACCACCCCTCCGACAACGAGTCCGTGCACGCCGCCGTGGCCAAGGCCCTGCTCGGCCCGATCGGCGGCTGAGCCCAGTCGGGCACGGGGCCTCGGGGCCTGGATCCCGGGCTCAGACGGTGCGCTCCACGCGCATGACCCGGCGGCGCAGCCAGTACTTGCGGGTGCCGCCGTAGAGCAGGACGGAGCGGGTCAGCTCCCACTTGCCGTACTCGGCGTGCTCGCTGAGCCGGGCCCGCGCGTCGCTGAGCAGCTCGTGCGGGGCCACGGTCAGCAGGAGGTACTCGTAGCGCTGGTCGGCGTCCCTCGTGAGGGTCGCCGTGCTGGTCCGGACTTGTTCTCTCATCGGTCCCCATTCTGCACGGAATAGCGCTAACGTCTACTCCATGAGCAATGATCCTCGTGCCGCGCTGCAGGCGCTCGTGAGCGCCTTCGAAGAACACCTCGTCGCCGCGTCCAACCGCCGCAGCGACGACGACCCCGCTGTCGACGGCGCCTACATCGCCATCGCCGACGCCTTCGACGCCTACGAGGAGGCGCTCTACGACGCCTACGACGAGGTGACCCCGCTGACCGTCTTCGCGGAGGAGGAGGACGACTCCGACGACGACTCGGACGACGACGACTCGGACGAGGACGACGACGAGGAGCTCCTGGAGGACAACGAGATGCTCGACGAGGACCTCGTCGACGAGGAGGACTACGAGGACCTCGACGACACGGACGGGGCACGCTCCAGCCGCTGAGCCCCGGTCGCCGCGTCAGCAGGAACGGCCCGCACGCGCGGGCCGTTCCTGCTGTGTCCGGGCCTGTCCCGCCGTCGGCGGCGCCGGGGGTGCCGTAGGGTGGCCGGGTGAATTGGATCGAAACCATCATTCTGGGCCTCGTCCAGGGCCTGACCGAGTTCCTCCCCGTGTCCTCCTCCGCGCACCTGCGCATCGTGGGGGAGCTCCTGCCCAACAGCGCCGACCCGGGGGCCGCGTTCACGGCCATCACGCAGCTGGGCACCGAGACCGCCGTGATCATCTACTTCTGGCGGGACATCGCCCGCATCCTCACGCAGTGGACCCTGTCGCTGGTGGGCCGGGTGGAGCGCTCGGACCCGGACGCCCGGATGGGGTGGCTGATCATCCTGGGCTCCCTGCCCATCGGCGTGCTCGGGCTGCTGCTGGAGGACTACATCGACACGGAGTTCCGCTCCTTGTGGATCACGGCCACGATGCTGGTGGTCTTCGGCGTGATCCTGGCGGTGGCGGACCGGGTCGGCCGGCAGACCCGCCACCTGGACGACCTCACCGTGAAGCACGGTGTGCTCTTCGGGCTGGCGCAGGCGCTGGCCCTGATCCCGGGGGTCTCGCGGTCCGGGGGCACGATCACCGCGGGGCTGCTGATGGGCTACACCCGCGAGGCCGCCGCCCGCTACGCGTTCCTGCTGGCCATCCCGGCGGTGTTCGCCTCGGGGCTGTACAAGCTGGCCCAGACCGTGGGGCAGCCGCAGGCGGGGCCCTACGGCATGACGGAGACGCTGGTGGCCACGGGCATCGCGTTCGTGGTGGCGTACGTGATCATCGGCTGGTTCATGCACTACATCTCCAACCGCAGCTACACGATCTTCGTGTGGTACCGCATCGCGCTGGGGCTGGCCATCTTCGTGCTCCTGGGCCTGGGGGTCATCAGCGCCTGAGCCCTGCGTCACCCGGCGGACCGGGTGCGCCGGCGGGTCCGGTAGGTTGGGTGAGGCCCCGCGCCGCCGACGTCCGATCCCCGAACCACCCGAGGTGAGCATGAAAGCCTGGTCCGCCCGACCCGTCCCCGACCTCCCCGGCGAGGCCCCCCTGCCCGTCGTGCAGGACACCCGGCTGCGGCGGCGGGTGGCGCTGCCCCGGCAGGAGCGGGCGAGCCTCTACGTGTGCGGGATCACCCCGTACGACGCGACCCACATGGGCCACGCGGCCACCTACGTGGCCTTCGACCTGCTGCACCGCGCCTGGCTGGACGCGGGGACCCCGGTGGACTACGTGCAGAACGTCACCGACGTGGACGACCCCCTGCTCGAGCGGGCCCGGGCCACCGGCGTGGACTGGCGGGAGCTGGCCGCCGAGCAGACCGAGCTGTTCCGCACAGACATGAGCGCGCTCAACGTCCTCCCGCCCCAGCACTACGTGGGCGCGACCGAGGCCGTCGGCTGGATCGTGCCCGCTGTCGAGCGCCTCGTGGCGCGCGGGCTCGCCTACCGGGTCCCGGGCCAGGACGGGGAGCCCGACGGCGACGTCTACTTCGATGTGGAGGCCGCCGGCGCGCTGCCCAGCGACGACGCCGACGCGTGGGTGCTCGGCGACGTCTCCCACCTGACCCCCGAGGAGATGCTGCCGCTGTTCGCGGAGCGCGGCGGGGACCCCGAGCGCCCCGGCAAGCGGCACCGGCTGGATCCGCTGCTGTGGCGCGTGGAGCGCCCCGGTGAGCCCGCCTGGGACGGCGCGTCCCTCGGATCGGGTCGCCCCGGCTGGCACATCGAGTGCTCGCTCATCGCCCTCGAGTACCTGCCCGCGCCGTTCACCGTCCAGGGCGGTGGCTCGGACCTCGTCTTCCCGCACCACGAGATGGGCGCCGGCCACTGCTGGGCCCTGACCGGCAAGCCCATGGCCCAGCACTTCCTGCACACCGGGATGGTCGGGCTCGACGGCGAGAAGATGTCCAAGTCCAAGGGCAACCTCGTGCTCGTGTCCGCGCTGCGGGCCCAGGGCGTGGACCCCGCCGTGATCCGCACCGCGATCCTCGCCCACCGCTACACCGACGACTGGTACTGGACCGACCTCGTGCTCGCCGGCGCCGTCGCCCGCGTGGACGCGTGGCGCCGCGCCCTGGCCGTGGCCCCGGAGGGCAGCGCGGCCCCGCTGCTGGAGGCCGTGCGCACCGCCCTGGCCGACGACCTGGACGCCCCCACGGCGCTGGCCGCCCTGGACGCCTGGGCCGCCGGCGCCCTGACCGGCGGCACCCCGGGGACCTGCGGGGCGGACGCCCGGCTGGTCCGGGACCTCGTGGACGCCCGGCTCGGCATCGAGCTCTGAGCCCGTCCCGGGACCGCTCCCGCGGCACGCCGAGGGGCGGCACCCGTGACGGGGTGCCGCCCCTCGGCGCACGGCGCCCGTTCCCGGGGGCCGTGCGCGCTCACTTCTCGTCGCGGCGCCGGCGCAGGTAGCGCTCGAACTCCTTGGCGATCGCGTCCCCGGTGGCCTCGGGCAGGTCCGTGGTGTCCTTGGCCTCCTCCAGCTGCTGGACGTAGGCGGCGATCTCGGGGTCGTCCGAGGCCAGCTCGTTGACCCCCCGCTCCCACGCCTCGGCGTCCTCGGCGATGGCGTCCAGCGGCAGCGTGATGCTCAGCAGCTCCTCGAGCTCCCGCAGCAGGGCCAGCTCGGCCTTCGGGGAGGGGGACTGCGCGACGTAGTGGGGCACCGCCGCCCACAGGCTGACCGTGGGGAACCCGCCCAGGGACGCCATGTGGGAGAGCAGCCCCACGATGCCGGTGGGCCCCTCGTACTGGGAGGAGTCGATGCCCAGCTCCTCCTGGAGCTCGGCGGTGTCGGAGGTCTTGGTCACCGGGATGGGCCGGGTGTGCGGCACGTCGGCGAGCAGCGCCCCGACCATCACCACGAAGTCCACGTCGAGCAGCGTCGCCTGCTCGAGCAGCTCCGCGGTGAAGGAGCGCCACCGGTAGGAGGGCTCCCAGCCGTGCAGCAGCACGAGGTCGAGGTTGGTGCCGGGCACGGTGGCGGTGGAGAGCCGGGTCGTGGGCCAGACGATCTTCACCTCGCCGGTCGCGGCCCGGCGCACGATGGGACGGGAGAACTGGTAGTCGTAGTAGTCGTCCGACGTGACCTCGAAGACGTCCTTCGCCCCGTAGTGGCCGGCCAGGAACTGCACCGCGTCCGTGGCGGCGTCCCCGGCGTCGTTCCACCCCTCGAACGCCGCCACCAGCACCGTCACGCGCTCCTGGTCACCGTCCTCGCGGACCACCCCGAACGGGCCGGCCTGGGGACGGGGGAACGTCTCGTCGAAGTCGTTGCTCACGCCACCCACACTACGCGCAGCGACTTCGACGGCAAGAGGCCCCGGCAGGCGGACGCCCGTGTTGCGGACACTACGATGGAGGCCATGTCCCGCCTCCCGCCCCCGCCCCCCGACGTGCTCCTGCCCACCGCCGTGCTGTTCGACATGGACGGCACCCTCGTGGACACCGAGCCCTACTGGATCGAGGCCGAGATCGAGCTGGTCCGCTCCCACGGGGGGACCTGGACCGAGGCCGACGCCCTGGCCATGGTCGGCACCGGCCTCGAGGACGCGGCCGCCGTGTTCCAGCGCCAGGGGGTCCGCCTGGGCGTCCGGGAGATCGTGGACCGGCTCATCGCCCGGGTCGCCGCCCGCACCCGGGACCGGGTCGTGTACAAGGAGGGGGCGCTGGACCTCGTCGCCGCCCTGCGCGAGCGCGACGTGCCCCTGGCCCTGGTCACCAGCAGCGAGACCCCCCTGGCCGAGGTCGTCCTCGACGCCTTCGGCGGCCCGGGAGTCTTCGACGTCGTCGTCACCGGGGACCTCGGCCACCCGGCCAAGCCGGCCCCCGACCCCTACCGGATCGGCGCCGCCGGGCTCGCCGAGCGGACCGGACGACCGCTGGAGCTCACCGGCATGGTCGCCGTCGAGGACTCCCCCACGGGCATCCGCTCGGCCACCGCCGCGGGGATCTTCACCGTGGGCGTGCCCAACATGGTCCCGCTCGACGACGCCGGCGCCGACCTCGTGCTGCCCAGCCTCGCCGGCGTGGGCCCCGAGGACCTCGGACGGCTCGTGCCCGGGACCCGCGCGTGAGCCGCACCCGCACCGAGGGCATCCCCCTCGGCAGGATCGGCGGGGTGCCCGTGACCCTGTCCTGGTCCTGGTTCCTCATCGCCGCGGTCACCGTGCTCCTCTACACCCCCGTGCTCATGGAGGCGTACCCCCGGCTGGGGGCGCTCAACTACGCCGCGTCCTTCGGCTTCGCCCTCACCCTGGCCCTGTCCGTGCTGCTGCACGAGCTCGCCCACGCCTGGACGGGCCGGGCCTTCGGCTGGCCCACGAGCCGGATCGTGCTGAGCCTGCTCGGCGGCCACACCCACTTCGGAGACGTGCGCAGCACCCCGCTGGCCTCCGCCGCGGTCTCCCTGGCCGGACCCGCCGTCAACCTCGCGCTCGGCCTGGCCGGATGGGCGCTGCTGCGCACCGGGGAGCCCGAACCCACGCTCGGCTGGGTGCTGCTCGACCTCACCACGTGGGCGAACCTCATCGTGGGCGTCTTCAACGTGCTGCCCGGGCTGCCCCTGGACGGCGGCCGCGTGGTCGAGGCCCTCGTCTGGGCGGTCACGGGCCGGGAGCAGCACGGCACGGTGGTGGCGGCCTGGACGGGCCGGCTTCTCGCCGTGGGGCTCGTCGCCGCGACCGCCCTCACCGGCCTGTGGAGCCAGCCCGTCGCGCTCGTCCTCGTGGTCCTCATCGCCGGTTTCATGTGGCAGGGCGCCGGCGCCTCCCTGCGCGGGGCGGCCGTCCTCTCCCGCATGCACGGCGTCAGCGCCGCCGCGCTCGCCGAGCCCGCCGTGGCGGTGCCCGCGAGCGCCACCCTGGCCCACACCGACCGGGTGGTCACCGACCACCTCGCCCGCGCCGCCGGTCCGGGCGCCCCGGTCCCGCACGTGCTGGCGGTGTCCCCGGACCGGCAGGTGGTGGGTCTGCTCGTGCCCGCCGCCGCCGACGCGGTGCCCGCGGACCGGAGGGCGGAGACCCCGCTGACGTCCGTGCTGCAGCACCTGCCGGCCGACGCGGTGCTCGAGGCCGGGCTGCGCGAGGAGTCGCTGCTGCGGGCGGTCGCCGCCCGGGAGTACCCGCACTACGTGGTGACGGGGCCCGGCGGTGCGCTCGTGGGGGTGCTGCGCAGCGCGGCCCTCGAGCGCTTGCTGGCCGGCTGACCCCCGGCGCCCGCCCCCGCGGCACCCCGGCGGCGGCACCCCGCGCCGCGGTGACACAATGGGGGAGGACCCCGGGCCGGCGGAGCATCCGCCGGCTCCCGCACGACCCGACCAGACCACGCCCCGCCCCGCCCCGAGAGTGAGCCGATGACCGGAACCGCTGACCAGACCGCCGACCCCTCGCCCGCGTCCCCGCGGGGCGCCGCCAACCGGCGCGGGCCCTTCCGGGCCGGGGAGCGCGTGCAGCTGACCGACGAGCGCGGGCGGATGAACACGGTCACGCTCGCGGAGGACGGCGCGTTCCACTCCCACCGCGGGGTGCTCAGCCACGGCGAGCTCATCGGCCGCCCGGAGGGCACCGTGGTCGAGAACTCCGCGGGCTTCCGGTACCAGGCCCTGCGCCCGCTGCTCAAGGACTTCGTGCTGTCCATGCCGCGCGGCGCCGCGGTGGTCTACCCCAAGGACGCCGGCCAGATCATCACGATGGCCGACATCTTCCCGGGCGCCCGGGTGGTCGAGGCCGGTGTCGGCTCCGGCGCGCTGTCCATCTCCCTGCTGCGCGCGGTGGGCGACGAGGGCCGGCTGCACTCCTTCGAGCGGCGGGCGGAGTTCGCCGACATCGCCCGGGGCAACGTGGAGACCATGTTCGGCGGCCCGCACCCCGCGTGGCAGATCAGCATCGGGGACCTCGCCGAGGAGCTCGGCGAGCACGAGGCGCCCGGCTCCGTGGACCGGGTGGTCCTCGACATGCTCGCCCCGTGGGAGTGCCTCGACGCCGTGGCCACGGCCCTGACCCCCGGCGGGGTGGTCATGTGCTACGTCGCGACCGTCACCCAGCTCTCCCGCACCGCCGAGGCGATGCGCGCCGACGGCCGCTTCACCGAGCCCGACGCCTCCGAGACCATGGTCCGCGGCTGGCACGTCGAGGGCCTGGCCGTGCGTCCGGACCACCGCATGGTCGCCCACACCGGCTTCCTGCTCTCCGCCCGCCGGCTCGCCGACGGCTCCGAGCGGCTGGCGCCCAAGCGGCGGGCCTCCAAGTCCGAGTACAGCGAGGAGGACCTGCAGGCCTGGACCCCCGTGGCCCTGGGCGAGCGGGACGTCACCGACAAGAAGCTGCGCCGCGCCGGCCGCGAGGCCCTCGGCCTGGCCGAGCGCGCCGCCCGCGCGACCGCGCCGGCCGACGCCCCCGGCACGACGCCTCCGCCGGCGTCCGCCCCGGCACCCGGAGCGGCTCCTGAGCCGGAGGCCTTCGAGCACCCCGACGAGGAGCGCCCGTGAACGAGACGTCCCCGCAGCAGACCACCGGACCGGCGGACGCCGAGCAGACCCGCCGTGCCCTGGTCAACGCCCAGCGGCAGGTCAACATCCTGCGCGACCAGAAGCGAGCCCTCGACAAGCAGCTCGCCGCCGCCGGCACCCAGAACCAGAAGCTCGTCCGGCTCCTCGACGCGACCCGCACCGAGATCGCCCAGCTCAAGCGCGCCCTCGAGAACGACCTGGTCCCGCCCCTGAGCCAGGGCACCGTGCTGCAGGTCAACCCCGGGCGCACCCCGGTCGGCGAGCAGACGGGCATCGGTCCCGCCGTCACCGACCGCACCCTCGACGTCCTCGTGGCCGGGCGCCGCATGCGCGTGGCCCTCAGCCCGCTCGTGAGCTTCGCCGCCTGCGAACCGGGCCGCCAGGTCCTCCTCGACCAGAACTACACCGTCGGCGCCGTCCTCGACTACGAGCAGACCGGCGAGATCGCCACCGTCAAGGAGATCGTCGACCACGACCGCGTCCTCACCGTGGGACGCTCCGACGAGGAGCGCGTCCTGCTGCTCTCCGGGCTCCTGCGCCGGAGCCGCCCGGAGATCGGCGACGCCGTGTCCATCGACCACCGCACCGGCTTCGCCCTCGAGCCCATCGAGCGCTCCGACGTCGAGCAGCTCGTCCTCGAGGAGGTCCCCGCCGTCTCCTACGACGACATCGGCGGCCTCGGCCCCCAGATCGAGCAGATCCGCGACGCCGTGGAACTGCCCTTCGTCCACCCCGAGCTCTACCGCGAGCACGGGCTGACCCCGCCCAAGGGCATCCTCCTCTACGGGCCCCCCGGCAACGGCAAGACCCTCATCGCCAAGGCCGTCGCCCGCTCCCTCGCCGAGCGCGCCGCCGACCGCGCCGGGCGCGAGAAGGCCCTGGGCTACTTCCTGAACATCAAGGGCCCCGAGCTGCTGGACAAGTACGTGGGGGAGACCGAGCGGCAGATCCGCTCCATCTTCCTGCGCGCCCGCGAGCAGGCCGCCCGCGGCATCCCCGTGGTCGTGTTCTTCGACGAGATGGACTCCCTGTTCCGCACCCGCGGCTCCGGGCTGTCCTCGGACGTGGAGACCACCATCGTCCCGCAGCTGCTCACCGAGATCGACGGCGTGGAGCGCCTCGACAACGTCATCGTCATCGGCGCCACCAACCGCGAGGACATGATCGACCCCGCGGTCCTGCGACCGGGCCGGCTCGACGTCAAGATCCGCATCGACCGCCCGGACGCCGAGGGCGCCGCCGAGATCCTCCGGCTCTACGTCACCGAGGACCTGCCCCTGCGCCAGGACGAGGTCGACGCCGCCGGCTCCCGCACCGGGGCCGTCACCGCCCTCGTCGACGCCGCCGTGGCCCGGATGTACCAGAAGAGCCCCGGCACGCAGTTCCTGCACCTGAGCTACCGGGACGGCACCGAGGAGACCCTCTACTTCAGCGACTTCACCTCCGGGGCGGTCATCCGCAACGTGGTGGACCGGGCCAAGAAGCAGGCCATCAAGGACCTGCTCACCACCGGGATCCGCGGCCTGGGCCGCGAGCACCTGGTCCGCGCCGTGGACGAGGAGTTCCACGAGCAGCAGGACCTGCCCAACACCTCCAACCCGGAGGACTGGGCCCGCATCTCCGGGCGCCGCGGCGACACGATCACGGACCTGCGCGTGGTCCTGCACCGCGACCCGCACCCGGCCGGACCCGGCGCGCGCCACGTCCCCGCACGCGCCGGCGCGGCTCCCGGGGCGGGGCCCGCATGAGCGTCCGCCGCGTCATGGGCGCGGAGACCGAGTACGGCGTGCTCGCCACCGGCAACGCCCACGCCAACGCCACCGTGCTCTCCACCCAGGTGGTCACCACCTACGCCGCCCTCGTGCGGCGCCGGCTCGGCGCGTCCCGCGCCACCGCCGGCTGGGACTACCACGGCGAGACCCCCCTCCAGGACGCCCGCGGCTTCGCCGTCCCCCGCGAGCAGGCCGACCCCTCCCAGCTCACCGACGTCGCCCCGGTGCTCACCGCCGAGGAGGTCGCCGCCGAGGCCCTCCGGGAGACCGGCCCCCACGCGGAGTCCATGGACTGGCGCCAGGTCGTGATGAACACCGTCCTGCCCAACGGCGCCCGCCTCTACGTGGACCACTCCCACCCCGAGTACTCCTCCCCGGAGGTCACCACCCCCCGCGACGCCGTCCTCTGGGACGCCGCCGGGGACCGGGTCGCCCTCGACGCGGTCCGCGCGATCGCCGCCAGCGCCCCGGCCACCGGCCTCGACGTCGTGAACCTCTACAAGAACAACACCGACAACAAGTCCGTCTCCTACGGCGCCCACGAGAACTACCTCGTGCCCCGCTCCGTGCCCTTCGACGCCCTCGCCGCGGGCCTGCTGCCCTTCTTCGCCTCCCGCCAGGTCGTGTGCGGCGCCGGGCGCGTCGGCCTCGGCGACCGCGGCCAGCGCCCCGGCTTCCAGATCAGCCAGCGCGCCGACTTCTTCGAGCGCGAGGTCGGCCTCGAGACCACGGTCCACCGGCCCATCGTCAACACCCGCGACGAGCCCCACGCCGAGCGCACCCGCCACCGGCGCCTGCACGTCATCATCGGCGACGCCAACCTCTCCCACACCTCGAACCTGCTCAAGTTCGGCACCACCTCCCTGGTCCTGGGCCTGATCGAGGCCGGGACCGCCCCCGACCTCGCGCTCGTCGACCCCGTGGCCGCGCTGCAGGCGATCAGCCACGACCCCGGGCTGACCACCACCGTGCCGCTCCGGGACGGCCGGGAGCTCACGGGCGTCCAGCTGCAGCGGCTCTACCTCGAGGCCGCCCGGGCGCACGAGCAGACCACCGGGGGCCCGGACCCGGAGACCCGCGAGGTGCTCGAGCTCTGGGCGGAGGTCCTCGACGCCCTCGAGACCGACCCCCTGTCGCTGGCGGACCGCCTGGACTGGGTCGCCAAGCACGCCCTGCTGCTGGGCTACCGCGAGCGCGACGGCCTCGCCTGGGCGGACCCGCGCCTGACGCTGATCGACCTGCAGTACGCGGACGTGCGCCCGGAGAAGGGGCTCTACCACCGGCTGGTCGCGGCCGGGCGGATGCGCACCCTGTTCGGCGCGGAGGACCTCGAGCGCGCGGTGGGACAGCCGCCCGCCGACACCCGGGCGTGGCTGCGGGGCCGGCTGGTCACCCGTTTTCCCGACGACGTCCTCACGGCCAACTGGGACTCGGTCTCGCTCACCCTGCCCGGTGTCCGCCGCGGCGCGCGGATCGCGATGCCCGAGCCGCTCGAGCTGACCCGCGAGGACGTCGACCCCCTGCTGTCCGCGGCACCGGACGCCGAGCACCTCGTCCGCGCCCTCGCCGCCGCCCGACCCGCCCTCGTGCACACCGGCTCCCTCGGCTGAGCACCCCGACCACCGAACCCAGGAGGACCCCGTCATGGCCCAGGAACGCATCTTCGGCACCGGCGCCCAGCGCCGCGAGGAGACCGAGCTCCCCGAGCCCGGCGCGCCCGCGCCCACCGCCGCCCAGTCCCAGACCAGCGCGACCAGCGCCGACGACCTGCTCGCCGAGATCGACGGCGTGCTCGAGTCCAACGCCGAGGAGTTCGTGAAGGGCTTCGTCCAGAAGGGCGGCCAGTAGCCCCCATGGACCGCAGGATCTACGGGGTCGAGACCGAGTTCGGCCTCACCCACAGCGCCCCGGGCGCCCGTCCGATCAGCCCGGAGGAGGCCGCGCGCACCCTCTTCCGGCCCGTCGTGGCCTGGGGCCGGTCCTCGAACGTGTTCCTGCCCAACGGCGGACGCCTCTACCTGGACGTCGGCTCCCACCCCGAGTACGCCACCGCGGAGTGCGCCACGCTCGAGGACCTCGTCGCCCAGGACAAGGCCGGCGAACTGATCGTCGACGACCTCCGGCGGCAGGCCCAGGAGGCCCTGGGGGAGCAGGGGGTGGCCGGGCAGCTGTACCTGTTCAAGAACAACGTGGACTCGCGCGGCAACTCCTACGGCTCCCACGAGAACTACCTCATCGCCCGGCGCACCGAGTTCGCCCGGCTCGTGCAGATCCTCATCCCGTTCCTCGTCACCCGGCAGCTGCTCGTCGGCGCCGGCAAGGTGCACCCCGCCGGGCCCGAGGACTTCGGCGCCGTGCGGGTGGGGGACGCCGCCGGGGCGCCCAGCTACTCCTTCTCCCAGCGCGCCGACCACATCTGGGAGGGCTCCTCCTCCGCCACGACGCGCTCCCGGCCGCTCATCAACACCCGGGACGAGCCGCACGCCGACGCCGAGCACTACCGCCGGCTGCACGTCATCGTGGGCGACTCCACGATGTCCCAGACCACCACCGCGCTGCGGATCGGGACCACCGACCTCGTGCTGCGGATGATCGAGGCCGGGCAGATCCTGCCCGACCGCACCATGGTGGACCCGGTGCGGTCCCTCCGGGAGGTCTCCCACGACCTCACCGGCACCCGCCCGGTGCCGCTCGCCGACGGCACCCGCCGCTCCGCCCTGGACCTGCAGCGCGAGCACCTGGAGGCCGTGCGCCGGTTCGTGGACCGCGAGGGCGCCCACCACGACCGGGTCCCGTGGGTGCTGGACCTGTGGGAGCGGACCCTGGACGCCGTGGCCCGCCAGGACGCCTCCGCGATCGACACCGAGATCGACTGGGCGATCAAGAAGAAGCTCCTCGACGGCTACGCCGCCCGCGACGGACTGGACCTCTCGGCGCCGAGGATGGCGCAGCTGGACCTCGCGTACCACGACACCGCCCCGGAGCGGGGGCTGTTCAACCTCCTGCAGCGCCGGGGGCGGGCGGCGACCTTCGTCCCGGACCAGCGGGTCCAGGAGGCCGCCCGGACCCCGCCCGCCACACGGGCCGCCGTGCGCGGCCGGTTCATCGACGCGGTCGTCGCCTCCGGGCACAACTACACCGTCGACTGGGTGCACCTGAAGGTCAACGACCGCAGCCAGCGCACGGTGCTGTGCAAGGACCCGTTCGCCGTGGAGAACGCGGAGGCCGACGCCCTGGTGGCCTCCCTCGGCGGGCGCGACGCCACCGGCCGGGCCCACGGGGACGCCCCCGTGGTCTGAACCGCGCCGGGCACGCCGCCCGTCCAGTCAACGCCCAGCGCCCTGCACTAGGCTGGCCGCCGTCCCGCCCCGTGCCGTCCGACCCCACCGCCCCCACCCGGCCCGACCCCTGAGGAAGCAACCCGTGCGAAAGACCCTGACCACCTCCGGCGCCGCCCTGTCCCTGGCCCTCGTCCTCGCGGGCTGCTCCGGGCCCGGCGTCGACTCCGTGGAGCTCAGCAACGAACCGGACCCGGGCACGGCCCCGTCGATCACCTTCGAGACCCCCCTCAACGCCGAGGAGGCCGGCGCGAAGGAGCTGCGCGAGGGTGAGGGGGAGGAGATCGCCGAGGGCGACACGATCCTGCTGCAGGCGGCGCTCTTCAAGGGCTCCGACGGCACCTCGATCGGCGAGACCTACTCCCGCGGCGCCGGACAGGTGCTCCAGCTCGAGCAGGAGCTCAAGGACCAGATCCCGGAGATGTACGACGCGCTGGTGGGTGCCAAGGAGGGCGCGATCATCGCGTACTCCTCCCCGGAGACCGCCGGGGCCGCCGGCGACGAGTCGACCTCCGTGGAGGTCTACGAGGTCGTCCGGAAGATCCCCACCGAGATCGAGGGCGACATGCAGGACAGCCCCCGGGGCCTGCCCGAGGTCACCGAGAACGACGAGGGCGTGCCGGCCGTGGCCGAGCCGGAGGGCAGGGCCCCGAAGAAGCTCGTCTCCGAGTACCTCGTCGAGGGCGACGGCGAGGAGGTCGCCGAGGGCGACACCGTCATCGCGCACTACGTGGGCGTGAAGTGGTCCGACGGCGAGACCTTCGACTCCTCCTACGAGAACGGCGCCCCAGCGTCCTTCCCCCTCGACAACGTCATCGAGGGCTGGCAGGAGGGCCTCGAGGGCAAGAAGGAGGGCTCCCGCGTGATCCTGTCCGTGCCCGTCGGCCAGGCCTACGGCACGGAGAAGGAGCTGGGCGAGGACTCCGACTACCCGGCCGGGAGCCTGCTCTTCGTCGTCGACATCCTGGCGGCCGTGGACACCCCCGAGGCGCCGGTCGAGACCGAGCCCTCCGCCTCGCCGTCCCCCTCCGCGACCGGGGAGTAGCCCCCGGTCGGCTAAGGTGACCCGGTGGGGCCTCGCGCCCCGCCGTTCCCGACGACCACCCGTCGACGACCCGACGAACAGGAGCACCCATGTCCTTCGGAGAGCGCAAGCTCGACCGCAGCAAGCCCGAGATCGACTTCCCCGAGGGGGAGGCCCCGACCGAGCTCGTCAGCACGGACCTTGTGGAGGGCACCGGCGCCGAGGCGACTCCCGGCAAGCAGATCTCCTGCCACTACGTGGGCGTGACGTTCTCCGCCGGCGAGGAGTTCGACGCGTCCTGGAACCGCGGCCAGCCCCTCGACTTCACGGTGGGCATCGGCCAGGTCATCGAGGGCTGGGACAAGGGCCTGCTCGGCATGAAGGTCGGAGGCCGCCGCCGCCTGGAGATCCCCGCGGACCAGGCCTACGGCTCCCGGGGAGCCGGCGGGGTCATCGGCCCCGACGAGGCCCTGATCTTCGTGGTGGACCTCCTGGACGTGCGCTGAGGACCCACCGGATGGCAGCCCGATCGACGGAGCGGCTTCTCAACCTGCTCATCGCCCTGGTCTCCCGCGAACGCGGGTACACCCGCGCCGAGCTCCGGGAGGCCGTTCCGTCGTACGCGGAGTCCGCGTCCGACGAGGCGTTCGAGCGCATGTTCGAGCGCGACAAGGCGGAGCTGCGCGACCTCGGCTACCCCATCGAGGAGGTCTCCGAGGACCCCCTGTTCCCCGACGACACGCACGGCCACCGCTACCGGATCCCGCGGGGCTCCTTCACCCTCCCGCCGCTGCAGTTCACGGCGGAGGAGTCCGCGGTGCTCGCCCTGGCGGCCAACGCCTGGACGGACGCCTCCCTCGGCGAGCTCGCCCACCGAGCCCTGCGCAAGCTCGAGCCCGCCATCGGGGGCCTGCCCGAGGACGACGCCCCGCCCCTGCTGCAGCCGACCCTCACGGCCCACGAACCGTCCTTCGAGCCGCTGCTCTCCGCCGTGGTGCGCCACCGCGAGGTGCGCTTCGACTACCTCGCCCGCAGCACCGACCAGCTCACCACCCGGCGGCTGAGGCCCTGGGGGATCGGCTCCCGCTACGGCAACTGGTACGTGGTCGGCTGGGACCTCGACCGCAAGGACTCCCGCACCTTCCGGCTGTCGCGGATCATGTCCGACGTCACGGTCACCCGCAAGGAGTTCGCCCCGCCCGAGGGCTTCTCCATGAACGAGGCGCTCTCCCACATGGTCTCGCACGCCCCGGCGCGCGCCGTGGAGGTGCTCGCCCGGCCCGGCCACGCGCACATGCTGCGCCGCATGGCCTCCCGGCAGGAGCCGGGCACCACCGCCGGGGACGGTGTCGACCACTGGGACCGGCTGCACATCCCCTTCGCGGAGACCGAGATCCTCGCCGAGGAGATCGCCGCGGCCGGCCCCGGCGTCGTCGTGCCCCGGGACGGGGACGGCACCGCGCCCACGATGCAGGCCGAGGTGCGCGCCGCCGTGGTGCGCCGGCTGCACAGCGCCGAGTCGGCCGTGGCCCGGTTCCGCGGCGTGCAGGTCGACTGGAGCCTGAAGTCCCGCAAGGGCACGCGCAACAAGCTCTCCACCGCCGACCACCTCTCGCGGCTGCTCGAGATCGTCCGCTGGGTCTACGCCCACCAGGGCGCGGAGCTCGAGGAGACCGCCCGCCGGTTCGGGATCACCGACCAGGAGCTGATCGCGGACCTCAACACCCTGTTCGTGTGCGGCAAGCCCGGGCACATGCCGGACCAGCTGATCGACGCGTCCTGGGACGACGGCCACGTCTACCTCTCCAACGCGGACGAGCTCTCCGACCCCGTGCGCCTCACGCAGCCCGAGGCCTCCGCGCTGCTCGTGGGGCTGCAGACGCTGCGCACCGTGCCCGGCGGGGACTCCGAGGCCGTGGCCTCGACGATCGCGAAGGTCGCCGGCGCGGCGGGGGACGCCGGGGTGCTCGCCAACGCGGTGGGCGCCCGGCCCATCACGGACACCCCCGCGCCCGCCCTCGCCGACGTCATGGCCGCGGTCCGCCACGCCGTGGAGCAGCGCCGCCGGATCCGGATCCGCTACGTGGTCCCGTCCCGGGACGAGCTCACGGAGCGCGTCGTCGACCCGGTCCAGGTGTTCTCCTCCAACACCCACTGGTACGTGCGCGCCTGGTGCCTCGACGCCGAGGGGATGCGCAACTTCCGGCTGGACCGGATCTCCGCCGTCGAGGACGCCGGACCGGCCGGGGAGCGCCCCGCCGCTCAGGAGGCCGCCGCCGCGTCCCGGCCGGCCCCCGGCACCCCGGACACCGTGGAGGTCGTGCTCGTCACCGACCGGCGCAGCCGGTGGATCGCCGACCAGTACCACGCGACCCGCACCGCCGTGGTGCGGGTGCCCGGCGGGGCCCGCACCGGGCCGGCCGCCGACCACGAGGCCGCGCTCATCGGGTTCCAGACGGTCGAGGCCGTGTGCGCGCTCGTCACCCGCTACGGCGGCCAGCTCGCCGTGGCCGGGCCCGACGACGTCGTGGCCCAGGTGGAACTCTGGGTGAACTCTGCGCTCCGCGCCTACGGGACGTCCGAGCCGGCCTGATCCGCCCGCCTATACTGAGGGCATGCTCTGGTGGTCCTGGGTCCTGCTGTGGACGGTCCTCGTCCTGCTCGGTGCGGCATTCCTCGGACTGATGCTGTGGCGGCTGGTCCGGATCTTCCTCGTCCTCCTCCGGGACACCGAAACGGTGGCCGGGGAGTTCGCCCAGCGGTGGGACGACGCGGCCGCCGGGGTGCAGCGTCCCGTCCGGGCCGCCCCGGACCCGGCCCTGTTCACGCCGGTGGGGCAAGCCGTGGCCGACTACCGGGTCGGCCGTGACCAACGAGAAACCGCCCGTCTGAGACGCCGCATCGAGCGCAAGGACCGCATGGGCCAGCCGCAGCGGATCAGCGACATCCGCCGGGCTGAACGGAAAGGAATGTTCAATGGGTAGGCTCTTCGACAGCCCCTTCATGATCCTGATCATCCTGCTGGTGATCCTGCTGCTGTTCGGCGCGCCCAAGCTCCCGGGCATGGCCCGCAGCCTCGGCCAGTCGCTGCGCATCTTCAAGTCCGAGGTCAAGGAGATGAAGAAGGACGACCAGCCGGACGGCTCGGACGTGGTCATCGACGGCAAGCCCGTGGAGCGCGGCCAGGACGTGACCCCGGAACAGGCCCCCGGCGCCTCCGCCGCGGACGCCCCGCGCGACCCCGAGCAGCGCCCCGGCCGCCCTCCGGCCTGACCCCGCCCCCTTTCCCCGGCTTCCTCCTCCGGCCCGGTCCACCGCGCCGCCACCGAGCGGCCCGCGACCCCGGCCGGGGGAACGGACCGCCCGAGCGGCCCCGGCGCACCGTGCGGCCCCGACGTCCCGAAGGTCCCCATGTCCTCGCAGTCCCCCCGCGGCCCCCAGAAGCGCCGGACGGCGCGCAAGGCCAATCCGCAGGCGCAGATGGCGCTGGCCGAGCACCTGCGGGAGCTGCGCAACCGGCTGATCAAGTCCGCCGTGGCCACCGTGGTCGGCATGGTCGGCGGCTTCTTCCTGTACATCCCCTTCATGGCGTACATCACGGAGCCCCTGCAGCGGCTGGCCTCCGCGGAGGGCAGCGAGGCCTCCATCAACTACTCCGCGGTGGGCTCGTCCTTCAACATCATGGTGGAGGTCTCCCTGGTGCTCGGCCTGGTCCTGGCCAGCCCCGTGTGGCTCTACCAGCTCTGGGCGTTCGTCACGCCGGCCCTGCACCGGACCGAGCGCCGCTACGCGGTCGGCTTCCTCGCCGCGGCCGTCCCGCTCTTCCTGGGCGGGATCGCGGTCGCCGTGCTGACCCTGCCCACGGCCGTCTACGCCCTCACCGCGTTCACCCCGGCGGGCGGGACCAACTTCATCTCCGCGGACGTGTACCTGCGGTTCTTCCTGCAGCTGATCCTGACCTTCGGCGTCGCCTTCGTGCTGCCGGTGTTCCTGGTGGGCCTGAACATGCTCGGCGTGCTCTCCGGGCGCACGGTGCTCAAGAGCTGGCGGATCGTCGTGGTCCTCGTGATGGTCGTCTCCGCGATGGCCGCCCCGGGGCCCGACCCGATGACGATGTTCTACCTCGCCGTGCCGCTGCTCACGCTCTTCTTCGTGGCGGTCGGGCTGTGCCTGCTCCTCGACCGCCGGCGGGCCCGGAAGGAGGAGCGGCTCGCGGCGGGCACGGGCGCCGCGGCCGACGTCGCGACCCCCGCCGACGAGCTCGGGCGGCTGGGCCACGAGCCCGGGGACGGATCCCGCGCCTGATCCGCCCGGCCCGGACGGATCCGGGTCCCGGCGGGCCCGTCCGGGTCGGGGCCGAGCAGTAGGGTGGACACATGTCCTCCTACGCCGACCGATACCTGGCCGCCAAGCAGCGGGCCGCCCACGCGAGGACCGAGCTCTCCGTGTTCCAGCACCGGCTCGAGTTCGAGATGGACGACTTCCAGGTGACCGCCTGCGGGGCCCTCGAGGAGGGCCGGGGGGTGCTCGTGGCCGCCCCGACGGGCGCCGGCAAGACCGTGGTGGGGGAGTTCGCCGTCCACCTGGCCCTGTCCCGCGGGCAGAAGGCCTTCTACACGACGCCCATCAAGGCGCTCAGCAACCAGAAGTTCCACGAGTTCTCCCGGGCCTTCGGCGCCGAGCGGGTCGGCCTGCTCACCGGCGACACCTCCGTGAACTCCGAGGCGGACGTCGTGGTGATGACCACCGAGGTCCTGCGGAACATGCTCTACGCGGACTCTCCGACCCTGCTGAACCTGGGTTTCGTGATCATGGACGAGGTCCACTACCTCGCCGACCGGTTCCGGGGCGCCGTCTGGGAGGAGGTCATCATCCACCTGCCGGACAGCGTCCAGCTCGTCTCCCTGTCCGCGACCGTCTCGAACGCCGAGGAGTTCGGGGCCTGGCTGGACACCGTGCGCGGCGACACGGACGTGGTGGTCTCCGAGCACCGGCCCGTCCCGCTGTGGCAGCACGTCCAGGTGGGCGGGCGACTGCTGGACCTGTTCGTGGACGACACCACGGTCGAGGAGGCCGCCGAGCGGCTCGGGGGCCCCGGCCAGGACGAGCCCGAGGTCAACCCCGAGCTGCTCCAGCTGGCCCGCGCCGAGCACCCGCGCGGCGGCCGCCGGGGCGGCCGCGGTCCCGGCGGCCGGTCCCGCGACCGGTTCTCGCGCCGCAACGGCGGCGAGGGGTTCCGGCCGAGCCCCGAGACGCGGCGGGTGTCCCGCCCGCAGCTGATCCGCCGCCTCGACGCCGAGGGGCTGCTGCCCGTCATCACCTTCATCTTCTCCCGCGCCGGGTGCGACGCCGCCGTGCAGCAGTGCGTCACGGCGGACATCCGGCTGACCTCCGAGAAGGAGCAGCAGACCATCCGCGCCCGGGTGGCCGAGACCGCCGCCTCGCTCGAGGCCGCGGACCTCAACGTCCTCGGCTTCTACGAGTGGCGCGACGGCCTGCTGCGCGGCGTGGCCGCCCACCACGCGGGCATGCTGCCCGCGTTCAAGGAGCTCGTGGAGCAGCTGTTCGCCGACGGGCTCGTCAAGTCGGTCTTCGCCACGGAGACCCTGGCGCTGGGCATCAACATGCCGGCCCGCTCCGTGGTGCTCGAGAAGCTCGACAAGTTCAACGGCGAGTCCCGGGTGGACATCACGCCGGGGGAGTACACCCAGCTCACCGGTCGCGCCGGGCGCCGGGGGATCGACGTCGAGGGCCACGCGGTGGTGCTGTGGCAGCCCGGGATGGACCCGCACGCCGTCGCCGGCCTCGCCTCGAAGCGCACCTACCCCCTGAACTCGAGCTTCCGGCCCACGTACAACATGTCCGTGAACCTGGTGGCCCAGTTCGGTGCCCTCCGCTCCCGCAAGATCCTCGAGTCCTCCTTCGCCCAGTTCCAGGCCGACCGCTCCGTGGTGGGCCTGGCCCGCCGGGTCCGCTCCCAGGAGGAGTCCCTCAAGGGCTACGAGGAGGCCATGACCTGCCACCTCGGGGACTTCTCCGAGTACGCCGCCCTGCGCCGGGAGCTCAAGGACCTCGAGCGCGCCGAGGAGAAGGCGGGCTCGCGGCGGCGCCGCTCGGACGCCGTCGCGTCGCTGCACGACCTGCTGCCCGGGGACGTCGTGGAGATCCCGCGCGGGCGCAACGCCGGCTACGCCGTGATCCTGTCCACCGACCCCAACCGGGACGACCCCCGCCCCTCGATCCTCACCCTGGACCACCAGCTGCGCCGGGTGGGGGCCCAGGACCTGGACGGGCCCCTCGAGCCGGTCTCGCGGATCCGGATCCCCAAGCACTTCACCGGCAGGACCCCCAAGGAGCGGCGCGACCTCGCCTCGTCCGTGCGCAACGCCCTGCACGAGCACCGGCCCCCGCGCGGCGGCGGCCGGGGGCACACCATCCAGTTCGACCGCGGCACGTCCGCGGCCGAGCGGCGCATCACGGAGGTGCGCAGGGCCCTGCGCGGCCACCCCTGCCACGGCTGCTCGGACCGCGAGAGCCACGCCCGCTGGGCCGAGCGCTGGTGGACCCTGCGCCGGGACACCGACGGGCTGCTGCGCCAGATCGAGAGCCGCACCAACACGATCGCCAAGACCTTCGACCGCGTCTCCCAGGTGCTGGGCTCCTTCGGCTACCTCGAGACCCTCCCGGACGGGGAGGTCCGGCCGACCCACGCCGGCGAGCAGCTGCGGCGGATCTACGGGGACCGGGACCTGCTCCTGGCCCTGAGCCTGCGCGACGGGTTCCTCGAGGACCTCGACCCCGCCGCCACCGCGGGTCTCGTGACCCTGCTCGCCTACCAGGCCAAGCGCGAGGAGCAGGGGATCCAGCCCGTCCTGCCGTCCGCCGCCATGGACCGGGCCGCCCAGACCGTGGTGCGCAACTGGTCCCGGCTCACCGACCGCGAGCTGGAGCACCACCTGCCGGCCACCGCGGAGCCGGAGTTCGGGCTCGTGGAGCCGATGTACCTCTGGGCACGCGGCGCCACCCTGAGCACGGCGCTGTCCGGGACGGAGCTCGCCGCCGGCGACTTCGTGCGCTGGGCCAAGCAGGTGATCGACATGCTCGACCAGCTCGCGAAGATCGACCTCCTCGACGCCGGCACGCGCACCCAGTGCCAGCGCGCGATCGCGCTGGTGCGCCGCGGCGTCGTGGCCCACTCCGCGTTCGAGGACTGAGCGGCGCCACCTCCCGCGTCCCGCCCCCGCCTTCCGCCCGCACGACCGCCCCGAACAGGAGACCCGTGAGCACCACCGTCCCCGCCCGTCCCGTCCTCTACCGCAACGGCTCCGTCTACAGCCCCGCCGACCCGTTCGCCACGGCCCTGCTGGTCGACGGCGCCCGCGTCGCCTGGGTCGGCTCCGAGGAGGCCGCGCAGTCGCTGCAGGACTCCTCCATGGACGTGGTCGACCTCGACGGACGGCTGCTGGCCCCGGGGTTCGTGGACTCCCACGTGCACGTGACGGAGACCGCGCTGGCGCTGTCCACCCTCGACCTCACGGCGGCCGGCTCCCTGCACGAGGTGCTCGAGGCCGTGGCCGGTGCCGCCCGCACGGGGGCGGGCACGGTCCTCGGCTCCGGTTGGGACGAGTCCGTGTGGCCGGAGCGCCGGGCGCCGACGGCGGAGGAGCTCGACCGGGCCGCCGGGGGACGCGAGGTCTACCTGACGAGGATCGATGTCCACTCCGGGGTCGTGTCCTCGTCCCTGGCCCGGCGGCTGGGCCTCGCCGGTGCCGAGGGCTGGCTCGGCGACGGCCGGGTGGAGAACCGGGCCCACGACCGCGTGCGCGCCGCGGCCCTCGGCTTCGACGCCGGACGCCGCGCCGAGCTGCACCGGCTGGCCCTGCGGCACGCCGCGTCCCAGGGCTACGTGGCCCTGGCCGAGGCCAACGCCGAGCAGGTCGCCCCGTTCGAGGACCTCGTCCGGCTGACGGCCCTCGCCAACCACGGGGTCGGCGCCGAGGGCCCGACACCCCGCGTGCTGCCCTACCGGGGCGAGCTCGCGGCCACGGTCCAGGAGGCGAGGTCGGTCGCGGAGCGTTTCGACACCGCCCTGGCCGATCTGCTCGGGCGAGCCGTGGACCGGCGGGAGTCGCTCGTGGGGCTCGCCGGGGACCTGTGCGTCGACGGCGCCCTGGGCTCCCGGACCGCGGCCCTGCGCGCTCCCTACGCCGACGCACCGGGTGATCGGGGGGACCGCTACCTCGACGCCGAGGCCGTGGCCGCCCACCTCGCCGCGACCACGGAGGCCGGCCTGCAGGGCGGTTTCCACGTCATCGGGGACGCCGGGATGGACATCGTCCTCGACGGTCTCGACCGCGCGGTGGAGCTCGTGGGGGAGCGGGCGCTGCACAGCGCGGGCCACCGCCTGGAGCACGCCGAGATGATCGACCCCGAGGGCATCGAGCGGCTCGCCCGCCACGCCGTGACCGTCTCCGTGCAACCGGGCTTCGACGCCGCCTGGGGCGGACCGGGCGGGCTCTACGAGCAGCGTCTCGGCGCCGACCGGGCGGCGGCGATGAACCCGATGGCCTCGTTCTACCGTGCCGGGGTGCCCGTGGCCCTGGGCAGCGACGCCCCCGTGGTGCCGCTGTCCCCGTGGGAGACCGTCCGGGCCTGCCTCCGGCACCACGACCCCGACCAGCGGATCTCCGCGCGGGCCGCGTTCCTCGCCTCCACCCGGGGCGCGTGGCGGGCCGCCCGGCACCCCGACCCCATGCAGGGCCAGCTCGCGCCCGGCACCCCGGCCACGTTCGCCGTCTGGGACGTCGAGGCGCTCATGGTGCAGCAGGCCGAGGGGACCGGCTCCGCCTGGAGCACCGACCCGCGCGCCCGCACGCCTCTGCTGCCCGCGCTGGACGGCACGTCCCTGCCCGTGTGCCGCCAGACCGTGCTCGACGGCGTGGAGCTGTACCGCTCCGACGGGTTCTGAGCCCTTCGACGTCGCGCCGCGGGCACGCCGGCAGGATCTTGGTCGAGGGCACGGGGCAGGATAAGCTGGGCAACTGCTGCCGGGTGGGCTCGCTCGTCCTTAGAAAACAGGCCGGCATCCCCTCAGGGCCGGTCTGGTCCGAAGGCGAGGGAGCCTGCCCCGTGGTGTGGCAGGTGAGACCTCGAAAGGAACGACACCGGTGCGCGTACTGACCGTCATCCCCACCTACAACGAACACGAGTCGCTGCCGACCGTGATGGACCGGCTCCGCCAGGCCGTCCCGGACGGGCACGTGCTGGTGGTGGACGACAACAGCCCGGACGGGACCGGTCGTCTGGCCGACGAGATGGCGGCCGCGGACGACAACATCCACGTCCTGCACCGCACGAGCAAGGAGGGTCTCGGGGCCGCGTACATCGCCGGCTTCCGCTGGGGCCTGGCCCGGGACTACGACGTCCTGGTCGAGATGGACGCCGACTGCTCCCACCAGCCCGAGCAGCTCCCGCTGCTGCTGGACGCCGTGGAGCGCGGCGCCGACCTCGCCATCGGCTCCCGCTACGTGCCCGGCGGGCGCACCGTGAACTGGCCCCTGCAGCGCCAGCTGCTCTCCCGCGGCGGCAACCTCTACGCCCGCACCCTCCTGGGCTCCCGGATCCACGACATCACCGCAGGCTACCGCGCCTTCCGCCGCGAGACCCTTGAGCGGATCGGCCTCGAGACCGTCGACTCCAAGGGCTACTGCTTCCAGATCGACCTCGGCTGGCGCACCGAGCGGGCCGGCCTGAACGTCGTCGAGGTGCCCATCACCTTCGTGGAGCGCGCCGAGGGGGAGTCCAAGATGAGCCCGGACGTGACCCGGGAGGCCGTCGTGCGCGTCGCCCAGTGGGGGCTCTCCGCCCGCGCGAAGACCCTGGCGGGCAAGCTCACCCGGCGCTGAGCTCCCGGTCCGCGCACCGGCCGGACGTGCGGAGGGCCCCACCCGTTGCGGGTGGGGCCCTCCGTGCGCTGCGGGCGCGGGGTTCAGAGCGCGTGCTTCTCCCGGTAGAACTCGACGCGCTGGGCGAGGATCTCCTCCAGCTCGTCCACGCTGCGCCGCTCCAGGAGCATGTCCCAGTGCGTGCGCTGGTGCTTCTCGTTGGGGTTCTCCGGCTTCTCGCCGTTGACGATGATCGCTTCCTTGCCGGTCTTCGACACCCACACCGGCGGGATCTCGGCCTCCGCCGCGAACGTGACCGTGACCTTCTCACCGTCCGCGGTGCGGTACTCGACGCGCTGGCGCGGGGCCGGCTCGACACCGGCCTCCGTCTCCATGGACTGGGAGCCCAGACGCATTCCCCTGAGACTGCGGTCGCTCATTGTGGTGGTTCCTCCATAACTGACGGTGGCCACGGCAGTGGCACACGCTCGGGCTGACGGCGGGTCCTGGACCCGGGATCCGTTGGGTGCAACGTGCGGGCCCCCGGGGATGTTCCCAGGGAGGCCCCCGGGCTCGTCCGGGACGTGCTCGCGGGTCTCCCGCCGACCCCGTGCCGGACCGAAAGGTCAGCGGGGCGCCGGCCCGGCGGGGGACAGCGGGCTCAGCGGGATCCCGGCCCGTCCTCCGGGGGCATGGGGTCGTCGAGGCGCACGGGGGCCTCCGGGTCGATGCTCGAGGGACGGGGGATGGTGAACTCGTCCGGGTCGACCATGGTGCGCTCCAGGTTGGGCTGCAGGTCCTCCTCCGTCACCCGGACGGCGTCGGGCTTCACGAGGGGCTCGTCCGCGGGCTCCGGCCCGGGCTCCGGCTCGTCGGCGTCCGACCAGGTCCGGTCGGGGCCCCGGCCGTCCTCGTCCGGCCGGGAGAGGAAGTCGCCCACGCCCCGCAGGGCGTCCCCGAGCTCGGCCGGGATCATCCACACCTTGTTGGCGCTGCCCTCGGCGACCTTGGGCAGGGTCTGGATGTACTGGTAGGCCAGCAGCTTCTGCGTCGGCCGGGCCCGGTGGATCGAGTCGAAGACCTTCCGGATGGCCTGGGCCTCGCCGTCCGCGCGCAGGATCGCGGCCTTCGCCTCGCCCTCCGCGGACAGGATGGCTGCCTGCCGCTGGCCCTCGGCCATGAGGATCCGCGACTGCTTGTCGCCCTCGGCCGTGAGGATCACCGCGCGCCGCTCCCGCTCGGCGCGCATCTGCTTCTCCATCGAGTCCTGGATGGACGGCGGGGGAGTGATCTCCTTGATGTCCACCCGCGACACCCGGATGCCCCAGCGTCCCGTGGTGGAGTCCAGCACCCCGCGCAGCTCGGCGTTGATCTTGTCGCGTGAGGTCAGCGCCTCCTCGAGGTTCAGCCCGCCCACGACGTTGCGCAGCGTCGCCGACGTCAGCTGGTCGGCGGCCTGGATGTAGTCGACGATCTCGTAGGTCGCGGCCCGCGGGTCCATGACCTGGAAGTAGACGACGGTGTCGATGCCGACCACGAGGTTGTCCTCCGTGATCACGGACTGTGCCGGGAAGGACTGGACCTGCTCGCGCAGGTCGATCAGGGGCAGCAGCCGGTCCACGAACGGGATGAGGAAGTGCAGCCCCGGCGTGAGGGTGCTCTGGTACTTGCCGAGGCGCTCGACGATGCCGGCCCGCGCCTGCGGGATGATCCGCACCGATCTCACCAGGATGATGAAGACCAGGACGACCAGGACGGCGAGCAGGACGATGACGGCTAGGTCCACGGGTGCCTCTCTCAATAAAGTCTCGATGGGGTCTCGATGGGTCGTCCCGGACGCCGGCGACGTCGGAGCGGGTGCGGTCGGTGGGTCAGAAGGACGGGCGCGGTGCCGGCCCGCCGTCCGCGGCCGGTGCGGGGTAGGGGGCCACGAGGACGGTGGCGCCCTCGATGTCGTGGACGAAGACGTCCGTCCCGGGGGGCAGCTGCTCGCCGGTGACCGAGCGGGCGCTCCAGGTGTCGCCCTCCAGCCGCACGAGCCCGCTGCGACCGGTCACCGGGTCCAGCACCTGGCAGGGCAGCCCGATGAGGCGGGCGGCGTTGGACACGGTCCCGGGCGTGGACCGGTTGATGCGGCGCAGGGCGACCGGCCTGACCACGAAGATGAGCAGCACCGAGGCCAGGGCGAACGTGACCACCTGGAGCACGACGTTGTCCGTCACCCAGCTCACCGCGAACGCCAGCAGCGCGGCGGCGGACATCATCAGGAAGAGGAAGTCCAGGGTGAGCATCTCGATGGCGGCCAGCGCGATCACGGCGATCAGCCACATGACCCACGCGTTCTCGACGAGCCACTCCCACATGATCGTCCCCGGCCTCTCGTCCGCCTCCGCGAGGGCATCCTCGCCGTTCCACCATTGTGCCCCACGGCCCCGACACGACCCCGGACCGGCGTGGCGGCAGGGCGCCGGCGGGCGCCCCCGGAATAGGCGCTGTCGCGGCGGCGTTGGGATCTCTACGGTGGTGCCACCGGAGTCCTCGGGGTCCGGACGGCGCCGTCGAACGTCCATCCGTCCCGGTGCCCAGCGCCGGGCCGACACCCGCCGCACCCCGGCCCGCGGGAGGAGGAGATCCATGAAACTCATCACCTCGGTGGCGGTCTCCGCCGCCGGCGCCTGGCTCGCGGGCACGGCGACGGCCGTGGTCGGCCTCTCCGCGCTGCAGTCGCGGCTGCCCGCCATGCTGACGCGGGGCGTGCCCGCCGAGCCCGACTTCGAGCGTGCCTTCGTCCTGCTCGGCACGGGGCGCTGCGCGCCCGACGACGAGCGGGCGGAGAGGCTGCGCACCCGGCTCGAGGCCCTCCACGGCCGGCCGGTGGTCTACGTGGACCTCACCGTCCGGCCGGACGCCTCCGAGCGCCAGGCCGCCCGCACCGGCGAGCTGGCGCGGAACTTCCACGCCGACCTCGTGCTGGACCACGACGCCGGGCCCGCGGCCGGACGGCCCTGACCGGCGCCGGTCACCCGCCGGTGGTCGTCACCGGCAGCGGCGCCGTGGCGTCGAGCATGTGGAAGGCCTCCGCGCTGAAGTCGATGGCGACCTCGTCACCGGCGGCCGCGTCCGGGACCTCGGACAGGTCCAGGGTCAGGACCGTGCCGTGGTCCAGCAGCACCGGGACCTCCTTGCCCCCGACCGTGTACGTCAGCTCGTTCTCCCGGGACGGGATGTGGTTGATCAGGCCCACCTTCTTCGGGGACGTGGTGGGCTCGGTGCACCCGTAGTCGATGCACCAGCCCTCCGGGAGCGTCTTGACCTGGGCCAGCTCCGTGGTCCAGGAGTAGAGGCGCTCCTCCGGCGGGCTGCTGGCGAAGAACATCCCGCCGACCCGCAGCAGGTCGTAGTACAGGGCATCGATGTCGTTGGCGAGCACGTCGCTGGCTCCGGCGTGGATGAGGGCGTCCTTCCCGAGACCGGCGTCCCGGATCGCGGCCACCGCGCCGTCGAAGCGGTTCTTCTGGGCCACCGTGGTGTTGGCCGTGTCGTTGCGCTCGATGGCGGCCTCGTCGTCCTCGGTGATGGTGGAGAAGTGCGTGGCGATGCCCGCGAGCTCCAGGTGCGGGGCGTCCTCGACGGCCCGGGCCAGGGGGAGCGCCTCCTCGGGCACCACGCCCTCGCGTCCCATGCCGGTGTCGACCCACAGGTGGACCTTCAGCGACCCGCCCGTGGTCGACAGCACCTGCTCCGCCGCCTCGACCCAGGCGGGGTCGGTGGCGGCGACCTCGACGTCGTAGTGCATCAGCAGCGGGATGTCCTCGACCTGGGCGACGTAGAGCACGGCGATCTTCGCCTCGACGCCGGCCTCGCGCAGGGCGATCGCGTCGTCGAGCTTCGGCACGAAGACGTAGTCGACGTCGGCCGCGTCCTCGATGACCTTCCCGAACACGTCCACGGGCTCGCCGTTCTTGAGCACGGCGCCCAGCTGGACGTTCGACGGGAAGTCCGCCCGGATCGCCTCGGCGTTGCGCCGCACGGTCTCCGTGTCCACCGTCAGCAGGGGGATGTCCTGCGTGCCCTGCGTCGTGTAGGTGTAGGCGGTCTTCTCCTCGACGTCGCTCCCGCCGCCGGCGAAGGAGACCTCGACCGTGCCCGGGGTCCCACGGGCCGGAGCCACGCAGGCGTGACGTGCCGAGCGCTCGTCGAACTCGCACTCGACCTCCTCCTCGCCGAAGCGGACGGTGACCGGCCCGTCGGTGTCCCCGCCGGTGTCCGCCAGCACCAAGTTCCCGCCCTGCAGCCCGCCGTGCGAGGGGGAGAGGGCGACCGAACCGGAAGCGGTCGCCGGGGGCGCGTCCGAGCCGTCGTCCTGCGCGCAGCCCGCGAGGGCCAGCACCGACAGTGCCAGCACGGACGTCACCAGCCGGCGCCCCCGGCCGTCCGGCGCGATCACACAGTTCTGTCGTCCCACGGAGGTCCTTCCCTCGAGCATGTGTTTGCCGACGCGAATCCATGCCGACCACGGCGAGCGTACCGGCGTGCGTCGGCCCGGGCCCGGTCGCCAGGGGGATCTCCCCACAAGTGGCCACAAGACGGGCGTCCGACGGCGCAACATTCCGAGGACGAGGTCCGGGTCCGGGTCCGGGTCCGACGATCGACGCCCGGACCGGGGTGGCCGCGAGACTGCCGGCGCCGCTTCGAGGCGGATCGGCCCGCTGCGGCCCGGAGCAGATCGTCCCGACCTCGCCGGCGCCGGACGCGACGACGCGGTCGACCGGCCGGGCCCGCCGGCGGGCCAGAACCGTTCACGACGGTGTCCGGGCGCCGCGCGGAGAGCACCGCGACACGCATCGTCGTGGTGACCGGGACGGCGACGCCGGAACGAGGCACGACACGTCCTGCCGCCCCCTTCCGGAAACCGGTAGGCACGGATGTTGATGAGGCGGGAGTTGGCGACGTCGTCAGCGTTCTCGGGGCTTCTGGCGTGCGGCGA
>NZ_CANMRA010000025.1 GCF_947500125.1 uncultured Kocuria sp. | reverse complement strand
GCACAGGGCCAGGGCGGTGATCAGGCGGTGTCGGGTCATTTCGGCCATGCTCCTTTCTGTTTGAGGATGGGCTCGGGATCGAGGTTGTGCCCTTGGTAGGGGAAGACCACCTCGGGGGCGTCGGGTTTGTAGATCTCGAAGTGCAGGTGCGTGGCCATCCCGAAGCGTCCGCGGTTGCCCTCGGTGCCGATGACGTCACCACGTTTGAGCTGCTGACCTTTGTCCACGTCCCAGGAGTGCAGGTGGCAGAAGGCGAAGCCGAAGTCGGGGTCGTCTCCGTTCTCTTTGGCGATCACGCACCCATCGGTGGCGTTGAACCCGGTGATCCGTAAGGACGTCGGGGCGACGACGACCCCGCCGCTTCCCTGGCCGGCCCCGGGGGTGGCGATGTCCACACCCTCGTGCTGGTTGGCCCACCCGGGGACCCCGGCGAGGGCGCGGCCGCCGTAGCCGGAGGTGAACACGCCCCCGGGCAGGGGGGTGGTCCACTCTCCGTCGCCGAGGTCTCCGTCCCAGGCCATGGCCCCGGTGGGGGCTTGGCAGTGGGCGGAGAACTGGGACTGGCCGGTGTCCAGGATCGTGTCGATGTAGTCGCGGGTCTCCTGGTACGGCGGGATCCCTTGGTGCTGCTCCACTGCCCCGGGGCCGGCGTTGTAGGCGGCCAGGGTCAGACGCACGAGCTCACCGGCGTCGTCACCGGCGATCGGCTGCACCTGGTCCTTGAGGGCGGCAATATAGCGGCCGTAGGCGGGGATCGCGTCGGCGGGGTCGAAGGGGTCCCCACCGTTGCCGTAGGTGGCCCAGGTGGAGGGCATGAACTGGGCGATGCCTTGGGCGCCGGCCGGGCTGGTGGCGTCCGGGTTCCACCCGGATTCTTGGGCCAGTTGTGCTGCCACCACGCTCACGGGCAGCCCGGCAGTCCGGGCGGCGTCTTCGACCAGTGGCGCCCAGCCGTTGGGGATGTTCGGTGCACCCTCCTTACCGCTGTCGTTGCCCGTGGTGACGGCGGTGACGGTGCAGGAGCTGGCTGAGGCCTGTTCTTCGTCCTCGGCCAGGGTGGCGACGAGCACGGCCAGGGCCACGATCGAGCCGATGGCGAAGACCAGCAGCAGCGCCACGACGGCGCCGAGGGCACGGGGGGATCCAGCCGACATCACAGCCTCCTGGGGGGATGGGAGGGGGTGTGGGTCAGAGCTGGTCGATCAGGGCGGCGGTGGCCTCCTCGTAAGCCCGCACGGTGGCTGGGTGCAGGGCGTCGTAGTGGAAGGCCCGTCCTTCCTGGAGGGACTTGTCGAAGGGGATGACGACGGTCCCGGCCAGCCCGACCGCCTCGGCGTACTCGCGCAGGCGGGTGAGGCGTTCGGTGTTGTTGGTGGCGGTGTTGGAAACCACCAGCACGGACCGGACCAGCTTCTGCCCGTGCCCCTCGGCGGCGACGGCGGCCACGGTGGCCTCCAGCAGCCGGGCGTCGTCCTCGCGGTTGTGAGCCACCAGCACCAGGGAGTCGGCCACGTCCACGGCGGCACGCCAGGTGGAGGACTGGGCGGAGTTGCCGGTGTCGAGCAGGATCAGGCTGTAGAGGGACCGCAGCGTCTCATGGGCGGCCCGTACGGAGCGTCCGTCCACCCGGGTGCGGTCGGTGCCCTCGGGTGGGGAGGCGAGCACGTGGATCCGGTCATCGCCTTGGGGGCGCACGTAGCGCACGAGGTCGGCGGTGCGGCGGGTGACGGTCTCCAGGTTGCGGATCAGGTCCAGGGTGGTGCGGTCGTGGCCGCCGGCCAGGGAGCGTTCGGCCAGGGTGCCCTGGTTCTCGTTGAACTCCCCGGCCAGGATGTTGCCCCCGCGCACCCGCCCGGCGGTCGCGGCCAGGTGGTAGGCCGTGGTGGTCTTCCCGCCCCCACCTTTGAGCTGGAGCACCGCCACGGTGCGGTGGGTCTCCAGCGGCCGCTGGATCCGCACCCGGCGGGCACGGGATGCCCGCTCGGCGGGCGAGGCCGCCAGGGACAGTCCGAGGGCCTGGTTGCACCATCCTCGCCAGCCGTGGCGGGCGGGGGATTCGGGTGTCTCCGTGGTCGCCTCCCGGGGCAGCTGCAAGCGGGGATCTCCGGCCTCGGCGACGACCGGGGTCGGTGTGGAGCTGCTGGGCGCCGGGTCGTTGGCGGGCGTGTCGTCCGCGGTGGTCTCTGGCCGTGGGTCCGCATCTGAGAGCTCGGATGCGTCCCCCGAATGGGGGACATCAGCCTCGGGAAGCGTCTGCGGGGTCTCCGCATCGGTGGAAGGCTCCGCGGGCTGGTGTTCGCTCAGGTCAGCGCCTGCTTCGGTGGCCGCTACCGGGCGTGTCGTCTGTTCAGGCTCCGGTACGAGGTCGTCGACTGTGACAACACGTGAAGAGCCTCCACGGGAGGGTCGTTTCTTGGCCGAGGCACTGGCATCTGCTGTCACGGAGCCGTCCGCGGCGACGATCAGTCGCGTCTCCGGCTCGGTCGCAGAGGTCGGGTCGATGGCCGTCAGTTTGACCGGTCGCCCCAGGTCATCGGCGATAGAGACGACGTGGGCGATAGCTGCGGGCATCGAGTCGAACTCGTAGGGGACCCGGTCGACGGTCACTTCCACGCTGTCGTCGGCGGCGATCCTCGCCGTGCAGACCGGCCGCTCTAATGCCTGAGCCATGGTGCTCTCCCTACTCTTCGTTCGTGTGCGCCCCGTCATTGTCGGTGGAATGGGGGACGTTGTAGTTGGCGCGCAGATGGTCCTTGATGTCATCGCGCAGGATCAGCCAGGTCTTGCCGAGCTTGATCGCCGGCACGATCCCGTCGCGCAACCAGCGGTAGGTGACCGTGCGGTCGGCCAGTCCGAGGACCTTGGTGAGGTCATCGATGCCGAGGCGTTCCGGCAGGCCCTCGAAGAGCCGGTCGAGCGCATCAGCCACCACAACCACCTCCATCCACGCATTCGCCATAGTACACAGAAGTGGCTATAGTAATGCTCAAGTTCACTAGCACTGTCTATTCCCCCCAATAGTTGTTTAGTGGATACATCCTCAAGCTTAGGCGAGCCCCCGTGAGGAGATGTGATGGACAACCGCTGGTCAGACCTGGTTTCACCTGGGCCGACCCCGGTTCACCCCCTCTTCGAAGACGTCACCGAGGAGACCGTCACGGTCCTCCGCGGCGCCTCGGAACCCCAGCGAGGCGTGACCGGGCTCTCCGAAGACGAGGGGCGACTGGGGCGGTTTCTCACCGACGCCCATGACGTGTTCTGGCTCGGTGTCCACGGTGGAGCCGGGGAGTCCGTCCTGGCCGACCTGCTCGGCGGGACCGCTTGCCACCACCGGTGGCCCGCCCGCCCAGATGAGAAGACCCAGCACACCCCCGCGCCGGTCTTCCTCGTGGCCCGGCAGAACAAACACGGCCTCGACGCCGCCCGTCTCGCCGCCCGCGACTGGGCAGCCGGCGCCCACCCCGATGTGGATCTCCAAGGCCTGGTCCTGGTGGCCGATGCCCCGGGTCGCACCCCGAAACCCCTGGCAGCACAGACCCGGGTGATTTCCGGTGGTGTGCCTTCCACCTGGGTGGTGCCCTGGATCGAAGAGCTCCGGCTCACCGGGACCGTGGACTGGGAGTCCATGGCGCGGGAGCCGAGAAAAGTCCTCACCGCCCTCGGTGAGGCAGCCGATGAAGCACTTTCTGAGAGGACCCCCCAATGATCGACCTCGTACTGGCTGCACAGGACACCGTGCTCGCACTGCCGGCCGCCCTGCCCGACTCCGACCCGCTGGCCCCTCCCGGGATCGGCGACACCTGGAACCGCATGGTCGGCGTCGGCAAGTGGATCGCCCTGGGCATCGCCGTCCTGGGCCTGCTGGTCGTCGGCGGAAAGATGGCCTTCGACGCCCGCCGTGGAGAGACCACCGAGGAGGTCTCCGGGATCATCAAGATCGTCCTGGCCGTGGCCCTGATCTCCGGCGGCGCCTCGATCCTCTCCTTCATCTCCGGGGCATGACCGTAGGCATCCCGAGGAACGTCCCCCACCCAAGGAGCAGCAGGTGAAAGATCAGATCGAGACCGACGACAACAACACCTGGTGGAAGACCCCCCGTTTCCTCATCTCAGCAGTCCTCGTCGCGATGCTGATCGTGCTGGGCGTGGTCCTGTGGCTGTGGCCCGACGGTGAAGAGCCCACCCAGGCCGCCCCGGCGCCAGCCACCACCGCCGAACCGGTGGCGGGCGGCGAGTCGACGTGCGGCCTGGACGCCACCGGCGGCACCACCCTCACGAAGGCCCCCGAGGACGTCGAATGGACCGCCCTGGGCGCGATCTACGCACCGTTCTCCGAAGAGCACGGACCGGGCACCGTAGACGAGTCAACGGGTGTGCGCTCCTGCTACTCCCACACCCCCGAAGGGGCACTTCTTGCCACGACCAACATGCTGACGGCTAGCAGTGACCCTGAGCTGCTGCTGGAGACCACCCGGAAACTGGGAGTGGAGAGCCCCGGCAAGGAGATCGCCATTGGAGGGCTCCAGGAGAGAGTCGCTGAGGGTGACAACTCGTCGGTTCCCGTGCAGATTGCTGGTTTCCGTCTCCTCTCCTACACGGGTGACAAGGCAACGGTGGAAGTCGTCGCGGCCGTGGACGACGGGACGGAAAAGATCTACATCACGACAGCGGGCGACCTCGTGTGGCACGAGGGCGACTGGCGCTTCCAGTTCCAGGACGACGGCAGCGGTGGGCCTGTCTCAGGCCGTGTGTCAGACCTAAGCGGCTACATCGAATGGGGACCCAGCGATGGCTGAGGAGAACTGTGAGTTTTGGGATCTTGTCTGCACGGGCAAGGAGAGCGTCAGCGAAGCACTGACCGGAGCTGCTGGGGATGCCCTGGATCAGATCGCCGACGGTGTCACCGCTGCGGTGGTCGACACGATCGCCTCCCTGGGGTCGATGTGGACTCGGATCGACAGCGCCAACCTCACCAGCGGCAGCGCACCCGCTTCCCAAGCTCCGGCGCGTGGGGAGTTCAACGCCTACATCGACCTGCTGCTGAGCTACGCGAGCTGGATCGGGCTGGGGGTGTGCGTGTTCGGGGTGCTGTTCCTGGGCATCGTGTTGGCCACCAACGCCCGCCGCGGCGACGGGGCCGGCCTGGTGAACACGGCCACCGTGCTGGCCTCCGGGGCGGCGCTGATCGGTGGGGCCACCAGCCTGATCGGCTTCCTCGTCCCGGCCCGGGCGGGGAACCTGTCCGGGTCGGTGGGCTTCATCCAGGACCAGACCTTCTACCTCACCCTGGCCGTGGCCGCACTGAGCGTGATGATCGCCGGGGCCCAGATGGCCTGGACGCAGCGGGCTGAACCGGCCCGGGACCTGCTGAAGAATCTGCTCACCCTGGCCGTGGTGACGGCCTCGGGGGTGACGATCCTCAACGTCCTGGTGGCCGGCACCGACGCCCTGGCCTTACAGATCATCGACTCCGCCATCGGGGAGGATTTCCAGACCGACGTGCTCAAGCTCCTGGCCCTGGACAACGCCACCAGCGCCGGGGCGGCCGATCCGGTGTGGTTGGGCGGCAACGTCATCCTGATCATCGTGGGCGGGGTCGTGGCGATCGTCGTGAACATCATCCAGTTGATGCTGATGGTGCTGCGCACCGGGATGCTGTTTCTGATGGCCGGGATCCTGCCGCTCTCCGCCGCGTTCCTGAACACCGAGACGGGCAAGAACTTCTTCCAGAAGGTCATCGCCTGGACCCTGGCCTTCGCCTTCTACAAGCCCGCCGCGGCTCTGATCTACGGGTTGGCGATCAAGATGTCCACCACCGGGGTGTGGGAGGACTCCGGCAGCGGGCTGATCCAGTTCGCCGCCGGGCTGATGATGATCGTCGCCTCCGTGTTCGCCCTGCCCGTGCTCATCGGGTTCCTCAGCCCCGTACTCGGCTCGATGTCCTCCTCCGGCGGTGGCGGCGGGGCGCTGGGCATCGCGGCGATGGGCGCAGCGATCCCGCAGGGCGCCTCTCACCTGGCTCGCTCGGGACGCGGGTTCGGCTCTGATTCATCCTCCGCATCGCCGTCGCAGTCCTCCGTCTCCTCGAAGGGCGGGCCGGGTTCCGCGCCTGCTGGTCCGTCCTCGCCTCCCGGTGGGGCCAGCGGCACCGCTGGGGCCAGTGCTGCAGGCACGGCGGGCTCCGCTGGGACAGCTGCGGCTGGTGCGGCGGCTGCTCCCGTCGCTGCAGGTATGGCGGCCGCCAACGCCGTGCAGAAGACCGGGGAAGCCGTCTCCCAGGCCACCGAGTCCAGCGCGAAGGCGGGCACCTCCAGCACCGGAGGAAGCACCGGAGGCACTGGAGCGGCGGGAGCGTCCGCCACGGGCACCCCCGGCCAGGACGGTGCGCAGAGGTCCTCTACGGGGACCGGGGCGCAACCGACCCCCGGCGCCGGGGCGGCACCTCGCGCCGGGGCTGTGACAGGGTCCCGTCCCACGCCGGGGTCCGGTGCTGGTGCAGCACCGTCGCGTTCCGGGGCCCGTCCCACGGGACCCACCGGCCCAAGACAGGCGGCGAAGGCCGCCCAGCAACAGGCACGTGCCATCAAGGCGCAGATCGCCAACGAGACCGGAAACGAGGGCCGCCCTGATGGCGCAGACCGAAGCTAAAACCGAGAACCGTCCGCGGGTATACGGCAACTTCCGCACCCCCACCTCCAAGGGCCTGGCCGGGCTCTCCACGGCCGGCACCGTGCTGCTGATCGGTGGGGTGGTCGGCGGGATCCTGCTGATGATGCTCAACCTGTGGCTGGCCGCCCTGGCCTTCGAAGCGGTGATCCTGGTCCTGATCGCCCTGTCCATGCAGAAGAACAAGCACGGACGCACCCTTATCGAACGCATCCTCCGGCGCGCCGGGTGGGCCAACACCGTCTACGCCGGCGCCAACGTCTACCGGGCCGGGCCGGTGTCCCGGGTGCCGGAGGGCACGACGAAGCTGCCCGGGATCTCGGCCCGTTCCAGGATCACGGAGCACGTCGACGGCTACGGCCGCCCCTTCGCCTTGGTCGAGGTGCCGCAGAAGCACCACTACACCGTGGTGTTCTCCTCCGAGCCCGATGGCGGTGGCATGGTCGATCAGGAGCACATCAACCGGTGGGTGGACCGCTGGGCGCACTGGCTGGGCATGCTCACCGATGAGCCCGGTCTGACCGCGGCCTCGGTGACCATCGAGACCACCCCGGACTCCGGGTACCGCCTGGCCCGCAAGATCGAAGCGCGCATGGCTGAGAACGCCCCGGCCTTCGCCCGTGACGTGATCAACGAGACGGTGCAGATGCTGCCCACCGGGGCCACCGTCACCCGGGCCTACATCGCGGTGACCTTCAAAGCCTCCGTGCGGGCCGGCGGACGCATCCGCAAGCCGGACGAGGTCGCCGATGACCTGGCCGCCCGCCTGCCCAACCTCACCCTGTCCCTCAATGACACCGGGGCGGGGGTGGCGGCCCCGCTCACGGCCCAGCAGTTGTGCGAGGTGATCCGGGTGGCCTACGACCCGGCCGAGGCAATCCTCTTCGACCGCGCCCACGCCCAGGGCAAGGCCCCGGAACTGAACTGGAGCGAGGTCGGCCCCCAGGCCGCCGACACCTTCTGGGACTGCTACCACCACAACAACTCCTGGTCGAAGTCCTGGGCGATGTCGGTGCCCCCGCGTTCCACCGTCCAGGCCAACGTGCTCCAGGCCCTGATCGCCCCGAACCCCGAGCTGGTGCGCAAGCGCGTCACGCTGCTCTACCGTCCCATTGATCCGGCCCGGGCGGCGCAGATGGTGGAGAACGACATCAACACCGCCACCTTCAACGCCTCCTCCCGCAACCGCGCCACCGCCCGGGACACCCGCGAGACCCGCGCCGCCCAGGCGACCGCGGCTGAGGAGGCCGACGGGGCGGGGCTGCTGAACTTCGGGCTCGTGGTCACCGCCACGGTGCGTTCCAAGGGCGAGCTGGATGAGGCCGAAGCCATCATCGAGAACCTCGGCACGTCGGCGAGGATCCGCCTGGAGGAGGCCTACGGCGCCCAGGACTCTACCTTCGCCGCCGGCCTCCCACTGGGTGTGGTCATTCCGGACCACTTGGCCCTGCCCTCGACCGTGAGGAACGCCCTGTGATGAAGCAGAAGCAGCGAGACCAGATCATCCTCCCGGCCAGTCGGGGCAACGCCACCACGACCGTCTTGGATCGGGCCTTCGCCCGGGTGAGGGGCGGCAAGGTCTTTGCCAAGCCTCAGCGCACCGGCAGCACCTCCGTCACGGCCACCTCCACCCACCGCCCGGGTCAGCGGGGGCACAAGGGCCGAGGGCTGGGCGAGGCGCAGCTGTTGCATCCGATCCGGGAGATGCGCGGGACCAACTACCAGGTGTGCGGGCTGTTCCCCTTCCCCATGGGGGGCGGTTCCCCGTTGGAGGGGGTGCCGTTGGGGCGGAACCTGCTCTCCGGCGAACCGGTGTGTTGTGACCCGATCTCCTGGTTTTTGAAGCTGCGGGTGATCTCCAATCCCTCGGCCTTCGTGATGGCCAACCCCGGGTTGGGCAAATCCTCCCTGCTGCGCCGGATGGCGATCGGTTTGGCGGCCTTCGGGGTGTGGCCGCTGATCCTCGGCGACATCAAGGGCGAGCACGTGGCCATGATCGAGCACCTGGGCGGGGCCGTCCTCCCGTTGGGCCGCGGGGTTGGGCACATCAACCCCCTGGATGACTGCGGGGCGGTCGCGGCCGCCAAGCTGCTCTCACCCGCCAGGGCGGAGGAGCTGCTGGATGAACTGCATTCCCGGCGCCGGTCGCTGATCGCGTCGCTGATCGCGATCCTGCGCAAGAAGCCGCTGGATGAGCGGGAGGAATCGATCCTGGACCGGTGCCTCACCGTCCTCGAGACCCGCCACGCCGAGAACGGCACGGTGCCGGTGATGGCCGATCTGCGCCAGGTCCTCAAGGACAAGCCGGTCGAGGTGCGTGAGGTCGCCCTGGATCGGGGCGACGACGCCCGGTACGAGGACATCACCGAGGGTCTGGAGTCCTCGTTGAACTCCCTGTGCGGCTCCGGGGCGTTCGGGCAGATGTTCGCCCACCCCTCCACCAACCGGATCGACGCCTCCCGCCCGATGGTCTTCGACCTCTCCCGCATCTCCCAGACCGAATCCGACCTGCGGGCGGCGACCCTGATGGCCTGCTGGTCGGCCGGCTTCGGCACCGTGACCACCTCGAACATGCTCGCTGATGACGGGGTGATTGAGCGTCAGCGGTTCCTGGTGATCCTGGACGAGCTGTGGAACACCCTGGCGGCCGGACCCGGCATCGTGGACCAGGTCAACGCCCTGACCCGCCTGAACCGGGAATGGGGGGTGGGGCAGATCATGGCCTCCCACACCCCCTCCGACCTTCTGGCCGTCCGCGGTGAAGAGGACCGGGCGAAGGCCAAGGGCATCATGGACCGCTGCGGCATCAAGATCCTGGGTGGGCTGGCCAAGTCCGAGATGCCCCTACTCACCGAGTCCGTGCCGCTGTCGATGCGCGAGCAGGAGCAGCTGGCGAACTGGCAGGACCCACCCGCCTGGAACCGCCGCGGCGACGAGGCCCTGGAGTACACCAACGACGACGTCTACGCCCCCACCGACCAGGCGTTCACCGACGTCGAGCTCAACGAGTGGCTGGCCGACGATGAGAACGCCGCCTGGTACTTCGACGACCGCACCACCACCCCGCCCCCGGGCCAGGGGAAGTTCTTCATCAAGGTCGGCTCCCGCGCCGGGATCCCGTTCGCCATGGAGTTCACCCCCACCGAACGCCGGTCCCAGGTCCACGACACCGAGAAGAAGTGGCACGAGGCCAAGTCCCGCGCTGCTCAGGAGAGGGGCGAACGATGAGCTCCCTGGACCGCAAGTACAAGACCGGCGGCGGGGAAGTCGCCCTGCTGCTGACCCTGCTCTTTGCCCTCGTCGGCGTCCCGGCCATCCTCTACGTCCTCGCCAGCGCCGGCCACGCCCTCACCCCGCGCCCGAGCCCGTTGCCCACCGGGTACTGGGAACGGTCCCTGGGCGTAGTCACCGGAGACCTTCCGTGGCGCACCACGGAGATCGTCCTGGCCGCCGCACTCGGGTTGGTGGCGGCAACACTGTTGGTGCTGTGGGGCTTCAAGCGCCATCAGAAGGCGAAGAAGGTCGTCAAGCACGACCGCGCCGCACCGCGCATGGCCTCGGTGCGCGACGTCGCACCCTTCACCGAGAAGCAAGCCCGCGCCAAAGCGACTCGCTTCGGCGTCGACACCCCCGGGGTGATGCTCGGCAAGATGGTCCGCGGCGGCCACACCCTCTACGCCTCCTGGGAGGACACCCTCCTGCACATCTGGGGCACCCGCACCGGCAAGACCACCTCCCAGGCGGCCCCGTCGATCATCGAGGCCCCGGGCCCGGTGATCGCCACCTCCAACAAACGCGACCTCTCCGACCTGACCCGCGACCTCCGCGCCGCTGACGGCGACGTCTGGGTCTTCGACCCCCAAGGTGTGGCCGGGGAGAAACCGACCTGGTGGTGGAACCCGCTGACCTACGTCACCGACAGTGAGCGCGCCGCCGAGATGGCGAACAACTTCGCCGCTGGCTCCCGAGACGTCGGCGCCAAGGGCGATGGTCACTTCGACTCCGCCGGCAAGGACCTCCTGGCCGGGCTGCTGCTCGCGGCCGCCGTGGGCGGGGAGCCCATCGAGCGGGTGCACTACTGGCTGACCCGCTCTACCGATGAGACCCCGGCACTACTGCTGGATGAGCACGGGTGGACCAAGGAAGCCGATTCGGTGGCCAGCACGATCCAGCAACCGGAGAAGTACCGAGGCAGCGTCTACTCCACCGCCCTGCAGATGGCCGCGTGCCTGAAGAACGAGAAGATCGCCGCCTGGGTCAACCCCACGGGCCCGGACGACGATCGCCCGCAGTTCGATCCCCAGGCGTTCGTGGCCGGCAAGCACACCCTCTACGCGCTGTCCAAGGAAGGGGCCGGCACCGCCGGGCCCCTGGTGACCGCCCTGACCGTGGCCACCGTGACCGCCGCCGAGGAGCACGCCGTCACCCAGCGCGGGGGCCGACTGGCCACTCCTATGCTCTGCGTGCTGGACGAGGCCGCCAACGTCTGCCGATGGATGAACCTGCCCAACCTCTACAGCCACTACGGGTCTCGCGGCATCGTGGTCTCCACGTTCTTGCAGTCCTGGTCCCAGGGCGTGGACGTGTGGGGGGAGTCCGGGATGCGCAAGCTGTTCTCCACCGCCAACGTCGTCACCTACGGCGGCAACGTCAAGGAGGAGGGCTACCTGAAGATGCTTGTCGAATTGATCGGCAAGTACACCTACACCTCTGTCTCCTCCTCGAGGCAGAAGGACTCCGGGTCCACCTCCCGCCAGGACGCCACCGACGACATCATGTCGGTGGCCGACCTGTCCGCCCTGCCCAAGGGGAGGGCCGTGATGTTCGGCTCCGGGGCGAGGGCCGTGCTGCTGCGCACCATCCCGATTGACCACCGCCCCTACGCGGAAGCCTCCAGGGCCTCCGAAGAGGCCCACAACCGCCCCACAGTGGACACCGTCGATCACGAGCCCACAGCGCCGGCCGCCGAGCCAGTGGCGGCCGAGCCTGCCGGGAACCGGTGGGCGGCGCTGGTGAAGGAGTAGGCCATGGACTGGGAAGAAAAATCGTCCAGTGAGGGCAACGAGGACGTGGAAGAGCAGCCTCCTGCGGAGCTGGTCTACGCGAACGTGGTGGAGTTCGTCACCGAGATGTTGGCGCCGATGTACCGGCGTCAGCTGGACCCATCTGGTCGCTCGAACACGTTCACCTGGTGCGCCCAGTGGTGGCGGCATGATGAAGCCGTGAGCCGTCTGACGGGGCTGTGGAGGGCGTGGGAAAACCTGCGCCTGGACCCCACTACCGGGCTGGCGGTGTGGTGGCAGAACCACGCCGACCCGACCATGCGGGTCCTCTTTGAGGAGAAGGGTCCTTTCCACGGCTGCACTCCCAGGGAGCACCGCCCCAAGGGAGTTCCACTGACTTTGGAGCCACCTCCAGAGGGCCTGTTCGACTGAACCTCACAGCGAGAGGGGCGCAACCCGTCACGGGTTGCGCCCCTCTCGCTGCTGCCCTCATGGCATCAGCCGAGTTCCAAGCCTCTTTCTCGTCCTGCTGGGCGCCCGGTATTCTTGCGGGCCTTAGGGCCACGCTTGGTGGAGCGCACAGCCTCTATGGGAGGCGTGCCCTGGTCCCGGTCGGCGGCCAGACGTGCCCGTACCCCATCGCGGCCCTCCTCGGTGCCACCAAAGGCCGCCATGAGGTTCTTGGCCAGGTTCGCCCGCCGGTCTCCGGAGTCCCAGAGTTCCTCGGCTTCGGCAGCCGCGTGACGGGTGTCGGCGTCGTTTTGCAGATCCCCCCGGCTGGCCTCTGCGGCATTGAGCGCGGCCTCAGCGTGGTCACGTTGGGCATCCACGGCTTCGCGGGCCGCGGTCCCCTGCTCGACGGTCTCAGTGCGCTGTTGCTGCGGGATGCGATCTTCCAGGTAGTCCTCCACGGCCAGCCCGTAGCGGTCCTTTACCTGAGACTCGATCCATCCTCGCGCGGTGCGGGCGACCTCGTCGTGCTGCTCCCACTGCCGGGCCAGCGCGTAGTGGGCAGCGATGTCTTCCGGCTTGGCGGATTCCCAGAAACGGTCCTGATCCACCGGGGCGAGCTCGGTGCGCATCACTGCTCGTTCGGCTTCAAACCGGTCTTCCAGCTCCCGTCGCCGCTGCTGCTGCTCCATCAGGCGTTGACGCACTTGCTCGGCGCGCTGACGGGCCATCATCTCGCCCCAGCGCCCGGCGACGGCCATCGCTGCCTGGAGGTCACGGCCGATCAAATCGTTCACGCCATCGGGTTGTGTGCTCATCTCTACAGCTCCATTCCGTAGTCCGTGCGGGGGGTGTGATCTACGTAAGGGTGCTCAACCGTGGGCCCCTGGGTCTCGCGCAGCGCACCACGGGCACGGGCGGGTCCGGCGTGGGAGGCACTGCGCTTGGGAGAAGAAGGCTCGACTTCCGGTAGTGGCTCCGCCACCACCGAGAGGTGCTGCCGGAAGGTGTCCACGATCAACTGGGTCTCGCGCAGTTCTTTGTTGGCCTGATGCATGTCCTGGAACGCGCGGGTCATCCGCAGCATCTGGTTCATGATCAATGCCTGGGCCATCGGGGAGGGCGCTTTCGTGACCGCCAGCAGGAACGCCGTGGTGCCACTGGTACGCAGTGGGGCTTCCAGCGGGGTGGTGATCTTCAGCCCCGACCGGTGCGCCGAGCGTGCCAGCGTCCTGGCGGTGCGCCCCAAGGGTCCTTGCCCATCCTCGGTCGCGTGCGACCACGCCGCGAACACACCAGAGGCTTCCCGAGCCGCATGCGCCCACGCCTGATGGTCGTCCGGTGCGAGCTTCACCAGGCGCCGGCGAACCTCTTTCAGTTCATCCGCCAACCGCCGGGCGGTCACCTCATCCAGCACCGCACCGGGGGCGTCAGGGTGGACAATGCGGCGATGCCGCTTGGCAGCCATCCACTCCTCCGACGCCTCCTGCGCCGAGACCGGAGTGTCCGGCCAGCGGGTCCGCAGGGACGGGAGGGTGAGGTCCTGGGCGAGCTTGCCGCCACCGAACCACAGTGGCCGCTTGCCTTGCGGCGGACGCTCGGCCACGGAGTACCCGGTCACCACCGAATCAGTGCCAGCAGCGAACCTCGGGTGCACGAGCAGGTTCGCCCGGCGCATCTGCCGTACGAACTGTGCCTCTGTTTCGGCTGCTACCGCGCACGCGCGCACGGTGCGCTCCAGCGCGAACCGGGTCGGCTCCCTAGTGCTGTCCCGAGCGATCTCTCCCTGCTGCAACCATCGTTCGGAGTGGTTGCCAAGCTGGATGAGGTTGAAGTCCTTCTCGATGCTACGGGCGACCTTCTGCGCGCGGGAGAAGTCGTTGCCGTCGGCCCACTTCGTGCCGTCCTCCCGGATCGTGGAGGCCATGATGTGGATGTGGTCGTTGCCCTTGGTGGAACGCCCGTGATGCACCGCGACCCACTGGCACGGGGCCTTTGACCCGGCCTCGGTGAAGTCCATCTCGTCCATGAACCGGGCGGCGATGTCCGACCATTCCTGATCGGTGACCTCCCGGTCCTGGTACGGGATCGACAACGAGCAGTGCCAAATGTGCTTCGCGTCAGCGTCCACCGCGAAGGCGCGCCGGTTCAGGTCGATCTCGCGGGCGATGGACACCGCGGCTTCCTCATTGAGCTGCACATCGTCGTGCCACGACATGATGAGCGGGGAGCCGCCCACCAGGTGCGGGTCGGTGTGCTCGTTGGCCCTCCCCGGACCCACCAGGTACTTCATCAGCCCGATCGGCTTGTCACCCTTGGTGATGTTCGGGATCACGGGATCAACTCTTCGATCTTGGCCAGCACTTCCTCACCGAACCGCCGAGCCTCGCGCATCGTCTCGACCGTCTCGGGAAGGACCTCGCCGGTGCTGTTGGCGTGCCGGGCGATCTGGTTCACGTTGTTCGAGATCGTGGCCATCAGCCGGCGCATCGCCAGCAACTCCGCCAGCTGGTTCCGCCGCAGCTGCACCGCCACCGGATCGGTAGACCCGAACACCGCCTCGACCATCAGCGCCGAGGGTGAGAGCCCGGTCTGCTGCTCCAGCACCATCAGCTGAGCACGCTCGGACTCGGACATGGACACCCGGACGTACTGGGTCTTGCCCTCGATCCGCTTGCGACGGGACTTCCACACCCGACGCGGATTCTCCTGCTCCACCACAGCACCTCCTTCTCCTTATCGGCCCAGCGCAGCACCCCCACCCTGGTGGGCCCCACACGACCAGTGTGCCACCGCAAAACCGGCAGGGCCAGCGGCGGACCCGTTTTATGGCACATAAAACATAGCTTTGCTCCGCCGGGGCACCACGGGTGCGAAGCGCCGGCGGAGCGCCCGTGGACTCTGGAACGCACAGTGTGCGTCCGTTAAGGTGGGGGCATGGCTAAGCTCACTGACCCTCAGCAGGCAGAGGAAGCCGCGCAGCGGCTGCTCAACGACCGGATGGACTACGTCCGCCGGGCGATCACGGCACGTGGCGCCCTCGACGAGGCCCGCGAAGCTCTCAAGGAAGCGGAGAAAAACGACACCCAAGCCTTCCAGGCCGCCGTCAATAACGGCGGCTGGACCGAGGACGAGCTGCGCAAAATCGGACTCTCCGCACCCGAGAAGATGCAGCGCGTGCAGCGTCGACGGAAGGCCGCTCAGTCCACCCCAGACGCCCCCAACTCATCCGCGCAGAACGGTGGCGGCACCGAGTCGGAGCAGTGAAGACCGGCGGCTGGATCCTTGCCGCAAGCTACGTAGTGCTGCTCATTGTCTCCATCGTCCTAGTACTCCAAGGCTCAGTAATTGGATGGCTGACTGGTCTTCTTTTGGTCGTTGCGTTGCTCATGCTTTGGCGTGAAGCACGCCAGGGTCGTGCAGACCGCAACATGGATTACCGTGGCTGAGTTCCTGACCCCGTGCCCACATGGGCACGGCAAAAGCTCCATCGCTCCGCGGCTTTTCCCGCACCCATGATGGACACAGGGACCCCCACCGACCACCCGCCCACAGCCGGCAGGTCACCTCACGCACGACCGTTCCAGATCCGTAACCGCCGACTGTGGACGGCTTCCTGCCCCTGTAGTCACCGCACAAGAAACGGTGCCCGTTCCCCATCGGGGAGCGGGCACCGTTCGTCGTCGTAAGGCCAGCGGGGCAGCGGCTACAGCCCCAGGCCCTCCTCCGTGGGGCGCTGGTCATAAGACATACGAGCTGTCTCCAGTGAGCGGTCGGCCGTGGAAGTTCCACGCCCGGGAGCACTACGGCCGGTGGTGGGAGCTCCGGGGTAGTTGATCCGCATCCGCTTCTTCAACGCCTCCAACTCCGGGTCCAAAGTCGGTTGCGGTGTCTCCTCTCCGCGCATCGCACGGTCGATGCGCTCCACCTCCCACCGGGCAGCATCCAGGGCCTCCTGGTGCTTGAACGGCACCTCCAGTGCCGCCCGGGCGTCGACGACTTCCTGATGCGCGGCCGCCAACCGGGCCTCCCTCTTGGTCACTTCCTCGGGCAGCTTCAGCACCTGGTTCTCCAACCGCTGAATCATGCCCACACTCGGATTCAACGACGTCGCCCTCGTGACTTCCACCGCCACCCCGGGGGCATCATCAATGCGCAACTCCACCGGGGAGGCACTCAGATCAGCCAGGTTCCCAGACCGCTGCACCACCCGAATGTCGTGACCACCGATCCGCGCCGCGACCCCCAGGTCGACCTCCCCAGCACGGGGCGGCCGCGCGGTCGCGTGCACCCCCGCCCACCGTTGCCACGCCTCGGCGGCCTCAGTGCGCTTCTCCACGGTGGCTCCGTCGATGGTCATGCGGAACTTCTCCCCGCCCAACTCATCGGTGGTGCGCTGCGCGGCCGCACGCAGCACCGGCAGCTCACGCTCCAGTGCCTCCGCCCGCGAGGAAGCCGCGTCCTTGCGGAACACCAACGAGGACTGATTGCGGTGCCAGGCCCGGTTCAGCCGCTCCAACCGGGCCAGTTCCTGGTCGGCTTTCGACTTCTCCAGGATCAGCGGATTGCCACTGGAGATCGCCTTGACCTCCGCGAAGGACAACGTGTTGTCCCCGACGTCCTCGATCTCCCGCACGTCCAACCGCCCGCGCATGATCTGGTCGATGAACTTCGACTTCCGCTCCAGCGTCTGCCACATGAAGGTGTCGAACGAACCCTTCGTGACCACCTGGGAGATCGCGACTTCCGGGTTCTGATTGCCCTGTCGGATGATGCGCCCGTGCCGCTGTGCGATGTCCGCCGGACGCCACGGGGCGTCCAGGTCCACCAGGTGCACCGCCCTCGCCTGGATGTTGGTGCCCACCCCCATCCTCTGGGTCGAGCCCATCAGCACGGCGATGTCTCCCGAGCGGGCAGCGGAGAACAGCCGGCCCTTCTCGGCATCGTTCTTGGCCTCGTGCATGAACCGGATCTTCTCCGCCGGAATGCCCCGCTGGACCAGCTGATCCTTCAGCTCGTCGTAGACGTTCCACTTCTCCGTCGACGGGGTGCTCTGATCGCAGAACACGATCTGCAACGCACCCCGGGTCGGGTGTTCCTCGCCGCTGGCCGGATCCAGGAACACGTCGTCCTGGTGCTCCTGGTGCACCCGGGCGATCAGGTCCGCGGTCACGCTGACCTTGTTCTCCGCCACGATCGATCCCAGCTCGGGATCCACCAGGCGCACGTCCAGGGCCGCTTTGCGGCCGTCCGAGCTGACCTTGAGCATGTTGTCCTCGGTCCGGTCCACCATCCGGGCCTGGATGGCCTCAGCGCGACGGCCGATCTCCTCGATATACGCCTCGAGCTCCGCCGATGCCTCTACCGGGACCATGCGTGGCAGGCGCGCCCCGTCGTCTCTCTTCACCAGATCCGGGGTGGGCAGTTGCAGGTCCTCGGCGGTCTTCACGTCGGCGAAGGTGTGGAACATTTTCAGCAGCTCGGGCACGTTCTGGAACTTCGCGAACCGCTCTTTCAGCTTGAAGTGGTCCCCGCCGGCCACCGACAGTTCCATCTCGGTCACCACCTGACCGAAGGTCGCCGCCCAGGTGTCGAAGTCGTGGATCCCGGCCCGCTCCAACAGCTCCGGGCCCAGGTAGCGCTGCATCACGTACATCTCGGTGACCGAGTTGGCGATCGGGGTTGCGGTTGCACCGGTCATCACGCGGTCTCCGTGCTTGGCCCGCAGGTACTCGACCTTCATGTGCAGGTCAGTGGCTCTGCCGGATCCCGGGTCAATGGCCGCGTCTTGGATGTTCGACGGCGTGGAGAGGTTCTTGAAGTCGTGGAGCTCGTCCACCACGAGGTAGTCGATGCCGGTCTGCTCGAAGGTGATCCCTGGATCGGTGACCCGGTCCATCTTCTCCTTCAGCTTTTCTTCTTTCGCTTGCAACCGGGCTTCCATGCGCTTGATCGACATGGTGTCCGCCCCGCTGGCGGCTGCCCGTTCATTGGCGGCTTCCAGCTCGGCTCGCTGACGTCCGATTTCTGAGAGGTTGTAGGCGCTTTTCGACTCTTCCGAGAGCTCGATGCGCTCGAACGCGGTGCGGGTCATGATGATCCCGTCCCAGTCACTCGCTGCGGCGCGGGCGACGAACACCCGCCGCTTCTCGCCTTTCAGATCAGCCGAGGAGGCGGCGAGGATCTGCGCCTGGGGGTAGAGCTGCAGCCACTCCCGGGTGAACTGCTCGAGCATGTGGTTGGGCACCACCACGACCGGTTTGCGGGCCATCCCCAGTCGGCGCAGTTCCATCGCGCCCATCACCATCTCGGCGGTTTTGCCCGCCCCCACCTCGTGGAAGAGCCCCACCGAGGGCTCCGAGAGCATCCGCGCCACCGCCGCTCGCTGGTGGCCGCGTGGGGTGAAGTCCTTGACCAGCCCCGGGAAGCTCAGTCTCTCCCCTTCCACGGTGTAGTCGCGCAGCACGATGGAGTTGAACCGCCGGTTGTACTCATCCACCAGCCCGGCCGCCCGGGCCGGGTCCTCCCACACCCACTCGCTGAACCGCTCCTGCATCAGTGCCGCCTTCTCCTGGGCGGCGGTGGTCTCGGTGGCGTTGACCACCCGGCGATTACCCTCGGGGTCGGTCGGGTCCGGGTCGGTGACCTGCACCCGGCGCTGCTCGGCCAGGTTCTTGAAGATGTCGCCGGCGGCCATTCGGTCGGTGCCCCAGTCGTTGCGGGCGGCGAAGACATGGCGGCTGGCTTTCACGTCCCAGTTCGCGCCACTGATCCGGTCCACCCGGGCGGCTGGGTCCTTGATGATGTGGCGCAGGAACTGCTCGTGGATCTGAGGGGAGACCCACACCGCCCCGATCCGGGCCTCGATCTCATCGGCTCCCAGCGGGGCCGGCAGCGCTGCTTCCAGTGCCGCGACGTTGGCTTGGAACCGCTCATCGGCGACTGAGGCGGCGCGGGCCGTGTCCAGCTTCTCGCGCACATCACCACTGAGATACTCCGCACGGGTCTCATAGACCCCCTCCTCTCCGGGCACCTCATAGACCAGTCCTCCCAGGGACTCCCGCGCCCCGGCCTCATCGGTGCCCAGCAGGGCCGCGACATGGGCCAGGTCCACGGTGCCGACCGTGTCCAGGGTGACGGCCAGGGCCTCATCGGCGGTGTCCACCCCGAGCACGGGCTTGCGCGGCTGCACCTGCCGCTGCGACAGCAGACCAGCCGGAGCCGCCGTGCCGGTGCCCTCGTCGAAGTGCTCCAGGGCCAGCACGAGCGGCCCGAACGGATCATCCCCCAGCAGAGCCACCGCCGGTGGGGTGATGCGGGCCAGGATCTCCTCACCGGCCTCGTTGGTGCGCCCGGTGCGGCGTTCGGTGAAACGGTTGATCGGCCCGTAGCGATCCGCATAGGCCCGGTAGCTGGCCGCCAGTTGAGCCCTCAAAGCGTCCAGCTCCGGGGTGTCATCGACGTTGGCGGCCTCCAAGGTCAGCACGGCACGGGCTTCGTCTCGCAGGCCCAGCAATGCCCGCAGCTCACCGTGCCGGGTACGTGCCACCTTCAGCGGCGCGTGCACCTTCTCGATCGTGACCTGGGTGAAGCCTTCCGCACCGCGATCGGTGATGTGCCCGATCTGCTCCTGCTCCCCCGCCGGGATCAAGGCAGCGACCTCGAGCTCCTGCTCGCCACTACGTTCGGCCATCCCGCGCCCAGCCGCCACGGCCCGCTCGGTGATGCCCGCCAGCTGCTCGCGCAGCCGGTCCCCCGTGGCCGCCAGATCCTCCGCGCGCACGGTCAAAGTAGCGGCCCCGTACATCCCGTTGCCGATCATCGGCTCCCCGAGCACACGTTCGGGGTGGTCGATGAAGTAGGCGTTCATCCGCCCCTGCGCCCCATTCAGTTCGATCGGGGCGGTCTCCACCCACTCCTGATCCAACGGTTCCTCGCCGGGCAGTCGGCGGCGGAAGATCAGCACGTCGGTCAGCGCGTCCGTGCCGGCGGCTCGACGGTGGGCGCCGGTGGGGAGACGGACCGCCCCAAGCAGATCAGCGCTTTGGGCCATCTCCCGGCGCGCTGCGGGGTTCTGCGCATCCAGGGTGAAGGCGCTGGAGAGCACCCCGACCACCCCACCGGGCCTCGTCAGCGCCAAAGACTTGAGGATGAAGTGGTTGTGCATCGAGTGCCCGCCCGCGTTGTGCCGCGCATCGTGCAGGGTGTTCCGGGAGAAGGGGACGTTGCCCACCGCCGCGTCGAAGACCCCACCGGGCATCCTGGTGTCCGCGAACGACTCCGTGCGGATCGTGGCGTCCGGATAGAGGGCCTGGGAGATCGCCGCGGTGACCGGGTCCAGCTCCACCCCGGTCATCTGCGCCCCCTCCGGGGCCAACCCGATAAAGGTGCCGGCACCGGAGCCGGGCTCCAGCACCCGCCCGCCCTGGAAACCCAGGGCAGTGAGGGCGCCCCAGACCTCGCTGGCGATCGCCGGGTCGGTGTAGTGGGCGTTGATGACCGTCCGGCGCGCGGCCGCGTACTCGGTCTCATCCAGCAGCTCGTGCAGCTCCGCCCGGTCGGCCTCGTACTCGGGACGGGACTCGTCGAAGATTTCCGCGACCCCGGTCGCACCCCAGGACCCCCAGCGGGCCAGCGTGGCGCGCTCAGCATCGGTAGCGGCCCGCTCCTCGGCTTGGAGAGTGCGCAGCACGCGCAGCGCGGCGAGGTTGGCCCGGAAGCGTGCCTGGGCTCCAGAGGGGGCCAGCTCGTCCTGGGCGCGGGGGACGAAACGCCCCGAACCTTCAGACTCAGCCGGGATTACGCCTGTTCGGCGTCCTTCCGGGCCACCTCGTCCCAGTACTGGCGGTCCTCCCGGTTCAGCTGCTCCACGACCCGCAGCATCTGAGCCACCCCGGTCTCCTCCTCGTCCTCCTCCGGCTCCTGCTGCACCGACGGATCCGGGGTCAGCATCTCGGCCCGCACGATCTCCTCGGCCTGCATCTTCGACGCGTTCAACCGCCCCACCTTCTCCAAGTAGGTCTCCCCCACCGGATCCGGGCCGGCCAACTCCATCATCAACTCGCCCACCCGCTGGGTCGCTTCCTCTCCCAGTCTCTCGAACCACGCGTCCGGATCCGGGATCTGGGCGTACTCCTCGGGCGCGGTCGTCCTCCACGCTTCCTGAGCGAACTTGCCGTACGTATTCATCACGAACCTCCTCGGGTTCCGGGAAGAGAAAGGCATCAATGCTCAACTGCCCCTCGACTTGTTTCCTCTTGCGGGCTCGGGCCATGGGGGGTCTCCTGAGTGCGATCGGGAAGCTCTCACACACGCTACCCAGCCGCTCCCAAGCCTTCCTCGAGAACACGCACCAGCTAATATCGAGTTTGTTGATATGTCAACTTTTTGAAGGAGCTGGTAGCTCCTCACTTCATGCCTGCAGGACCAATCCCGTTCCCTGCCGGCAGCATTGCCAACCGCATGAACTTCCGCTGCCCCATCAGCTGGTGGTCTAGACAGTGTTTTCCGCTTCTGGCTCACCGTCCCGCGCCCAAAGGTGTCCGATCGCACCAGTATTCTCATAAGCAACCCACATCCCCCGGTGTGGCGCCCCGAAAGGATGACTCATGGCTCGCAAGGTGTTCTTTAGCTTTCATTACCAGCTCGACGCCTGGCGCGTGTCCCAGATTCGGAACATGGGACTCCTCGAAGGCCAACCCTTGCTGAGCTCCAACCATTGGGAGGACGTAGCCGCCGGCGGTGAGGCCGCGATCCAGAAGTGGATCGACGCAGAGATGGGCGGCAAGAGCTGCAACGTGGTACTCATCGGCAGCCAGACTGCAGGACGGAAGTGGGTGAACTACGAGTTCACGAAGGCCTGGGGCAGCGGCAAAGGCGTGCTCGGCATTCACATCCACAAGCTCCTCGATCACGACGGTCGCTCTGGCACTAAGGGCGCAAATCCCTTCGCTGGGTTCACTCTGAACAACGGCAAGGTGCCGTTCGACTCGGTTGTTCCGGTCTACGATCCCGCGGGGAGCACCAGCACCAACGTGTACGGCACGATCGCAAATAACCTCGAGTCGTGGGTCGAAAACGCCATCGCCGTCCGCAAGCAGTGGTGAGTGTGTCGCCTGAGCGGATCAAACATCTGGAGTTCATCCAGAACACGATCACGCGACAGGCCTCTCACTCCTTCGCGGTGAAGGGGTGGTCACTGACAGTGGCAGCAGTGATCTATGCCTATGCAGCAGCTCATCTGACTTGGTGGATGGCCCTTGTCGCCCTTCTGCCTGCAGTGGCGTTCGCCGGGCTGGACGCTTTCTATCTGCGGCAGGAACGCCTATTCCGGGCGCTATACCGGGGCGTGAGCCAGGAGTACACGCCGGTGCCCATGTTTGAGATGGACACCCGTTGCTACACCAACAAGGAAGCTTTCCCGTCATGCCGCTATTGGGGCAAGACGGGCGTGCTCCGCTCCCCCTCATGGTTGTTGCTACACAGCATGATCGTCGCCGTGGGGCTGGTTCTACTGGGGGTTGCGCTCTTCCAGGCCGCTGGTACGGCAGAACTGGCGCAATGCATCCGCAACATCTTCTAGGAGTGCCTCCGAAGTCGGAACTTTTGGCGGCCAAATTTCCCCGATTGCATCCCCGGCCCAACGCGGCACTAGGTGCACGTGCAGATGCATCACCGACTGGCTGGCAGCCACTCCGGCAGAGGAAATCATGTTCATACCCTCCGGCGCCAGAACGGCCCGTAGCGCACGCCCCACGGTGAGGACAGTGGACCCCAATTCGGGCACATCCGCTTCTTCAGCGTCGAGAAAGGTCTCTATGTGCCGCTTTGGAATCACCATGGTGTGCCCCCGGGTGGCCGGCTCCAACGGGAAGAACGCCAGCGTGGACTTCGTCTCGTAGACGACCTCCGCGGGAGTCTCCCGATTCACGATCCGACAGAACGCACACCCCTGCACGGCCGCCCCGTTCTCCTTAGATTGCTGTGAGCGTCAGCCTATGGGATTGGAGAGCTTGCAGCGGGCTGATCCGACGCTCATTTGTGGCTCAGCCGAGTCGCGGTCGTTCCATCTCCACGGCATGCCAGGGCTTGCCACTCACCTCGGTGCTACGCACTCGACCGGTCGTTTGAAAACCCAGGCTCTCGTACACACGTCGAGCCGAGACGTTATGCGCGTAGACCCCCAACCTCATGGCCGGTAGCTCCGTCGCTGCAAAACCCACGCGTACTGCTGCGGTGATCAAATCCCTACCCAAGCCGCGTCCTCGAGCAGTGGGGTCGAGGAGGATGCACCCGAGTCGCATCATGCGTGCCTCGTCGTCTACGAGCAACGACGCGTGGCCGACCGGCTCCCCGGAATTGGGGTGGAGCCCGGTCCAATACCGGCGCCGATCGTTGTGCAGATAGGTCTCCAACTGTCCTCGGTCCAAAGGCCAGGTGAAGGTGCGGCCAGACCAGAGCACCATGTCCGCCTCTGAGGTCACCCAGCTCAAGATGATGTCCAGATCCGCTGGGCGGGTCTCTCGCAGGCGCATATGCCAATGCTAGAGAGACCTCGGGCCATTGCCGCCGCTAACCAATCCGCATGTCCGGAGACAAACAGTCACCGCACTTCCCGCAGATGTCCGAAAACCGGGCCATATGTAAAGCGGCCCTTTTTCGTGACCCTTGCGGCATGACGCCTCATCTGACCTACTGACGCGGCAATCCGCTGCTCGAGAACCAGCCCAGTCCGGCTTGACAGGCTATAAGAGCATCCCCGGGCGGCTGATGTTATATGCGGGTCCCTAGCCTGAGGGCCCCGTACCCGATCTCCCCGATCGAGCGCCGGAATGCCCTAATCCTCTGTCGGGTGGGGCGCTTTCGTTATGGCCTGATGGTTTCTGTTGCGTGCACGATCAGCTCCCCCATCATGTCCACCACGACCTGCCGCTGGATCTGCGTCAAGGGCTGGGTGCTTTCTGCTAGTGCGTCCCGCAATAGGTCATGGAACCGGCTGATATCTTCGAGACGCTCGACAGTGATCACTCAATAACACTAATCGACGTGTCCCTTTCCGGGACGGACCCGTAAACGAGCACCCTGCCGGACGCTCCTAGCCCGCTGGGGATGTCCTGCCCCAGGACAGTAAACCCCTGATCTCGTCCGATCGCGAGGCCTCACTGGGGCGCTGATGGGGCGCTTCGGGCCTCTACCAGACAGCAGATCTTCGATCGGCTGGTCAAGGCCGGCAAGGACTGCCACCGCAAGCCCGCCGAGATCGCCGACGAGGCCCTCGACACTGGGAAACTGCTCATACCGCACAACCTCATAGTCCCCGTTACCTTCGTCGTAGCTTCCCCCTCCATCCTGCTGGACGGGGAAGCTACGACGAAGGTAACGGGATGGGCCCGGTCTGTTCTCGCCCCCTTCTTTGGCGTGCACGAGCACCGGGTTGATGCTGGGGCGTGAACACTCCGGTGCCTGCGCATCGGAGTGTTCAGGGGGCACCGTCTGGGGCCGGTGATCCCAGATACCGGCCTCTTGCCGCTTTCGTAGTCGATGCCAAGGGCGATCCCGCCGCCGGAGGCCTGGGGCAGTACGGCGAAAATGTCCTCCAGGGCGACCCGGTTGCGGATTCCCGCTTGTCCACCGGGAGCAGTACAGGCATCGATGCCCCGAGCCAGGTGGTGACGAGGGTGAGCGATGCTGCACCCAGAGTGTCGGCGAAGAGGCTTCAGGACAAGCACCCTGGTGAGGCTTCGGAGCGGGACGGCCGGCGGTCCGTCGGTAGTTGGAAACCCCGGACCAGTTTCGTTCCGGTGGACCGGTCTCTGACCGATCCGATAGTTGTATCGGTCAGGGGCATACCGATGCTCAGGTGGTCACCAGATGCGACCCCGACGGTGCGGCGCCGCCCCGAAACGGACACTTTCAGTCCGTTTCGGCTATGGTCTGGTCATGACGAACACGACGACATCTCCGGCCTGGTCGCTGGCCGACATCCCCTCTCTGGACGGGCGCACGGCCGTGGTCACCGGCGCGAACAGCGGCATCGGGTTGCGCACCGCGATCGAGCTGGACCGTCGGGGCGCGGTGGTGACCCTGGCCTGCCGCGATCCGCGGCGTGGTGAGCGGGCTCTGGCTCAGCTGGTCGAGGAGACGGGGTCGAGCACCGCCAGGCTCGGACAGCTGGACCTGGCCGACCTCTCCTCGGTGCGTGCGTTCGCCTCGGCGTGGGATGGACCGTTGGACCTGCTGGTGGCCAACGCCGGCATCATGGCCGTCCCCCAGGGCCGGACGGCTGACGGCTTCGAGCGCCAGCTGGGCACCAACCACCTCGGCCACTTCGCCCTCACCGGGTTGCTGTTGCCGGCCCTGCGCCAAGCGGAGGCGGGCAGGGTCGTGGTCGTCTCCAGCAACGCGCACTGGTTTGGGCGCATCGACTTCGACGACCTGCACGGTGTGAGCAGCTACCGGCGGTGGGCGCGGTATGGGCAAAGCAAGCTCGCGAACCTGCTGTTCGTCCACGAGCTGGATCAGCGACTGCAGGCGGCGGCCGACACGGTGACCGTCGTCGCGGCGCACCCAGGTGTTGCCAACACCAACCTCTCCAGCGGATTCATTGGTCCTGCGGGCCCGATGCGCACGGTGGTGCGTGCCCTGCAGTCGCGCATTTCGCAGCCCGCCGCCGCGGCGGCCCTGCCGTCCCTGCGCGCTGCGACGATGCCCGACGTCCGCGGCGGCCAGTACTACGGGCCTGGCGGCCTCGGCCAGGGGCGCGGGGCCCCGGTGCTCGTCAGCCGCTCCCGTGCTGCATACGACGACGCCGTTGCCGCCCGGCTCTGGCAGGTCAGTGAGGACCTGACGGGAGTGACCTACCCGGATCTGCCGGCCCCTGGCGAGGCCCGTTGATGGACGTCGAGCCCAACCCAGCGCCTCCTGCGACGGGGGCACGAGGACGGTCGGACGCGGCACGCAACACCGAAGCCGTCCTGCTCTCCGCGCGTGCGGTGTTCGCCGACCGGGGTGCGAGTGCCACCATTCCCGAGATAGCCCAGCGGGCAGGAGTCGGGAACGCCACCGTCTACCGGGCTTTCGGCTCCAAGTCGGGCCTGCTCGCCGCGGTGGGTCAGGATCTGCTCAGCTGGGTCTCCCAGCGGATCGCCGAGGCCATGGCGGACGCGACCCAGCACGGCGCCGCGGCCTGGCCTGCTTTCCTGGAAGACCTGTTCGAGCGGCTCCGGACGGACCGCATGACCCTGAGCCTTTTGTGCGGAGAGCTCATTCCAGGTCTGGGCACGGCCGAGGTCGAGGTTCGCGCGGCGATGGGCGCTCTCGTATCTCGGATGCGCGAGGTCGGAGCGCTGCGCCCCGACGTCAACGTGGACGACGTGACCATCCTCGTCACCGGCTGCGCCACCGGCCTCGACCACGCACGGCAACAAGACCCCGCCCAGTGGCGGCGCTTCGCCGATCATGTGCAACGAGCCCTAGCACCGTCGACGCCGAGCCGTGGGACGACGCCTGCACCGTCAGGTTGAACCGGGTAGCCCGCGACGTCGCCGGGCTCGCCCGGGTCTGCCAGCCGCCACGGGCGCCAGACGTACCGCGGGCCGACGGCGCCCCCGAACGGTCGCCTTGTCGGGATCACTCCGTGACGGACCTATCTGCGAGACCGGTCCACCGGGTCTCCTCGCGCCGGAATAAACGCTTTGCCGCGTGCCGGGGGCTTGACCGCGGTATCCACCAGATCACCGAGGAGAACTCTTATCCTCCGCACACACCTGGCGGTCCACCACGATGCAAGGCCTGCGCGAAAGCTGCTCAACACCGCTACTACCAGAAGACCAAGGACAAGCAAAAAGCCGCCAGGGACGCCCGCAAGGTCTCTCTTGGACAAACTCTGGAGCACTTCGGCGGTGATAACACACGCCCTTCATGAGCCGTCTCATATTCCCGGACTTACACGACTCACCGAGAATCCGCGCTCCATTGCGGGGCTGTCGCTGGAAGTCGCCCCCCCCCCAGGGCATCCGCCCACTGCTGCACGGGCAGTGAGCCCATGCGAAGGTGGTAGTGGCCACCGGTTGACCGAGGCAACAGCGGTCATCGCGTTGCGGCGTGGTGAGACGCAGGGAATACTGGCGCACCGGTCTGATGACCGCCGGGATCCTCGGTGACCGAGGCCCTGGGGTGGAGGGTCGCTCGCGTTCGACAGTGCCGGCCGAGCCGGTGGGTCCGGTGGAGGCACCGGAGCCTGCCCCGGACGTTGGGCTCGGGATGTTTCCGTTCCCTCAGGTGCGGACCTCGATCTTGTCTCGATCGGTGGCCTCGGGCTGCTGGTTGAGCATGGCCAGCAGCTTGTCGCCCTCGATGTCGAGGTCCGGCAGCAGGCGATCGAGCCAGCGGGGCAACCACCATGCTCGTTCGCCGAAGACGGCCATGAGGGCCGGGACGAGGGTCAGCCGGACGATGAAGGCGTCGATGAGGATACCGACGGCGAGGGCGAAGCCGATCTGCTTGATCATGACGTCGTGGCTGAAGATGAAGCCGGAGAACACCGAGATCATGATGATGGCGGCTGCGACGACGACCCGGCTGGCCTGGTCGAAGCCGTGGACGACGCTCTGCCGGGCTTCCTGGCCGTGGATGTGGGCCTCGCGCATCGAGGAGACCAGGAAGACCTCGTAGTCCATGGCGAGTCCGTAGAGGATGCCGGTCACCATGATCGGCATGAAGCTCATCAGCGGACCGCCGGTGTCGACCCCGAAGAGGCCGCTGAGCCAGCCCCACTGGAAGACGGCGGTGGTGGCTCCGAAGGTGGCCAGGATGCTGAGCAGGAACCCGGCCGTGGCCTTGATCGGAACGATCACCGAGCGGAAGACCAGCAGCAGGATCAGCACGGACAGGACGATGATGATGCCGAGGTAGAGCGGAAGGACGCTGGCGAGCTTGTCGGACATGTCGATGCCGATGGCGGTGAACCCGGTCACGCCCAGCTGCACCTGATTGTTCTGGGCGATCGCGTTGTCGGGCTCGCGCAGGGACTTCACCAGGTCCCTGGTGGCCTCGTCGCTGGGGCCGGAGGTGGGAATGACGCTGAACACCGCCAGATCTCCGGCCTCGTTGACGCCCACGGGGGCGGCCAGCACGATGTCGTCCCGGTCCTGGAACTCCCCGATCAGTTTCGCGGTCAGCTCGGGCGTGACGCCGCCTGCGGTGTCGGTGGGTTCTGCGGTGACCAGCAGCGGGCCGTTGAATCCTTCACCAAAGCCTTGGGAGACCGCCTCGTAGCTCTGCCGGGCGGCGGTGTCCTGGTTCGCGGTCGCCCCGGAAGGGATCCCCAGGTTCATGTCGGCCGCGGGGATCGCCATCACGCCCAGCAGCGCGACCACGCCCGCGATGACGGGCCACCTGAACCTGATCACACCCTTCACCCAGTGGTCAGCCACACTGTGTGATTCCGCTTCCACCTTGGCGCGGCTTCGGGCTCGGGCCTTGTCCGAGCAGATCCGTTCCCCGACCAGCCCTAACAGCGCCGGCAGCAGGGTCAGGGCGATGAGCACGGCCAGGGCCACCGTGGACGCCGCGACCAGCGCCATCGTGGACAGCATGGCGATGCCGATGACGGTCAGTGCCGTCAGGGCGATAATGACGGTCAGCCCGGCGAAGAAGACGGCGCTGCCCGCGGTGCCGACCGCTCTGCCGGCTGCCTCCTGAGCGGTGAGTCCCCGGTCGAGGATCAGCCGTCGCTGCCGGTTGACGACGAACAGCGCGTAGTCGATGCCCACGGCCAGCCCGACCATCAAACCCAGGACGGGGGTGGCGGAGTTCATCTCCACCACCGTCGAGAGCGCGTACGCCCCGCCCACGCCGATGCCGACACCGATCAGCGCGGTGATCAGGGGCAGGCCGGCCGCGATCAGCGAGCCCAACGTGAGCACCAGTACCAGGGCGGCGACGGCGAGACCGATCACCTCGCCCATACCGACCGGGACCTCCAGGGCTTTGAGCGAGTCACTGGGCAGCGCAGAGATCTCCGTTCCCTCCTCGGCGCGCTCCACCACCTCGACCACCGAGGTCACGTCCTCGTCGGTCAACGAGGTCGAAGCGACCGTGAACTGGAACTGGAACAGCGCGACCTGCCCGTCAGAGGACACCAGCACGCCAGGCACCGGCGCCCCGTCCACCACCAGCGGCTGGTAGGGAGGCGCCTGCCCCTGCTCCGGCCCAGCCGCGGGAGTGCCCGGGGCGTTCTGCTGCCCAGCACCGGCAGCACCTTCCCCAGGGGCGCCCGGGGCGTTCTGCTGCCCAGCACCGGCAGCGCCCTCCCCGGGGGCAGCCGGGGCGAGGTCGAGGGGGTTGACGACCTTTTCGAGGGCGTAGACGTCGTTGACGGTGTCGCTGATCGCTGCCAGTCGCTCCGCTGTGTCCAGACGCTCACCGTCCGGGACGGTGAAGACCACACTGGCCTGACCCCCCGAGGCCTCGGGGAGCTCAGTGGATACGCGGTCGAGCACGCTCTGGGCCTCGGTGCCCTCGATCTTCATGTCGGAGCTCACGCTCACCCCGTTGACGGCCACAGTGCCGATGACCACCGCGAGGACTGTCAGCCAGCCGGCGATGAACAGCCACGGCCTGCCGAACGCGGTTCGTCCGAGCCGGTACAAGAAAGTGGACATGGGTCTGGTTCTCCTTGAGGGCGAAAGCGGCGGCGTCTAGAGGCCGCGGCGCAGGTAGTCGAAGGTCATGTCGAGGAACGAGTTGTAGTCCATCGACGCGGAACTGAGGTCGCTCTCCCCGCCGAAGCGCACGTCGAGGGTCCCCTCCAGGGCGGCCATCACGGCCCCGTACACGGCACCGAACAACAGCGGCACGTAGATGGCCGGGTACCGGTCCCCCGCCACCGACCCGAAGACCTCTTGGGCGGTATGGCGCATGCGTTGCTGAACCCGCAGGACGTGGGGCTCCAGGGTCGGGTACTGCTGTGCCATCGCCATCAGCTCGCGCATCTTGACCAACGTGTCCTCGGTGAACTGCGCCCTCATCACGGCCAACAAGGCATCGAGCAGGGGCAGATCGGCGGGCAGGCCGGCCAGAATCGCGCTGGCGTCGTCGACACCACCGAAGGCGACCGAAGCGACTGCCTCCTCCTTGCAGGAGAAGTGGTTCGCGAAGGTGCGTCGGGAGTACCCCGCCCGCTCCACCACATCCGCGGTGACAAACCCGGACAGCCCGCGCTCACGCGTCAGCTCGAATGCCGCCTCGGCCAGCGCCTGCCCCGTCGCCTCGCGCTTGAGGTCCCGCAACCCACGATCCATGCCCATAGTGTGAACCACACTGCCCAATAAGCAAAATTGCCCAACGGGCAGACCGGTCTTCGCCTCGCCCCGTACTCCCAAGCTGCAGTCCACCGAGGGCAAGCCGGTAGCGCGAGAGGTGACATCGGATCAGGCAGCCCCGGCCCTCGGTGCGCTCCAGGCCGAGGGAGCGGATCCGGCCGGCTCCGCTGCTCGTGGCACCCCCACGCCCCCTCACTCCACTGGGCTGGTTTTCCCTCAGTTCTTCGCAGCGGTACCGCAGCGGCGACCACGACTCACCGGCGGGCGGGGCCGGCTCTGCCGCGGCGCGAGTCCTTGGTGCCTCGGTGCCTGAGGATCCTCCCGCGACGCGGGGAAGATGACACGGGTCCGATAGAGTGTCGCCATGTCAGCAGGGCGCACAATCCTGAATGTCGTTGCTGGGGCCACCACGGTGGGAGGATTCGCCGCGGACTGGAACCGCACGCACCTGTTCAATCCGAACTGGCCTGCGCATGCCCGGTTCCACGATGCGATGACCATCGCCGTGGCCGCGCTGCTGGGGGCTGGGGGACTGTATGCGTTGAACCGCAAGGGGCCGGACCCGGACCGGGACACCACCATGGGCGCCCTGTTGCCGGCGGTCTTCTGGACCTCCATGAGCGCGGCCTTCGCCTTTCCCGGCACCCAGGGCCTCCAAGCGGAATTTCCCCACCTGGTGCCCCGGGTTCGAGGAGTGTGGATCGACGAGCGGTTCGCCAGCGCGGGAATGCTGGGGCTGACCGGCCTCGGCTATGCACTCGAACGACGCACACGCCGGGGTCATCGGGCCCAGGTGTAAAAAGGCAACGTTGCTGTCAGGTTCTGAAGCCCGCTGCTCAGATGCCCGGAGTCCTCTGCACCGGGGGCTCAGGTATCGCCAGCCAGAGCCCCATGGAGCGCCAGGCGGGCGGCCTCGATCGGAGTCGGTGAATCGTCGAGGCCATCGGCCCACGCGGGACGGCGTCCGCGGTCGCCGCGGATTGTCCTCCAGGGGCGCCGACGAGGTGGCCTCCGCCTGCAAGCTTCTGCTGACCAGGATTCCGCCTCCGCCGTAGAATCCCACCACAACACGGGAATCCTGTGGCTACTGGACCAGCATGGCGGGCCCCCGAACTCATGGCGCATCGGTGAAGACCTCGGCGGCGCAGAGCCGGGAGGGGTTCTCTTCCGGCTGGGAATCGGTAGCCTCAACGGGAGGGTGTCGTTCCGCGGGTTCCCGGGACCGACGCCGCAGTGGTACCAACCCTCAAGACCCCAGGAGATTCTTATGGTGCGCATCGCGATCGTCGTCGGCAGCACCCGCCCGAACCGCAACGCCGCGGACGTGGCGGACTGGGTGCACGAGCACGCCTCGGCGCGCACCGACGCCCGGTTCGAGCTCGTGGACATCGCCGACCAGCACCTGCCCCTGCTCGACGAACCCCTCCCCCCGTCCCTGGGCCAGTACAAAAACGAGCACACGAAGGCATGGTCGGCGAAGATCGCCTCCTACGACGGCTTCGTCTTCGTCACCCCCGAGTACAACCACTCCGTGCCCGCGGCGCTGAAGAACGCCGTGGACTACCTCTACGCGGAGTGGAACAACAAGGCCATCGGCTTCGTCAGCTACGGCAGCGCCGGGGGCACCCGCGCCGTGGAGGCCTGGCGGCTGATCGCCGCCGAGGTGCAGATGGCCGACGTCCGCGCCCAGGTGTTCCTGCCCTTCGGCTCGGAGTTCGGAGAGGACTTCTCCTTCCAGCCCACCGAGGGCGCTACCGGCGCCCTGCAGGCACTCTTCGATCAGGTGGTGGCCTGGGCGCAGGCCCTGAAACCGCTACGCGGGGCGTAAGAGGTCATTTCAGCAGGAGTTGGCCGTAGATCTTGATGGCGCCCGGGGTGCTCGGCGACCCTCGTGAGCATGATGGGGAATCCCGTGCCGGATTCGCTGTGGGAGCGAGCCGAGCCGTTGCTACCAGCATGCCCACCTCGGCGGTACCGCCACCCAGGGCGCCGGCGCGCAGATGACCCCGCGGTTCTGACAGGGGTCGTGTTCGTGCTCAAGACCGGGATCTGCTGGAATCAGCTGCCGCGCGAGTCACTGGGCGTTCCCGGGGTTGGGTGTGCGCTGGTTCTGAGCACTACAGCCGCGTTGAGCGGGCATGGCCGAACGCCCGGTAGTGGTTCACTGCTTGGCGTGGTGCCAGGGCTGCTGCAGTGGTTCCACTGAAAACTGGACCGGCCCCGGATCCCGGGTCGCTGTCCTGGTCCTTCGGCGCCGCCGGCGGCCGATCACCGCCCAGGGGCGGGGCTTCAACGGTCCTCGCTCACGCGCGGTCCTGGTCGGCGCGGGCGCGCAGGAGGAGCTCGAGCTCGAAGCGGGCCTGCGGGTCGTGGAGCGCCTCCCCAAAGACCTCGCGCAGCTGATTGACCCGGTAGCCGACCGTCTGCTCGTGGATCTCCAGCTCGGCGGCCATCGCCGCGCGTTGCCCATGGTGTTTGAGCCAGGACAGCAAGGTGGAGACCAGTCGTTGCTGTTGGGCCGGGCGGAGATGCTCCAGCGGGGCCAGCCGCTGGGTGGCGAGGTCTTCGACCAGGGCGCGGTCGCTGTGCAGCAGCAGCCGGGTGAGGTGCTGGCAGACCCACAGTGGTTCCTCACCATCGTGCTCCAGCAGGTCCCGGGCGGCCACGGCCAGGCGCAGGGAGTCCGGGGCCGCCCGCCAGGGTCGTCCCGGGCCCACCACCGCGGTCCGCCCGGTCAGGGACCGCCCCAGCTCCCGCCGGGCCGCAGGCGTGGGCGGTTCGGGGAGGACCGCCACGACGTCCCCGGGGCGGGAGGTGAGCAGCGCCCCCGGTCCCAGCCGGGACCGCAGCCCCGAGCGCCGCTCGGCGGGCAGGAGCACCACCACGACCCGTTCGGGCAGGACCCAACCTGCCGCGAGCACCGCGGCACGCACGGACTCCTCCTCGGCGTGACCGCGGATGAGCATCTCCGCCACCATGTCCAGCAACCGGTCGCGTTCCCCGGCACGCTCGGACTGCTCGGCAGCGTAGCCCTGGGCGCTGGCCGCGGAGAGCTCCTCGATGTAGGCGAACACCGACTCCGCCAACACGATCAGCACCGAGGCCTCGAACCCGGCTTCCATGGCCACCTTCGACATCGCCCGCAGGGTCGTGCGCCCCCCGGAGCGGTAGGCGGTGAACAAGGCGTCCATGGGCCGGCCCTGATGCACCTCGGCCCGGCCCAGCCCCTCGTAGACGACCTGGTCCACCTCGAGCAGGGCCGGCTGGTCGGTGCCGGCCAGATCCAGGAACCTGGCCAGGGCGTCCTGGACCCCGTGCCGGATCTCCTGGCCCAGCGCGCCATCCATGAAAGCGGCGTAGACCGGGACATCGTGATGCACCCCCGCCAGCAGCTGCTCGGTGATCACTGGCAGATGCACGCTCAGCAGCGGAGCGAGGGCGGGCGGCAACCCCGTCCACGGCAGATCGCGATCCACATCAGACACCATGCACCTCCTTCCATGCTGTAAGCACAGTCTCTCCGGGACGGCCGAGGGCGGGCAACGCCGACCAACCCGGCCGGACCGCGGGATAAGGCGGTCCTGGGCAGGACCGTATTGAGGCTCACCGTCAAGGACCGAGATCGGGTGGAACCAGCCGCGACGCGGGTTGCTGAAGTTCGGAAGGACATGCCGGCGGCGAGACACTGCAAGAAAACGGTGTGTGAGGGTCCGGCCTGATCCGAAAGAAGACGGCCGTGTCAGAGTCCACGACCGAGACGACGGGCACGCATCGATCCCGTGACCGGAAAGATCATCAATCAGAAGGACCTCGTCGAACGGCCTCTCGCCCACGCGAAGGAGCGGGGCGTGAGCCTGATCGAGCCCGGCGGGGCTGCTGAACCAGCTCACGAAAAACGTGCTGGAGGCCGCCCGGGAAGCCGAACTGCCCGAGCACCCCGGTCATGACCACGGGCAGACACCGATCGCGGCGAACATGCGCAACGAGACCCGGGTGATGACCGTGCTGAGCGAGATCGGCCCGGTCGAGATCGAGGTTCCCTTCGGACCGGACGGGACACTCACACCGGTGATCGCGCCCCAGCGCAAGCGGCGCCTGGACGGGATCGACCAGATCGTGCTCCACGTTCTCGGCCAGCGGATTGATCACGGGGAGATCGCCGCGCACTTCGAGGAGATCTGCCGGGCGAAGCTCTCTCAGGACACCCTGAACCGGATCACTTCGGAAAGTCGCCGGCGAACTGGCCGAATGGTCCTCTCCTCCGCTGGACCCGCTCTATCCGGTGCTCTTCGTCGACGTGATCGCTGGTGTTGATCCGCGACAGGCAGATGCGCACCACGCCCTTCTACGTCGTCCTGGGCGTGACCACCCACGGGGAACGCGACAGCCTCGGGAACTGGGCCGGCGACGGCGGGCGAGGGCGCCCGGTTCTGGCTGCAGGTCTCCTCTTCAGCTGAAGACCCGTGGTGTCCAGGACACGCTCACCGGAAGCCGGCGACGGGCGCAAGGGCCTGCCGGAGGCCATCACGATCACCGGGCAACCGACGGTGGCGCAGCAGTGCGTCGTGCACCTGATCCGCAACTCCTTCCGCTACGCCAGCCGCCGGCACCGCGACGGGATCGTCACGGCGCTCAAACCCGTCGACACCGCCTCGTCCGAGGCCGCGGCGGCAGACCGGTTCCCTTCAGGTCGAGGCCGAGTAGGCCCGCGGTATCCGGCGATCGCGCAGCGGTGGGGGCTCCTGAGCGTCAGTTCGTGCCCTTCGAAGGAGGACGACGTGGAGATCCACCTCCGTGATCCACACACGCTGCGCGGCATCCTGAAGAGGCTCGAGCGCTCCGCAACGACGTCCGATGACGTGGCGGCCCCGCAGCTGCAGGAAGAGCCCGAGCGGCTCACCGGGGTGATCTGCCCCGCCGCTGGCTGACTCGATCGAGCTCTTCCCAGACCCTGCCGGACCAGGAATCGCCACACCCGCCCCACCCACCGTGGGCCATATACGCGCCGCTCTCGATCCGTAGGAGGCCGCCGCCCACCGGTAATGCGGTGTTGCAGGCCCAACCCGGCCCTAGAGCATGCGACCAGGCATGGACACGTCGGCTGCACCCGGAGACGATCCGGGGACTCGGCGGGAAGCGTCTCCGGGTGCAGCCGTGCGGATTTCTACCGGTTGATCGTGGACATGTCCTCGTAGCGGTCCCCGGCCGGGGCGGCGACCTGGTCGAGGGCGGCCAGGTGCTCGTCGGTGAGCTCGAGGGCGTCCGCGGCGGCGTTCTCCTCCAGGTAGCTCACCCGCTTGGTGCCGGGGATCGGGGCGATGTCATCGCCCTGGGCCAGCAGCCACGCCAGGGCCACCTGCCCGGGCTTGGCGCCCAGCTCGGCGGCCACCGCGTCCACCTGCTCCACGATCCCGATGTTGTGCTGGAGGTTCTCCCCGGCGAAGCGGGGGTTGTTGCGGCGGAAGTCGTCCTCGTCCAGCTGCTCGATGGAGCGGATGGTGCCGGTGAGGAAGCCTCGTCCCAGCGGGGAGTACGGTACGAAACCGATGCCCAGTTCCCGCACCGTGGGCAGGATCTCCTGTTCCGGGTCCCGGGACCACAGGGAGTACTCGGTCTGTAGCGCGGTCACCGGGTGCACCGCGTGTGCCCGGCGGATCGTGGCCGGGGCCGCTTCGGAGAGCCCGATGTGACGGATTTTGCCCTCCTGGACCAGCTCAGCCAACGCGCCCATGGTCTCCTCGATGGGTGTGTCCGGGTCCATGCGGTGCTGGTAGTACAGGTCGATGTAGTCGGTGTTCAACCGCTTCAGGGAGCCCTCCACCGACAGCCGCACGTTCTCCGCGCTGCCGTCCAACCCCGGGGTGTCGCCGGCGCGGTGGGAGATAGTGCCGAACTTGGTGGCGACCACCACCTCCGAACGACGGGAGCCCAAGGCCCTGCCCAGCAGTTCCTCGTTGGCGTAGGGGCCGTACATCTCCGCGGTGTCGAAGAACGTGACCCCCAGATCCAGGGCCCGGTGGATCGTGGCGATCGACTCGGACTCGTTGGCGCCGCTGCCGGTGTAGAACGCCGACATGCCCATGCACCCCAGACCCAGGCGGGAGACCTCGAGTCCTGCGGTGCCCAAAGTGACGTGCTTCATGGTGTATCCGTCCATTCCTGTTCCGTTCTGCTCGGGGACCCCGAGCCCGGCAGGGCCCGGGTCTGTGGACCCGCCCGTGGAGGCAATGGGGACCACCCCGACTGCCGTTGACTCTGACCCGACGGTCTGCCCCGCGACCGCGCCGAAGGACACCTCCTCAATCACGGTGGTGTCCCCGAAGGCCCTCCGGAAGTCCCGGATCTGCACCCATGGCTCCCTGAGGATCTTCTCCTCCCCGCCTCTTCCACCCGAGAACGGCTCAGCCTACTGACAGCAGACAGGGTACGCCCCCGCTCCCGGCACCACCGGAAACGGTGGCACGCCTCTGAGTCTCTCCCGGAAGGCGGATCCGAGCCACTCACCTCGCGGTCTCGACGCCCCCCCTTCCCCTGCGATGCATCAATGCATGTTCTGCAGTTGTGCAATGATGGGGGGTGTGAGTACGACATCCAGTTCCTCGCTACGCCAGCGGAGAAGAGCCGACACCTGGGCAGCCATCCACGAGGCGGCCGCCGCGCTGGTCCTGGACCACGGGATCGAGGGCACCACCGTGGACGCCATCACCCAGAGCGCCGGGGTGTCCCCACGGACGTTCTTCAACTACTTCCGCACCAAGGAGGACGCGGTGCTGGGCCTGCGCGCCCCGGCCCTGGACCCGACTCTGCTGAAAGGCTTCACCGCCGAGGGCGACCTGCTGGGCCAGACCTCACGGTTGCTGCTCGCGGTGGCTCGCAGCGCTGATGCCACCGGTGACCCCGTGCGGCGCCGGGCCCTGCTGCGGAGGTACCCCCATCTGGGTCAGCGGCACAAGGAATACATGCTCGAGGCCGAAGAGCTCGTGCGCCAGGCCCTGGCCGGCCTCCTGGCTGCGGACCCGCAGTGCTCCGCCCAGGTCCCAGGATGCGACGCGCAGGAACTGGCCCGGATGCTCGTCATGATCGCCGGCGTCCCGATCCGCTTCGCCCTGGCCTCCCCGGCCTACGACACCGACTCCGGTGTAACACCCGAGAACCTGACTTCGGCCCTCACCCTTTTCCACCATGTCCAGAGGAAGCTCTCATGACCCCCGCCCCTGCCCACCGGGCAGAACCCACCGACGCCCACCGCCCGGAACCGGCCGAGGGGAAGCAGCACATCGTGCTGCTGTTCATCGGGCTGATGCTCTCCATGCTGCTGGCCGCCCTGAACCAGACCGTGCTCAGCACGGCCCTGCCCACGATCGTGGGTGAGCTCAACGGCGTCAACGAGATGCTCTGGGTGATCACCGCCTTCATCCTGGCCTCAACCATCATGATGCCGGTCTACGGCAAGCTCGGGGACCTGATGGGCCGCAAGGCCCTGCTGATGGCCGCCATCGTGCTGTTCATGATCGGCTCCGTGATCGGGGCCCTGGCCGGCACCATCGAAGTCCTCATCGCCGCCCGCGTGGTCCAGGGCCTGGGCGGTGGCGGGCTGATGATTCTCTCCCAGGCGGCCATCGCCGACGTCGTCCCGGCGCGGGAGCGCGGGAAGTACATGGGTGTGATGGGCGGGGTGTTCGCCGTCGCTTCCGTGGCCGGGCCGCTGCTGGGCGGCTGGTTCACCGAGGGACCCGGCTGGCGGTGGGTGTTCTGGATCAACATCCCCCTGGGGCTGCTGGCCCTGGCCGGGGCGTTCTTCTTCCTGAAACTGCCCCGCCACCCCGGCCGCCCGCGCGTGGACGTGCCCGGCATGATCCTGCTGGCTGTGGCCACCACCTGCCTGGTCCTGTTCGCCACCTGGGGCGGCGGCAAATACGCCTGGACCGACCCGGTGATCCTCGCGCTGATCGCCGGGACCGTCGTGGCCGGGGCCGCGTTCGTGGCGCAGGAACGCCGCACCGCCGAGCCGATCATCCCGATGCGCCTGTTCGCCGAGCCGAACTTTGTGCTCACCACTGTGGCCGGGTTGTTCATCGGGGTCGCGATGTTCGGGGCGATCGGCTACCTGCCCACCTACCTGCAGATGGCCTTCGGTGTCGACGCCACCGAGTCCGGGCTGCTGATGATCCCCATGATGGGTTCTCTGCTCATCGCCTCGGTCATCTCCGGGCAACTGGTCAGCCGCACCGGCCGGTACAAGTGGATGCCGGTCACCGGCAGCATCATCGTCGCCGCCGGCCTGGGGCTGCTCTCCACCCTCACCCCGCAGGTCTCGCTGTGGCAGGTCTGCACCTACATCGCGGTCATGGGCCTGGGACTGGGGCTGTCCATGCAGATCCTCGTCCTGATCGTCCAGAACACCTTCCCCCTGCGACAGGTCGGCACCGCCACCGCCTCGAACAACTTCTTCCGTCAGATCGGGGCCACTCTGGGCTCGGCCGTCGTGGGCAGCGTCTTCGCCGCCCGCCTGACCGACCTGCTCACCGAACGCCTGCCGGCAGCCGCCCTGGAAAACGCCTCGGGCGGAGCCAACTCACTGACCCCGGCCGTGGTCGCTTCCCTGCCCGAGGCCCTCAGGAACCCGATCATCTCCTCCTACAACGACGCCCTGACCCCGGTGTTCATCTGGATCACACCACTGGCACTGGCCGCAGCCGTACTGCTGTGCTTCGTGAAAGAAAAGCCGCTGGCCACGACCATCGAGCACGACGTCAACGCGGAGGCGATCTCCGAAGGCAACATCCTCATCACTGCCGACGACCCCGACGACGCCGAGGCCCAGGACCCCGCCGGTGACCGCTACGAAGACATGTCCACGAACAAGCGCTAGAAGAACACCACGCCACCTACCCCCGGAGACGAACCCCCGAACCCACCGATCGTCTCCGGGCGGAGGCGGACACGGCGTGCTCACGCACTGCCCCACGCTCCGGCACCCGTGCCGTCGAGTCCCCCCGATGGATGTCCATCGATGCCCGCCCCCCTGCGCCGCAGTCTCATCCCCCTGCTGGCGGCCCTCGGCCTGATCCTGGCCCCCACGACCGGTGCCACCGCCACCACCGCAGAGGCCGAGCAGCCGGTCAACCTCAGCCTCCGTCCCGTGGACCACCCCGGGTCCTACTTCGACCTCACCATGGAACCGGGCGAAGGCCGCGACCTGACGGTGGCGCTGGGCACCAACGGTGATGCCGCCATGGACGTGAGCACCTACCCGGCCGATGCCTACACCATCATCAACGGCGGCTTCGCGGCGAAGGAGAGCGGCACCAAGCCCACGGGCACGACCACCTGGCTGGACTATCCCGCGCAGGAACTGTCATTGCCGGCAGGCCAGGCCAATGAGCGCACCATGACCGTGAGCGTGCCGCAGGAGACACAGCCGGGCCAGTACATCACCAGCCTGGTGCTGGAGAGCGCCGAGCCCGTGGAAGGCTCCGGGGAGGTCGCCCTGAACCAGATCGTCCGCCAAGCCCTGCCCGTCACCGTCCAAGTCCCCGGGCCGCTCGAACCGGCCTTCGAGTTCGGTCGAGCCGGCCACATCGACACGGCCGGCCGTTCGGTGGTTCAGGTGGGGATCACCAACACCGGCAACGCCCACGTGGAACCGGCCGGGGACCTCACGATCCGCGACGACAGCGGCGAGACAGTGAGCGAGGCGGAGGCCACCATGAGCAACTTCTTCGCCGGCACAGAAACCCAGGTCGAAACCACCCTCGACGGCGCCCTGGACTGCTGCATCAGTAGGTGTCTCCAGAGCGACCTGTTCTCGCTTTCCCAGACACGGAGGGTGACGCCGAACGACGGGAAGGGTGTTCACGGGCGACGGCCGGTCCTGGGCTGAAAAACGGACCAGGCGGGTCCGGAGATGTTCGACCGCAGCACCCCAGAACACTGGAGCCGAAGCCCATCACCGACATGCAGCCCACCACAGCCGACATGCAGTCCGCCACAGCCGTCGAGGAAAGGCCTCTGCCATGAGCGTCACCGATGACCTTCTGCACCACGCCGAGGCCTATGCCGCCGGCTTCACCAAGGGCGATCTGCCCATGCCCCCGGCCCTGCCGGTAGCGGTGGTGGCCTGCATGGACGCCCGGCTCAACCCCTACGGACTGCTCGGATTGAGCGAAGGCGACGCCCACGTCATCCGCAACGCCGGTGGGGTGATCACCGACGACGAGATCCGCTCCCTGGTGATCAGCCAGCGGCTGCTGGGCACCCGGGAGATCATCCTGATCCACCACACCGACTGCGGCATGCTCACCTTCACCGACGACGCCTTCAAGGCCCAGATCGAGGCCGACACCGGGATCCGCCCGCCGTGGTCACCGGAGTCCTTCGCCGATCCCGACGACGACGTCCGCCAGTCGATGGCACGGATCGCCGCCAACCCCTTCATCGCGCACCAGGACAGCGTGCGCGGATTCGTCTACGACGTCACCGACGGCTCGCTGCGCGAAATCCATTGACCCACGGCCAAGACTGGCAATTGGTGCCGCAACAGACATAGCGGAGACGCCCGACAGCCTTCCTGGCCCAAATGATCGTCCAGTTGAAGAAGTATCGGCAATAGGTAGCGGACAACTCACTCCCCGCCAGAATCTTTCAGCGATGGCAGGCATGGGGGCACTTCCCACCGGTGACCCTCACACCTCATCGTGACCGGTTCAAGCACTCATGGACGCTCATCGAAGCGCAGGAGAACCCCAGACCTGGCTCAGCTGGGGAGAGCTGTCGGCAGTTCCCGGATCCGCCGGTAGAAGGTGGCCCTGGACATCCCGAGGTCTCGGGCGACCTGGGTGACTGGCTCCCCGGACTCGATGAGCCGGAGAGCGTTGCGGATCTGGGAGTCGGTGAAGGTCTGGCGGCGACCACCGAGGTCCTTGCCGGCGGCCCGGCGCTTGGCCACGGAGTCGGTGATCCGCTCACGCTTGATCTCCAGCTCCATCTGCGCCAGGGCGGCCATCACAGTGAAGACCATCGAGCCCATCGGGGTGTGGGTATCCACGTCTCCCCCACCCAAGTTGAGTACCCGCAGCCCGGCACCTCTGCCCCGCAACGCCTCGGCGAAGGCCAGCATGTTCTGCGTCGACCGCCCCAACCGGTCCAGCGTGGTGATCACCAATGTGTCCCCCTCCTCGAGCGCCGCCACGGCCTTGTCGAACTGCGGACGCGAAGCACGGCCTCCAGACACTCCATGATCGACGTAGAGGTCATCGCGCCGCACGCCCGCATTCCGCAGGTCATGCACTTGGCGGTCGGCGTCCTGCTGCCGCGTCGACACTCGGGCGTACCCGATGAGCTTCCCCATGTCTACCTCATCTGTCTCGCAACTAACGTTGAGTATCCGATTCTAGGGGTACGGATAAAGCACATAGATGCGAGACGCGCGGAACCGCGGAAACATGCGGGTGTGAATCACAGCGATAAGTGTCGGTGTTCTGACAGAGCTAAATGACCGCTTCGGGGCGGGGCAGTCAGTAGCGGGCCAGCTGGTCAGCCTGGTTCGAAAAGATTGATGGCCTGGCCTGTCCCGGTGGCCGTCCCACGTTCTTCATGTCGTGGGTGGGTGGGATGGCTTGCTGTTCCGGGGCTTTAGCCCATGTCTCCCGTGCCTGCTCCTCCGCCGGCGCCCCACAGTCCGACCGAGTGGGTCTCCGGGGCAACACTGCGATCACGGGGCCCCGAGTTGTCGGCACCAGAGTTTCGGCGACGGCGTCGGTCGATGACCAGCAGGGCAATGCACAACAGGGCGAGGACTGCGATCACGGTCAGAAAGACCCAGCTGGAGGAAGCGGTGGCTGTCGTGGCGGAGGGAAGCAGGGGCAACATGGCGGACTCCTTCGTCATCGCGTGCCTTCAGGGTAGAACGTCAAAGGGCTTGGCGATAGGAAACTTCCACTGCAACGTCGGAGCCGTACCGACGGGACGTGCCCGAGACGAATGGTGCGCAGTGGGCAGCAGGGACTCTGGGATGGCGGGCTGCCTTGGTGGTCCACTCCGCTGTTCAGTGGCCGATGAGGAGTGCGTCGCGGGCGGCTTCGACGACTTCTGGGGTGACGGTCTCGAGTTGGTTGATGTCCAGGATGCGTTTGATCTGGGTGAGGAGGCGGTCGACGAGGCGGAAGTTGCCGCTGGTGATCCGGGCGATGGTGGCGATCGCGACCGACTGGGTGAACTCGTCGTCGTCGGCCAGTCCGTCGGTGTGCCAGCGGCGGTTCAGGACGGCGGTGAGCTCTTCGGGGGTGAGTGGGCGGTATTCGTGTGCGAAGCCCACACGGCTGTAGAGCTGGGGGTAGCGTCCCAGGCGTTTGTCGATGCCGGGCATTCCGATGAGGATCACTCCGATGGTGTGGCGGTCGTAGTAGTCGCGGACCTGTTCCAGGCCGGTGGTCTTGAGCCGGTCGGCTTCGTCGATGATGAGCAGCTCGGTGAGCCCGGAGGACCGCGAGGCGGTGTGCACCAGCGGGTCGACGTGGCCGTGGCGGTGGTAGTCGATGGCGTAGGAGATCTGCTGGCAGGCCCGCGGCAGGGCTTGGTCGACCTGTCGGGGGCTGGCGGTGACGGTCGGAGTCCACATGGCGGTGCGGGCCTGGAGGACTTGTTCGGGAATGGGGCCGGGCTCGCGGTCCTCGCCCAGGTCTCGTTGCCACTGCTCCCATTCCGGTGCCCCGGCGTAGTGCCGGGCCGAGAGCGTCTTGCCGACCCCGGGTGGGCCCCAGCAGACGCCGATGTAGCGGTGGGTGCGGACGGTGTCGGCGAACTCGGTGAAGCGGCGGTGCTCCCGGGTGGGAAGGAGCAGGGGCGATGCGGGGTCCGGGGGTGGGCCCAAGGCTGCGATTTCCCCGAACGTGCCGGAGAGGAAGCGCCGACCGTCGTCGTTCTTGCCCAGCAGGCTCCGGGAGGAGTCGGGCTCAGTCGGTGGCATAGGTCCGCAGCCGGTGTCGGGGCGCCCGGTCCGCCGGCGGGTCTGCTGCCGGGCCCGGCGCCGGGGCGGGTGGTGGTGCCCAGCGGTCGTCGGCGGGCAGGGCGTCGGCGAGGCTGCGCCGGGCGCGCAGTTGCTGCTTGAGCTCCTGGCGCCGTGCGCTCCGGGCCTGTTGCAGCTGCTGGAGGGTGATGGTCGCGGCGGCCAGTTCGGGGGCGATCGCCCGGCACAGGTAGGTGTCCTGGTGGTAGACGCGCACCTCGCCGGCGTCGCGGGGGTCGTAGCGGATGGTCACGGTCTCGGAGACGTAGGCGGCCAGCACTGGACAGATGTAGCGGGTGCCTTGAAAGCGGATGCCGTCGCGCTGGACGATGCGGGTGGTCGCGGCGGTGAGCAGCAACAGGTCGAGGTCTTCCGGTCGTGCTGGGGTGCGGGGGATCCACCCGGCCCCGATCCAGCGGGTGGCCGGGGGTTGGCCGGTCTCGGAGTGCACCCGGGTGTGGTAGTCCTCGATCAGGTAACGCTGGACCACTGCGTCGAGCTGCTCCAGGCTCAGGGCAGGTGGTGAGGTAGGGGTGCCCCCGGTGCCGTGCGGGATGTAACCGGGCAAGTGCGGGAGCACCTCGGTGGTGATCGTGCCGTAGAAGCGTTCGATCTTCCCCCTCCCCTGCGGGACCCCGACGCGGGAGTGGATGAGCCGGATGTGGGTGTCCAGGCAGACCCGCTCGAGCCGGGTGCTGGTGAAGTCGGACCCGTGGTCGCTGTAGAGCACCTCCGGCAGCCCCTGGACCGGCCACCGCGGGTCGGGCTTGGCTCGCACGGCCTGGTGCAGGGCCAGGGCGGTCTGCTCCGCATTCGGGGCGCCGGTGAAGACCATGTAGCCGGCGACCGCGCGGGAGTAGTCGTCGAGGATCACGCTCAGCCACGGCCGCACCGGGCGCCCCCGGTGGTCGAGGATCTGGAGATCGAGCAGGGTGTGATCGGCCTGCCACTGCTCATTGGGCCTCACCGCCGTCCGCCGGTGCACCAGCTCGTACAGGTCCCGGTAGGCGGTGTCTCCTTCCAGGGCCAGGGTGCGCAGCCCGGGGTCGATGCCGGCGATCACGCTGCGCACGCTCGAGTAGCTCGGGGGCGCCCAGCCGCGCTCCGGGGCCAGATCGCACACCCGGCGGTGGATGAACGTGGTCGTCGGTGCCGGCCGGCGCAGCGCCAGGGCCTCGATCACCGCGATCAGCTCCGCAGGCAACCGGCGGTGACCGCGGTCGCTGCGGACCTGGCGGTGCAACCCGGCCGCGGAGGAGTCCGCCTGGTACTCGGCGGCCCAGCGCTGCAGGGTGCGGACCGAGACCTGGGCGTGGGCGGCGAGCCGGGTCAGCGGCACCCCGTCGTCGAGGTGCTGGCGCAGCAGTGCCGCTTTCTCCTGCGGACTCAGCTGCACCACCACCATCACCCCACGAGGGTCAGTCCGCCCGACCGGGCTCGGGATCGGCGGCGGTGACCGGTCCGGCCGTCACCGGCTCCGGGGGCCGCGGTGGGAGGTGGCGGTAGAGACTGGTGCGGGTGATCCCGGTCTTCGCCACGATCTCCGCCATCGTGTGCCCGGACTCGCGCAGGTGCACCGCGTAGGCCAGCTTGTCCGGGTCCACCACCGTAGGCCGCCCGATCCGCCGGCCCTTGGCCGTGGCCACCGATCGGGCGTGGGCGGCGCGCTCGAGCGTGTAGGTGCGTTCCATCTGCCCGAACAGCGCCAGCAGCACCACCGCCAGCTGAGCCATCGGGTCGTTCGGGTTGGTGGAGTCCACCTTGATCGGATCCGCGAGGTTCCGTACGCCCACTCCCCGCTCGGCGAGGTCGTGGATGAGGTTGAGGGTGTCGCGCACGGTGCGCCCGAGCCGGTCCAGGGTGTGCACCACGATCACGTCGCCCTCCCGCGCGTAGGCCAGGGCCGCAGCCAGACCGGGGCGCTCCGTGGTGGCCCCGGACTTCTTGTCCACATAGATCCGCTCGGCGGCGATCCCGACCTGGCGGAGGGCATCGATCTGCCGATCGAGGTCCTGTTTGGCCGTCGAGACCCGCGCATAGCCCAATTCCATGGGCTCAGCGTACCGGAAGTCGGTTCCGTACGACCTAGATGGCACTGAGTTCTAGGCCTAACTTCTGGCACTCGAATCGATATCCATAGTCCCCGAACTTAGGTTTCGACGCCGAGCGTCCCAGTACCTAGGAAGTGGGACGGCAGTCCGAGCCGGACAAACTCTCAACCATCCAGAGCTCGAACGACCCATCGACCCGGATCGAACCGCTCGGCCTTGCTCCCGTCATTTAGCTCTGTCAGAAGCGCGCCACTTATCGCTGCGGTTCACAACATGCGGGCGCAAATTTCCCGGACGAGACGTCTCGCATCCCATGCCTTCCAAGACATGTCTGTCGAGCCTGAGCACATCACTTGCCCGGGGCGAAGCACAAGTTTCCGACCCGGTGGGCAAGGACCAAAACTTATCCATCCTGCTCCGCGAGCAGGAGGGCCGAACTCAGCGTGATCAAGCGAGACGGATGAGGGGGGCGTGCGCCGCCTGGACCCTGGGGGCCCGAGAATTCGGAGGTGCGTACAGAACTGCTGCACTATCTGCGGATCCAGGCGATGGCCCCGGTGATATCCCCGCACACCGCCCAGTACACGGCGCGTCAAACGACTATGGCTATACGGCACCCCCACCGAGCAACGGATGGGCTTGCCGATGGCAGCCCCAAAGGGTGTCAGAAGTAGAAGTTAAGGCTGATCGGTTGCTCGATCGCACGTAGCACCGTGAGTGTGCGATGACAAAAATCGCGTATCGTAACACGTGCGTGTAGACGAGTCAATGGATAGACTGGGCGAATGACGACCATGCAGCTGAGAAGGGGTGCTCACCACAAGCATGCCCATGAGTCGAGGCTGTTCGACAACTCACGTCGAAAATCACCTTTACTCATCAAAGATTCATGGTTGCTGGGTTCAGCAGATATTCTAAACTTGGCTTTCCTTTTAAGTAGCCGAAAAAATTGTCGACTAAGGCGGATCGATCTAAAAGTAATGGACGGTCACGATGTTTCCTCAGACATCGAGGAAGATCACCTAAAATTTCTGACTGAAGCCTTTAGCGCAAAAAATGTTAAAAGGCTGAATCTTTACTTAACCAACGACTTGCCTCCATATGAAATTAAGTCGATAACAATGCAGCCTCCCCGCCCATTGCAGGGAACATTCAGTTTACGAAGCCTAGGTGTGATCGAAACACATAACCCGCGCCTCGATTCAATCGTCGAAGATTGGGTCAATGAGGTGTTGCGGTAAAGGTGGAAAAAGCACTACAAATAGCAGGGGAAACTCTTAAGTACCTAGCCCTACTGGGGTTATATATTGCCACCCAAGTTGGGTTATTCCAAACCGGCATAGTAGGCCACATATTCCAAAAAGTGATTGTGACTGTAGTTTTGGTCGTTGCATATATCATTATTATAGATCTAATTTTTGGGCGCACAACCCTTGTTTTTCGTTGGACCGTCCAGGACAAACCGCCTCTAACTCCAACACCGGAATTAAGTCTCAACATAACCAGAGAAGAACCCAAGTTTTATACGCCTTTAACTTTCACTTACGCTCTTGAGGGTAGCGGAGCATGTCATAAGCTGGTCGCAAAGTGGGCGCGCGAATCAAGAATAGTGATCAATCTGGACTTTACACCTCCTGGACCTGCAAGAATACAAGTGGATGGAGGCAATTTTCTTTCGGAAACTGTGAGAACTTCAGAAAATTTTGTGGAATCCGACAACGGCATTCTCTGTAACGCCACCAGTACTATCGGAACTTCAGATAGTGTGTCATGTACGTTTCGAATATACCCAAGAGAAGAAGCTATTCGAGCCAACCAGCCAATCAAGATTATACCCCGCGTGGAAGTTAAGGACGCAGCAAGCTTTATCGTAAATCGCGTACTTAAAACAACATCCAATCTTGATGGTGTGATTCTCAGATACCCCTACTAGTAGCCCCCCGAAACAGGTTTCATCGTGAGCATTTTCACCTCAGGACGCGTTATTGCAAAACCTTTCCGCATATTTATTGACGGGGATTTGCAAGACTTATTGACGCAGGTTCAAGCAGATCTTTATGTGTACGACACGACGCAACCAAGTGAGGGCTGGGGACGATTCATAGAGGATGACGGTGTGTACGCCAACCCCTCCTCTCATGCCTTTACTGCAACCGCACCATCGATTACTCCTGCGGGCAGAGACCTTCCAGCCAGAATGCGTGTGAGGTTTTACTACGACGAACCCCGTACCGCTGTGCGTCGCGTATTGCCCCTCGGTACGCCATGGGGGCAATACCATGTGCGTGAAGCCTTTGACGTGATCGTCTTTGACGGCGATCCCCAAGAAGGCTTGACCGCCTTATGTTCCACTCGCGACCCAAAAACGGTACGAAATAAAGTAGTGCCCTCATTGGATAATCTTGCCCATGCATTCCAGGGCAGGACTGAATGGAACAATTTACCAGAATTCATAGACGCTGAGTTTTTTAAATGGATCTTCTTCAAACTTGGTGACAACCCCACCTTGGATCCAAATATTTTTTTGACTGAGATTCGTGAGGTTAAAAGCCAGGACTTAGTCGGCGGATCAGCACGCTTTAGTGACGGGGCCCATTCGGAACGCGTGGAAGTGGCCTCTCTATTGGCAGGTCAAAATGCATCATTCGGGCCGGCCAAATTATGTCTTCAAACCACTGTTCCCGACGCATATTATGACATGGAACTTGACACGATGGGTGGTTTCTCCATGTTTGCAGGCAGCGGTTATGAAATTGATAATGACGCCAACAACGGTCTAGGTCGAATTGATCTCATGGAGGATCTGTGGCTGAAAGTCCTTCCAGTGTTGCGACAATCATTTGTCAATGATCAAGACTGGGTGACTCGCGGCCGGACCCAGCTCCGTGACGACGCATTACACCTGCTGAGGACTCACTTCAGCATATAATGCATGGGGAGTGTTTTGTGGTGTTTTGATTTTATTGGACACCGCCAGTTGACATTCTTGAATTTTTATCTGATAGCGGAGAAACACATGCCATTTTGACATACGGAGTACTTTAGCCGAGGCCGTCGCCGTTTTTTATCGATGGCTCTGAGGCTGCAATAAAAGAAAGTTGCGCAAGTGATTGAGTACAACTACGAGACAGAGAATGTTTAAACATGCAGGGGTGAACCTGTGGTCAATTGTGTCAAACGCCCGTACTTTAGGTGTTTCTTTGCCGGAGTCACTCAGTGATGCCTGCGCTGGTGCCTACTATGACGCCTTCCCCAAGGCTAGTTTAGTTGCTTTCACTCATCAAGGTACCGAGTTTTTGTTCGATACGGACCCCGAATTCAATCGAACTGTACTAGCAGTCGGACATCCGAAAGCCCCACTTGAGCAGCGGGATGTGTCTTATCAGCGTGGGTATCCTCTCGTGGAAACCTTCGGCGGACGCCGAGTCGACCGCGGGCACTTCATCCCCTATACATCAGGGGGCACCTACGGTCCCAACCTTTACGTCCAGGATCGTGCATTAAATCGCGGCTGGTCGAGAGAAGGGCGCCAATACCGCGCTATCGAACGCCGTGCCGCTACATCCGGTCCTGACTCCCTTATGTTCGCCTACCCGCTTTATATAGATGACACGTCAGTTCCAGGATTTATCCAACTTGGCCTCGTGACCTCTGCGGCACAAAAGACACAGATTTTCCGTAATCGCTTTGATGAGCTAGCCATAACGGGGGCTGATCGACTGTTGGTCGAGTTAAGTGGAGCAACTGATGCTCAAGTAGGGGCGCTGGGGGAGGAAACTGCGGCAGTTCTGCTGCAAGACGAGTTTGACGCAATTTTGGTGGCACTTGGGGACACCGGGCTGGATCGCGCTGAGGGCCGACAAGACCTGGACATGGTCGCGGTGGTAGAGGGAGTCCTTGTCGCGTTTGAGGTCAAAACTCGGTACTCCTCTCAACGTGCGGGCAGAGTCACGCGCGCAGGGAACCTGCCCAGACCGCGGCTACGACGCACCAGCACGGGACACCGGCAAGGGAGTCAGCCTTACATCGCCGACAGAATCGCTAGTATCGCCAACGTGGATAACGGGTACGAAGGTGTTGAAGTCCAACTGGTTGCCGTGGATTTTGTCGCCATGCTTGCCCAATTTTTCAGGATCGACGACCGCGGTGATCGGCTCACACCGTTGGGGCCACCGAGACCGTGCCGGGACGCTGCCGCGCGCGCACTGGACCGCATTCTCGTTCATCGCGGGCATCTTTGACACCTGCCACCCACCGAGGCAGTGTATGGCTGGTATGGGAGTGGGATGGACGTGGATTGTTGAGCGTTGCGCCGTCATGGCAGGCCTCGACACAGTACGCGGGAGTTACCCCATCCACCCTGACCACTGTATCAAGATAGCCCGAAGTGACCTCGATTACTTTTATGTGTCTGGGCTTCGTGGGAGCACTGGCGGTGTTTACTGAGGCGATCAGCGGACGCTTTTATCTCGCCATCGGCATCGTCATCTGGAGATGGCGCAAAATGACGTCAGGCGTTCCGGACCTATTAGACCACCCAAGGACTCTTTGCTTCATACGGCTTCTCTACGGGACTGCCCGTTCACCAATATTACAACCGATGCAGAGCGTACGTCAGACCGCTGACTTCATGGCTCGGTCCACGATCGAAATGCTTTGGTCAGTCCACTCCCCGATATGCTACGACATGAGGATCCGTTCCGCTGATGTCTACGCGGTCGGTCTCGCTATCTCCGAAGCCAATTATAAAATGTTTAGCATTCTTCGGTACGGTGAGTTGGTATCCGAAAGCACCCACGCAACCGTGGCACCTTGACTTGTCCCAGAAACATGCGTGCAAGTGGTCGGTGCCGGTTTTTAGGACCATGGGTGTGCGCCAGCGAAAGACATGACGAGATGAAGGAAAGGGTTTTGCGATGGCCCAGAGCGTAAAGATCATTCTGGAGGACGACCTCGAGGGCGGGCCGGCGGATGAGACCATCCAGTTCGGCCTGGACGGCCGGCGGTACGAGATCGACCTTTCCACTGATAATGCGGAGAAGCTGCGGGAGGCCCTGCGCCCCTACGCGGCCGCTGGCCGGCGAACCCAGGGCAAGCCCACCCGGGCCCCCGGTCCTCGTTCCTCCACGGGTGGTAACCCGGAGACGGCGAAGATCCGGGCCTGGGCGAAGGAGAACGGTTACGAGGTCTCCGACCGCGGCCGCATTCACCAGTCCGTCAAGGACGCCTACTACGCCGCCCAGTAGACCCCCACTCCCCCGCCCGGACACGCCCTTGGGCGTGTCCGGGCGATCCGCGGCAGCGGATCCTCGTGCTTGGGGGCCACCGCTGCGACATCGCAGTGGATCGACTTGGGGCAGGCCTCGAGCATGGGGGACGTCACCGTGGCCTTCTCCTCGTAATCAGCAGCTCGGTGACGGGCCGGCGGTCCTTGCCCGGTGCGGTGCCGCCGGGACGCCCCGCGTCCAGCCTGGACAGCGCTGGTCGTCCCTTTGGCCCCCGACAACGGTTCCTGCTGGGGGTTAGCCCTGGCCCCTTACGGAAGAGGCGCGGGCACCGGCGTCGACCGAAGAGCCATCCGGCCACTCAACCCATCCCGCCGCCTGTCCTAGGAATGAGGAACCCGACCCACCACCACCGGTAAACCGGGTTCCTTCGTCGTGGACCATGGGAAAGCCCTCCGCGGCTGGCTCCCTCCCCTATCGGGGTCGGGTGCTGTCGGTTGAGCTGTTGGGCGTAGGCACGCACCCTGTCTCGGCAGCTTGACCCCCATCGAGTACCAGACCATGATGAACCTCGCCGTGACACTCGCGGCATGAAACCCAAACTGACCCATCGGTGCGGCAGTCCCGAGACTGTAGCATCGTACGAACAGGATGCACGTGGGTCGTGGGTCTTGTTTTGGTGGGAGCCCGTCGAGCGTCACGCTCGGCAGGCTCCCATCTTGTCTGTCAAAGCTCCGCTTTTGAGATTTAGAATGCTAAGTTCCCTCAGGAGATCCGGGCGTGCCGATCCGAGGATCAAAAAAAGACACCGGCGCTGTATTCGTGTAGTTGCTCACGGATCTGCTCGTCGATCATCAAAAAACTGATTAGCGGCTAAACGTCGTGCCGTTCCACCCCGGCCCGGCAGACGGCTTCAAATTGGTCCGATATGTGGGCAAACATCGCATAACCGGTTTACCCCTTCGTGGCCCGCGGATGCGGCGGGATTAACAGTTCGAGCAACGTCTACCACTCATCACTATTCTCAGCCCTGGAGAAGATCTACGCGTCGTCATGTCGACCATAATCGTCGCCACGGCAGGGGCCGCTAGCCTTATATTATTGAAACCATCTCTTAGATTTGTGCAATAGCAAGTCGCAGTGCTGTAGGGAAAGTAAGCTCTGGATAGTTTTTCGCAGTCCACCGTTGCCAGCGTGATGGGTGCCTAGGGCCATCGCCAACCTGGAACGTGGGACATCCGGCGTCACCTAACTTCTGCATCACCATGTCCACCTGGCCACGGTGGTGAAATCGAGCCACTCCGCTCGGTTCCGCGAGGCCGTAGGCAAGAAGCGCACCATCACACACTGCGATGGCTGGCTCTAAGGCCGCCCGAGCTTCCGTCCAACCGGCTGCATCTCTCCCGAGTGACGAGATGTCAGTGACGTTTTTAGATGGAATAGCAAACAGATTGCCGATAACCACAGCCTCGAAGCCAAGGATTTCCCGTGCGCGTTCAAGGCGCGCCCGGGTTCGCTCGCCACTCCCAAGGGGAGGATTAGCGAGAATGCAGAGAAGCTCCCGCTTCGATCTTCCACCTGTCACGCAGGCTCGTTGCCCGAGTAGAGGATATCGGCGATGCGGCTGACCTCGCTGTTGCGGATGTCCTCAGCCAGCCTCACCAGACCGAGGCTCATGAGGGTCTCGGCGACCTCAGCAACGTTCCGTTGGTCCGGGTGGAACGCGCGCACTAGCTCGAAGAGTTCACCACTGGGGTCAAACGATCCGACGTTCATATTCTGGCCGTCGCCAGCACGACCGAAGTGGGCGTCTCGGACCGGCTCAAGGTTGAGGCGCAGCGCGTAGGCCAGCCCAAGACGCACGAGCTGTTGTTTCTCTCTGAAAGGAAATCGATCGTTGACCTCGTCGCGGGCAAGCTCCGCTGGGCCCGTCAACGCAATATTGACGCGTGCGCGCGTCGGTGTTTCCCTCACTGGCGTAACTCCTGGATGTTGGTCTCGCGTGCAGACGAGCCTCGAGACAGCTCGAACTCGGCCAGTAGGCGACCGCGAAGTAGGTCTCGTGCCGCGTCGCGGGGAAGCTCACGCTCGTGCACAAGAAGGAATACCTGGGAGCTGAGCTTGTCGAGGTTGGCGACGACACCTTCAACGTGCTGCTCGTCGAGCCGTCCGAACGGCGAATCCATAACGAGCGGTCCGGTGATGGGGGCGCTGGCTTGCAATCCGCCTAGGAGCGACAGCGCGACGAGGTGCTCGTATCCCGCACTACGGTGCGTTACAGCCTGGCCTGACCGATCCAGGATACGAAGGCCGTAGGACTCGTTGATTGCCAACTTCACGTAGTCGCTCTCCGACCGCATGCTCTGGAACAGCTCGGTACCTCTCTCCTGGATCTGCTCTTTGAGCTGGTCACGGTAAATGACTATCGCCTTCTCATATAGCGCTGCGAGCCCTTCGGCAGTCTGCTTCCGCAGGTAAATGGTTGGGTCAGCCTGCCCGGCACCAGTCTTGCGGATCTCCATCTCAAACTTGTCGACGTTCACCCTCGCCTGCTCCCAGCGTGCCCGCTCGTCTTTATAGGCAGTCTTCGCTTTCTCGAGTAGCTTGGCGACGTTAGTGGTGCGCTGTATGAGCTCTGTGAGCTCGCCGTCCCGGCCTTTCAAATTGTCGTTCAGGTCGTCCAGGTCGTCCCGGTAGTCCTCAATCTCCTGCTGCAGTTTCAGATAAGTGTCCTCAACTATCTTGAGATTAGCGCGCAGCTCGTACCCCGTACCGGACGCCCGGAGCTGTTTAAGGCTACTTTTTAGCGTTGCGGCTTGGTCTTCCGCCGCTTCGAGTTCATCGGAATCGGTTTCCCGGAGGTGTTGCTCCAAGGCTGCTCGATTGTCGTCCCCTAAGTGGGACTCGCACACAGGGCACGTGTCGTCGCCGGAGGCCTTGTAGTGGCGGGCGAGGACAGCCGCGAAGCGCAGTCCGCCGAGCCGATTCTCCAGTGATTCCAGCTCCTTATCGTCCTGCTCGATGCGAGCCGCGATCGGCTCCACTAGGACGGCACGCCAGGAGTCAGCGAGAAGCTCCTCGAACTCCTGCTTCGCAGCCTCGTAACGGGTCTCTGCATCCTTCAGACGCTCCAGGACTTCGTCGCGCTTCGCCTTGATCTCTAGTTTTCCGGACTGCTCGGCAACCTGCTGTTCGAGCTGACGTGACTCAGCCTCGAGCTCCTTGACCTTCCTGTCCTCAGCTTCGAAGTTGTCGCGGAACGCCTGGAGCCTGGTTTGCTCGCCAGCAAGGTACTGACCCAACTTCTCCGTCTTGTTGTCACGCTTGGCAGCGTCCGCGATGAGCCTGCCGGCATCTTCGGCTACGCGCGAGCTGTCCCTTGCAGCGTTCTCAAGGATCGGTAGTCCTAGAATCCGTTCAATGGCATCACGGAGAGTGGAGCCAGCGGTGCTGTCGTCATCCAGAAGCTTTTCATACTGGTCGAGCAGCTCACCGTCAAAGAGGAAGAATTGCTCGATCTCCCGAGGCATTAACTCCGCAACCCGGCGCTCAGCGTCGGCAGTGCTCAGTGCAACCGCGGCACGGCGCAGTGTGAGATCGGTCGAAAGCCCTTGTCCCGTCGTGGCCAGGGTGCGGGTGAGATCCCATTGGACGCCATCAACTTCGAACTCGAGGCGCACCCGGCAGCGGAGGGAATCACTGTTCGTTTCCTCGAGCGCAACCTGGTTCGTGATGTCCTCGAGCGGCAGCGTACGGGTGCTGCGCTTGCGAACCTCACCAGTCCAAGCCCAGCGAAAGGCATTGAGCAAAGAGGTTTTCCCCTTACCATTGCGCCCATAGAAGACGACCACCCCATCCTTCTCCGGGAAGCTGATGGTCTGCTCGCCCTTGAAGACTAGAAAGTTTTCGATCGTGAGCTTCCTGTACCTCACTCCGCCGCCCCGCCATCCAGGTGCTGCTGGATGGTGCGGGCAACGCTTTCCTGAGCGCGTGGCCGGTCCTCCATGTGCTGCCTCTCGATCTCGAGGATCTGCTGGGTCAGCGTCGCGTCGACGCTGTCAGCAAAGAATCGTGAACGCACTGACTCGACCACGGTGGTTAGGTTGTCTCGCATAAGAGTTACTCCTATTACAAGGGTGCTTCGCGTATAAAGTACCGAGCGGTGCGTCTGAGACCCAGCGGTGCTAATCGTCCTCATCCCCGGAACCGAGGTACCCATAGAGTGCCTCAAGATCACCACCGAGGCTGACAACTAACCGCTCTAGCGGATCGCGCGCGTTGCTGTTAAGTGCACTCTGGGCGAAGTTGCCGGCGCGGGCGAGTTCTCCTTGCAGCAGCGCCATCCCCGATGCGTCGCCGAGGCTCTCAGGCTGGAGTATGGCGTCGTAGATGATCGCCAAGCTCTTCCCATCAGCTTTGCGCAGCACACGCCCCCGACGCTGGATGAACTCGCGAGGGTTTTTTGACGAGGCCAAGATCAGGGCGTGATCAGCATTGGGTATGTCTACGCCCTCGTCCAAGCATTTGATCGAGACGACCACGCCGCCGTTCTCGTTGAAATACCTCAGTGTGGCGTCTTTGTCACCCGGCATATCGGAGTAGTACTCATACGCGTCGATGCCGGAGGAGCGAAGCTTACCTGTGATTTCTTGAAGCTGGTGCTTGTTGTCGCAGTAGACCAACCAGCGCTGGCCAGGCTCGTAGTTCTTGCTCACGACTGAGTGGGCTAGCGGTGTCTTGGCAGCGGCCGTTTTCGCGATGCGGGCGCGCTGCGTCGCTAGCACCTTCACCCGGCCCATCAGGTTGCTGCTCGCCCCGTCGTTGGAGTTGTGGGCCTGCGCGACGAGTCTGCCAATCTTCTTGCTCAGCTCGTCCCAGTCCTCTTGCTCCTGTGCATTTAGTCGCACCAGCTGCGGGTAGTAGAGGTAGTCACAGAGGGTTCCCACATTTAAAGCGTCCTTCAGCGTGTAAGTGTCGATGACCCCACCGAAGTAGTTGTAGATGGCTGTAGTGCCTTCGGGGTCGCCCGCGCGTTCAGGGGTCGCTGACAGGCCAAGACGTGCTGCCGCGTCGATCTCCAGGACGCTGCGATACGACGGCGCGCCTAACCTATGTACCTCATCACCCACAAGCAGCAGATTCCTCGCGCGGGACGCCTGCTTCACGAATGCCTGCTGAGCGGCGGTGGGCGCCAGCGCAACGACGACCCGTTCTGAAGCCGGCTGCGTCAACCAGTTGCGCAGTCGAGTCTTCCATGTGGTTTCGCCGTCGCCGCACAGATGGACCCGCCGCCCCGTGTCTTCAAGCTGCTTCTCCCATTGGCGGGCCACCAGACGGGAGGGAGCAACAACCAGTGCTGGCCCGTCGTGATTGGTGATGGCGGTGATCCCAGTGACTGTCTTACCGGAACCGGTCGCATGGGCAAGGATGCCACGCTTACCGTGTTTCTCCCAAGCATCCAGGCCTCGAAGCTGCTGCTCTAGAAGTGGCCGACCGTCTGGCGCAGAACGGATCACTAGGTCTTGTTCAGCTTCAGTGGTGATTTCAGCTGCGAACTCCCGCCAGTCGATGCCGTCTGCTTGGGTGTCGAGCCAGTGACGGAATGAGCTTGGGAGGGCAAGAACTTCTACGCCCGCACTCTCGCCAGCCCAGAGACGTTCGAACCGTTCCGCGGATCGTTGGACCCTGATGTTGTCGTTGCGGCCTGTCCAACTGGTCCACGCGTCAAAGGACTCGACGTTGCCGTCCGAGGCGATGCCGAAGCGTGTCTCGTTCAGGGAGCCACGGAAACCGATCCGCTGTCCCCCGGCATCGGTGAACAGGCCGACCTTATCGTGAAACATGCGACGGTCGTGGAGGGCGGCACCGGCTACCCGCGCTAGGCGGACATCCAGGATGCTCTCTGAAATCAGTGCAGCGAGAGCAAGAGCAGGCTTTCGTAGCTGATCACTCCCCAGCAGTGCGCCAAACTCAGCTCGCAATACGGCAGCCAGGGACTCATCGTCGCGAGCTTCGTAGCCGCGTTCGATGCCTAGTGCATCACGCTCCGTGATCCGCGGCGAGCAAAGGATGCGCAGCTTCCCGCCTCGGTCAACAAATCCAGGAAGCGCTTTCCAATACAATGTGAGGGCGCTGCTAGCGAAGAAGCCGGTGATGCGGTCGTACGTGATGGCCTCACTCAAGGCCTGCAGGTAGAACCCATTGAGAATGTCATCCCTGTCGCTGGCGTATTCAGGTTCGGGGGTCCAGCCAGAGTTGCCCCAACCGTCCGCACTCATGAGGTATGCCTCTCAATCGATAGCTGCCAACGCAGCTCAAGTGCGTCGGGCAGAGTGTCTGGCCGACAGGCAACGACAGTTTCCATCATGTCAGTCCCACGAAGCTTCCTCTTCTGTTGGGCAGTCCCTGTCGATAGCGCTTCAAAGAGTGTGTCCTCCAGGACTTGTACGCCCTTGGAGTGCGGGATGCCGTCGCCGACATCGTGAGCGTCCGCGTCCCACAAAGCGAAAATTTCCAGGCTCGGCTCATAGCCTGCCAGGATGACAAATGCATCATCGGTCGTGTCGAAGTGTCGGCCCTGTTTCGGCAAAATAATCTGAATTCTGTAGGCGCCCTGCTGACGTTCCGAAGGATGCGTCGTCATCGTGTACATGTACACCCGGAGGAGCGGCGGCAGGGAGGCAACCGAGTGCAGATCAAACGGCTTTTTGTCCGTACCAAAAGTAGGATCCGGCGCGCATTGCTCGACGAGAGCAGCGGCGAAGGTTTGGTTCGCAAGGCGAGTACCTTCGCTAGCTCTTGATCGCGTCACCATAAGCGCCGGTTTGCCCGAGTAATCTGCGAACAGCGGCAACGTGTCCGCTTCCTGTCCGACCATGGGCTACTCCACCGAGGCCGCAAGCTCGTCTACCTCCACCAAGAACTTAGTCGTGTCGTAATAGGCATCGAAGTCTTCAAGCAAGGCGCGTCCCAGCTCGCTACGTTTTTTCGCCTGAGAAAGATCGCGCTTTGCTGCGCGCATGGTTGCAGACCGAGCTGCCAAGTCCTCCTCCGCCCGCGCCAAGGCTGCGTCCGCGATCTCCACAAGATCGGTGGGACCTACGATCAGAACCTCACGGCTTGCATCCTTGGCTTTCTTGCGCCGACCCTTGGCCTCCAAATGATCCTCAACGGCAATCGCCAACGCCTCCTCGGCTGCCGCCACAGCCTTATCCGCGTCCTCTTCGAGAGTTTTCGCCATCGTGGCAAGGAGCGACCGACCTTCCTCCGGAAGGGACACCGTCCTCAATTTTGCCTCGTCGTACAGCTTCCCGGCATCCTGCGGAGCCAGACCGGGAAGGAACCGCATGATGGAAAGGGCGGCATAGTCCCGGCTCAGCTCGAACGAATACCAACGTCGTCCAAGCCGTTCAGCGACCATTCCTGTCGTATTCGACCCAGAGAAAATGTCCACGACAAGGTCCCCGGGATTCGTGAGAAACTCAATAAAGAACTTAGGCAGGTTGGCTGGGAAACGCGCAGGGTGCGACTTGATGCCGAGTGCGCGGCATTTCTTCAAGTAAGCCGAGCTTGAGTCAGTGTTGGGGATCTGCAGAAGGTTTGACGGAATGGCGCCGCCGTTGTTCGTACCGAAGTGCTTGGAGATGGAGTGCTCGCTTGGGCGCAGAGTCGCCTTGTAATACTTCTCCGGATCCTTGAGCAGACGCTGCATATTCTTCGAGTATGGCAGCAGAACCTGGTTCACATCAGCCTGCGGCCACTCCGTCTTCGAGAACCACCATACGGTGTTGACGGCATCCTTGACACGAATACGCCGCTTATTCACCCATTCAAGAGGGCTAGGCAGCTTCGCCGGGTTGTACCAAAAAAATTCTTCGGCAAGATGGTACTCAAGTTCGTCGACGAACTTAAGTAGTACGCGATACGGATAGAGGGACCTCGTTGGGCTGCCTTGGCGGTAGGCATTACCGAGGTCAATGACAAGACTCCCCGTCGGCTTCAGGACGCGCTTGGCAGCTTGGCCAAACTGTGCGAGCCAGTCGACATACGCTTCCTGATTTTCGTTGCCGTAGGCCTTCTTCCGCTGAAGGGCGAAAGGAGGACTGGTCACGATTAGGTCCACGGTTTCGTCATCCAGAGCTCCTAGTAGCTCCAAGGAATCCCCATGCATCTGAGTTCCCCGGGGGGTGACGTAGACCTTTTGGTCGTCCGTGAAGTTGGTCAATTGTTTCCTCGCTATAGGTGTACCCGTCCAAGTGGGTCTCACGATTGACATCGTCCAGCGCCGACTTGCTTCGGGCGGAACAGGACAGCACAAGCCGTCCAGCTGCCTAATCTGGGAATCAGCGCCCCATGGGACGGCCTTGGGGCAGCCCTCGGGCACCGACTCCGGGGAAGGGATGCCCCCCGTTGTACTTGGCCTCCAGCCGCTGCACCTCAACCATCACGGCGTTGTTGATGAAGTCCGAAAGCGACCGGGTGCCCTCAGCCACCTGGGTGTGCAGGATGGCCCCGCGCACCCGGGCGGTGTCGGCCGGGTCCTGGTAGAAGGAGACCTTCGGCGGGTACTTGCTCTTCTTCTCGGGCGCAGGAGCCGCTGGCGGCCCTTCTGCTGTCGGAGTAGCTGGGGCCTGGGGTGCAGAGTCGGCTGGGGCCGCTTCAGCCGGCGGGGTGACCGGGGTGCTTCCGGCCAGGCTGGACTTGCGCGGTGCGGGCCGGCCCATCAGCGGATTCCTTCCAGGGTGATGAGGTAGTCGGCATAGATGCTGGCCAGCAAGGCCGCTTCACTGGTGCCCCACTCGTCCAGGCCCCGGGCGGCCTCGGTCGCATCGGCGATCGCGGCGCGCTTGGGCACCGGCGGAGTCAGTACCGTCAAGGACCGCGCTGTGGCGGCCTCTTGAAGCTCCTGGCGCCAATGGCGACCGGCCACTGTGTGCTCCTCGTGCTGATTGACGATGATCCCGGCCACGGACAGCTCCGGGCTGTAGTAGCGGCGCACATTGTCGATGGTGGTCAGCAGGTGGGCTAGCCCGTTGGCGCTCCACAGCTTCGACTGGGTGACCACCACCGCTGCATCGGCGGCAGTAAGCCCATTGATGGTCAGTTGATCCAAGCTAGGGGCGCAGTCAATGAGAATTAGGTCGTAGTCTGCGGCGACTTTGGCGAGAGCCTCCCGCAACCGGCCCTCTCGTCCGGCCCCGGCGACCACGAGCTCGTCACGGACGAACCCGAGGGTCTCCCCCGTGGTGGGCAGCACGTCCAGGCCCTCCCACACCCCGGGCACGATCACGTCCCGGGCGGTTTCCTCGGCCCGGGAGCTGAGCACATCCGCCACTCCCACCTGATCCTCCGGTACGGACTCAGCCGCGGCGACACTGGTCAGGTTGCCCTGCGGGTCAAGGTCGACCACCAGCACCCGTTGACCGGCAGTGATAGCAGCCCGAGCGAGGTGGAAGGTGGTCGTGGATTTACCCACGCCGCCCTTCTGGTTACACAGGGCGAGAATGCGCGTCGTCATAGATAGAACCTCCAATAGAGGTAACAGTACTGTTAGAGGCAGTCTGTCGTCCACTTGCTCACGTGCCTATCCGAGGCTCATCCGGCCAATTTCTGTTGTACGACTCACCGATGCTTCACAACCGCCGGCACGCTCATACTGCTGTTCCATACCGTCTGGTGAAGGACTGTTTGGAGAAGTGAGCTGGCTCCATCCTTGAAGTCCTACATGGCGCGCTTACCCAAAGATGCTCTTCCCTGCCGGGCGTCATGGCTGCCACAGCAGACGGATCAACACTTGCCATCCCGCCGTGGTCCCAGTCATGCCGACCAAACGCATTTCCCCAAGCCCCGAACCTAGAAATAACCACTAAAAGTACTATTAGGGGTAAAGGATGCCAGGTGCGTTCCACCAGACCTGTACCGGGTCTTAATCTCCGTACACTCGCAAGGACGAGAAGTCACTCGTCTGGGAACGGATCGATGGAACCTTTCCCTAGGCGAGATTGGAAGGATTGAACCGATGAGGATCCTGATCGCTGGAGCTGGTGCCACTGGCGGGTACTTCGGGGCCAGGCTGATCCAAGCGGGCCGCAACGTCACCTTCCTGGTCCGCCCCCGGCTCGCCGAGCAGCTTCGGGACGGGTTGCGCCTGAACGGGCCCGGTGGCAAGGAGACCGTCCCAGTAGCCACGGTCACCACCAAGGACCTGAAAGGCACCTATGACCTGGTTGTCGTGGCGGTCAAGGCCGGCGCCCTGCCCACCGTGATCGACCAGATCGCCCCCGCGTTGGGCGAGGAGACAATGATTCTGCCCTTCCTCAATGGCATGGCGCACCTGACGGCGCTCACCAACCGTTTCAGAGCGGCCCAGGTGCTGGGGGGATCGTGAAGGTGGTCGCCACCGTGAGCGAAGACGGGGCGATCCACCAGATGCACCCGATCGCCACCCTGACCCTCGGGCCGCAGTCCGGGTCGGTCACCGACCGGATCCGCCGCATCCACCAAGAGCTGTCTGTGCCCGGGATCGAAGCCACGATCTCCGAGGACGTACTGGCCGCCATGTGGCACAAGTGAGCATTCATCACCACCGCCGGGGTCATCACCTGCCTGATGCGCGCCCCGGTCGGGAACATCGTGGCCGTTCCTGACGGGGAACAGTTCGTCCGCGACGTCATCGCCGAGGTGGAGCAAGTCACCGTGGCCTCCGGCCACCCGATGCCCCGGCCTGAGCAGGACGCCATGATGGTCACGCTGACCGCACCGGGCTCGGGCTTCACCTCCTCCCTCTACCGCGACGTCACCGCCGGGCTGCCCTACGAAGGCGAGCACATACTCGGAGCCTTCGTCACCACCGCTGTCGAGCTCAGGGTGGATATCCCTCTCACCGCCTTGGCCCTCCTCCAGCTACGAGCTCACGACCACGCCACCGTCTGACACAGTTCCAGGGCGAATCCTTTGCGACAGATGGAGGTTGTTATCGCTGGGAACCCCTCTGTACTTTCTGTTTCTCGACCCCGAAGGCGCCGGCCAGGCCTACCTTACAGATGGAGAGCGTACAAAATTACCACTAATAACTCTTTTACTAGTTTTAGTACTATTCACAGCATAAGCTTCCCATGTCCCTCTGCTGAAGTCGCCTCGGTGCGGGCCCCACCACGGCATGGAATACCTACCGCAACTGCCTGGCAACAAGGGGCCCGATCAAGGCATGACGGAGGGGACCGGCACGCCGTCGCCAATGCCCTGCCTACTACTGCAGGTACTAATAGTCCTATTCCCAGCAAAGCCACTAAGAGAGGAGTTAGCAAGCTTGTGCGCTTCAACACTTAGGCTCGCTGACGCGTCACATCCTGTGGTGTGCCGATGGAGACCGCCGGAACCCTCTTTTTGCAACCAGAGTCCTTCTCATTTCGCCGGGGCCGACCACGAGCATCCCGCCGCTTTGTCCTATGTCGGGCCCAGGATCCAGAAGGATCCACGCCCCTGACCTTCCTGGTCGTGCTAGACCTGCATTCACGACTTCCCCCTTCCTCGCCGGGGTCGCCCAAAATCAGGTCAACTGCTGCCTCTCTGGCGCGCCGAGGGGGAGCCCCGCCGACCCCCTTCACCTGCGCGATATGAGGGATTTCCAGTCTCAAAACACCGCCGCACATTTACGACACCAAATACCTTGACGTACCTCTCTATGGCAAGTCTCCGTGACATGCACCTTTTGACACATCGACTGACAAGCCGATCTCTAACTGTATTAGTACTAATACTGTCAATAGTGCTATTGGCTAAAGTGCAAAGTTCTTCCATGTCACACACCGAGGGCCAGGGGACTCGAGCCCAGCCGCTCCAGAGCGAGGCAATCCGGTGGATCGATCGTCGGCGTGGGTTTCCTTTGGCGCGAGTATGGCTGCAGTAAGACGAAGGCCGGCATGGACACTGAGCCGGATGTGCGTGGCCCTAGGCAAGTTGCCTCGGGCCAGGTATGCAGGAGGCAAAAGCGGAAAGGTTCCGTTAGTACTATTCCCACTTTTGCCAGCAATGTGTTGTGATGCTGCTGGACAAGTCAGCGGGTAGACGCTGAGGCGCCCCAAGCTTCGCCTGGGCAAGCGTTTTGGAGGCTCCTCGGGGCCGAGAAAATGTGCGGTAACCCCTCCTGTGTCTTAGGGCAGCTAGTGGTGCGCAACTCATCCCAGCCGGTGGTATAGCACTGGGAGAGATCGCCTTGGTAGTTGCTCTACGGGGCGGGGGAGGACATGGTTCCAGCCGCTGTTCAGGGGGCTTGGTAGACTAGTGCGCACAGCACGGCCCAGCACACCACCGGGGAGGTTCCATGGCACAGCAGCACATTCTGCCGCCGGCCCTTGAGGTGGACCGGGCACAGCAGGTGGCCTCCGTGGTGCACAGTGCTGCCATGGAAGGACTCCACGTCACCACAGCGACCCGGGCGGAGCTGGATCGTTTCGCCGAGGGTGGGCTCGAGGTCGAGGAGCTGGTTCGGCGCACGCGCGCCCGCTACGGCCTTGAGTGAGGCCCCAGGCCCGCACCGTGACCCTTATCTGGACCCGCACACCGGGATTCTGACTAACCTGATCGGCGCACGCACCGCCGTAGAGCTCGCCGCCGCGGAAGCCGACCTGGTGGCGGTCCGCACCCTGCAGCTGTGGCGCCATCCACCGGCGCCCACCCGAGATTTGGTTGAGCTGCAAGCCATTCACCGTCACCTGTTCCAGGACGTCTATCCCTGGGCGGGGCAGTTGCGCACCGTGGATCTGCGCAAGACGGTCCCGGGGGCGCAGCCGTTCTTGCCGGTGTCGATGATCACTCGCTCGGCCGGTTTCGTCTTCGATCAGCTCCGCCAGGACCGCTACCTGCAGCACTTGGATCGGGACCGGTTCATCGAACGGTTGGCCTATCACTATGACCAGGTCAACTATCTGCATCCGTTCCGGGAGGGCAACGGGCGCACCCAGCGCTTCTTCTTCGACTCAGTGGCCGTAGCCGCCGGCTGGTGGTTGGACTGGACCCAGGTCACCGGGGCACTCAACGACGCTGCGTCCCGGGCCGCAGCCGAAGACCATGACCTCGCTGCCTTGCAGGAGATGTTCGCGGTGATCCTCACTCCCGCACCTCACCACCGTCGGCCGCGTTCCTGACCGGACCAGCTAGCGGTCGGACAGGCCCGGGGACAGCGAAGTCCCTGAGAGCACTGTGGCACTGACCTTGGACGCGACGCGTCAGTGGACGATGTAGCCGGGGAACCGTGCTGACCACCGGGACTCGCCAGCGACTCGAGTGACCTCGTAGGAGACAGCGGTCAGGTGTGGGAAGCGCAGTCCGTGGAGTTTGCCGACCCGGGCCCCCACTTCAGTGACGTGCAGTTCTCGCCCACCCAGCGCAGCGCCGTGGAACGGTCCGTCCTTGACTGTCTCCCAGTAGTCGGAGGCGGTCGTGAAAGACCAGTACCCGGAGCCAGTGGGATGATCCTCCAAGTAGTCCAGAGGCACCCAGAGAGTGAGACCGCGGTGCTCAGGGAGGAGCCGATCCCGGAAGTCGGGGTCGGGTTCTCCAAGCAGGACGCCTTCGGGCCACTGGTAGGCGGGTTCACTCGTCACGGGGGCATCCTCTTCATCGGCAGGTCCGGGGGGCACTTCCACACTAGGGGAGGGCGCGGGGCACACCTTTGGGGCGGAACCAATACCTGTTGCTTGGAGAATTTCACCCTCCTCGACGGGGCTGCCAGCGGGTGTGGTGGGCTCGTTTTTCAACCAGGCCATCACGGTGCGTGTAGTACGCCCTACGGCCTCGGCGATGGCCCGGTAGGTCGCCCCCGCCGCCCGCAACTGCACCGCTAGAGCCCGCAGCTGCCCCACACGGCGGGTGCGGGCCTGGCGGGCCTGGGCGGCGTTGTCTGCCGCCGCACGCACCTTGGCCTCGGTCCTGGCCTTCCCGCCGCGGCGGCCCATCCGCGCTAGATACTCGTGGGCAGCATCGGAACCACTGGTGGAGGTGGGGCGTCCCTTGCCGGCGTTGACCTGACGGACGGCCGAGCGCGCCAGACAGGCGACCTCCCCATCAGCCAGAGGGTGGGGCAGCTGGGCGTTGAGCGCCCTGGCGTGGGCGATCGAGGCGGCCTCGCTGGGGGTCTGGTGGCGGGCCTGCCGCTGGTCCCACAGCCACCGGCGGGTGGCGCGGAAGACCGCGGTGTTGCGCCCCACCTCCGTGGCGGTGTCCGAGACAGAGGCTCGCGGGATACCGGACTGTCCCAGCAGGGGCGTGCCCGGGTCCCAGGATGGTGCTGCGGGCCCGTCAATAGCCTCGTCGTGGAACGGGTCGGTGTACTCGACCATGTGCGCCTTGAGATCCCCTAGGGACCATGGGCTGGCTCTGCGGCCCCACCACACGCGCCCGGCCGGGAACTGAGCGGCCGGGTTGCGCACCAGGTACCGGGTGAAGCAGGGGTCCCCGTCCACCAGGCGGTCCAGGGCCCGTTGCACCGCCTCCGCGTAGCGGATCGGGCCTGGCCGAGCGCCCTCGCCCCGGTAGACCGGTTCGATCGCCCACCCGGCCTGGGCATGACCAGTCTGGGGGTTCTCGATGATCCAGGTCGGCTCGGGCACGGCCGGGTGCATCAGGTTCAACAACGCGTCCTCGTCATCGACGTCCACGACGAGGAAGTTCAGCCAGTCGGCCGGGTTGAGCTGGATGAACGCGAAGTCACCAGCAGGCCGCCCACGGTTCGGGAACGCCTGAGACTTGGTCTGACCGCACCGGAAGTACTCGATCCGGTGGTGCGCCAGAAACCGGCGGGCCGGGGTCTCGGGGCAAAAAAGGGCAATGTCGAGTAAGGCGGGGTCCACTTGCGGACGCGCCTCAGGTACACTAGGGGACACAACGGTCCCCTGGTAATGGGTTCATATGCAGTTCTCATCCGGTTTCTGTTGAACCAGCTGTCTCGGTCGCCAAACTTGCGACAGCTGATTGACTTCGACGGTCCGCCCTGCCAGGCGGACCGTCAGTCGTTTAAGCGGTGTTCTTGAGCGGGAGTTCCGCCTCCTGCGGGTTGTCGAGCTTGTTGGTCCGCCCCGCATCGCGTTCGATCAACGCGCCAAGGTACTCCGCCATCGACAGACCCGCCCTAGCAGCAGCCTCAGCTGCAAGCCGGTGCTGGTCAGGCGTAAAGCGCGTGCTAAATGCGACCTTGCGGCCATACATCTTCGGCGCCTTGTACTCACTCATGGAGCCAGTCTTACAGACCTATTGCACAATAGCTATATTTCAGCCCGCCGCGTGTCGTCACTGAGGCAGGTCGCTGGACTGGTGGCCGACGACGTCCCACTGCCCGCTGTGCTTCTCGAGGTAGAGGACGACTTGGCGTTGGCCGGTGGCCTCGATCTGGTGGCCGTCGCGGCTGATCCACCGCCAGGTGAGGTCGTAGGCGCGGATCGCTTTGTCCTTGGCAACGTCGCGGGAGACGTCACCGACAGCCGGCACGAGGCTGGGCGCGCTGTAGGCCTGGTGCTCAGCGGGTTCCAGCCAGGCGGCCTGGTTGCCGTTGCGCTCCGGCTCGACCTGGTTATTGGCCCACTCTTGGGACATCAGCGGTTTGGCGCGGATGGCGGCGGCGGTCTGGGTGCGGTCGGTGGCGGTGTCCCAGGAGTGCAGCATCAGCGCGGCGGTTTCGGCGGTGGCCTCCACATCGGCCCG